>DATLJP010000032.1:0-9241 GCA_035538875.1 Chthoniobacterales bacterium | reverse complement strand
GACTCGTGTATGCCGTTCATGGCTGAAAGATCGTCGGAGCGATACTGCGCTGCAGCTTCGTTGTGCAGTCCCCGGTGGATGCCTGCAACCATTCCGATGCTAACGCACAATACAAACGGCGAAACTACGACAAGAACGCGCCAAGCTGTGCGACGCTTAAAGGGCGGCATAAGAGGCTAACGAGAAATAGATAAGCCACGGCAGGGTGTTGTCGCAAACAGACTCGATGTCATTCGCTCGGGGGCCGTTGACTTCAATCGAAAAGAAGAGCCGCTGCCTCCCGCTATGATGCGACCACAGAGAAAAGCGCGTCTTAATCCCCTCTAACGCAAAATGCTAACGCAAGGTGGCGTTCCTTTAACAAGCATGGTTCGGCTAAGTTTTTAAACCAAATCGGCATCGGATTTTATCTTACTTTTGCTGGCCACACACTTTTCGGACAAATACGCGCGCGCGCGTACTTGTGCCGAAATCTGCAGGTTGGCGGCAAGATTCGCCGCGGCATTTGGTCTGGGGCCGTTGGCTTCATCGGTTGGTTAGGCCTGTCCGAGCGCCTCGACGACTAACAGCCAATAAAACTGGTCTGCTGCAAGCCTACTGCCCTCCGCTTGCTGTCCCAGCTAAAGTACCGCCCGGCAAATCAACC
The DNA here is from genome assembly GCA_035538875.1 of Chthoniobacterales bacterium. Taxonomy (GTDB): domain Bacteria; phylum Verrucomicrobiota; class Verrucomicrobiia; order Chthoniobacterales; family UBA10450; genus AV40. Next base: position 8,595 of record DATLJP010000032.1, on the reverse strand, counting down.
ACTGATCCCACGCCCGCATACACGTAGTGGTCACCAAATGCTCTCTTGAGGGCAGCGAACTCCGGCTCGCCGGTGCAATGTCCCGGCGCCACGCGCTCCAGCTTGTATTGGTTGTGCAGCACAGCGGCAATGCGCTCCACTTCAGGATCCGGTGCCTGGATCTGATGCAGGCCGCCGAACAGGATATTAATGTGAGGATCGATCACACTGGCCTCCTGCACGATGTGCTCCACGCCAGGGTGCGAGCAACCGACCACCAGTACGAGGCCGGCAGGTGTGCGGATGGCGAGCGACAGCTCGCGCAATTCGAGCGTACCGGGTTTGTCAGACACCAGTGCAATTAGATGCATACCGGCCGCGATCTCGGTATTCTTATCGATCAGTTGAAAGTTGGCGCTAGGCCAGGCCGATCCCATGCGTATTACTTCGGGTGGCACGCCGCCGTAATAACGCTGTTCCACGGGCAGAGACGGATCCTTGCGATACCAGGTACTGCTGGGCGGGTCGTCGCCATAAACTCCGGATCTCTCCTTTGGCGCGTAAATCTTCACGGTAGGGTTCACCTTGAGCAAGTAGGCCAACCCGCCCATGTGGTCACCGTGACGATGCGACATAACCACGCAATCGAGGTTGCGTAGATCGACACCCGCCGCCTTTATGTTGTGTTCAAAGATTTGAGCGTTGTTCCCGGTGTCGAAAAGGATGCGTTTGCCGCCGTATTCGACTAGGGCTGCGAAACCCCAATCCATGGTCAGCGACTGAGATTTGCCGAACGAGTCGTACAGAATGGTGATGCGGTTCGGCGTTTCTGCGGCCGCCCTTCCGGCGAGCAGCAGAACGATGAGCGCCAGGGCGCCTAGCGAAATGTGCCGGTTCACGGTTCTCCGATAGCTTAAACTTAACACGGCACGCGCGGTGGCGCTGCGCGAATCGTTCCGAGGGGCGTTCTCGCGAAATTGCTTGAGTCGATCCGGATTCATCGCCTAACGAGATAGAGATAAGCCACGGCAAGGTTCGTGGCACACATGCCGGGGGTCATTGGATTTGGGGTCGTTGGCTTCATCGTTTTTGCGCAGCGTTTTCTTCGCTTGCAGATGTATTAGCGGGAAGAATTCTTCCTTTTTGCAAGACAATCAGTGACTATTCTCACTGTTGGTCGTATGAGGCGACTTTGGATTTTTCTCACGCTATCTGTAAGCATCGCCGTGTCGAGGACGGTCGCTGCTGCTGATTGGCCGGACGGATACATCGTTTACGAAGAGTCCAAATCCCCTGACGAGCGATATGGCATTCTTGTTCCGACCTATGAGGCCTGGGAAAAGGACGGATCTCTGGAAGATACAAACTATTTCGCCAACCTAAAGGACCGACGGTTGATGGGAAAGATTCAGGGCGCCGATTATTTCGAGCACCAAAATCATCGCGGCTTGAAAACTATCTGGGCGCCGGATTCGAGCTGGTGCGTTGTGCAATACGACGGGCGATTCGGATTTGACTCCATTTCGATCCTCGAACCGAAGGATTCCAATTTCATTCAAACGGAGATTGGGAAGCGAATCGATAAAGCCCTCGCCACCGCTATCTGGAAAAACGAAAAGTCGCATGATGGCGAGGAGGGCAGCGGCGGCGACGCCACGACTTACTTCCGCATCGGCGCGAACCGAAGCGTGCAGGTCCGGGCCAGCTCGACAACGGATCCGAAGGAGCTTGATCCAAAGCATTGTCGGTACGGGCTTTTCTTTGGGACCTTCGATTTGCGGTCAAAGAAATGGCTGAACGCCCAAGCGCAACGTTTGGGGCCGGAGGAGTACGATGCGACAACCTTCGGCGACATCGACTCCGATCTCAAAGACGAGTCGTTTCAAACCCAGGACGAGAAGGCAAAATGGCTCGATCAACAGATGAACGCCGCTTATACGACCGCGCGATTGATTTTGCCGTCCACTCGATTTGCCGAAGTGAAGCAGGAGCAAATCAAATGGTTGAAACAACGTGATGCCGCAACTTCGATGGAAGAGAAATGCAATCTTATGGTCGCTAGAATCAAAACGCTGCAGGAACTTCTTTGGTAAACAGGGAAACGCACTGCCGGACGTTGTATTCTGGATTGCGGACGCTTGACCTCGAGCCACCATCGTCCTGCTGGATCGGAAGTATGGCAGTACCGCCTCGCTCACCTTCAGCAATCCTACGCCATCCTCGCGCGTTCCTGTCGTGAGCCACGGGCGGTCCCGCGAGATTGGCCTAACGAGAATAAGATGCGTCCACTTCACCCTAAGATATGGATACTCCCCTTCGACCTTCTGAAAAGGGGAGCGGACGGAGCAACACTGCATCAATCACGCTAAAGATTGCACTGTTAGCGCCGATCCCGAGGGTGAGCGTAGCGATGGCAACCGCTGAGAATGCCGGGTTCTTGATCAGTTGCCGGACCGCAAACCAGTGGTTATTCATAACGCAACGCAACCATGGGGTCGACACGCGTGGCACGACGCGCGGGCACGAAACAGGAAACGGCCGCGACTAGCGTGAGCAGTCCAGCGACCGCAAAGTAAATCGTTGGATCGAGCGCATTGACTTTGAAGAGGATGTTCTTCAAAGCCGCCGTGGCCACGACACCGAACAACAAGGCGACTCCGCCAATGCCAAGAACCAGTCCAATCATCAATTGCCACGCACCCTGAGTCATCACCATTCTGAAAATCCGCCGCGCGTCCGCGCCCAAAGCCATGCGAATTCCAAATTCCTGAGTGCGTTGATTCACCGAAAAACTCATCACGCCATAAAGCCCGACCGCTGACAAAATGAACGCGACGACCCCGAAGATGATGAACAACGTCGCGACGATACGATTGCCGGAAAGAATCTCATTGTGAAACCGTCCAGGTGTTCCAGGGAAATAAGTCGGCAGATTGGAATCGAGCTCAGCGACTGCTTTGCTCAAAGCGGGGCCAAGAGCCTCAGCCCGTTGGCCCGCGCGTGGACGAGCAAGGATGGTGCAAAATTGAGGGGCCGGCGATGCGCCAAGCAACGGCATGTAAAATCCGACGTTCTCGGTTTGCTGATCGAACGGGCCTTGCATCAAGGTGTCCGGCACAACGCCGACAATGGTCCGCCACTGCGTCGGCTGCCCGGGATTGAAAATCCGGACCTGATGACCGAGCGCGCTTTGATTGCCCCAGTACTTTCGGGCAAAACTGGCATTCACGATTGCGACCGGTTGTTTCATGTCCGAGTCATCGACGGTAAAATCGCGGCCTTCGAGAATTTTCAGACCAAGAGCGGCGAAATAGCTGTCCGAGACTGATTCGAAATTTCCCCGAGGCCGATCTCGATCCGTCAGGTAATTTTGGCCGTCGACTTCATATTGACCCTGGCCGTCAAAGGTCATGCGAAAGCGACTGCTCATTGCGACGGACTCAATCTGGGGATTGACCCGCAACGAGCGCACCGCGCGCTTGAAAAATTCCTGGCGCGCGTCCTCGCTTGGGTAGGCGCCCTCCATCAAAGCCATGCGCACCGCGTAAATCGCGTTCTCGTCATAACCGTAGTCGAGCTTCATTTGATTGCGGATCGATTTGATTTCCAAAGTTGCCGCGATCAAAAGCCCAGCGGTCAAAGCAATTTGGCCGACAACCAAAGTGCGCGTGATCATATTAACCAGACGATTGCTGTTGCCGCGCCCGCCTTCTTTCATGATCTCGGCGGCATTGCCCCTGGCGCTCAGAAACGCCGGGACCAAACCGGAGGCGATCGTAGCCAGCAGAGTGATCAGCACCGTGAAAACGAGTACAGGGCCATCGATTGTGAACCTCCAGTAGTAAGGCGCCGGAAAGGGCAAGGAGCTAATCGCGCGAATGAAGAAATCGATCGACCAATAGGCGATCATCACGCCCGCGACCGCGCCGAACACCGCGACTACCAGGCTTTCGGTCAACATTTGACGCACGAGTCTCCAACGGGTCGCACCGAGCGCTCCGCGAATCGCCAATTCTTTGGCCCGCAATGCCGCGCGACCGAACTGCATGTTCATCACGTTCACGCACGCAATCACCAAAACGAGGATGACCGCAGCGAGCATCGCCCAAACGGTCTGGCGAAATTGCACGCCCGTGAATGTATGCAGGAGGGGCTGCAGGCTCGCCGACGTGAAGTTCTGGTTTGTCTTCGGGTTGTCCTCGGCCAGATGCCGCGCAATCGCGATCATCTCCGCGTTCGCTTGATCGAGAGTCACACCGGGTTTGAGCCGGCCCATCACCGCGGGCGCGCGATTGTTGGCCCCGAGAAAGAGGCCGCCCCGGGGCGTCGGCGGGAACTCATTATATAGAGGGGTCCAAAGTTCCTCTGAGATCGGGAACTTAAAATTCGGAGGCATCACGCCGATGACGGTCGCAGCTTTGCCGTTAATTCGGACACTTTGCCCGACAATCTTGGGGTCGGCGCCAAAATCGCGCCTCCAGATTTCGTCACCGAGAATCACGACTTTCTCCGAGCCCGGCTTATTGTCCTCAGCCGTGAAATCGCGACCCAACACCGGAGAAACCCTTATGATTTTGAAAAAGTCCTCCGTGACGTATCCGCCTGTGTAGCGCTGGGGAGTATTCTTGTAGGTGACGTTGATTGTGGACCCGTTGAGGTAACCAGCCATCATTGAGAACGACTTCTGGGCCGTTTTGAGATCTTCGTAGTCCTGAGCGGTCGGAATATTGCCGATACCGAAGTTGTTGTTTTGATCGCTCGCCTTGGGGTCGATCAATCCGACACTCACCAGTTGTTCAGGATGTGGAAAGGAAAAGCCCCGCAACACAATCGCGTTAACAATAGTGAACTGTGTCGTCGCGCCGCCGATGCCAAGCCCGAGAACGAGCACGGCCAGGAGGCAAAATGCTTTATCTTTGAATAACACGCGCAGGCCGACGCGCACATCCTGACGAAATGAATCTAGAATCATAATTATTTCTTTCTTCAACGCTCCGCTAGCTGGGAAGAAGCACGCTTAAGCGTGATGTTTCCGGCCAAAGTCTTGAGGATTACCGATTTTCCGCCGCCGTTAAGCGTTCCGCGCAAATGTTCATGTCCTGATTCGCTAGTAGCGAGTGGAAGCTCGCTGATCACACGGCCGACACTTGTTCGGGCATCAATATCGAGTGCGGCATTCTCCGGTACAGCAAGGTCGATATTTCCGGCGGAGGTCCTCAACTGCAGATCGCCGACAACTTCAGCGGGAATGGAAGTGCGAATGGAGCCACCCGACGTTTTGCCAATGAGCTTTCCCCTAATCTTTTCCAAAATGAGATCACCGCCGCTCGTTTCCAAATCCGCGTCTCCGGAGAGATTGTGCACTTCGATTCGACCGCCCGACGTTTTGGCATGCAAAACGCCTGCGTTATTCAAAACAGAGATGTCGCCACCGCTGGTTTTGATTTCGGTCGGACACCGGCAACCTTCGACTCTTATCGATCCTCCACTGGTGTTTGCGGTAAGCGGGCCTTCCAAATCCGCGAACTCCAATTTGCCCCCACTCGTATGCGCCTTCAGACTTCCCCAGACATCAACCGCCGCGATGTCTCCACCGCTGGTCTGTAAGTCCAGGTCGAATTTTTTTGGAACATGCAAGGTGTAACTGGCGTCCATTTTTGAATGGCCAAAATTCCAGTCGATCCACGATTCTTTGCGCCGCGCTCGGACCGTTACGACGTTGCCCTCCTTGGTCACCGTGATCGGCGCCGCTGCGAGATATTCTTTCTCCTTAGTCTCATCGCCAAACTCGACCCTGCGGTGCGCTTCGAGCGCAATCTTTTCATCTGCGCCGGCCCCGACTTGGATCGTTCCGAACTCCACGTCGACTACCAGTTTTCCGCCGGGCGTTACATCGATGTGCTGCGAGAGATTTTCTTCAGACGCAACTGAAGCGCTGAGCGAAAGGAGCAAGACGAAGAGCGTATTGCGAAGGGTAGTGAACATATTTAGTTAGTTGGTTGAGGTTTGCGTTTCATACCACCCAGCCGTCGCGCAGTTGGATGATTCGATTTCCGTATCCCGCATTCTTTTCCGAGTGCGTGACCTGAATGATTGTCGTGCCTTCGGAATTCAGTTTTTGAAATAGCTCCATGGCTACTCCGTGCGTAATGCCTGAATTGGATTAACCTGAGTGGCACGCCGCGCGGGTAACCAAGTCGCAATTACCGCGGCGATAGCCAACATTAATGGCGCGATGGTGAAGGCGACTGGATCAAGCGCGCTAACTTCATAAAGAATTCCGCTCAAAATTTTGGCCGTCGCAATGGCGAGTATCAACCCAAGGACAAGTCCAGTTGCGAGCATGACAAAGCCTTCACCCATGATCATGCGCAACACCGCTCCAGCCTGCGCACCCAGCGCCATGCGGATGCCAATTTCCCGCGTCCGCCGCGCGACCGAGTAAGCTTTAACTCCGTAGAGACCTACTACCGCCAGACCAAGCGCAAGGCCGCCAAAGATTGAAAACAAAGCCGCACCCGCGCGGACAAGCCAAAGGTCGAGGTTTGAATCGAGATGTTGCGCGAATGTTCGTAACGACAAAATCGGGAGTGAAGGATCGACATCCCGCACGGTACGACGAAGCAAGTCTGCGGTGTTAGCCTCGCTTCCGGGCGACAGCGAATGGAATCGAACAAAAAATGAAATATCGCTTTGAAATCCACGCGCGAACGGTAAATAAATTCCGCCGATCAGTTCTTTTTCGAAGAGTGCGTGACGCGAGGCCGGCACGATACCGACTATTTCGATCGTCTCGTCCTGATTTTCCTTTTCATTCAAATCGGCGCTTCGTCCGGCGTGAGCGCCTCCGCCACCTTGGGCCGCCGGAGCATTTGCGGCCGCATATTGAATGCGTTGTCCAAGCGCGTCACCTTCCGGCCAGAGTTTCTTAGCCAAAATTTCATCAATCACCGCGACCTTTGGACCCGGCTGGGTCGCTTCCGCTTCAGTGAACGGGCGACCACGCACCACAGGCAGTCCAACCGTTGAAAAATAATCCGCGCCGACGCTGTTCCATGCGACTTCAAAAGCAAGTCCGTCTGCCGCAGTCGCCGGCTTTGAGTCCGGAGCGGAATGGACCCCGGCGAGTTGTACTTTTCTGCTGAGCTCAAACATTCCAAATGGAACGATTGAAGATATACTCGCGTGCTCCACGCCAGGCAGCGCTGCAAGTCTGTCGCTCAAGTTTCGATAAAGCTCCTGCGCGCGCGCAGGTTCGTAGCCGCCCAGACTCGCATCGACCTCCAAAACGTAACTCGCGCCTGGTCTTAATCCAGTATCGACCGACGCAGCTTTGCCAGCGCCGCGAATGAACAAAGCGGCAGCGGTAATCAGCGCGAGTGAGAACGCAATTTGCACAACAACAAGCGGGTGACGCGGCAAGAATTTTCGGCGACGCACTACATCTTCGCCGGCGTGTTCCTTCAAATCTGTCACCACCGCGCTCCGTGAAATTTTCAAAGCCGGTCCGAGCGCAAACATGAGCGTGCCCAGCAGACAAAATCCAAACGTCGCCGCCAAGATTGCGGGGTTCGGCCCAGCCAACCACACAATGTCGAGCGGCATCAGTTTTCGCATTGAGCCAACCAGCAAATCGGAGGACCAGAGTCCAAGAATGAGCCCGCCCACGCCGCCCAGCATCGCCAGCGCAAAACCTTCAGTGAGAAGTTGGCGAACAATCCGCCAGCGGCTGCCGCCAAGCGCAAGACGGATTGCGATTTCTTTCCGGCGCGCTGTCCCACGCGCGAGCAGCATGTTGGCGAGATTAAGACATGCCACTAACAACACCACCACCGCCATTCCAAGCAGCAATGGCGCAATCATTTTTATTCCTTTCTCGGCCGACGGATTATTGCTGAGCGAATTACGCGATACTGGCGCCGCCAGGAATGTCTGATCTTTTTGTTCGACCGGGTATGCTTTTTCCAAATTGGCCGCGAGCCCTTCGAGCGCAGGTTTGGCCGCGGCCGCCGTCATCCCGGGTTTAAGCCGGCCCATGATGCGCACTTGCGTCCCTTTTCGGTCGTCAATCGTGGTTTTGTTATCCGATCCAAAATCATTGGCGACCTGATCGTAAACACTCATCGGGAGCCAAACTTCCGGCGAAAGAATTTGCATCGTGCCGACGAATCCCTTGGGCGCGATTCCGACAATTGTGAACGAGCGACCGTTGATTAATAGCTGTGAGCCCAGAATGCCCGGATCGAGATTGTGCTTTTCCCAGTAACTGTAACTCACAATCACGACCGGCGCGTTGTGGCCAGGCGTTTCCTCTTGCGGGAAAAATGCACGGCCTCGGGCCAGCTGAACACCGAGCACGGAGAAATAGTTCGATGTGACGATTGCACTAAACGCGCGGCGCGTATCGCCCTTCTGGCCAAGGCCGACGAACGCGACATTGAAACCCATCACGTCACTCAAGACCGAATTCTGATCGCGGATATCGAGGTAGGTTGGATACGAAAAACCGCGGAACTTTTTCGGATCCTTCTTGTCCTGAGAAAAAAGCTGCACCATTTCGTATGGCTTGGAGTAAGCCGGGGGAGCAAAGAAAAGAGTGTTCACCACACTGAACAC
>DATLJP010000031.1:0-87238 GCA_035538875.1 Chthoniobacterales bacterium | reverse complement strand
GTCGTCCTGCTCTATACCTCTTGGCGAGTGGACGCGCGGTTTCTTTTTAGAACGACGCTTTTAGTCATCGGGTTAATAGCTGTCTACAGTTTCATTCATCTGCTCGTTACCCGTTGGTTTCTCGGACTGAGAAATTGGGCTGCCGCAGTTGTCGTAAATGCGCTGTTGGCGGCGGCGGTCTGTTTAGCGGGCGGCCCGGGCAGCTTGCTTTTGGGCAGAGGCGAGGGTGAACTCGCAGTCGGTGCGCTTTTGGGAGTATCTCTGTTATTCGCGGCAGTCCGTGGTGACGCTGGGTGCGAACTCATGTCCATTCCCGCCGCTCTGTTCGGCAAGCGCTCGCAGTTGGCATGTATTGTATTCTCACCGATTGACTGGCTCGAGCGAAAGTTGCGGGGGGACACGCAAGACTTAACCAATCTAAAACTGCGTGCGCTTCACTGACGGTGCGTTTAAAGAGAGGACGTGAAAGTCCTTTTCCTCACCAACGAATATCCGCCGCACATTTATGGCGGCGCCGGAGTGCACGTTGGTTATCTCACACGCGAATTGGCAAAAACAATCGATGTCGATGTTCGCTGCTTCGGAGATCAGGATTTCAAAAACAGCCGCCTTGCGGTCAAGGGATACGAACTCGATACGAGCAATTTCACCTGTCCGAAACCGCTCCAATCGGTCTTCGGCGCCGTTCGGCGTTGCATTGATTTCAACACTACGAATATCGACGCCGACCTCGTTCATTGTCACACTTGGTACAGCCACTTCGGCGGGATTCTCGCGAAACTGAGTTACGGAATTCCGTTCGCGATCACGACGCATTCCTTGGAACCATTGCGTCCCTGGAAACGCGAACAACTCGGCGGCGGCTATGATTTCTCGCTCTGGGTTGAAAAGACTGCATTGGAAATGGCGGATGCGATCATTGCCGTTTCCGCTGAGACCAAACGCGACATTGAGCGGCTGTTCGATGTCGATCCAAACCGTGTTCACGTGATTCACAATGGAATCGACCTCGACGAGTATCGGCGCGTGGATGAAGCGGATGCGCTGATCCGTGACGGGATCGATCCAAAGGAACCGTACCTGCTCTTTGTCGGCCGGATCACACGCCAAAAAGGGATCATTCATTTGGTTCGTGCGATCCAGTTCATGGACAACGATTTCCCGATCGTGCTTTGTGCCGGCGCGCCTGACACACCTGAGATCGGCGAGGAGATGAAGGAAGCCGTCGCGACGGCACAACAAGAACGGAAGAAAATCTACTGGATCGAGGAAATGCTCGATCGAAAAGCCATCGTTGAACTGTACTCTCACGCAGCCGTGTTTTGTTGTCCGTCGATCTACGAACCGTTCGGCATCATCAACCTTGAAGCGATGGCCTGCGAAACTGCAGTCGTCGCGAGCGCGGTTGGCGGTATCAAGGAAGTCGTGCTCGACGGTGAGACCGGATTTCTGGTTCCGATTGATTTTCTGGAAGGAACTTTCAAGCTCGCTAATCCGCAGAAATTTTCCCGCGACCTCGCGGCGCGGATCAATCAGCTAATGAAGGATCGGCAATTGCGCGAGAAATTTGCCAGGGCGGGACGCAAACGCGCCGACGAATACTTCAGTTGGAGCAGAATCGCGGAAGAAACGAAAGCGCTTTACAAAAAATGCTGCGCCCGTTAGGTGGTTGCGGAGACTCTGTCTGACGGGATCTTGAACGATTCGATTCGTTCCTTGATGTCGTGAACGAAGCTCGCTGCGCCAGCGCCGTTCACGACGCGGTGATCGAAGGTGAGCGAAAGCGTAATCACTTGGGCGGTTTCATTTTTCTTGCCATTCGGAACGATTTCCTGATGAGCCGTGCCAACGAACAAAGTTCCCACCGACGGCGGAACCACAATTGGCGCGCCGGCTCTCACACCGAACGCGCCAAGACTGCTGATCACCACCGGCGCATTCATCGCGTCGACTCTGCCGCCGCGCGTTGCTGCGACCGTTTCATCATAGATTTTCAAGAACTCGACCCAGCTTTTCTTGTTGGCGTCGACAATCACCGCGGTAGCGAGACGTTCGTTCTCCAACGCGACTGCGATACCCAGATCGAAGTTTTCGTTTTCGACGATGCTCTCGTCTCCGAGAATCAACCGGCGGAAGGGCGCGTGTTTTTCCATCGCGCGAACGACGACCCACGCAATCATGAGGGAAGGCGAGGGGGCGTTCTTGCCATTCTTCTTTTTCGCCGCGTTGCGCGCTTTGCGAATTGCGTCCCAACGCGCGTCCATTTGGAGATTAGCGGGAATGACGCGAGAAAGTTTTCGCGTGATCGTCGGTGAAAGGGCGGGTTCGATTTGTTTGTGGTGATCGTGCCGATCGCGAACCTCCGAGTGTACGGCCAGCACACTGCCGGTCCCGCTCGGACCGGCCTCTACAGCGTGGCGCGGCGTTGAAACCTCGCTTGTCAGAATTGTTCCGAGCTCCTGGCCGATATCGACCGTGTCGCCGACTTTTGTTTTCCATTCGCCCATGGTTCCCGCAAAAGACGATTGAATTGGATAAACTGCTTTATCGGTTTCGACTTCGCAAAGATCGTCATCGAGGGCTATGGGGTCGCCTGGATTTTTTAAAAGCGCAACGATTTTGGCGTTGCGAATGCCTTCGCCCATGATCGGCACCGTGATCGGTTGCACATTTCCGTTAGGCATTTCGACCTTCTGCGGCTCCGGTTTCGCCGCTTCTATCGTCGCTGGTTTGCGATCGCGCAAGATCGGCGATTCGGCTCGAAACGTTTGAATTGAAGCGGAACGACGGATTGCAGCGACGATTCGATCGACATCCGGCAGCGCGGCGTATTCGTAAATCGGATTGTAGCCGATCATGACGTTGGCTTTGCTGACCAGAATTGGTGGACTGACCATTTCGCTCCAGAGATCAGTTTGCGATGTGATGTCGGTAATGATCATCTGCCCGACGCTGCAGTTTTCGGTGTCCTCCTGCACGACCACGAGCCGGCCGGTTTTGTGGACCGAAGCAGCGATCGCTTCCTTGTCCCACGGCACAATAGAGCGAAGATCGAACAGGTCGACACTAGCGTCGTTGCCGATCTTCGCGAGCGCTTCCAATGATTTCTCAACTGTGTTTCCCCATGCGACCAATGTGACGTCGGAGCCATCGCGGAATTTGCGGGCGCGACCGAATGGAACTGAGCGAACCGGCTCTTTCGATTCGCGCTCGGCCCAAAACATGTGCTTTGGAATTAGAAACAGAACGGGATCCTCGGCGTGCATCGCAGTCCAAAGCAAACCCGCCGCGTCTTCCGGCGTACTCGGAATTACGACCGTAAGCCCGGGATAATGCGCAAGCGCGGATTCATTGGCCTGACTGTGCCACAAACTTCCCCCGGGCAGATAAGCGCCGTAGGGCGCGTAGATTACCGCCGGACAGTTCCAATTTCCGAGCGACCGCCAGCGCAACGTCGAGATGTTGGTGACGAGCTGATTGAACCCGGGATAAATGAAATCGATAAACTGCAGTTCGAAAACCGGACGACGCCCATAAGCGGCGAGCCCGCACGCCACACCAAGAATGGTCGATTCAGCCAACGGCGAATTGAAGACCTGTTTCGGAAATTCGGTGGAAAGTTTTTGGGTAAGCCGAAACACACCGCCTTTCGGATCTTCGATGTCTTCGCCGAAAATCACACGACGCGAGTCTTCTTTGAGACCGAGACGCAACGTTTCGTTCACGGTGTCGCCAATTCGGTATTTTCCAGGCGGAAGAATCTCCGTGTCGATTTTTGGCAATGCGCCGATCACATTCGCCGTCAATTCGTTTGGCGAAGGATCTTCCGCTTTTTCTGCATCTGAGTATTCAGCGCGGATCCTTTCCTTGACTTCAGTGTCAATCCTCGTGAATTCGTCAGCCGTCAGCACACCGTCTCCGATTAATTTTTCCTTCCAGCACTTGAGCGGATCGTGTCTTTCGCTTTCGGCCAGTTCTTCCGCTGTTCGATAAAGCTTCTGATCGTCAGAACTTGTGTGGCTTGAAAGCCGTTCCATTTTCACCCACCAGAAATGCGGGCCGCCGCCAGCGCGCATTTTCTCGATCGCCACCGCCGCCGCGTCGTAAATTTCCTGGACGCCCTCGCCGGGAAGTTCGGTCCATTCGTCCGGTTCAAGAACGCCAAGCACGAGCGGATTGATTTCTCGCGTCGGACTGCTGATGCCGTAAGCGTTGTCCTCGACAACAAATAGCACCGGCAGCCTTCTTTCCTTCGCAAAACAAACTGCTTCGAAGAAATCGCCCTCACGCGTCGCCGCGTCGCCGACAGTTGTTACAACAAGATCATTTTTGCCGTCCAATTTGATCCCCCAAGCAAAGCCGCATGCCGGCAGCAATTGTGATCCTGTTGGCGTCGGCACGCTCCAAATGTGGAGATCGGTGTCGCTGTAGTGCGACGGCATCATTCGTCCGCCGCTACCGGTTTTGCGTTTGGCGAAATATTCGAGCGCAAGTTGTTTAGTGGTCATTCCGCGGCCAAGCACGAGTCCGCGATCGCGATAGTACGGAACAATGTAATCGCCGGCATCCATTTGCATCGAAACCGCGGCGAGCGCTTCGTGGCCCATTCCTGAAACGTGAAAGTGACCTTTGCCCTGGCGATTTAGATTTTGCTCTCGCAAGTCTGCATGCCGGCTCTCGAGCATGAGCGTGAGAAGGCGGAGTTTATCTTTTTCGGTCAGCGCCGGCATATGATCGTCGATCTTACAACCGCAGTTGCCGCTCGACAATCGCGCGAATTGATTTCGAATGACAATTGCGGATAAAAGAGGCGCAAATGAGCAAGGGCAGGGGAGTGATCGAACGGTTTCGGGAATTTCTTCCGCCGTGTGAGACCGTTGTTTCGTTGGGCGAGGGAAGCACGCCGCTCATTTTCTCGCCAAAATTATCTGAACACGTCGGCCGCGCCTGCGAAGTCTTCGTAAAAAACGAAGGCCTAAATCCCACTGGCTCGTTCAAGGACCGCGGAATGACCGTGGCGGTTTCGCGAGCGATCGATCGTGGTGCGCAGGCATTGATTTGCGCGTCGACTGGGAATACGTCCGCGTCGGCTGCCGCTTATGCGGCCCGTGCTGGAATTCCATGCGCCGTCGTCTTACCGGCAGGAAAAATTGCGACTGGAAAATTGATTCAAGCGTTTGCGCACGGCGCAAAGATTGTTGCAATCGACGGCAACTTTGACGACGCGTCGCAGATCGTGCGCGAACTCGGCGAGCAAAATGAATTCGCAATCGTGAATTCAATCAATCCGGATCGCATCGCCGGGCAAACGACTGCGGCATTTGAAATTATCGACGAGTTTGAGGACGCGCCCGACTTTCATCTGTTACCAGTTGGCAACGCCGGGAACATCACGGCGTACTGGGCGGGCTACCGGGAATTTCGCGCACGCGAAAAATCGACAAAGTTGCCGGCAATGATCGGTTTCCAGGCCGCCGGCGCAGCGCCGATCTTTCACGATAAAGTAATCCAGAATCCTGAAACGATCGCGTCAGCGATTCGGATCGGTAATCCGGCAAGTTGGAAGCAAGCGCGCGCTGCGTTAGATGAATCGAAAGGCGATGTCGGAGTTGTGACGGATCAAGACATTCTTGCCGCACAAAGCTGGCTCGCGAGCCACGAAGGGATTTTCGTTGAACCAGCCAGCGCAGCGCCAATCGCGGGGTTATTTAAATGGTCGCAGAATATCCCGGATGGAAGTCGAATTGTCTGCACGGTCACCGGACACGGATTGAAAGATCCGGATTCGATTCAACGTGGAATTGGTAACCTTGAACCCGTTCCGGCCAACATGGACATTGTGCGGAGCGCGATCGGTTTTTAGTTTAGAGTCGGGCAGTTTGTCATGCGTCTGATCGTCCAGAAGTACGGCGGCACGTCGGTCGGAAATCCCGAACGGATCCGAAACGTGGCCCGGCGAATTGTCGAAACGCAGCGGGAAGGCTGCCAGGTCGTCGCGGTGATCTCCGCGATGGCGGGCGTGACCGACAACTTGATCAAGCTCGCGAGCGAAGTTTCGCCCGATCCGGACAAGCGCGAGATGGATGTTCTGCTTGCGACGGGCGAGAAGGCGGCGAGCGCGCTGACCGCGATGGCTGTGAATGCGCTCGGCGCGAGAGCCATTTCATTGACCGGGGCCGAAGCGGGCATCTTGACCGACCGCATTCACGCAAAGGCGCGGGTCGCGAATATCAGTCCGAAACAGATCCAGGAACTGTTGGCTGATGATTACATTGTTATTGTCGCCGGATTTCAAGGACAAAGCGCGGAAGGCGAAACGACGACCCTCGGTCGCGGAGGTTCGGATTTAAGCGCGATTGCGCTGGCGAGCGCGCTCAACGCCGACGCCTGCCAGATCTTCACCGATGTTGATGGCGTGTTTACGTGCGATCCGCGCGTAGTGAAGGACGCCAAAAAACTCGATGAGATCGCTTATGACGAATTGCTCGAGATGGCCAGCGCCGGTTCAAAGGTGATGCAATCGCGCGCCGTCGAGTTCGCGAAAAAATTCGGCGTCGAGTTCGAAGTGCGTTCGAGCAATAAGCCCGACGTTGGAACCACGGCAAAAGAAGAAACCGCGAACATGGAAGAAGTCGTTGTTCGCGGCGTCAGCATCGACCGCCGTCAGGCGAAGTTCACGGTCGACGACGTACGCGACGAGCCCGGCGTCGCTGGCCGGATTTTCTCCGCGATTGCGGCCGTGAACATCGTGGTCGACATGATCGTGCAAAGCGTTTCGGAATACGGAACAACCGATCTTTCGTTCACGATTCACGAGAACGACTTTGATGCCGCCAGAAAACTGCTCGAGCCGGTGGTAAAGGAAGTTAATGCATCGGGCCTGATCACGAAAAAGGGCGTCGCGAAATTAAGCGTAGTCGGGATTGGAATGCGCTCGCATTCGGGCGTGGCCGCGCGCTTGTTCGATTGTTTGGGAAAGGCCGGAATCAACATCCAATTGATCTCGACCTCGGAAATTAAAATCGCAGTCGTGATTGATGAAGCTGAGGTGGACCGAGCTGCGCAATTAACGCATACGGAATTCGGTCTCGGGACGCTGACTCCCGACGCCGCGGTAATGCAGCCACTCGGACTGAAGTAGCGCGGAGACTACGGGCGGACCACCGGATCGACGTAGAACTCGGGCATTCCTTCGATCCGCATCTTGTAACCGAAGGTCGTGTGCATTACGACGGCCCCTGGATGATCGGTCACAGTCGCGCGATAATGGTCGTCCGGATTCGACTGTTTCCAAATGGTACCGTCTTCCAGCCTGATGATCGCGTGGCCCTTAATGCCATCAATGGTGCCATCTACGCGACTAACAAGTGAGTCGAGCTTTGTCCGCGCGCTCGCGGCGTTTCGATTGGCCTCTTCAGTTGCTTTCTCAGCGTTCTCGGCCTTTTCGTTCGCCTTTTTTATGTCTTCCTGGGCCTTCGCTTGCGCCTGTTCAGTGGCTTTCTTCTGAGTGCTCTGACGATAACCCTGGAGCCAAGCGTCAAGGTGCTGCAGCTCGTCCTCGCTCAGTTTATCGAGACCGGCTGCCCTAAACTCTTCAGGGCGCATTGTTTCCTCCAGGCTCTTCGACGGTTTCTGGGAAGGCGTTTCTTTCTTAGAAGGAGTCGGCTCGGGGGTCGGAGAGTCTAGCGCTTCCTGTGCGCGCGATGCGCTTATGGCAAGGATGGAGACAAAGACGACGCCGGCGGACCGCAGACAATAGGAGAGCATGGCAGGCTAACTTTCGATCAGAGGCTAACGATTATCCCAATCGCGTCAAATCAGGGCAGCCGGGCAATGGCGTCCAGTTCGCCTTGCAAATAACATCAGACAATATATGTCATATAAAATTGGTACGGTTTGATTATGGTTTTTCAAGTTTACCGAACGCCTCCTCAAACTTGGCTTCTTCTTTCCGGCGCAGTTCGGCAACGTCTTCTAAACTCCATTGCTTCAATTCGACGCCCGCTGCCACCGCTGGCGTTGTTTTGCGTGTTTCGTGACGGCGGACAAAATTATAGGCACCGAAATACAGCGCGACGGCTGCCTTGTGCACTTCCAAATCTTTTGAGTATCCGCGACCGCGACGCTGAAATCGTTTCAATTCCTGCCGGTCGCTCAAGAAAGCCCGCTCAACGTGGCTTGTAAGCTGCCTAAGTCCGGCGAGCCGACTACCGCTTTACGTTCCGCTGTCTGCATCTTGCGCACACCCTGGTTTTTACCGAGTGCCGCCACCGTGCCGTCCGATAGTTCTGGCTCGCCAAACACCTTTGTTTCCATGCCGAAACTGTAGCCTTCGTATCCGAAATGTTCCCGAATGAGGAACGGATGTTGCCGCCAATTGTCGGTCGCGATCTGAACGGCAGACGCACACGGTTCGCCTAACGTATTGCTACCGGCTTAAATCTCAATGGCGCGATTGTTGAACTGAAGCTGCGTAGCGCGCAATGCTTCGGTATCTAGCGCTTAAGTCTGTTGTTATGTAAAATGCGTGATAATAGCCGGAATTTGTGCGTTTATCGACTTCATACACCAGGTCCCCTCAGGCACGCACTAAAAAAGAACAAGGTTGCTACTTTTGAAAAACTACTTAAGCGATGCGCCGAGGCCCCACCCCTGCCCTGCTCCAATATTGGCGCTATCGAGTTTTCCCACTCCTCAAAATCAGACCTTGGTAGCTGAGGACGAGGGCCGACAAAGTGCCGATGACCGCGACCGAGACTCGTTATCGCTGACTGTGTCTGACCGCTAAGGTGATGTTCAGGAAGGCGGTGGGCGCAAAAAATCCCAATGAGAACGCCACCGAAGATCGCCACGAATGAGATTAAACCGATAACGATGGGGGTCATTTAAACTAACGACGAGTCATTACCCAACCTTTGTAAATCGGATGGGGACATAGAGAATCAATGTTCTTCAGCTATTGGACTTTGGCCGGAATAACGAGCATGACTTTAGCGAGCGCCAGCGCATTGTACATATAAGAAGTGCGGCGCTGAAGACGAAACGAATCTTAACGCGCCCCATCATCCCTAACCTCCCGAACTGTGCAACATCAGCAAATCTTGCGGATGTCGATCCTAATTCACGGCAGACCGATTTCGCAGGTAAGGGTCGGCGCAAGATTGCTACATTGGTTTGCAAAATCGCCAGGTAAATCGGTGAGTTTGCGCAACACAAACGTGGACCCGGCAACGCCCCACTCGGCGGCGACGCCTAATTGGACCAAACCTTGGCAGACACAGAAGACACCATGTTCATAATCGGGCGCAATCTCTGGTTTTTGGCGTCTGCGGAATTTGTTCTTCAACCAGATCCATAGGCGGTTGAGCGTCCTGTTTTCGTCGCGCCATTTGAAATTAAGGTTCGGCAAGGCATCATGAAACGCCGCGAGCGCAGGCTTATGGTCGACGGATTGCAGATCGTTCCAATGCGCGAGGACGTCCGCGAGCACGCCTTCAAACGAATGGTCTCCATCGATGAATAAGAATCCGAACGTCAGATTCGGCAGACGCTGCCGGGAATCAGCAACGAGCAGATGAACACGCTCGCTCCTTTCGGGTTGCGACAAGTAATCTTTGCATGCGCGATGCTCTCTCGATCTGAGATCGATTGAGTACACGGCCCGGTCGCTGCCGGCGGCGGCGGTGAGAAGAACGGTCGATCCACCACGGTTTCTGCCGATTTCCAAAACAGTTCCCGAAGTTGCCTTCACAGCTCGCCATAGCAACGCGGCCTCATTGAATCCCTGGCGAATAATGCCTCGGTTCCGGCTGTCACAGGTAAACAGCCACGTCAGACTTTCAAAACCCTGATCGTTGTTGCGTGGCACAGCTTCCACGATGGCGATACAAGCGTGAGTCTGCGATCTGCGCAACTAATGAACTCGCTCGAAACGTCCTCGACCAACTTGGCAATAAATGGCCCGAGGCAAGAGTTTTCTTGCGTTAAAGAGTGAATTGTGAAGCCAGAGTCTGACACAAGTCGCAGGAAGGGCGATTAACGCCAACCGCCCCTTTGGCCCAGGGCGCGCTGAACCGCCGCTCAGACGTTGCTCCCGCTCCACTTTAATTTCTGCCGAACGACGCTGAAGAACGACATGTCCGGCATTGCGGCCAGTCGCAGAGTCTTCTTCGCTTTTCGGATCTGAACCGTCGCGCCATGTGCGATCCGGATCGGCTCCCGGCCATCGACCGTTAAATAAACCGGGTAATCCGGTTCGCTGGCTTCCACTTCGATCAACGATTTTTCCGAGACGATAATCGACCGATTGGTCAGCACGTGTGGACAAATCGGGGTGATCACAAAGACTCCGGATTCCGGCTCGAGAATCGGACCGCCGGCCGAAAGCGAATACGCCGTTGAGCCAGTCGGCGTCGCGATGATTAAACCGTCGGCGTTGAATTCCGTCAGGGTCTCACCGTTCACACGCGTGCGCAACCGAATCAAGCGCGACAATTCACCGCGGCTAAACACCGCGTCGTTCAGCGCGATCATCGGTTTTTGTTCTTCACCAGAATCCCGCAGAGTGACTTCCAGTAGCGCGCGGTTGCTGAACGTCATCTGTCCGTTAGCGATGCATTCGACGGCTTCGCGAAACGCCTGCGAACCGGCACACGTCAAAAAGCCGAGCGAACCAACGTTAATTCCAAAAATCGGCGGCATCGCGTCACCGAGCTGACCCGTCACATTCAAAATTGTTCCGTCGCCGCCAACAACGACGAGAACATCGGCATTCGCTCCTAGTTGCGCGATCGTCAGGCCCGAGTGCGTGCCGCTTACGTTCGCCGTTTCTGTTTCGAGTAAGATCGACATCTTGAAGCGTGTAAACTCGGCGGAAAGAGATTTGATCAGCTCCCCCACTCCGGATTTACCCGTGTGGGCGATTAGTCCGATCGTTTTCGGATGCATATAAAGAATTCCTGATTGCCGTCCGTCCCGGTGATGATCGATGGAACGACACCGACAACACGAAACTTCGCTTCTTCGACAAACTTCACAATTTTTTGCTGTGCTTTTCCATGCAGCGCGGCGTCGCGCACAATTCCGCCGCGCCCGACATCTTTGCGCTGCAATTCAAATTGCGGCTTAATCAGCGCGAGAATCACGCCGTTCTCCGTTACCAACTCGACAGCGCGAGGCAAGATTAAAGTCAATGAGATGAACGAAACATCGATCACGCAAAGATCGACACTTTCCGGAATCTGTTCGCGGGAAAGAAATCGCGCATTCACTTTCTCGATCGCTACCACCCGCGGATCCTTTCGCAATTTCCAGGCGAGTTGGCCGTGACCGACATCGACCGCAAAAACTTTCGCCGCGCCGCGTTGCAGCAAACAATCGGTAAAACCACCGGTTGATGCGCCGATATCGAGCGCGACTTTGCCTTCAATCTCGATCCCGAAAAAATCCAAAGCTCCGCCGATTTTCAACGCGCCACGGCTGGCAAACTGCGGTGGCGGGCTAACTGAAATCGGAGCATCGGTATCGACCAGCTCTGCTGGCTTTGCAAAGACGTGGGACCCTACCCTGACTTCGCCAGCCATGATTGCGCGTTGTGCGCGCTCGCGCCTTTCGAAAAATCCGCGCTCGACCAGTGTTTGATCGATCCGCGCCTTCTTTTTCATTGCAGGTCGCTGATTAATTTGTCGATTGACGCAACGTCGTCGGCCGGGGCGCGACGGCGTTCATATTTTCGAGCGATGATCTCTTTCAGTTTCACGAGATCAACGAGCAACGGCGGATCGTAATACGTCCATGCGCTTTCGTCGGACTTCTTCGCTTGCACGCGCCATTTGCCGCCAAACTTCGTTGCGCGGACTTCGCGCTTGCGCCCCTCAGCGTCTTTCTCAGTCCATATGTGTTGACTCGGCATCGCTGGAAAACCTTACATTAGCAGGCTTGAAGGACTCAGTCAGATTGCTCGTTTATTTGCTCGCGACCGTTCTTGTCGGTGCGTTGCTGGCGCCGTTGCTCTTTTGGGTCGCTCAACTACTCGCTTATTACGGCTTCTTAAGTGTTCTCAAACGTTACGATTTTGAAACTTTCTTCCATCGCGCGGTGCTGATCGCTGCGGTGCTCTTGCTGTGGCCGCTCGTTCGCGCACTAGACATCCGGGGACTAACCGATTTACGACTCTTTGCGAATCCGCACCGATGGGGAGATCTGGTCGCCGGATTGCTTCTCTCCGCCATCCCGCTGCTCTGTTGCGGCGCGATCCTGCTTGCCACACCAATTTTTTCACTTCGCAGCGCGATCAATTGGGCGGGAGTTGGAAAAGCTGCCTTGGCCGCGGCCGTCGTGCCCTTCATCGAAGAAACATTCTTCCGCGGATTGATTCTTGGCGCTCTTTTGAAAACCGAACGGTCCCGCATGTCGATCTTTGTGACCTCGGCACTCTACTCCATAGTCCATTTCTTGAAAGCGGCCGAACACACATCATCGTCAGTGACTTGGACGTCCGGATTCACTTCCATTGCGCACGCGTTTGGCCAGTTCGCCGATCCACTCCTCGTCATCGCTGGCTTTACTACTTTGTTTCTGATCGGGTGGATTCTGGCCGACGCTCGATTGCAGACGCGATCCCTTTGGTTGCCAATCGGTTTGCACGCGGGTTGGATCCTAGCTGCCGGCACCTTCAACAAAATTGCGCTCCGGCGGTTGATCATTTTGCCTTGGCTCGGCAAAAACTTGCTGGTTGGAATTGTGCCGCTCGCGGTCGCGGCCTTGACGTGGCTGCTGATGCGCGGCTGGTTAAAATATGTCGATGGTCGCGATGCCTAATTTCTTCTGCGGAATCGCGTCGCTGCTTTATCCGCCGTCTCTGACGATCTGCTCTGCGCCGGTTGACGTCGGCGAGTACGTTTGCGCTGAAGGCGAAGCGAAGGTTTCGCGCATCATGCCACGCTTTCACGCGAAATGTTCGAAACCATTCGACGGCGCAATCACGACGCCATTCGCCTGCGCCAACTGCGCTCATCGCCCGATCTATTTCGATGCTGCGGTTTCGGCGGATCGCACGCGTGGAATTGTATGGCACGTAATTCTGAATTTTAAACTATGGCCACCAACGCGAACGCTGTTTCAATCAGGCCGCGCTGCTGGCCGAATGGCTCAGCTATCATCTGTCGCTGCCGTTGCGCCCGGTGCTGCAACGAATTCTCTATACGGAGACTCAGCCGCTTTTGACCGGTTCGAGCGCATGCAAAATTTACGAGGCGCATTCCATTTACGGAAAACGGCGGACGTGCGAAACTTACGGGTGCTTTTGATTGATGATGTATTAACCACCGGCTCGACGCTGAGCGAATGCGCACGGGTTTTGAAGAAAGCTGGCCCGCAATACGCCGCGACAGCCGCGCGCGCCTGATTGCCATGGCCATTTTCAAGAAACCGACACTTAAGGCACAGCCGCGTAAAAAGCGCGACATTCCGCAGGGCCTTTTTCAAAAATGTCCCGGCTGCAACGAAGTCGTTTCGGAGATTGAGCTCAATGAAAATCTCCGGGTCTGCCCGCGGTGCGATTATCACTTCGCGCTTTCGGCCAAGGACCGGATTGAGAACCTCGTCGATCCGCAAACGTTCGTTGAAATGGATGCTGATTTGAAATCCGTCGATGCGCTGCAATTTCAAGGAATGGCGAGCTACAAAGATCGCCTAAAAAATTACCAGGAACGCACCGGATTGCTCGACGCGGTCATTAGTGGCCACGGAATGATCGATGGCTACAAAGTTGCCCTCGCAGTGATGGACTTTGGATTTCTGGCCGCAACCATGGGCTCGGCCGTCGGCGAACGCATCACGCGAGCGATCGAATACGGCACTGACGAAAAAGCGGCTGTCATTATTGTATCCGCTTCCGGTGGCGCGCGAATGTACGAGGGAATGCTTAGTTTGATGCAAATGGCGAAAACGAGCGGTGCTCTCGCGAGACATGCGGAAAAACGCCTTCCTTACATTTCCGTGCTTACGAATCCAACCACGGCAGGCGTAATGGCGAGCTTCGCGTCGTTAGGTGATGTAATTATTTCGGAGCCGAAAGCGATGATCGGATTCGCGGGACCGCGCGTGATTAAGGAAACGACGCACCAAGATTTGCCGAAAGGGTTTCAAACGGCCGAATTTCTTGAAGAGCATGGATTGATCGACATGATCGTGCATCGCAAAAAAATGCGCGAGACGATCAGCCATTTGCTCGGCTACTTCTCACACGTGCCGTGACCTACAAAGAGGCGCTCGCCTGGCTCTACAGCCTTCAGCGCTTCGGGATCAAACTCGGGCTCGAAAACATCCGTCGGCTGATGTGCGAGTTGGATGTCAATCTCCGGAACGCGCGCATCCTTCACGTCGCTGGCACTAACGGCAAAGGCTCAGTGTGCGCGATGATCGATTCGATCTGTCGCGCCCAAGAATATCGCACCGGTCTTTTCGTCTCCCCTCACCTGGTCACTTTCCGGGAGCGAATCTGGGCGAACGGCAAAATGATTTCGGAAAAGGAAGCTGCCGACGGCCTGACTAAAATCCGAAAACTCGTCGCATCTTGGGAACCGCATCCAACCTTCTTTGAAATCACGACTGCGCTCGGATTGAAACATTTCGTCGACGCGAAGATTGACATCGTCGCTTTAGAAACTGGCTTGGGCGGACGACTGGACGCAACAAACGCAGTTCAATCCGATGTTGCCATCATCACGCCGATTGCGTTGGATCACGAAAAATGGCTTGGCGATTCATTGGAGAAAATCGCGAGCGAAAAAGCAGGCATTATTAAATGGAAAACGCCGGTCGTTTCGGCGTCGCAACTTCCTGAAGCTGAAAAAGTGATTCGAACTCGCGCGACCGAATACGAAGCGCCTTTACAGTTTGTCGCTCAGCCATATTCCAAATCGGCGATTGCCTTGCGCGGTGAGCATCAAAAACTCAACGCGACGATCGCGATCGCAGCGATTCGCGCAGCCAAGATCGGCACCAATGAAGGCGCGATTGCTCGCGGACTTGCCACGGTCGAGTGGTCAGCGCGCTTTCAATGTTGGGACAAGCGGACTGTCATCGACGGCGCACACAATCCGGCTGCAGCAGGCATTCTTGTTCAAACCTGGCGCGAAGTTTTCGGGGACGAACGAGCGACTCTGATTCTGGCAGTGCTCTCGGACAAAGATCTGAGAAAAATCTGCGAAGCGCTTCTGCCTATCAGCGATTCGATCTTGCTTCCAAGAATACGAACTGGGCGCGCGGTCGGTCCGTCCGAGCTTCAAAAAATATTTTCCGATCTCAGACGTAAATCGGAAATCTCGGCGAGCTTTGCCGATGCAGTCGGCAAAGCTCGCAAACGCTATGCACCTATTCTCATCACCGGCTCATTGCATTTCGCCGGTGAAGCACTCGCGCATCTTCAAGGCCGCTCCGCGGCCTTTGAAGAATGCGCCCAGTGATTACGTTTCTATCCTCGGAAATAATGGAGTCGGTTTGCCCAGTTGATGCCGAGACGGCAAACCGCCCCAGTTCGCTTCCACCAAAGTGTATTCTCTGTCGCAGTTTAACTGATAAAGAATTTCCTGCGCAGCGTTCGGCAACACAGGCGAGATCAAAATTGCAATAGCACGTAATGCTTCAGCCAAAGCAAACAGTGTATGATCAAGCGCATCGGCGCGCGCCGGATCTTTCGCGAGTTTCCATGGCGCCGCCATCTCGATGTACGCGTTACACGTCGTGACGAAACCCCCTACTCTTTCCAGTGCGGCATGAATTTCGTGCGCTGACATTGCCAATGAATAATTTCGAACCAAATCGACCAATTGCGCGGCAAGTGGCGAATCGCCGCCGGCTTGTTCCACGACGCCAGCGCGATATTGATGCACCATGTTGAGCGTGCGATTGAGCAAGTTACCGAGATTGTTCGCTAAGTCCGCGTTGTAGCGCTCGACTAAACGTTCCTCGGAAAAATCGGCGTCTTTGCCCGTAGCGATGTCGCTCATCAAATAATAACGCACCGCTTCAGTGCTGTACTTATCGGCGAGCGTGTTTGGATCGACGATGTTGCCTAACGACTTGCTCATCTTGGTGCCCGACATGTTCCACCAGCCGTGGACGAGGAGTTGCGGCATCGCATAGTCGGGAAATCCGACCGCGTGAAGAATGATCAACCAGTAAATTCCGTGGGCGGGAACGAGAATGTCTTTGCCGATGATTTGGAGTGCCGGCCAGCGGTCCCGAAAAGATGAAGGTTGCAGATTAAAGGATGAAATGGCCGGATCGTAACCGGCGAAGCTGATATAGTTCGTTAGGGCATCGAACCAGACGTAAGTCACGAAATCCTTGTTGAACGGAAGCTCAATTCCCCAATCGAGCCGTGACTTCGGCCGCGAAATGCAGAGATCGCCGCTGATTCGTTCGATCGCATTGCGGAGTTCGGTCTGCCGAAAATCAG
Source organism: Chthoniobacterales bacterium (assembly GCA_035538875.1). Classification (GTDB taxonomy): domain Bacteria; phylum Verrucomicrobiota; class Verrucomicrobiia; order Chthoniobacterales; family UBA10450; genus AV40. Next base: position 70,776 of record DATLJP010000031.1, on the reverse strand, counting down.
GAATGACCGCGTCTTTGTGCTTGTTGATGTAGCGGAGCAGCCAATCTTTGTGCTGGCTCAGTTTGAAATAATAATTTTCCTCCTCGCGAAACTCGACCTGTCCCCACTCCGGACCGAACTCGCCGTCCGGGCCGTGTTCTTTGTCGGTTAGAAATTGTTCCTGGCGGACCGAATAATAGCCTGATTGTTTGTCTTTGTAGACTTGGCCGGCATCGAACAAACGCTGCAGCATCCCCTGCACGACTTTTTTGTGGCGCGGCGCGATCGTTTCCGCCCACTGGTCGTATTTCACGTCGAGCTTTTTCCAAAGATCGACAAACTTCTGAGTAACACCTTTGACGAATTTCGACGGCGCAACGCCCGCTCTCGCTGCGGATTGCTGCACTTTCTGACCATGCTGATCGACGCCAGTCAGAAAGAAAACTCTTTCGCCGTTGAGGCGGTGATAGCGCGCGATGACATCGGCCAGCACTTTTTCATAAGCGTGACCGATGTGCGGCGGCGAGTTCGTGTAATCGATCGCCGTAGTGACGTAAAGGGTCTTCGGCATCCGGCAATCTGTAGCGGCAGTCTGTAACTGTCGCAAACTCCGAGCTCGCCACGGACGAGTCCGTCGAATTGGCGGACCGCAGCGGATTTCGGCGGTTTGGACCGCCTACAATCGCCGGCCTTCGCCGAGGCTTCGGCGCGCCAAGGAGCGCCTGTACTACAGAAATTTTACGGCGACTTGCCGTTCACCTTGCCGACCGAAGCACCAGTCACTTGGCCGCCGGACAAGACAAAATCAATTTCATAGATTTTGCCGTCAGCGCCTTTCATCTCCACTGCGGTAGAGGACTTGCCGCCGCCGAGTTTTTTCTCTTGGTGAAATTTTACGGGAGTCAGCGCGAGATCCTTTCCGTTCAATGTGACATGAAACTTCTTGTCCTTGGAACTCGACATTTGGCCGTCGAGGTAGCCCTTCACGCCAACGGGCATTGCGGTCTTCGTTGTGGTTTGGGTTTGTTTTGACATCCCGCCTGACGGTTGCGGTGGTTGCGACTGAGGCGGCCCATAGGAGCCGGACATCTGAGCAAAAGCGATTGGAGCGATAAAAGACGCGGCGACTGCTGCGATAAGAATTCGTGCGTTCATGTTTCCCTTGCGATTCGAACCGAAGACATTTTGCCAGCGTCTCGCGAAATTGAAATGCAAAATCTCTAGTCTGTATTTCTACCAAAAGTGGCTGCCGGTTCAACGGTCACTGTTCCCCAGATCATCGCAGCGTCTTCGACCGCGTAATTGACGGAAGAGTTTGACGTTGGGTCGCGAACGCTGCGGCTCACCACGATCGCGCCGGGAGCAGCTGCGTGTTTTACCGCAACAAGCAATCGCCGCCGATAGGCCGCATTCGCACCATCCAAAATATTCGACAGCGTGAATCCGTCGTAGCTTTCAGCTGGCTCGCGCTCGAGAAAATCAGCCGCATCTGCGTGAACGGTGCGAATATCCTTCGCTTCGGCCGGCGGAACATCAAAAGACATTTCACCCAGCAAGAGTGCGTGCACATATGGATTGGTGCGATTGGAGTGTCGCGCAAAACAACGTTCCATTCGCGTACGGATAACAGCACCGACGTTGGGCGCCAGCAGTTCAACGAATGGTGACGCATAACCGATCCCCAAAAGCGGCTTCGAAAAAATCAAAGCGAAGGCAGCACGAAAACGCCAGGTGTTAAGATGCCGTTGCCAAAAGACGAGCTGCTTCTTCGGATCGTTCAGCTCCAAAAACGCACGAACTTTCGACGTTTGCCAACCAACCAATGGCGCAAATCTTCGTGCGAGTTTCACGATTTGCTCAGCTGCTCCCAGCCGGCCAGGCCCACCAGCAAAGCGGCGGCGCGCGTAATCCAACCGGACGCGATTGATATCGACTGCAACGACGTCGTGGTTGGGAACGAGTTTCATCGCAGTACAACCAGCTGATAGGATGCAAAAAATTCGGCCGAGTGCCCGAAACGCTTTAAGTTCAATCGACGCGTCTTCGTACATGCGTCCGAACAGAAGTTTGTCCGGCCCGCGACGCGCATCGAAGCGCCCGCGCCGCCATTCGGTATGGCAGTTAATGCTGGATCTCGAGCCATACTATTCTTCAATCCGGCGACAAACTGGCCGGGCGAAAGCCTTCAGAGCAAGCGCCTCGCTATCTCACGGCCTCACCGTTGATCCTATGAATCTTGGTGCCGGTAACATGCGCGCCTGTGGTCACAAAATCGATATCGTAAATCCTGCCGTCATCGCTCCTCATGTCGATACACGTTGAAGTGCTGTCGACGCCGGTACTCTTTTGAGTCCAAACGTGGAACGGGGTAAGCGCGAGATCCTTCCCGTTCACTGTGAAGTGAAATTTTTTGTCTTTGGAGTTCCCGAGCTGCCGGTCAAGATAGGCTTTGACGTCGGGAGGAGGGACAGGCGTAGGCGTGGGTCTCACCTGAGTCGGCGCCAGCGTTGGTCCCTGGAGTTGCATTTCCGGCTGCGGAAACGTCTGCTTCGATGGAGTTGCTGTTGGCGCTGTTTTCTGCGGCGACCTTTGCAGCTGGGGAAATGCCTGTTTCAATGGAATTGGTGTCGGTGTTGTTTTCGGCGGGGAGGTTTGTGGCTGGGGAGTTGGAGACACACGGCTGTACCGCATCTGGCTAAACGCCATTGGAGTAACGAATGACGCAACAACGGTTGCGACAATGATCCGTGTAATCATAAGACGATTGCAGTTAGCCTAATCGAAAGCGAAGTTTTCTGCTTTGGCCGCCAATTGAAAAGCCAAAACTGACTTCGCTATTTAGAGTCTGATCGATCGTAACCGTAGCGCAGTCGCGATTACAGAGGTTTCGCAACGGAGAAGGTAAACTGAAAAAGAGCAGCAAAAATTGCCCGATGAACGACAAGATGAGCCAACTTAAAAACCAACCATCGCGTCGACACGGTGTGTGGAATTATTTGCTAACCGTTGTCGTATCCGCGGCAATGGGTGCCGGATTCACCTGGCTTATCACATCCCAGCGCTCGAATTCGGTGGCTCGTCCAGTTTCAACAGCGCCACCCAACGCGATCTCGAACGCCGCGCCCGACGTTTCCGGATTGTCATCTGGTGAAGCCGCAGTCACGCTTGGCAATTTTGATTACGATCATCAACGCTGGTCGGAAGCGATTCGCCATTACGAGGAAGCGATCGCGAGCGGAATTGATAACGCCGACGTCCACACCGATCTCGGAAACGCGTTCCGATTCTCGGGACAGCCGGAGCAGGCACTACAACAGTATATCATCGCGCAAGGACTGAACCCGCAGCACGAGAACAGTCTCTTCAATCAAATCAGTCTTTTCACCGAAGCTTTAAACGAACCGGCGCGCGCGATTCCGATTTGCGAAGAGTTCATCCGCCGATTTCCAAAGAGCGGCAAATTGTCGGCCGTGCGAGCACAGCTTCAGCGCGCAAAAGCAATGAGCCGATGACCGCGGTCGGTCAGGCTTCCAATACAACGCACGCCATCGCGTGATGTTCAGTGTGACTGAGCGTGATCAGCGCCGACGTCACGCCGCGTTTCGACGCGAGCTCCTGCGCGGGTCCTGAGAAAACTAGGAACGGTTCGCCGCTTTTCTTTTTGCGAACGTCGATGTTTCGCCAGCCCATCGCCTTGCCGATTCCAGTCCCGAACGCTTTCGAAACTGCTTCCTTGGCTGCAAACCGCGCGGCGAGATGACGCGCCGGAAATTTCATCGACATCGAATATTCAATCTCGCCTTCGGTAAAAACGCGCCGCAGAAATTTTTCGCCAAATCGGTCCAGCGAGCTCCCGATCCGCGCGCACTCCACCAGATCGACACCGATGCCGACCACACTCATCCTTTGTAGTCGTTCATCGCGGCGAGTAGTTCTTTGATCGCGTCCTCGATTCCAACAAGCAGGGCGCGAGAGACGATCGAATGGCCAATGTTGAGCTCGGTCAAATGCGGAATTTTGTGAATGAGCGCGATGTTCGTGTAATTAATGCCGTGACCGGCGTTAACTTGAAGTTTCAATTCCGACGCAGCTTTGGCAGCAGCCTGCAAGTTTTCCAGCTCCTGTTTCTCGATCTTCTCCGAAAAAGCGTTTGCGAGTTTGCCCGTGTGCAGTTCAACCATCTCGACGCCCATCTCATGGGCGGCATCAATCTGTTCCAAACTTGGATCGACAAATAGACTCACGCGGATGCCCGCAAGCTGAAGCCGTTTGATCGTCGAGTCGAGTTCTCTGCGATTCGCAACAACGTCGAGTCCGCCTTCGGTCGTCACTTCTTCGCGTTTTTCCGGAACGAGGCAAACTTCGTCAGGAACAATCTTCAACGCGATATCGACAATCTCGGGCGTGTTGCCCATTTCCAGGTTCAGCTTCGTCATGATGTTTTGGCGAAGACGATCGATGTCACGGTCTTGCATGTGACGACGATCGCTCCGCAAATGCGCGACGATGCCGCTCGCGCCAGCGCGCTCGCACAGGGCCGCAACCGACACCGGATCGGGCTCGGCGTTTTTTGAATCCGGCATACTCGCGTAACGCGCCTGCCGTAACGTGGCGATGTGATCGACATTAACTCCCAAACGAAGTCCGCTCATTCTCTTCCCTAGAACGCCTTGAATAGGAGCAAGACTCTCTTGCTGAGCAAGCGATAACGCGATCACTGCAGCCTCGCACCCTACAATTCTATTCGAGCGGGAATTCGATTCGTTCTTCCGGTTCGCGCGCAACCAGATTGTTGCGCGCGATAATTCGAGCGCATGTGTTCCACCGCAGAAGCGCATCGTCATGTCCAGCCGGGCGAATCGCTTCCGCTTTCTCGAACCAATTCATCGCTTCGCGAAAAAGATCGTAAGCCTGAAATCGGCAATCTGGGGTGTTTGAACGAAGCTTTGTCTTGGCGCGACGCTCCGCCACGATCCCAGTGTAATAAAGGCGGTCGTATTCGGATCTCATTCGTGAAAGGAGCTCCTTCGTCTGCATGTCGCTGACCGCATACCCTCTTTCGAAGCGATCGGTCAACGCGAGCAAGAGCATGATGATCGCCTGTTGGTTTTCGGGGTCGGTCTTCAAAACATCGAGGCAGATGCTCTCCGCTTCGCCCGGCTCATTGAGCAGACGATAGCGCTCGGCTTTCTCCAGTGCGGCTGGAATTGCCTCCTTCGATAGATGTTTCAACTCAGACATACCGATCTTACGATTGCCTGGCCGCCGTAGTTTTGGCGGAGGCAGCTTCATCTAATCTTCGCTTCAACGTCCTCCAAATCCAGCCAAATGGATCGAAGAACTGATCAACCACACGTTCCTTGAGCGGAATAATCGCGTTGTCGGTGATGTGAATGCTTTCGGGACAGACTTTCGTGCAACACTTCGTGATGTTGCAATAACCAATCCCCTGCGCTTTGCGGAGCTCCGCAATTCGATTCTCCGTATCCAGCGGATGCATCTCAAGCGCCGCGACGTGAACTAGAAACCGCGGCCCGATAAATTCGTCATGTTTGCGATGATCGCGCAAAACGTGGCAAACATCCTGACAAAGAAAACATTCGATGCATTTCCTAAATTCCTCGATTCGGTCGATGTCCGCTTGTTTCATTCGCCATGTGCCATCGGGAGCGTCCGGTGGTCGCGGTTTGAATGGCTTAATCTTTTTCTTCACTCGAAAATTCCATGAAACGTCGGTGATCAGGTCCTTGATGATTGGAAATGCTTTCATCGGTTCGACCCGCACCGGTTTTTCAATCGGTAGATCGCTCAACCGCGTCATGCACATCAGCTTCGGCATTCCGTTCACTTCAGCCGAACAGGATCCGCATTTGCCGGCCTTACAATTCCAGCGGCAGGCAAGATCTTGCGCCTGGGTGCGTTGAATGTCGTGCATCGCATCGAGCACAACCATTCCTTCCGCCACCTCGGTCGTGTAGTCCCGAAACTCGCCGCCGTTCGCGTCCCCGCGCCAGATCTTGAACGTCGCCGTCTTCGTTTCGCTCATCTCATTTCCTCGATCACTCGTTTCAAATAATCGGGCATTTCCGGCAACGGTTCGAGGCGAACTTGCATCGCGCCATCCTCGCTCTTCGCCACAATCGTGTTCACCCTAGCAAATCGCTCCACCTTTTCCGGAATATCTTCCCGAAACTGAGCGCCACGGCTTTCTCTTCGCTCGATCGCAGCTCGCGTGATCGCCTCCGAAACAGTGAGCAAACTTTTCATATCGAGCGCGGTGTGCCAGCCGGGGTTGAAATCGCGATTGCCAATCACGCCAATACGGTTCGCGCGGTCCCAAAGCTTTTGAATTTCCTGCAGCGCGGTTTGCATTTCGCGCTCGCTTCGGACGATGCCGACATTGTGTTGCATCAATTCTTGTAAATCGCGTTGCACCGCGTATGGATTTTCGCCGGTATCGTGCTTGAATGGTTTCAGCGATTCAGCCACGGCAATGTCGATCGGTCTATTGTCGATCTTGCCTAACGAGTTATCCCGGGCATAGCGCGTCGCAAACTCGCCTGCGCGTTTTCCAAAAACGATAAGGTCGGAAAGCGAATTCCCGCCGAGGCGATTGGCTCCATTGATTCCTGCGGCGCATTCGCCGGCCGCGAATAATCCCGGCACACGGGACATTTCGGTATCGGGATCAACGTGCACGCCACCCATGATGTAATGCGTCGTAGGTCCGACTTCCATCGGCTCCTTCGTGATGTCGACGTCGCCGAGCGCTTTGAACTGATGATACATGCTGGGCAGTTTGCGTTTGATGTGCTCCTCGGCATTCGGAAGTTTTTCTTTGATCCACGAAATGTCGAGATAAACGCCGCCGTGCGGAGTCCCCCGCCCTTCCTTGATCTCGCGCACGATGCAACGCGCCACGTGATCGCGCGTCAGTAATTCCGGCGGACGCCGCGCATTCTTGTCGCCGGTGCAATAGCACCAGCCTTCTTCCGGGTTGTCGGCAGTCTGCGCGCGATAATTTTCTGGAATCGCATCGAACATGAACCGCTTGCCTTCCTTGTTCGTCAAAATTCCACCTTCGCCGCGAACGCCCTCCGTCACGAGCATCCCGGAAACGCTCGGCGGCCAGACCATGCCCGTTGGATGAAATTGAATGAACTCCATGTCGATCAATTCCGCGCCGGCGTGATAGGCGAGAGCGTGCCCGTCCCCGGTGCAATCCCAGCTGTTGCTCGTGATTTTGTAGGCTTTGCCAATTCCGCCGGTCGCAAGCACGACCGCTTTCGCGCGAAAAAGCTTGAAACGGCCGCGCTCGCGATCATATCCGAACGCCCCGGCAATTCGCCCCTCATCTTTCAACAGAGTGAGAATGCAAATTTCCATGTGCACGTCGATTCCGCGATGAACACCGTGGTCTTGAAGCGTGCGGATCATTTCCAGTCCGGTGCGGTCCCCGACGTGCGCGAGCCGCGGATACTTGTGGCCGCCAAAATTTCTTTGCAGGATCCGGCCGTCATTGGTTCGATCGAACACCGCACCCCAGGCTTCGAGTTCTTTTACACGATCAGGCGCCTCTTTTGCGTGCAGTTCGGCCATTCGCCAATTGTTCACGTATTGCCCGCCGCGCATCGTGTCGGCGAAGTGCACCTGCCAGTTGTCACGATCGTCGACATTGGCGAGCGCGGCCGCGATCCCGCCTTCGGCCATTACCGTGTGCGCCTTGCCGAGCAGACACTTGCAAACAATGCCGACCGAAACGCCGGCTGCGGACGCTTCGATGGCCGCGCGCAAACCCGCACCGCCGGAGCCGATGACAAGAACGTCGTGAGTAAACGTTTCGTATTCAGCCATCGGCTAAATGATTCGCCAGTCGTGCCAGATGTCCATCGAGCAAAGGCGTACGTAAAGATCGGAAAAACCGACCCAGAACAAACTGAACCACGCCCACATCATATGGCGGCGATTGAAACAGCTCACGCATGTGTATGCGCGATTACAAATTCTTGATTCCGAGAGTTGATCGAGAAATCCACCAACCAAATGCCGAAGGGAGTGGCAACCAAACGTGTAGCCGCCCAGCAAATAAACATTGACCGCGAGGACTAATGTGCCGACGCCGATCCCGAAGGAAGTTTTGCCGGTCGCTGGATCAACGAACCAAAGCGCTTCCCAAACGTCATAGGTGAGGACCACGATGAAAAACAGCGCGATGTACATGAAGTAGCGATGAACGTTTTGCATGATGAGCGGGAACGTACGTTCGCCGAGATACGTTTTGCGTGGCTCGCCGACGGTGCACGCAGGCGGATCCGCCCAAAAAGCTTTGTAATACGCTCCTCTATAATAGTAGCACGTGAGTCGAAATCCTCCCGGTGCCCAGAGAATCAGAAACGCCGGCGAATAATTGATCCAGTGCGGCCACCAACTCGGCGTCCCGCGAATCCAGGCGTGCGTCGAGTTGCCAAAGACTTCGGGCGAGTAAAACGGCGAGATGTAATTGCCGAAATAATAATGCGAGCCCTGGAACGCGGCCCACGTCGAGTAAACAATGAAAGTCGACAGCCCGAGAACGACGAGAAGCGGTTGCAGCCACCAAAGATCGGGGCGCATTGTTTGACCGAAAGATCGGCGCGGCAACATGATTTCAGCGGACGCCATGGACTCGTGTTTGAATAGCGATGCTTCCGCGCTTTTTCAACCAAAAGGTCTCGCGTAATCTCGTGACGGCGAAACGCCGCCAGCAAAAAGTTCGATATCACTTCGAATAACTCGGACTGCACGTTGCGGCCGCGATTGTGCCCGTGTTCTCGCGCGCGTCTTGTTATTGGCAGGGACGCGATACGAAAACCCGTATCCACGCCGGGTCCGAACTGCCGGCTAGATCGTCAGTGTGGGCTAAGCGCCGTCCGCTCCCTCAATCGGAAGTTTCGCTTTCTTCCACGCCTTCCAGCTACCGGGAACATTCCAGAGTTCTTTAAAGCCAGCCGGTTTTAAAATGCTCGCCGCGATGCTCGAGCGATAGCCGCTGCCGCAATAGACGACCGTCGGTTTGTTGCGATCGAGCTCGCCAAGTCGCTTCCGCACTTCAGGGACAAAAATGTGACGCGCACCGGGGACGTGTCCTTCCTTCCATTCGCCAGGTCCGCGAACATCGACAACCTGGAGCGACGCTTTCCGCTCGTTCAGTTCGTGCACGCTCATCTGCGGAATTCGCTCGATCGGGAATCCGGTCGTATCCCACGATTTCATTCCATCGATCAGATAGCCGGCGAATTTTGTGTAACCGGTCCGCACGAACAGTCGCAAAATATTTTCGAGGTCGCCGTCGCTTTCGAGAACGAGCAGGATCGGTTTCTCCGGATCGAGCATCCAACCGGCCCAAATGGAAAGAATCGGCGAGCCGCCAATGTTAAGCGCGCCCGCGATGTGCCCGCCACCAAACGCGAGCATGGTTCGAACATCGACAAGCTGGTTGCCGTTCTTCCCGATCGCGTCTTTAAATTGCCTCGGCGGTAAACCGGGCACGCGCGGCAAAGATCCAAGCACTTGCGGTCCTTCCGCGTTCACTCTTTTCATCCGCGGGTAATAAGTCGGCACCGGCGGCGCAGTTTTCAGTGCATACTCGGTAAACTTTTGCACGTCGTCGAACTGAAGAAATTTATTGTGGAGCCGCTCGTAACCAATCGTGCTCGTCAAACGCGCGCCAATGTCCGCGCCGCAAGGCGAGCCCGCGCCGTGATTCGGATAAATCATCACGTGGTCCGGCATTCTCAGGTAAAAATCGCGCAGCGTGTGAAATTGTTGCTCGGCCAGCCTTTGAGTGTGCTTCTCGCCCAACAAATCGGGGCGGCCGGCCGACGAAACGAAAAGTGAATCGCCGGTCAGGATTCCCCACGGTTCATCCGGGGCCTCGGAGTCGGCCAACAAATACGAAATGTGTTCCGGTGTGTGACCCGGCGTGTGCTTCGCCGTGATCAGGGCTTCGCCAAATTCAAAACGATTGCCGTCGTTTAATTTTTCGACCGGGAAGTCGTACTTTGCGCCGCCTTCGTGACTGGCAAAAATCTTGGCTGATTCCAAGCGCGCGCAGAGCTCGCGCGAACCGCTTACCAAATCGGCGTGAATGTGCGTTTCGAAAATATGCGTGATCGCCACGCCTGCTTCCCGCGCGATGTCGATGTAAATGTCGCAGTCCGGTCGCGGATCAAAGACCGCGGCAACGCCTTCATCATCATCGCCGACGAGATAGGAAAGCTCGGCGATGCCCGGCGTTTGAATTGTCTTGAAAACGAGTGACACGCAGAAAGTTGACCCGAAGCACCCAAGAAGTTCAACAACCGCCCTCCTGTCAAGTTGTATCTCGACAGCTTCCCAGTGGCGCACGACCGCTACGTCGTGGTGCGGCCATTTCGTGGTTCCCAACCGCTCAATTCTCTCCCTGAGGGAGAAGCGGACGACTAAGTCGACTAGAGGGAGTCTATCGCACTTTCACTTCAATCGGCAGGAGATGATTGATCATGTAGGTGCCGCGATTGGGATCGCGCAAGAGCGGTTGGGTGCCGCCGTTTGAATCGGTCGCGCGAGCCACCAGCGTCGTTTTCCGTGGTTTCGCCGGCGTTCGCCAATCAAATTCCCAAAGCCGCCATGCCTTCGGCTTGGATTCGCCGAGCAATTTCACTTCGCTCCATGATTCTCCATTGTCGAGGCTAAGCTCGACCTTTGCGATCTCGCCGTTGCCAGTCCATGCTGCGCCGCGCACGCGAACGTGTGAATTCGCCGGAACGGTTCCACCTTCGCTTGGTTGCACGATCGCCGCTTTGATTTGCATTTCCGAAAGCGCGGTGAGCTCGGCTCTGTCCCCTCGTCTGTTCCAGAACGCGTAGTCGAGCGTTTGATAATAACCGTTGAACGGTTTGTCGGTGACAATGATGCGTTGCAACCACTTGATCGACGCGACCGCGTACCAGCCTGGAACGATCGCCCGCACAGGGAACCCATGCTCGGGCGGAAGATCGACATCGTTCATTTTGTAAGCGAGCAAAACATCTCTCGCTTTCTCGATCGGAATGCTGCGCGCAAAATTGATTTCGCCACGTGGACTTTTCGGATCCTCCAACTTCCCATGGTCTGCACCTTCCAGAATTATCTCGAGTCCGCTTGATTTAACTCCGGCGCGCTCGAGCGGAACCGATAACGGAACGCCAGTCCACTCAGCGTTTCCGACGCCGCCCAGCCGCCATTGCACGCCTTTGACTTTCGGTTCGAGAAAACTCCGATTGTTGCCGGCGCATTCGAGAGTCACCGGAATTTTTCGTGATTGCAGTTTGCTTAGCTCGTCGAAATCAATTTCGAACGGGTTTCCTACTTCGCCTTCGATACGCAATCGCCATTTGTTCTTGTCGATTTTCGGAACCTGAAAATGCGTCCGCACGTAAAACGATTTCGTCGGCGTGACAAATTGCTGGAGCTGGTCAATCGGCGTCTCTAAAACGAGCGGCTCCTCGCTGAGCACAATTTTTCCGCCACAGTTTGCAACTTTTCGCACAATAGCTCTTCAACCGAAACGAACGGGTCCGCAACTCCAGGTTGATGAATTAATCTCCGATCCAATTAGACAGTGAGTAGCGAAACTGGAGCCTACGGGATTCGAACCCGTGACCTCCTCAATGCCATTGAGGCGCTCTACCAACTGAGCTAAGACCCCGTGAAAAGAATTTCAGATTTTAGATTGCAGATTTCTGATTGCAACTAGCGGGCAACGATTGAAATCTTCGCGCGCTGCGCAAGATCGAGAACTTTGTTGCGCTCAAGCAGCAAGGTTTTTCCCGCCTCGACGGCGATAACGCGAAGTTTTACTTCGGTCACCACCTGGATTGTTTCAACGCCGATCACCGGAACATCGAAGCGCATGTCCTGCTTTGTTTTAGCGACCTTGATCATCACGGCGCCTTCGCGCGCGAGCGAGCCGCCGCGTTTGATCGCATCATTGGTTCCTTCGAGCGCTTCGACTGCGAGCACCGTTCCGTTTTTAACGATAATCGTCTGCCCAATGTCGAGTCGCGCGATTTCTTTGGCCACATTCCAGCCGAGATCGACATCTTCTTCTTCAGCGCGCGATAATTTCACTCCGGCGATCAGGCCCTTGGTGGCGAGATCGTCTTCCAGAAAAGTTGTCGCGGGCAGGAGATGAACGCCGACTTTGCCAAGCTCATCGGCGATCGCGGTAAAGATCGATTCGGCGTTGCGCTGTTTGAGTCCTGCGAGCACGACCAGCGCTCTTACGTCCGGCCGCAAATCGAAAAGATTTTTCGGCGCAATTTGGCCGGCCATGATCACGCGATGAACGTCCTGTTGCTGAAAAAAACTCTGGAGTCGGCCTAGTTGCCCAACGCGCAGCCATTCGACGACATCCGCCAGGTCTGAAATCGCGGGATCGGTTTCGCCCGAAAACGCCGCGACGACGATTTTTCTTACGCCAGCTTTGCGCGCAGCAGTCGCAAGGGTTATCGGGTAAACGCCGTTGCCCGCGATGATTCCGAGAAGTTGTAGCGGTGCTTGTGCCAAGCTTTTAATTTAGCACACAGGCGGTCGCCGCGGCGACCGCCGCTACAACGCTAGCCGTGATGACGGCGCCGGACGCGCAATTGCGTGAGCGCTTTTTGCAATGACGCCTGGATCGCGACCAATTGTTCCGGAGTGGTGTCTTCTTTCATTGCTGCCTGTGCGCGCGCGACAGCCGCTTCGGCCGCCGCGATGTCGATTTTCTCCGATTGCAGTGCCATGTCGGTCAAAATCGAAACGCCGTCAGCTTTGATTTCGACGAATCCTTCGCCAATCGCCATCGCGCTTTCGCGTCCATCTTTCACGATCCGAAGCTCGCCCGGCTTCAGCGCCGTCAGCACCGGCACGTGTTTTGGATAAACGCCGAGTTCGCCCTCCGACCCTGGCAACGTGACCATCTCCACGTCTTCGGAGTAAATCTTCTCTTCGGGGGTAACGATCTCGAGCTTCAGCGTGGCAGTCATGGCCGTTCAGGATTTCTCCTCCTTGATCGTGTCGATGTTACCCTTCATGTAGAAGTTGCCTTCCGGAACTTCGTCGTGTTTGCCTTCCAAGATTTCTTTGAAGCCTTGCACGGTTTCAGCTATCGGCACGTATTGGCCTTTCGTTCCGGTGAAAACTTCGGCGACGTGGAAGGGCTGACTAAGGAAGCGCTGAATTTTGCGCGCGCGGTGGACGGTCAGCTTGTCCTCCGGACTGAGTTCATCCATTCCGAGGATGGCGATGATGTCCTGCAAATCCTTGTAACGTTGCAGCACGCGCTGCACACCGCGCGCGGTGTTGTAATGATCCTCTCCAACAATTTCTGGCGCGAGCGATTTCGACGTTGATGCAAGCGGATCAACCGCGGGGTAAATTCCAAGCTCAGCGATTGAACGTTCCAGTACGATCGTTGAATCCAAGTGCGCGAACGTGTTCGCCGGCGCGGGATCGGTAAGATCGTCCGCCGGAACGTACACCGCCTGGAACGAAGTGATCGAGCCTTCCTTGGTGGACGTGATCCGCTCCTGAAGATCGCCCATCTCGGACGCGAGGGTCGGTTGATAGCCGACCGCGCTCGGCGTTCGGCCTAACAATGCCGACACTTCCGAGCCCGCTTGCGAAAAGCGGAAAATGTTGTCGATGAAGAGCAACACGTCCTGATGGCGCTCGTCCCGGAAAAATTCCGTCATCGCGAGCGCGGCAAGTCCGACACGCAAGCGCGCTCCGGGCGGCTCGTTCATCTGGCCGTAAACCATTCCCACTTTCGATTTCGACAAGTCTTTTTGATCGATGACGCCCGCCTCGCTCATTTCATTATAAAAATCGTTGCCTTCGCGCGTGCGTTCGCCAACTCCCGCGAACACCGAAACGCCGCCGTGGCCTATTGCGATATTGTTGATGAGTTCCATGATGACGACAGTTTTGCCGACCCCGGCGCCGCCGAACGCTCCGACCTTGCCGCCCTTGGAAAACGGACAGATCAGATCGATAACTTTGATTCCGGTCTCGAGAATCTGAACTTTCGTGTCTTGGTCGGTCAGATCGGGCGCAGGCCGATGAATCGGATAGCGCTTGGTGAATTTGACCGGGCCTTTGTTGTCTACCGCGTCGCCGGTGACATTGAACAAGCGACCCAGAATACCCTCCCCGACGGGCACCGTGATTGGACCACCCGTGTCGTTCACGCTCATTCCGCGCTTCAAGCCTTCGGTGGAAGACATCGCGACCGAGCGCACGCAGGCTTCGCCGAGATGCTGCTGCACTTCAAGAGTCAACTTGGTCGGGCTGCCGTTGACCTCGAAGTCGATCTCGAGCGCGTTATAAATTTTCGGCATGCTTTTCTCGTCGGGGAATTCGACGTCCACGACCGGCCCGATAACTTGAACGATATTTCCTTTATTCATAAGTCTTGATTAGCCGCTGAGCGCCATTTGCGCGGTCGAGATCTCGAGCAACTCGGTTGTGATCCCGGCCTGGCGTATTTTGTTATATTCGAGGGTGAGATCCTTGATGAACTGGTTCGCGTTATCGGTCGCGTTTTTCATCGCGACCATTCGCGCGCTGTGCTCGGAAGCGCGCGCATCGAGGATCATTTGGAAAACCTGGTACTCAACGTAATACGGCAGCATGATGTCGAGCACTTCGAGTGCGTTCGGCTCAAACAGATAACCGAGCATTGGATCGACATCTTCCGCTTCCTTCGATTCGTCGTGCTTCTTCGGTAGATCAAACGGGCTTATGGGCAACAGCGTTTGCGCGACCGGCTTCTGGTTAATCGTGTTGACGAAGTGCGTGTAGAGAACGGAGACTTTGTCCACCTCGCGAGTCAGAAATTTCTCGAGACAAAATTTCGCGAGGGGCTTGGTTTCGACGAAACCGGGCGCATCTTTCAATTCGAAATCGGCCAAGAGTTCGCGTTTTGTCCGGGCAACGAACTGCCGCGCTTTTTTCCCGGTGACGACAAATACGGTTTTGGTCTGATCAAAATTTGACGCTTCACGAAAGAGGTTCGTGTTCAGCGCGCCGGCCAAACCCTTGTCGGTGCTGATGATTAACACTAATTCCTTCTTCACTTCACGAACGTGCAAAAGCGGATGCAATGTCGGGTCGGTCCGCTTTTGCAACGAAACGAGGACCTTGTTCATCAACGCGGCATACGGACGACCGGATAGCGCGTGTTGTTGCGCTTTGCGCATCTTCGACGCGGCGACCATTTGCATCGCCTTCGTGATCTGGGACGTGCTGCGGATCGATTTGATCCGCCGCCGTATGTCCTGCGTGTTTGCCATCGGAAATTACTGCCAGGTGGTTTTGAATTCCTCAAACGCGCTCTTGAGTTGCGCCTCAAGATCGGCATCGAGCTGTTTCTTTTCTTTAATCGCGCCGAGCATCGGTTCCTTCCGCGTTTGCAACCAATCCTGCAGCTTCAATTGGAATTCCTTCACTCGCTCGACCGGCACGGAGTCGAGGTAGCCGTGTTGCATAGCCCACATGATGGAAACCTGTTCTTCGACCGGAATCGGACTGTGTTGTTTTTGCTTGAACAACTCAACGATGCGCTGACCACGATCGAGACTCGCTTTCGTCGCCGCGTCGAGATCAGAACCAAACTGCGTGAACGCGGCAAGCTCGCGGAATTGTGCGAGATCGAGTTTCACTTTTCCGGCGACCTGCTTGATCGCTTTGATCTGCGCAGCCGAGCCGACACGACTGACCGACAAACCAACTGAGATCGCTGGCCGCACTCCTTGATAGAAGAGATCGGTCTCGAGATAAATCTGTCCGTCGGTGATTGAAATGACGTTCGTCGGAATGTAGGCCGACACGTCGCCAGCCTGGGTCTCGATGATCGGCAACGCAGTGAGTGATCCGCCGCCATATTCATCGCTTACGCGCGCCGCGCGTTCGAGCAAACGGGAGTGGAGATAAAAGACGTCGCCTGGATACGCTTCGCGACCGGACGGCCGTTTCAAAACGAGCGACACCTGCCGATACGCTACCGCGTGTTTCGACAAGTCGTCGTAAATGATGAGAGCATCCATGCCATTATCCATGAACCACTCGCCCATCGCGGCTCCGGCAAACGGCGCAAGATATTGATTGGTGGCAGTGTCCGACGCGGGCGCGGAAACGATCGTCGTATACGGCATCGCGCCTTCACGCGAGAGAACATCGAGGGCGCGCGCGACGTTGGAATTCTTCTGCCCGACGGCGACGTAAATGCAGTAGAGCGGGCGATAATTCTTATCACCTGCGCCCTCGGCGGCCTTGTTTAAGCGGGCCTGACTGATGATCGTGTCGAGCACGATCACGGTTTTGCCGGTCGCACGGTCGCCGATGATCAACTCGCGCTGGCCGCGCCCGATCGGAATCATCGCATCGATTGCCATGATGCCGGTCTGGACCGGTTGGCTGACGCTCCTCCGCTTGATCACACCCGGCGCGATTTTTTCGAGCGGATAAAAGGTTTCCGTCTTAATCGGGCCTTTGTCGTCCAATGGCTGACCAATCGTATTCACCACGCGGCCGAGAAGTGCTTTGCCGACAGGAACTTGGAGAAGTTTTCCCGTAGTTTTCGCTTCAGCGCCCTCTGCAACTTTTGTCGTGTCACCGAGCAAAATCGCAGCCACTTCAGTCTCCTCCAAGTTCAAAGCTAGCCCGTAAACGCCGTTCGGGAACTCGATCATCTCGTTGAGCATCACGTCGCTCAACCCTTCGATGCGGGCGACGCCGTCACCGGTTTCACGGACAACGCCTACATTGCTCTTGGTGGTCGACGTCTTTAGACCCGCAATTTTCGTTTCAATTTCTTCAAGAATACTGCTCATGGTTTTGGTTGTTTAAAGTTCTTGTTGAAGCCGCTCTAGGCGGTTGCGCAGAGTTCCGTCCCAAACATCGCTGCCTACGCGCACGCATAATCCCCCGAGAAGGGTCGGATCCACGATGAATTCACTTGTCAGATCCCCGCCGTATTTTTGCTTTAAGCGATCGACAATGTCGGCAGCGGCCTCTGGCGCCAATTGGGTCGCGCTCTCTATTTTCGCGTGCCGTTTCTCGATCTCCAGTCGCAGCAAGCGCTTATAATGCCGGAGAATGTCGATGTAATGATGCGGCCTCTTGGCGACCAGTGATTCCACAATCGACGCAATCTTTCCGCGATCGAGTTGACCGTCGATGAAACTGGCGCGCAACATTTCCCGGGAAACTTGGCGGATCTCTTTGTTAATTTTCATCAGGCAACCTGACGGGCCGCTTCTTCCTGCAAACGCTTTTGGTCGTCCGATGTCAAGACCTTGCCGGTGACTTTCGCCGTGGTATCCACGACGAGCCTTCCGAGTTCGCGCTTTAAAGTTTGCATTTGACGATCGTGCTCAAGCGCAGCCGCCTCCTTTGCTTTGGCGACGATTTGTTGGGCCGCGACGACGGCTTCCTGCTGCTTTCGCTCAGACAGATGCGCAGCGCTGTTGCGTGCTTCATCAATCATCTTTTGCGCATCGGCGTTCCCCTTCGCGACGATCTCCTGGTAGCGCTTTTCCGCGTCGGCAAGCTGTTTGCGAATTTTCTCCGCATTCAATTGCCCTTCTTCAATTTTTCGTCGTCGCTCTTCGAGGACGGCAAGGATCGGCTTGTAAGCGAAGCGACGCAGAAGGAACGCGACGATGCAAAAGCTGATGACCTGCGCCAGAAACAGTTTCCAATTCCAGCCGAACATATCAGCCGTATCGCGAACCGTCTCGCTCACGCTTTGGGTAGCAGCGGCAATGATCAGATTCATAAAATAAAGCTCACGGCGTTCAGGCGGTTTGCCTCTCGCAATAAAACTATTAGTGAGGCAGAAGATACAGCGCGTAGAAGACGATCGCCTCGGTCAACGCGATGGCGAGAATTCCATGCACGAGCACCTGCGTGAAGGCGCCTGGATTGCGACCGACCGCGCTGGTCATTCCCAAGCCGGTCAGACCGATTCCGATTCCGACGCCCATCGCAGCAAGCCCGACGTGAATGCTTCCGCCCAGTTCTGCTAGTATTGGTAGTATCATATTCTTGTTAGTTGGTTTTGGGATCCCGTCATGGGATCGCCGAAAAATTAGTGTGCGTGTTCGGGTCCCTCCTGATGTTCGGCAATCAACATCGTGAAAACTGCCGTCAACAGCATGAAAACGAGCGCCTGCACGAATCCGACGAGCACTTCGAGAAAATAAAACGGGATCGGCAGAATCGGCGATAGCCACGGAATCATGGTAGACATCGCTTCCAGAATGCTCTCACCGG
Organism: Chthoniobacterales bacterium; assembly: GCA_035538875.1. Taxonomy (GTDB): domain Bacteria; phylum Verrucomicrobiota; class Verrucomicrobiia; order Chthoniobacterales; family UBA10450; genus AV40. The sequence goes on along the minus strand of DATLJP010000031.1, from coordinate 52,479 downwards.
CGTAGATATTTCCGAACAATCGGAAACTGAGCGCGATTGGGCGAAACAGGATCGAAATCACTTCGAGCCAGCCGACGGCGAAGAAGATGACGATCATGAGCACCTTTATGATTCCGGAGGTTTCCCCTTTCGGCCCGAACAAGTGCTTCAGGAATCCGCCAACGCCGTTCGCCTGGATCGCCCAGACAAACCACATCACGAAGAAAATCGCGGACATCGCCGTCGTCATGTTCAAATCCGCGTTGCCGCCGCGAAAAAGCGGGCGGTCGACAACGAAGTGGCCTGAGGGATCATAATGGCCCCAGCCGACTGTTCCGATCCCCGGAATGAGTCCACACCAGTTCACGAACAGAATAAAAATGAAAACGGTCGCGAAAAACCAAAACCCCTGCCTCACCAATTCACGGCCGACAATGTTTTCGAGAAAATTATGCAGCCCCTCAACCAGCCATTCCCAAAAGTTCTGAACTCCACTCGGGATGGGTTTGACCCGTTGGGTCGCGATTTGCGCAAAGACTATAATGACTGCCGCGACAATCCACGTTACCAGCATCGAATTTGTAATTCCGAAACCTTTGCCGAAGTCGACCAGCATCTGCGGTTTCAGCGGAACGCCGTGCTCAGCGGGTCCGGCTTCCGCCGCCAGCCCCGACGTTCCAAGGGCCGCGCCGAAAACCAGCGCCAGGGTCGACATCAGTAAATAACGGTTGCGCATTTTGGTTGATCGCCAAGTGGCACGGGCACCCGCCCCGTGATCCCCAGCGCTCGGAAATCGAGCCGTGAATCTTGACGCGGATACCAAAGCCTATCCTGCGAGAATAACAAGTTGGCCTCTCGAAAAACCTTGGACTTTGGTCTTATTTACGAAGCCGTCCCGAGCCACTTCACAAGCTTCTTTTTTAAATCCTCAATCCCATCGCCGTTCGCCGCAGAAATCGCGACGATTTCAATCTTCGAAAATTTCTTGCGCAGCGCATTCAGATTTTCCTCGGTGCCAGGCAAATCCATTTTGTTTGCAATCACAAACCATGGACGCTGCGATAAAAGTGGGTCGTAGAGGTCGAGCTCCTTTCGCAATTGCTGCAAATCCTCGAATGGACTCCTGCCTTCGCTCCCCGCAACATCCACCACGAAAAGAAAGATGCGGCAACGCGTGATGTGCCGGAGAAATTCGTGACCAAGCCCGAGGCCGCGATGCGCGCCTTCGATCAATCCGGGAATATCGGCAATCGTCGCGCGCCGATATTCCGAAAATTCCACAACGCCGACGATCGGATGCAGCGTTGTGAATGGGTAGGCGGCCACTTTCGGTCGAGCGGCGGAAATTCTTCGGAGCAAAGTCGATTTGCCGGCGTTCGGATAGCCGACCAGTCCCGCATCCGCGATCGTGCGCAGCTCCAACAGGAAATGACCCAACTCGCCTTCTTCGCCCTCGGTGTATTCGCGCGGGGTGCGATTGCGCGAGCTCTTGAAGTGCACATTGCCTTTTCCGCCCGCGCCGCCTTCGCAGAGCACAAATTCCTGACCATCGCGCGTAACGTCAGCAACACACTCGATTTGGGATTTCGGATACCGGATACCGGATAGCTGTGCGCTTTCGCGCTGTTGTTCGTCCTCTTTCCGGTTTCCGGTTTCCGCTATCCGATATACCAGGGTTCCGATCGGCACTTTGACGATTTTGTTCGGCGCGGATCGGCCGTACATTTTCTTTCCCATTCCATGCCCGCCGTTTTTCGCCCTGATGATCGGTTCGTAAAAGAGATTCGAGAGATTATCTGTGTGGCGGTCGGCGCGAAGGATTACATCACCGCCGCGACCGCCATCGCCACCGTCCGGTCCGCCTTTCGGGACAAATTTCTCCCGTCGGAAACTGACGCAGCCGCGGCCGCCGCTTCCTGCTTGCGCAAAAACCTTGATCCGATCGAGAAACATTTTCTTTTTTTCTTAAACAACTGGTGCGTTTAACACGTCGAAACGTGTATGCTGCTTCAACACTTAAGCTTAATCGCTTTCCTGACGTTTGCCGGTTTTTGCTGCGCGCAAACGTTGCCGAGGCCAGCGCCGCAAACAGGAAACGCCGGAGTGGAAGGTGTGATCAAAATCGGGCCGACCCTCCCGGGTCCAGTTCGACCGGGCATTCAGAGCTCGCGCCCACTCGCGAACACAACGTTCATCGTAACGAACCAAACTGGATCGGTCGCGGAATTTACAACGGATGACCAGGGTCGTTTCAAAGTTTCACTTAAGCCGGGGCATTACACCATCGCAAGAAAAGACCAGAAAAAGGGGATCGGGCGCTACGGACCGTTCGATGTCGATGTTGTGGCCGGCCAAATGACTCAGGTTGAGTGGCAGTGCGACACCGGGATGCGCTGACCAATTGTGATCTCGCGGATTGACTTGCCGCTCCGCTTACCTCAGGCGAAGCGAAGAAGGACAGACCGCTCGAGAAGGGTTTGGCCGAGCTGAAGAAACAAGCTAAGCACATCGTGAAAGAACTGACGACGCTCGATGCTTACATCGCGACCCTTTACTTACTCGAGGTTCAGGCCGGTCTGATTCGCGGCTACGACGTCGATAATGACTGGCGCAAGGATTACCTAATTCTCGTCGATTATACGAAAGCCTACGATACCTGGTATTCGGAATGGGAGACGTCGGTCATCTACGATTGGGCGGTCGTAAACACCAGCGTCGACACTTACGAAGGGGAAGAAGTCGATGTCAGCGATAACATTTCCGACCAGGAAATCAGTAGTGAGGACTCCTACGCCGACTACGAATCGTTCGACATGAGCGAAGGCGAGGAGGACGACCTCGCCGCTGAAGAAGACACCGACGAAGAAGTCGCTTCCGTAGACGAGGAGGGTATGGAAGACGCCTTAGACCATGAGGGCGAAGATATGAGCGCGGCAGTGGCAACGACGGTGGCAACGGTGGCGATTAATTCCTGATCTCGCTCAAGTCACATTTGTTCTTGCTCAGTTCAAATCCGTTCGTTAACCCTGCAGGCTTAAAGTCCTAACCCATATGATATCCCTGATAAACTTCGTGCCGTGTTCGTTTTTTGCTCAGGCAAGTTTCGACTCGTCGTAATCGACCTCCGGAAAACCGCCCGGCCCAGCGTTCTGGATCTGCACGGTCGTTATGATCAGTTATAATCATAATGATCGCGTCGTGGTGGAAGATGTTCACCAAAGCTGGACAGCCTGGTTGGGCGGCAATTATCCCGATCCTGAACTTTTATTTCTTCTGGAAGGTCGCGGGACGCCCAGGTTCGTGGCTGATTCTGATGTTCATCCCGCTGGTGAACTTCATCATTATTATCATCCTTTGCATTGAAGTGGCCAGAGCGTTCGGCAAAGGAACAGGCTTCGGGATCGGATTGATTTTTCTACCGTTTATCTTTTACCCGATCCTCGCCTTCGGCAACGCGCAGTACCAAGGCCCAGCAGCGCCAGCATAGCTCGCGTTTTATTTCGTCCAGTTTGGCTTCCGTTTTTCGTTGAATGCCGCGATGCCTTCGCGCGCTTCGGCGGATTCACGCGCTCGCATATGGTGCGTTAACGCACGGTCGACATCTTGTTTTGCCGACGTCACCCAAAGCTCTTCAATCAGCCTTTTGGTTTGCGCAATCGCATTCGGCGCGCCTTGCAAGATAGAGTCGGCGAACTTTTGCGCGTCGTTCATCAACTCGCTATGCGGAACGACGCGATTGACCAAACCAATTTCTCGCGCGCGCTCGGCGTCGATCAATTCGCCGCCGAGGACCAATTCCCGCATATTTCGCTCGCCGACTTGTCGCCGCAAAAAGGTCATTACTAATCCCGCGACCAAGCCGCGCCGAACTTCCGGATAGCCAATTTTCGTCTTCTCTGCGGCAACAACGAAATCGCAGGCGGACATGATTCCAGCACCCCCAGCGACGGCCGCGCCGTGAACGGCCGCGATCGTGACCACTCGCGTTTCCGCGAGCGCGATCAAAGTCTTGGCCACCACCTCCGCAGTGGCGTGCGCTTTTTTTTGATCGGCCGCTTCTTTTAAATCGAGTCCGGTGCAAAAGGCCGCGCCTGCGCCGCGCAAAATCAGAACGCGCTCTTCAGGTTGATCCGATGCGACCTTAATCGCGGCCATCAATTCGCTCAGCAGCTCGATCGTCAGTGAGTTGCGCCGTTCGGGACGATTCAAAGTTACGACCGTGATCTGCGGCGTTTGCTTCTCAATAATGACAACCGGCATAATGCATAGATCAGCGGGCAGAAGTCAGAGATCAGAGGTTAGACCTGAATGACGCCAGTGTGGAAGTGCGCTTTCGGCGTTGGCCGCGAAACGTATTGAAGCAATTGAACCAGCGCATCGCGCGTGTCATGGGGTTGAACGATCGCGTCGACCCAACCGCGCGCTGCGCCGTAACGAATGTCAGTTTGTTCTTCGTAACTCGCTTTCACTCTCTTGCGCAATTCATCGAGCTCCTCGTGCGACGCTTTTTTGTCACCGCGCTCGCGTGCGCGCGCGAGAATTGAGAACACTGTATCGGAAGCCTGGGCCGCGCCCATCACGGCGTAACGCGCGTTCGGCCACGCAACGATGAATCGAGGATCGTAAGCTTTGCCGCAAAGCGCGTAGTTCCCGGCGCCGAACGAACCGCCGACGACCACTGTGATCTTCGGCACGACTGAATTGCTGACCGCGTTCACGAGTTTGGCGCCACTGCGAATGATTCCGCTCTGTTCCGCGTCGCGACCGACCATGAATCCGGTCACGTCCTGGAAAAAGATGATCGGCAATCCGTCTTGATTGCAATCCAGCACAAAGCGAGCGGCCTTGTCGGCGCTGTCGCAATAAATAACGCCACCCATCTGGATCCCTTCCTTCTTCGTGCGCACTTGCAATCGCTGGCTGGCGATAATTCCGACCGGCTGACGCGCGATCCGCGCATATGCCGTCACCAGCGTTTTTCCGTAATCGCCTTTGTATTCGTTGAGTGAGTTCACATCGAGAATCGCGATCAGCAGATCGCGCGCGTCGTAATTTTTCTGACCGTCGAGACTAACAAGGTCGTAAAGCGAATCAGGATTCTTCGATGTCTTGAACGTTGTGCTGTCGATCTTCACTTCGCCCGCGTTTTTCGCTTCCGGCAAAAGCGCGACCAGCGAACGCAAACGTTTCAAACACGACTCATCTGTTTTCTCATAAAAATCGACGGTGCCGCTGATTTCCGAATGCATTTTCGCACCACCAAGCTCTTCCTGATCGACAAGCTGCCCGATCGCCGCTTTCACAAGCGACGGACCGGCAAGATAAAGACCGCTCCCTTCGGTCATCAAAATCTTGTCGCACAACACCGGAAGATACGCGCCGCCGGCGACACAATTCCCCATGATCGCCGCGAACTGTGGAATTCCAGCTGCGGAAATAACCGAGTTGTTTCGGAAAATTCGGCCGAAATCGTCTTCATCTGGAAAAATCTCGTCCTGCATCGGCAAGAAGACGCCGGCCGAATCGACCAAATAAATGATCGGGAGCGAACATTCGAAAGCGATGCGTTGCGCGCGCAAGACTTTTTTCACCGTCGCCGGAAAGAACGCACCCGCTTTCACGCTCGCGTCGTTGGCGATGATCATGCACGGCACGCCCGAGACGTTTCCAATTCCGGTGACCGTTCCGGCAGCGACAATATTCCCCCACTCCTCGTACATTTTGTAGGCAGCCCAAAGTCCGATCTCGAAAAATTGCGCGCCCTTGTCCAGAAGTTGGGCGATTCGTTCTCGGGCGGGCAGACGACCCAGGTTTCGTTGCCGTTCGAGTCCAGCTTTGCCGCCGCCCTGCCGCAGGATCGCTTCTTGTTTAAAAATTTCGCGGCAAAACTCCCGCAACGGTTCGCTGGAAGATGTCGATGGTTTGGCCATGTGGCGATGAGGCTTTAATCTGCGACGGCGCTTGAATCAAGGGTGACCACTTCTGATGTTATGGCGAGAGAAGTCGAGACATCTCTAGATATTTCCAAACTTGTGACGGACAGAAACAGTCCGAGATTCCTCCACTCCGGTCGAAACGACAGAGAGCGAACTAATAAATATCCACTTCGGAGCGATAGCCCGAGTCAGCGCGAATGGAACGGAGTCTTGCGCGACTGCCGCGATCAGATTCGGGTCGATTAATCCGCTCGAGCGCGACTTTCACGAGAAATGGGACCGCAGCCAATGCGCCGACCGACATCAACGCGATCGCCGCCGCCTGTCGCGTCCGCCCTTTAATCTTGTCCGCGACCAGCATACCGATTCCCAAACCGAACGCGGTGCGCGTGAGTGCGAGCAGATTATCCAACGGCAGCTGTTCGCTCGCTTTTGGAATGGATACCGAAAGAGACATCGGCTATTTATAAATCTCGTTTGCGAAAAAGAAACGGGAAAATCTGCATGCTGGCGTGATCTCCGCTATTGTCAGCTTTTCAAATGTCGAATCCGATTTATGCGCTCATTCTCGCCGGCGGGAGCGGCCAACGCTTCTGGCCATTGAGCCGGCGTAATCGTCCCAAGCAATTGCTGCGCCTTGTCTCGGAGCGCACGTTGCTTGAGGAAGCGGTCGCGCGACTAGAGAATTTCGTCTCGACCGATCGCATCTTGATTCTGACAAACGTGGAACAGGAGAAGGCCGTCCGCGATCTACTCAAAGAATTTCCGAAGGAAAACATCATAGCCGAACCGGCCAAACGCGACACGGCCGCGGCGGTCGCGCTCGGTGCTGGTTGGGTCGCGGCGCGCGATCATTCCGCGACGATGCTCGCGTTCCCGGCTGATCACGTCATCGCCGACCGCACCGCGTTTCTAGCAACAATGAAAACCGCCGCGGCGGCGGCGGAAGAAACCGGCGCGCTGGTGACGATTGGAATCAAACCGACGTGGGCATGTCCCGGTTTTGGTTATATCGAACAAGGCGAAGCCGTGAAGCTGCGTGCCGAGGACAAGATCGCCGTGCATCGCGTGATTCGGTTCCGTGAAAAGCCGAATGTCGATCTTGCCGAATCGTTTTTGCGAAAAGGAAATTTCCGTTGGAATGCGGGAATGTTTGTCTGGTCTGTTCCGACAGTCTTGAGCGAGTTTAATCGCCACACCCTGGAGCTCGCTGACTTCATTTCACAGGTTCGGTCTTCAAAGGATCTCGACAAGGTTTTGCGGGAACGGTTCGCCAAGCTGCCGCGGATCTCTTTCGATTACGCGATCATGGAAAAGGCCGAACGCGTTCTGGTTGTGGAAGCGACCTTTGACTGGGATGACGTCGGCAGCTGGCAGGCGGTGGCACGTTATTTCAAAAAGGACGAGCATGGAAATATTGCTAACCACCCGCTGACCGCGCTCGATTCCAGGGACAACATTGTTTTTAACGACGGCGAGACAACGATCGCGTTGCTGGGCATTCATAACTTGATCGTGGTCCGGACAGGCGACGCAATTTTAATTTGCCATCGACATCAGGCCGAGAAGATCAAGAATCTCGTCGGCAAATTGCCGCCAGAGTTGCAATAAGCTGAATGAACCAAATTCTAGGGATCGATTTCGGTCGCGCCCGAATCGGATTGGCGATTTCTGATGAGCTGTGCTTCCTCGCGCATCCGCTCGAAACAATTGCGGCGAACAAAGATTCAGTGAAGCGAATCGCCGAAATTGTTCGCGATCGAAAGATCAAGACAGTAGTCGTGGGCATTCCGCGTAAAATGAGCGGTGAAATCGGCGAAGCTGCGAATGAAGCCTTCGAATTCGCGAACAAACTGCGCGCGCAACTACCGTGTGCCGTCGAGACCTGGGACGAACGACTTACAACAGTTGCCGCGAATCGCGCGCTTAGCGCTGCCGGCAAGAAAACGCGACAAACGCGAAAGATTGTCGATCAAGTCGCGGCCCAAATGATTTTGCAGGGCTACCTCGAGCGCGAACGCAATGTCGCAGCGCCTTAAGTTCACGGTCGCGTACGCGGGTGCCGCGTTCGCGGGCTGGCAGAGCCAGCGTCACCGCAAGACGGTTCAAGATGAATTGGAGCGCGCATTTCATAAAATTAACGGCGCGCAGGTTCGAGTTCATAGCGCGGGACGGACCGATGCCGGTGTTCACGCACTCGCACAGTGCGCGCATGTCGATCTTCCCGACCGAAAAATCTCCTCGGATCGCTGGACAAGGGCGCTCAACGCTGGCTTACCAAATACGATTCGCGTTTCGAGTTGCCGTTACGTCTCTCAAAGTTTTCATGCGCGGTTTTCCGCGAAGAGAAAACTTTATCGATATAGAATCTGGGCAGCGCCGATTTTGCCGCCCCTGGAAGTTGGTCGCGCCTGGCACATTCCTACGCCGCTCGATATCGATCTTCTAAAGTGTGCCAGTCAAGAGTTCATTGGAAAGCATGATTTCGCGGCGTTCGCAGCTAATCGTGGTAAAAAGGAAGAGAGTACGCATCGCACGATTCGATCAGTTCGAGTCCGAAAGAGCGGGCCCTGCATCACAATCGAAGTCGCCGGAGGGGGTTTCCTTTACAAAATGGTGCGACTGATGGTTGGCGCTATGACGCGCGTTGCGCTGCACAAATGGGACGCATGTGAAATCACCGCCCGATTAAAATCAGGCCGGGCTGGTGGCTCCCGTTTTGTCGCGCCAGCTGAGGGTTTGTACCTCGTAAAAATTTGGTACTGATTTTGCTTTGAGCGTCGTTAGGCGTCGGGCGGCAAAGAGGCAGTGCGGTGGCAGAATACATCGCCAAAGGGCTGTCATGTTCGTAGGTGTGACGAGTGAACGTCATCCCGCTGACTGCATTAAACGTCGGGTAATTTTGTTGGCCAGAATTGTTTCCATGCGCTCCTGCATCTCCGAACGCAAGTCGGGTAACCGAGCTGCGTCATAAATCAGCTAACGCTTCCATGTCACCCGCTTCCGGTCCGCGTACCGTAACGCCGGCATATTTCAAATCATTCACCGTGTTCTTCCGGTTTTAATCGTGGCAAGAGGCCTTCCAGGATTGCCGCAACTGATTCGTTTACCGTTTGCTGATCAGTGTGGACTACAATTTCCGCGTCCTCCGGCGGTTCGTACGGCGCATCGATCCCGGTAAATTCGCGGATCTCGCCCGCCCGCGCTCTTTTGTACAGATTCTTCGGGTCGCGCGCTTCGCAAACTTGCAGCGGCGCATCAACAAAGACCTCGACGAACTCCGCGTTGCCTTCGAGCGCGATCTCGCGTGCACGGCGTCGATCCATTCGATACGGGGAAATGAACGCTGTAATCGCCACGACACCGGAATCCGCCATTAATTTCGCGACTTCACTCACGCGTCGAATATTTTCCACGCGATCTTCCGGGGAAAATCCGAGATTCGAATTCAAACCGTGCCGAATGTTGTCGCCATCCAGCACGTAAGTATGCATTCCGCGTGCGAACAGTTCGCGCTCGAGCGCCTGCGCAATGGTCGATTTTCCAGCGCCCGATAATCCGGTGAACCACACGACCGCGCCGCGATGACCTGTCCGCGCCGCACGATCATGGGCGGTGATCTTTCCTTCGACCCAGAAAATATTTTTGCTCTTGGCGACGGTCCGATCTGTGTAAACGCCGCCGAAGATTGTTCCACCACCGCAAATCCGCCCGCCATCGACAATTACAAAACGTCCAAGCGTCGGAATCCGCTCGTGATTGTCAATCACGAGCGGGCTGCGCGTTTGGATGGTTAGCCGCCCAACTTCATTGCGCTCGAGCCGCTCGCACCCGTCGCTTGTCGATTCAAGCGTTGCCGAATCCATCACCTGATCGATGGAAACGACCTCGCACTTCACTTCCTGAGTCGCCAACCGCAGATCGTAAAGATGACCGACTCGCATCGGCTCGCGCACAATCCAAAACACGTCCGCGTGAATCCGATTCGTCTCAATCGGCGTTTCGGTTTGATGGGATGCGACGTAACCGCGCTCGACGAAGATTTGTTCAGTTAACGTGATGCCGATTGAATCGCCGGCAATCTTTACGTCGTCGTAGTCCCCGCCCCATTGTTCGATCGATTGAACTTTCGAAGTTTTGTTCGCGGGAGAAAAAACGATTTCGTCCCCCACCTTCAGCTTTCCCGTCTCGATTCGTCCGGCAATGATGCGGCGCTCATCAAATCGATAAACGTCCTGCACGCAAAATCGCAGTGGAAGATCGACATCATCGCTTTGCGGTTCCAGTAAATCGAGCGCTGCAAGAACCGTCGGACCGTTGTGCCATTTCATTTTCGCGCTCGGTCTCGCAATGTTCTCGCCGTCTTTCGCCGAAGCTGGAACAAACACGCGCGCTTTCAGTCCGAGTTCCTTCAGGAATTTTAAATATTCGCTTTCGATCTGCTCGAGTTTCCTCTGCGAGAAGTCCACGAGATCCATTTTGTTCACGACTACTATGAGCTGTTTGATCCCAAGCAAGCCGAGTAAATAGGCGTGGCGACGGCTTTGTTCGCGCACACCTTCGTTCGCCGCGATCACGAGCACCGCCGCGTCCGCCCGGGCTGCCCCGGTGATCATGTTCTTGAGGAATTCTTTGTGACCCGGCGCGTCGATAATGATGTATTTACGCCGTTTTGTTTTGAATCGGATCTCGGTCGTGTCGATCGTGACGTTCTGTTTTTGCTCTTCCAAAAGCGCGTCGAGCACGAATGCGAACTCGAATTCCATTCCCTCCTCCGCGCACGCCTTTTTTACCATCTCGATCTTACCTTCCGGCAACGAATCGGTGTCGTGCAGAATCCGACCGACCAGCGTGGACTTTCCGTGATCCACGTGGCCAACGAATACGACGCGAAGCGGCAGCGATTCTTTTGTCATAAGAATCCTTTGGCGCGCAATTTCTGCATGGCGTTGCGTTCGTAATGATCCTGCGCACGGCCAGCTCGTTCGCCAACTTTCGTCGCTTCGAGTTCAGCGATGATCTCGTCGATGGTCGATGCGTTGCTGTCGATAGAATGTGTGATGGGGCTGCAGCCTAACGAACGAAATCGTCTCCCGTTACGCGCGAAATACATTTGCGGGATCGGAATGTTTTCGCGCTGGATGTAGCGCCAGACGTCCACTTCGGTCCAGTCGAGCAACGGTTGTACGCGTACGTGCTCGCCTTTGGCCGCGCTGGTCGCGAATTGTCCCCAAAATTCCGGTGGCTGATCTTTGTAGTCCCATTCGAACTGTGCGTTCCGCGGCGAGAAATATCTTTCCTTCGCCCGGGTCGGATCTTCATCTCGCCTGATACCAGTGATCAGCGCGTCGAATTTGTATTCGGCGAGCACTTGCTGGAGCGCGACGGTTTTCAATTCGTGAGTCACCGTCACTGGGTCATGCGTTTCGTAACCGATTCCGCGGGCGCGCGCCTCGGTATTGATCTTCACAACCAGATTCAAGTTGTGATGTTTCTTCGCCCATTCGCGGAACTCGAGCATCTCGGGGAATTCGTAAGTCGTGTCGATATGCAAAACCGGAAACGGCACGCGCCCGAAGAATGTTTTCCGGGCCAGCCAGATCAGCACGTTCGAATCTTTTCCCATCGACCATGGCATGGCGATGTTCTTAAACGCGTGGTACGCCTCGCGAAAAATAAAAATACTCTGGTTCTCGAGCTCGTCGAGATGAGTGCGCTGACTTCGTTGCATGTCGATCTTGCCTGGAGGGATGTATCTTCTGCTTGCCTCGGGTTGACGCAACTTTAGTGTTTCCGCATGGCGGAACAACGCGCCACTGCTTACGACTCGAAAATTGAGGGCAACGTCATCTTTACCCGGCTTGATGCTGCCTTCAATTGGATCCGCAAAAACTCGCTCTGGCCGATGCCGATGGGGCTCGCCTGTTGCGCGATTGAACTAATGGCCACCGCCGCGTCGCGGTTCGACATCGCGCGGTTCGGAGCGGAAGTGATGCGTTTCTCGCCGCGACAGTGCGACGTGATGATCGTGGCCGGGACTGTGACTTACAAAATGGCGCTGGCCGTAAAACGGATCTACGAACAAATGCCCGAGCCGAAATGGGTCATCGCAATGGGCGCGTGCGCATCAACTGGCGGAATGTATCGGTCCTACGCCGTACTTCAGGGAATCGATCAACTGCTTCCGGTCGATGTTTACATTTCCGGCTGCCCGCCGCGTCCGGAAGCACTGCTCGCCGGTCTGATGAAACTGCAGGAAAAAATTTCGCGCGAGAAATCATTCGCCGCGCAAAAACCGGAGCTGATTAGCAAACTCGCCGAAATAACCGCATGACCAGCCAGGAACTGCTCGATTCACTACGCAAACTGACCGGGCCAAAGCTTCAGAACAAAGCCGAGTTTCGCGGCGAGACCACCTACACAATCTCGGCGAACGATCTTCGCGAAATTGCGAAGCTTTGCCGCGACGATCTCTCGTTCGATTATCTAATCGACATCACCAGCATCGACCATTTCGGCGAAGAACCGCGGTTCGAAATCGTTTATGAACTTTATTCAATGACGCTCGCGGTTCATCTGCGTTTGAAATTGAAACTTGGCGAAGCCGAAGAGGTCGACACCCTTTTCGATATCTGGCCAACGGCGAATTGGCACGAGCGCGAGATTTACGACATGATGGGAATCAAGTTTAAGGGTCATCCCGACCTGCGTCGGATACTGATGTGGGATGGCTATCCGTTCTTTCCGTTGCGGAAAGAATTTCCGTTGGAGGGACTCCCCAGCGAAATGCTGGACGTGGCGTTCACCAAATCCGCGCCGCTCGAAGGCGGCCCTTTCGTCACTCAACCAAGCACAGCCATCACCAAATTCCGCGAACCGCGCGCACGTCCGCCGAGATTGATGTGATCGGTGAGCATCATCCATTCACCCGGTCTGAATCTCGGGTTTCATGGCGCCAGCGGCATTGGCGACGATCAGTTGTTTGATTCCGGCGAGAACGCAAACGATCGACGTTACGTCGCGTGCTGAGTGGCCTTCATAAAGATGAACGCGGCCCTGTCCGAAAATGATTTTTACCTTTTCGATTTTGCCAAGAACGAATCGGCCGAGGTGACCGTGAACTGTCGGCCTCGGAATTTCTGAAAACTCTGCGTAAGGAAAAGTTTGATCCTTCGTTGGACCCTCAATGAGCGAATTCAGGCCCTAGCCGAGAAGCATAACAGTGTTCTAATTGCGGAGTTTTTTCATCCTTTTTGTCATGTCGACCGAAGTCGTCCTCTATTTTGTCATTCCCAGGGAAGTCCCCGAATCTGTCGACATTTCTGACCTTGGCAACGGCCGGAGATACAAGGCATCTCTCCACTCCGATCAAGATGACAGAAATCACGCTCGAGAGCGTGATCCACCCTAGGCAGCCGAGACGGGCGGCGCAGACTCCGGCTTGCGAAGCGAGGCCATGACGTCCGGACGCATTTTCAATCTTTCGTCTTCGGTCGGCGTAAACTTCGACTCACCTTTCGGATATGCGATGCGCGTGTGGAGCATCGTCATGAGCGTGAAGCGGAATCGCTCGGCGATAACGCGCAGTTCGCCGAGAGTGAGATCGCATTCGTCAAGCTGGCCGTCGGCGACACGTTCCTCAATCAATTCGTTGACCAGCTGCTCGATTTTTTGCGGCGTCGGTTTTCCCAAACTTCGCGACGCGCTTTCGACGATATCAGCGAGGCTGACGATCGCACTCTCTTTGGTCTGCGGCTTCGGCCCTTGATAACGGAAACTTTCCTCCTCTACGTCGGGAATGTCTTCCTCGCGGATGTTCATGATTTTGCCGCCAGCACGCGCGTCTTCCTGCTGCTGAAGCGCGCGTTGATAGAAATAATAGACGAGCGAAGTGCCGTGATGCTCTTGGATGATGTCGATGATGCACTGGTTAAGTTTGTGTTTGAGCGCGAGGTCAACGCCTTCCTTCACGTGCGAGATGATAATGAGAGCGCTCATGCTCGGTGCGAGATCGTCGTGTGGGTTGCGCTCGAAACTCATGTTCTCGGTGAAGTATTGTGGCTTCACCAATTTGCCGACATCGTGAAAATACGAACAGACGCGGCAAAGCGTCGCATTGGCGCCAATCGCTTCCCCCGCCGCTTCGGCCAGATTCGCGACGACGAGGCTGTGGTGATATGTGCCCGGCGCTTCAATCGTCATCCGCCGCAGCAATGGGTGGTTCAGATCCGAAAGCTCCAGCCACGAAACATCGGTCGTGATCTGAAATACGTGTTCGAGCATCGGCAACGCGCCGCCAACGATCATCGCGGTCACGATTCCGCTGCCGAGCGCGAGCGCGCTCTGTAGGCCGATCATTCCCCAATCGTTGTCCATTGGCGGGAACAGACTAATCGGCCCGATCATCCCGAAAGTGAGCGAAGACAACCAGGTCGCGACGCCGACACCGAGACCGGCGCGAATCAATCTGCCGCGATTGCGAACCTGAAGCGTCAGATAAACGGCCGTGAATCCGCTGATCAAACTGATGACGAGGAGCGGCGCATCGATTCTACCGAACAAAACGCTGCTCCAGAGACTGACGAAGACCGCCGCATAAAGTCCGTGATTGCGACCAAGCAAAACACTGAGCACGAGCGGTGCGAACGCATATGGTGCGAGCAACCAACCCATCTCCGGTGTGAGAAACTTAAACGCGTGCTCGCTAGACAAGACCAGGATGCCTTTAATCGCCGCGAGCTGAATGAAGATCGTCCCGAAAACAAGAAAAACGCGCGAGTTCACGGAAAATGTTCGGGGTTGGTTGATCCAGAGCTGCACCACCGCAGTCGCGAAGAACAAGAGCGCGATCACGAAATTTTTGGTAGGCTGGGATTGTTGGCCGCTGAAAATCAGGAACGCCAATCCTGCGATGAACGCAGCCAGAATCAGAACTTTGACGTAGCGCGCCGATTCGAGCACGCCAAGCAATTCGCTGCGCGTGCGGCGCCGGCGCTGTTTTTTCGAAGCGAGGCCGCGTCGGAGAAGCCGTCTGCGCTTTAAAAAATCGAGCATGATTATTTGCGCATCGATGGCGCGGGCGAGCGGTGTTGCTGATAAGCCGTGATAATCGAACGAACAAGCTCATGACGTACCACGTCGCGCTCACTGAAATAAACAATTGCGATTCCGGGAATGTTTTTCAGCGCCTGGAGTGCCTCGACAACGCCTGAACGCCTGTTCGTCGGCAAGTCGATCTGCGTTACGTCGCCAGTGATCACGCATTTGGAATGCGGACCGATGCGCGTAAGCAACATGAACATTTGCTCGGTCGTCGTGTTCTGCGCTTCATCGAGAATTACGAATGCGTTGTTCAAAGTGCGGCCGCGCATGTAGGCGAGCGGTGCGACTTCGATCGTCTGTCGCGCAATCGCGCGCTCGATCTCTTCCGGCTCCAACATGTCGCGGAGCGCGTCATAAAGCGGACGCAGATACGGCATGATTTTTTGTTCGAGCTCGCCTGGCAAAAATCCAAGCGCTTCGCCGGCTTCAACCGCCGGTCGCGTCAAAATGATCCGGCTGACCTGATCTTTTTTAAGCGCTGCAACAGCCATTGCCACCGCCAGATAGGTTTTGCCGGTACCGGCCGGTCCGATCCCGAAAACGATGTCGCGGTTGTCGATCGCTTCGACGTAACTTCGTTGTCCGGTAGACCGCACCACGATTGGCGGTTTGCGCGGGGAAGTCGTGATCTTCATCGAGACCGCGTCGGTCAAGTTATCGCCGCGGGATTCGCTCACCGAATTGAGTGCGTATTGAAATTCGTGTTTCTGGATCGGCACGCCTTTCTTCTGCGCCTCCTCGAGCTGATCGAAGACGCGCTGCGCCTTGTCGAGCTTCTCCGGCTCGCCTTCGAGTTTCACCCACCCCTCGCGCGTAGTGACTTTCACGCCCAGTGAATCCTCCATGCCTTTGAGCAGCTTGAAATCGTTCGCGTAAAGCGATTGCAATTGGCGCGCGTTATCGAAATGCAGCGTTCGCGTTTCGGTCATTAAAGATCAACCACTCCTAAGATCGAGTCCAAGGCGGGCTGGCACATCGATTAGCGGAACCCGTAAACCAGCGCCCAATGTGTCCGTTCTTCCGGCGATTCCTCGACCGCCACGATGATGAAATAACTTCCCGTCGCTTTTGGAATCACGTGCGCAGCCGCAAAATGGCCTTTTTCCCAACTGTCTGGTTGTTCGGCCAGTTTTCCTTCCGAATCATAAATGTGGACGGAAATCTTCGCGCGTTCGACTTCGGTACCCAGCCAGAACCAGTATTCGTTTCCTTTAAACAACTGTTGCCGCACGGCTTTCTTTTCACCGGAGCCGAGATCGCCGCCCCAGTAATCTTCGCGCACTTGGAATCCTTCTTTGACGTATGGTTCGGAGGCTTGAAGCGCGAACGATTGCGCGTCATCGACAGTTCCGGCTGTGCCAAGCGGAAGGGCAAAACCCACGAGAACACAGAGACCAATTCGCAGACTGATTTTAGTGAAGAGGCTCATAATGGGGGCTTCAGTCTCTTGTCACAATTCCACTATCCAGTCGGGTAGTGATGTCGTTGATCTTCCGCACGGACTCCGCCGAAATGCGCGCCGTTCCGACATCTACCAGCGGTTTCACTTCGCTGAGCGCGCTTTGGATGTCGCGGATGATCGGCAGATTAAATTCCGGCATCCCTTGCAGCTGCGTTTGAAAGTGAACGAGTAAATCGGGTTGATGCAGCAGCTCGGCGCCGTCCGCTGAGAAATGTTTCGTTACCACCGCCGTTAACACTTGCGTGCCGCGCAACCAGCCTCCGAGACTAACAAGCTGCGACAATTTTTCGTCGTGCACTTCGTTCATCGCCTGCTGGACGCTACTCTGAGTACGGTCGAGCTCCTGCCGCACATCTTCCCATTTGCGCTTGTCCGCCGCCTCGGTGATCGCCTTAGCGTGCGGCGTGATGGAATTGCCGACGCCGATCCCCTTCGACAAATTCAATACCCGCTGACCAATCTCTTTCACGGCCGGCGCGTCTTCGGCCTGCACTGCGATGAAGCCATCGGCGATGACGGTCCCGAGGAGGAGCGCGATCCGCGGCCGTTCCGTAAAATTGCTCGTTTTCCCGGCGCGCACATATTCGCGCCAGTTCACCGAACCAAGCTTGTTGAGCGCGCCAAAGATCTCGTTTGGCAACGGCACGACCACGTTTTCGACTTTTTTCGACATCTGTTTGACGTCAATTCGCTGGGGCGCCTGCGCACCGTGGGCACCAAAAGTCACCCCGATCAGGGCGATTGCGCTAAGTTTTAAGGGTCTGGAAAAGGCTATCATCGGCAGCTTCGACTGTTGATTTTGGCTTCGTATTCAGGATTAATGACGTCATTGTAAGCAGAACTGCCCACCCATACAAATCCCTGCGCCTAACAATTTTGACTCTGTCACGCCAGACTATTCTCCCCGCTAACCATCGCACCTGGTCCGCGCTATGGACTTAAGAAGGCTTCGGCAAATCTTGGAGCGCGCGGCGTCCAAGCGCATTCTCGTCATCGGCGATCTGATGCTGGACGAATTCGTCTGGGGCAGAGTTGGCCGCATTTCGCCCGAAGCGCCCGTGCCGGTCGTGCAGGTGACGGGCGAAAGTTTTTTCCCCGGCGGCGCCGCCAATGTTGCGCGCAATCTTCGCGAGTTTCTTGATATGGTTTCGGTCATTGGGTTGATGGGCAAAGACCGTGGTGGGCAGCAACTGCGGGAACTTTTGGCCAAAGAGAAGATCGACGTCTCCGATTCGATCGAAGACGAAAAATTTCCAACGATTGTTAAAACACGAATCATCGCCCGCCATCAACAAGTGGTGAGAGTCGACCGTGAAAAAATCATCAAACCGTCGGCGGCGCAGATCGGGAAAGTTGTGGCTGCGGTCAAAGAGAAGTTGCCCAACATCGACGCGATCATCTTTGAAGATTACGGCAAAGGATTTTTGACGCGTGAGCTCGTCTCGCGGGTCGCGAGAGAGGCGAGCGCCGCGAAGAAGATCGTTACTGCTGATCCAAATCCGCACAATTTGATCGAGTGGAGCGGAATGACCGCAGTCAAACCGAATCGCGCTGAAGCATTCCTGGCTGCCGGAATTCCAGATCGCGATCTCGACCTCGCGCCAAATAAAGATGTAGAACTTGTCCGTGCCGGAAAAGAACTGCTCCAAAAATGGAGCGTGCAATATCTGCTCGTCACGCTTGGCGAACACGGTGTGATGTTTTTTGAAAAAGGCAAACATCCGCATTATATCCCAACAAGGGCGCGGGACGTCTTCGACGTGTCGGGTGCCGGCGACACAGCAATCGCGATGTTTACGCTTGCGCTCGTTTCCACTGCAACGCCGATCGAAGCCGCCCAAATCGCGAACCACGCGAGTGCAGTGGTCGTTGGTAAACTCGGGACGGCAACAGTTACTCGCGACGAACTGATCTCCAAGTTCGAACATGACTTCGACTAATTCGAAGTCGCGCGCTGTCTTCGTCGATCGCGACGGCACGATCATGCACGACGTGGATTATTGCTCGGATCCGAGTCAGGTCCACGTTTTCGACGGAGCGGCGATGGCGTTGCGTCGGCTCAAAAACGCCGGATTCAAAATCATCGTAATCACAAATCAGAGCGGGATCGGGCGCAGATTCTTTACCGAAAAGGAATATCGCGCTGTCGAAGCGGAAGTCATGCGGCAGGTCGGGAAGGATTTGATCGACGCGACCTATTTTTGTCCCGACGTGCCGGGCAAACCCTCAAAATGCCGAAAGCCCGCACCGGGAATGGTTCTCCAGGCTGCGCACGATCACCAGATCGATCTTTCGCGGTCGTTTTTGATTGGCGACAAGGAAATCGACGCCCAGTGCGCCCATAAGGTGGGCGCACGCGCGATTCGGGTCCGGACCGGATTCGACAAGATAACCAACGACAGTTGCGCCGACTGGGTGGCCGAGGATCTGCCTGCGGCCGCCGAAATCATACTGAGAGAAGCCAGAGGAGCGGATGAGTAAGGCCGTCGGAATCATTCCCGCCAGGTGGAGATCTACGCGTTTTCCAGGAAAACCGTTGTATCTCATTGGAGGCAAGCCCATTCTCCGCCACGTGTGGGAACGCTGCCGGCGAGCCAAAAATTTGGACGCGGTCATCATTGCTACGGATGATATGCGCATCGCCAGAACTGCGTTCGACTGGGGCGCAGACGTCTCACTGACGTCGCCCAAACATCAGAGCGGGACGGACCGGGTCGCTGAGGTGGCTCGGAAGGCGCCCCAATTTGAGTTCATTATTAATATCCAGGGCGACGAACCACTGACCGAGCCTAGCCTGCTCGATCGCTTCGTCGAGACGCTGCGCTCCAATCGCAAGATCGACATCGTCACGGCAGCCCACCCGTTCGAGAACGCGGCCGAAGCCGCATTACCGCACCAGGTTAAGGTGATTGTCGATCGCGACGGCAACGCGCTCTATTTCTCTCGCTACCCCATCCCCTTCCCTCGCAATCATTCAGTGCCGATCAAATATCTGCGCCATCAGGGCATTTATGGTTTTCGCCGCAAAGCGCTGCTCGATTTCGTGAGGTTGAAGCCGACGCCGTTGGAGCGCGCCGAATCGCTCGAGCAATTGCGCGCACTCGAAAATGGTGTAAAGGTTCATGTGCTCCTCACCAAACATGGATCGCCCGGTGTAGACACGCCGGCTGACGCAAAGGCGGTCGAGCAAAATCTGACTCGCGCAAAACGAAGGGCGTCGCGATGAAATACATCTTCGTCACTGGTGGCGTCGTTAGTTCGCTAGGCAAAGGACTCGCCGCCGCATCTCTCGGAACCCTGCTCGAAGCGCGCGGACTTCGCGTTGTCCTGCAGAAGTTCGATCCCTATCTCAATGTCGATCCGGGAACTATGAATCCGTTCCAACACGGTGAAGTTTATGTGTTGAACGACGGCGCCGAGACCGATCTCGATCTCGGACATTACGAGCGTTTCACAAATTGCGTCCTTTCGCGCCACAACAATCTGACCAGCGGTCAGGTCTATGAATCGGTCATCCTGAAAGAGCGACACGGCGATTACCTGGGCAAAACCGTCCAGGTGATTCCTCATGTGACCGACGAAATTAAAAATCGTATCCGCGAAATCTCGGACGAATCGAAATACGACGTCGTGATTACTGAGATCGGTGGAACGACTGGCGACATCGAAGGTCTGCCGTTTTTGGAAGCGATCCGGCAATTCATTCTCGAAGTCGGCGCTCAAAATGTGGTGAACATGCACGTCACGCTTGTCCCCTACATCAAAGCGGCGGCCGAATTAAAAACGAAGCCGACGCAACAGAGTGTGGCGAAGCTTCGTGAGATCGGTTTGCAGCCGCAGGTCTTGATTTGCCGAAGCGAAAAACCGATCGATCGCGAGTTGCGGCAGAAGTTGTCCATGTTCTGCAGCGTCTCTGAAAAAGCCGTGATCGAAGCACGCGATGTCGAGCGCACGATCTACGAAGTGCCACTGATGTTGCACGCTGAGGGCTTGGACAAACTCGTTTGCGGCTTATTGCAACTGAAAACTCCAGAACCGAATCTTAGGAGTTGGAAAAAATTCGTGGACTGCGTCGTCAGTCCGCGAAGGCGGGTCACAATCGCGGTCGTCGGGAAATACATTCACCTCCAGGACGCGTACAAGAGCATTTACGAATCGCTTACCCACGCGGCGGCGAGCCAGGATTGCGGGATCGATTTAAAATTGGTCGATGCCGAATCTCTGCAAGATCGTGTTCGTGCGCAGCTCAAGGAAGTCGCCGGCGTTTTGATTCCCGGCGGATTCGGCGAGCGGGGAGTCGAAGGCAAGATCAAAGCGGCACGTTACGCGCGCGAGCACGGCATTCCTTATCTTGGCCTTTGTCTCGGCATGCAGGTAGCGACGATCGAGTTTGCGCGAGATGTTTGTCGTATCGAAAAGGCGAACAGCACGGAATTCGATCCGGACACGCTAGACCCCGTGATTTCGCTGCTCGAAGAACAGCGGGAGAAAATTCACAACAAAGGCGCGACCATGCGGCTCGGAACGTGGCCGACCAAGATTGCGAAAGGGACACTCGCCGAAAAAATCTATGGCGCGAACGATGCGATGGAGCGGCATCGCCATCGATACGAGTTCAACATGAAATATCGTGAGCGGATGGCGGAAAAAGGATTCGTCATTGCGGGAACGTCGCCGGATGGGACGCTCGCCGAATTAATCGAGCTTCGCGATCATCCCTACTTTATAGGGTGTCAGTATCACCCCGAATTTCAAAGCAAGCCGAACAGACCGCATCCGTTATTCAGAGGATTCATTCAGGCAGCGCTCGCCTACGAGCCTAAGAGTGAGACGCGCGCTGTAAGCGATCCAAAATCGCAGCGCCGAGTCCCTGCGCAAGAACTCGTTCTGCAACGATAAGATCGATATCGAGCTCGTCGAGCTCGCGCAAGTAGCGAAACAGGTTAGCAGCGGCTTCGCGAACGTCCTGGCGCTGGCTCAAATTTCGAATCGCGATGAAGCGTTCATCGTTTTGCACGGGATTCCACGCAAGCAACGCACAGCGTTGGTTCGATTTGAACAATTCTAAGTCATCAACGACGCGCAACGGCGTCTTTGGCGCGTAATGCGACCGTAGCTGTCCCGGCGCCGCAATCTTTTCACGCTTTGTCGTAATCTCGACCCTTCCAAATTCCCCCAACTGCTCGGAGGTTACTGGCCCCCGCCGTAAGACCTCAATCTTGCCGGCGCGAACAGCGATAATCGTAGATTCAATTCCATGGGCGCTCGGACCAGCATCGATAATCGACGGAATGTATCCTCCGAGCTCGTCAAGAACGTGCTTTGCCGTCGTCGGACTAATTCTACCGAAGCGATTTGCGCTCGGCGCAGCGAGCGGTTTTCCAAATTCACGAACAATCGCTGCAAAAACCGGGTGCGAGCTGATCCGCGCCGCTACCGTGTCCAAGCCGGCGGTGACGATTTCGGGAATAATTTTCTTTTTCGGCAAAACCATCGTAAGCGGTCCCGGCCAAAACTTTGTCGCTAATTTCAAAATCAATTCTCGATCTTGCGCCGCAGGCTCCGCAATTCTCTCGAGCCAATCATGATCCGGGACATGAACAATGAGTGGATCGAACCGGGGACGAGCTTTCGCTTCGAAAATTTTTGCGACTGCGATTGGATCCAGAGCGTCAGCAGCAAGTCCGTAAACCGTTTCGGTCGGGAGCGCGACGATTTCGCCTTTGCGAAGCAATTCAACCGCCGCGTCGCGGTCGGTTGAAATCTTCGTTTTCACCTCGGCAACTTCGCCGCGAGCACACTCTCGGACTGTTTTTTGCGAAACGCCTCCAGCTTGTCTCGCAGTTTTTTGTCGTGTGTGGCAATAATGGCTGCGGCGAGCAGGGCCGCGTTTTTCGCTCCCGCTTCACCGATCGCGAGAGTTCCAACAGGAATTCCGCCCGGCATCTGCGCAGTCGACAAAAGCGAATCAAGACCCTGGAGCTTCGATTGAATTGGAACGCCAAGAACAGGCAACACTGTGTGCGCCGCGATCACACCCGCGAGATGCGCCGCGCCGCCGGCGCCGGCGATGATCACACGAACCCCACGACCCGCTGCTCTGCGTGCAAAATCCGTCGTTTGCTCGGGTGTGCGATGCGCGGAGAGCACATGCGCTTCGTTAGGTACACCAAGTCCATCCAGCGTCTCGACGGCGTGTCGCATTGTTTCCCAATCCGATTTGCTACCCATCACCACAGCGACTAGCGACTTCGATTCAGCCATACCGGATTTTGGTCGGCCAGCGGAAGGCCGCAACTCTTTTCAACTGGCCGGTCCGACCGCATATTCCGGATATGAATCCTGCGAGATCGATTGTGCTCATCGGAATGATGGGCGCTGGCAAATCGTCGGTCGGCCGTTGCCTCCAACGCCGAACCGGTCTGGCTCGATTGGACACTGACGAGATGCTCGCCGCGCAATTTGGAAAGCCGATTGCGGAGATCTTTGGGACAGACGGCGAAGAGAAATTCCGCGAAGCGGAAACCGCCCTGCTTCGCAAATTAGCGCCTGACCGGCCAGCGATCATTGTGACAGGCGGCGGAATTGTTCTCCGTCGGGAGAATGTCGCTCTTTTGAAGAAGCTCGGCGTGGTTGTGTGGCTGACAGCCGACCAAGAGACACTGTTCGAGCGTG
The DNA here is from genome assembly GCA_035538875.1 of Chthoniobacterales bacterium. GTDB lineage: Bacteria > Verrucomicrobiota > Verrucomicrobiia > Chthoniobacterales > UBA10450 > AV40. The sequence goes on along the minus strand of DATLJP010000031.1, from coordinate 29,325 downwards.
CTTCGCGTCGCAACGATCGGCCTTTGTTGCAAAAGGAAAATCCCCGCACGGTCTATTCAGAGTTGTTTCGAAAACGCGAACCGCTCTACGCCGCGGCAGCAGACGTACGGATTGATACGTGTTGTAAAACTCATGACGAAGTCGCGGAGACAATTCTGGCGAGAATCGAGGAGCTAGCCGCGCGGTGAATCTGGCAACCAATCTGGCGTCGGTGCCGTCGACAGCGACAACGCGTCTCGAACAGAAAACGCAAATCGTCCAGTTTGCGCGTGATCTCGGATTCGATTCATGCCGCATCGCCATCTGTTCTCCCCCAGCCCACGCCGATGAATTTGGAAATTGGTTAGGCGAGGGCGCGCACGGCAAAATGGAATACATGGCGCGCGGCCAGGAAAAACGCCGCGATCCGCAGAAAATTCTACCGGGCGCAAAGTCGATCGTCGTGTTGGCGACGAATTATTTTACTAGTAGCGGAGAACGGAAACCGGATAGCAGAAAGAAAGGCCGAATTGCTCGCTACGCATTGGGGGACGACTACCATGACGTGATCGCGTCGAAATTGAAAAAGATCGACAATTTTCTGCGGGGACTCGGCGGACGGCAAAAGTGTTACGTCGATACCGGACCGATTCTGGAACGCGACCACGGTGCAAGTGCGGGAATTGGTTGGCACGGCAAGAGCACGATGTTGATCGACGAGAAACTTGGGACCTGGTTTTTCCTCGCCGAAATCTTAACGACGCTCGAGTTGCCGCCCGATGAACCGGCACGAGATCGTTGCGGCACGTGCGTGCGTTGCATTAAAGCCTGTCCTACCGGCGCGATCACCGCACCGCACAAATTGGATGCGCGCCGTTGCATTTCTTATCTCACGATTGAATTGAAGAACTCAATTCCGTTCGAATTCCGACCACTGATTGGCGATCGCATTTTTGGTTGTGATGACTGCCTCGACGCGTGTCCCTGGAACCGCTTCGCGAAAGTTTCGCGGGAGACCGCGTTCGCTGCGCGAAGATCAACAACCGCGTTGTCGCTGCGCAATTATTTGGCGCTTAACGAAACTGATTTTCGTAAGCTGTTTCGCGGTTCGCCGATTAAGCGGATCAAGCGCCGCGGATTTCTCCGGAACGTTTGCGTCGCGCTCGGAAACGTCGGAACGAGCGAGGATTTGCCAACGCTCCAACGCGCGGCTTGCGACCCAGAGCCGCTGATCGCCGAACACGCCGCGTGGGCCATTGATCGAATCTTGAAGCGCACCAGCGCCAACGGATAACTGCTTTGAATCCATTCTGCACGATTGCCGCATCCCATAGTCGATCTTGTGAACGCGTTTCGCTTGCAAAGGTCTAAACTAGGGTTACTTCTGACCGTTTCCGGCCCCCTGAGTTCCTGATGCACCAAACGTTGACTACTCCTGAAATCGATCCGAAGGCCGCGAAGAAACAGCGGGCCCGGCGCAAACGCCAAATCATCGTCGGCGGGAGCGGGTTTTTTGTGCTCTGGTTGATCGTTTCGGTCGCCTTGTCAAAACGCGAGAAGCCGATTCCGGTTACGACCGAAAAGGCGGTGCGCAAGACGATCGTTCAGACTGTCTCGGCGACTGGCAAAGTGCAGCCGGAAACCGAGGTGAAAATTTCACCGGAAGTAGCGGGCGAGATCACTGAACTGCCGGTGACGGATGGAATGAATATCAAGAAAGGCGATTTGCTCGTTCGAATTAAACCGGACTCCTACAAAGCGCTGCTCGAGCAACAGGAAGCGGCGATAAGCACAGCGAAGGCGACGAACCTTCAGCAAAAGGCAACGATGCTGAAGACAGACTTGGATTTAAAGCGCGCCGAAGACATGTACGGCAAGAAGGCGATTTCGATTCAGGAATATAACGCCGCGCAGGCAGCCGCCGAGGTCGCGAAAAATACTTACGAAAGTTCGCTACACGAGATTGAGCGGGCGCAGGCCGCGTCAAGCCAGGCGCGCGATCAGCTTTCGAAGACGACAATTTACTCGCCGCTCGATGGGACGGTTACGTTGCTGAACAGCAAACTAGGTGAGCGCCTTGTCGCGACCGGACAGTTCGCCGGCACAGAAGTAATGCGAGTGGCGGATCTCTCGAAAATGCAAGCAGTTATCGATGTGAACGAAAACGATGTGCCGAATGTAAAAATCGGCGACAAGGCAAACGTGAAAATCGACGCTTATGGCGATCGCCAATTCAAAGGCACGGTGGCGCAAATCGGCAACACCGGAAAGACGACCGGCAGCGGTACGCAAGAGGAAGTCACAAACTTCGAAGTGAAAATTAATCTCGATCGCGAAGATGTTGTGCTGCGGCCAGGTTTGAGCTGCACTGCCGACATTGAAACCAACATTGTGAAGGATGCGGTCGCGGTGCCAATGCAAGCCGTGACTATCCGCACTGGCGACAGCAACTTGAGTCCGGAGGAAATTGAAAAGAAAAAATTGAGGACTACAGCGCGCGATAAAGGCGACAACAACGCCGATTACGTCAACGAACGCCAGGAGAAGGCCGCGCAAAAGGAAGAGCGGGAGAAACTGATGAAGGTCGTGTTCTTAAAAAAGGGCAGCAAAGCGCGGTCCGCGAAAGTCACCACAGGAATCTCGGATGACACTTACATGGAAGTTAAGAGCGGCGTCCAACCAGGCGACGAAGTGATTTCCGGCAGCTACAGCGCGATTAGTCGCAAACTCAAAGACGGCGCGAAAGTCGCCTACGACAAGGAAGCATTGAAGTAGATGCCGATCTAACAATGGACGGGCGGCAATCAGTCAGACCAGTTGGCCCGGTGGTGATCGATATCGAGAACATCACGAAAGACTACGTGATGGGAGAAGAGATCGTGCGGGCATTGCGCGGAGTGTCGCTGCAAATTCGGCGCAACGAATATCTCGCGGTGATGGGGCCGAGTGGCAGCGGCAAATCGACATTGATGAATATGCTCGGCTGTCTCGATACGCCGACATCAGGCCGATACGAATTCAACGGCCGCAATGCCGCCGATATGGACGACGACGAACTCGCAGCCATCCGAAATCGCGAGATCGGTTTTGTGTTTCAAACTTTCAATCTGCTGCCTCGGGCAACGAGTTTTCGCAATGTCGAACTGCCGCTGATTTACGCAGGAATTGATCCCGAAACCCGCGAGGGACGTGCGACGCAGGCGTTGATCGACGTTGGTCTGGGCGATCGAATTCACCACAAGCCAAACGAATTGTCCGGTGGTCAACGCCAACGTGTCGCGATCGCGCGTGCGCTCGTAAACAATCCGTCGATCATTCTCGCCGACGAGCCAACAGGCAATCTCGATTCCAAGACCGGCGACGAAATCATGACGCTATTGGAAGATCTTTATCAACGCGGTAACACGATCATCCTGGTCACGCATGAACGTGACATCGCCGCGCACGCGCGGCGTACAATCCATTTGCGCGATGGTTTGATCGAAATGGACCATGCCGGATTCATTCCGGAACTAGACGCTGCGGTCGCGAGCTAGATCGACATGAAACGCTTTCTCTACGAGCTAGAAGAAAGTTGGAAGATCGCTGCCTCGCAAATGCGCTCGAATATGACGCGCTCAGCGTTGACCGCGCTCGGGGTCATCATCGGCATCGTCGCGGTCACATTAATGGGCACGGCAATTAGCGGAATCTCTGTCGGATTCGACAAGAGTATGTCGGTTCTCGGCGATGACGTTCTTTACGTCACGCAATGGCCGTGGAAACCGGTCGACGACTGGTGGAACTACCGCGACCGCAAAAGGATTCAGACCGAGTACGCCGAAACAATTAATCGAATGATCGCGGCGACGCCAAATTCAAACCTTGTGGTCGCGGTGCCGACATCGAGCTTGATGCGCTCGATCAAATACGGTGGCAACGAGGTTGACAATGTTTTTACGCTTGGGACGACTTCAGATTTCACTCTTACCTCGACAATCGACTGCAAAGAGGGCCGGTTCTTCAACGAGATCGAATCGCGAGAAGGCGCGCAAGTGGTTGTCATCGGCTACGACGTCGCGGACGCTTTGTTTCCGTCGGAAAGCCCAATCGACAAGTTCGTTTTAATCAACGGGCAGTTGTTTAGGGTGATCGGCGTCAACGCGCGGCAGGGAACATTTCTCGGGTTGTTTAGCTGGGACTCGATGGTCGCAGTACCGTTGACGGCATTTAACAAATATTTTAGCTCGAAAAGCGCATCGGACGTGCGCCCCAATGGTTCGACAACTGAATCGGACGTGCGGGTAAAAGTGAAAGACAAAACCAAACTCGCTGAAGCAAAGGATGAACTAACCGGAATCATGCGTCGCGTGCGCGGTTTGTCCCCGGAAAAGAAGGTGGATTTTTCGATCAACGAGCAACAGGCCTTCAAGAGCACACTCGATCCGGTGAAAAATACGATCGCAATCGCCGGACTTTTCATCACCGGACTTTCCCTCTTTGTCGGCGCGATCGGCATCATGAACATCACATTCGTAAGCGTGAAAGAGCGCACGAAGGAAATCGGAACGCGCAAAGCGCTGGGTGCGCGCCGTCGCACGATTCTGCTTCAGTTTCTGATTGAATCGACGGCGCTTTGTCTGCTCGGCGGATTTATTGGTCTCGTTGTCGCTTACCTGATGTGCTTCGGAATCGGCAAAGCGTTTCCCTCGTTTCCAATTCAATTTTCGTTCGGGCTAGTTATCGCAAGCATGATCGTTTCGGTACTCACTGGGCTTATATCCGGTTTCGCGCCGGCGTGGACAGCGTCACGCCTAGATCCAGTCGCCGCGCTTCGCTATGAGTAGCGGCGGATTAACCACGCGGAACACGGAGACCACAGAGTTGGCGACGGAGATAAATCAACTCACGGAATTTATTATCGGTTGTGCGACCAAGGTGCAACCCACGCTCGGACCGGGATTACTCGAATCGGCCTATGGGATTGGTCTCTCTCGTGAGTTAAGTGTAAACGACGTAGCCTTCGAACGTCAGAACGTAGCGCCTGCGGCCTACAAAGCTGTCAAACTGGACTGCGGGTACCGAGCAGATCTGATTTTGGATCGACGGGTTCTCGTCGAAATAGAATTGGGCGATCAACTCGCGGCGATCCATGACGCTAAGCTGTTGAGCTATCTCAAACTCAGCGGACTGAATTGGGCTTCTAATCAATTTCAGTGTGCCGGTGCTTGTTCAGGGGATTCGTGGGAAAGTTCTCGGACCGCCAGAACAAATTTCCTATCGCTCCGCGCTTTCCGTGAACTCCTTGGGGAAACTAATTTAGACCAAGATGCAATTTAGCGAAATCATCACGATGGCGCTGGGCTCTCTGGGCGTGAACAAATTGCGTTCCGGTCTGACGATGTTTGGGATCACGATCGGCGTTTTTTCCGTCATTTCAGTCATGACCGCCATTGGCGCGCTCCAATACTCGATCGAGAACGGCATCAGTTTTCTCGGATCGAACATTTTCCAATTTGCAAAATATCCCGCGAACATGGCAGCGAGCGGCGACGTGAAGAAGAAATATCAGAACCGCCGCAATATCACCTATCAGCAGGCGCTCCATTATCAGAAGTTAATGGAAGGAAATGCGCGCGAGATCTGTTTGAAATGTTTCGGCTACGAAGTGAAGGGCCAAGCTGTTTACAACGGAGTCAAAACGACACCGAGCCTGCTCATTGTTGGAACGAACCGAAGTTTTCTCACCGCCAACGCGTACACGCTCGGCTACGGCCGCAACTTGAACGATGAAGATGTCGATCTTGCGCGCAACGTCATCGTGGTCGGCAAAATGGTCGAGAAACGTTTGTTCCCGCACGAATCCCCGATCGGCAAAGTGGTTCGCGTCAGCGGCCACACTTACACGATCATCGGAATTCTGGCTGAGAAAGGAACCGCATTTGGTCAGACCCAAGACAACATCTGCATGATGCCGATCACACGTTTCTTCGAAGATTTCGGATCAGCGAAGCGCACGGTAAACATCGCAACGCAGGCCCCTTCGACCCAAACCTACAATTCTACATTCGACAAAGCCGTTGGTGCGATACGGCTCGCGCGCGGGTTGCGCGCAGATCAGGAAAACGATTTCGAGATTTACTCCAACGATTCGCTCAAAAGCGCATTTGTTTCTGTCGCCGGCGTCGTGCGGGTGGGTGCATTCGTGATCAGTTTCATCGCGCTGGTGGCCGCCGGCATCGGAATCATGAACATCATGCTGGTAAGCGTGACGGAGAGAACCAAGGAGATCGGCGTCCGAAAATCAATCGGCGCGCGCAGTCGCGATATTTTGCGGCAGTTTCTGACCGAAGCTGTTTTCATTTCGGAAGCGGGCGGGATTTTGGGAATTGTTCTCGGAATCATCGTCGGCGATCTCCTCGCGATGTGGCTCCAAGTTGATCTGATCTTTCCCTACGGCTGGGCCATCGCCGGGCTGGTAGTTTGTTCCGTGATTGGGATCGGGTTCGGACTCTATCCGGCATATCGCGCGGCGAATCTCGATCCGATCGAAGCCCTTCGATACGAATAGATCTGGACCGCTAGCCGCACCGACGTTGGACCGGTGTTTAGCTTCACCTATTTCATTTCCGAACGCCGACACCGACTCGATCTTCTCCGGGCGACGCCAATTGTAATTAGCTGGAGGCCAAGCGCCAGCTGCGCTGTCCGAAACTCACCGCTGGCCCCGCCCACTGTCGCTCGCTGTGAGTAATGTAAAGCCCCGCTCCTTTTTCGATCGTCACTTTGCCGGCAAAACTGCAAAATCCGCAGCACAGGAGTGCGGCGGCGACAGCGATGCTGATCTTGTCCGATTTAGTCCAAGCCGAGCGCTTTGAATGTTTCGTCGACGTGTTTGAAATGAACGTCTACTGAACAGAGCCGGTCGATCTCTTCTGCTGAAAGTTTCGCGCTGATTGCCGGCTCGGCTTTAACGTTTTGCACAAAACTCCCGCCGCTTTTCCAGGTTTCCATCGCCGCGCGTTGCACAGCTTCGTAGGCAGTTTTGCGTTCGGTGCCAGCACGGGTTAGCGCGAGCAGAATGGATTGGCTGTTATATAGATCTTTTGTGACTTCAAGATTTTTTTGCATCCGTTCTGGATAAACTTGGAGATTCTCAACCAAACTGCGCAGCTCGTTCAACATGAAGTCCATCAGGATGCATGAATCCGGCAAAATGATCCGCTCCGCGCTCGAATGACTGATGTCGCGCTCGTGCCAAAGCGCGACGTTCTCCAAAGCGACGAGCGCGTTGCCGCGAATTACTCGCGCGAGTCCACTCAAGCGTTCGCTCGTAATCGGATTGCGTTTATGCGGCATGGCTGAACTGCCTTTTTGCCCTTCGCCAAAATATTCCTCCACTTCTAGAACTTCAGTGCGCTGCAGGTGACGAAACTCCGTCGCCCAGCGATCGATGCTCGACGCGATCACCGCAAGCGTCGTCATGAATTCCGCATGACGGTCGCGCTGGACAATCTGCGTCGAAAGAACCACCGGCTTCAACCCAAGTTTTTCGCAAACTGCACGTTCAACCCTTGGATCGAGATGTGCATGCGTTCCAACTGCGCCGCTGATCTTGCCAACGCGAATGCGCTCGCGTGTTTGCGCGAGACGCTCTTCGGCGCGGCCGAATTCATCGAACATGAGCGCCATTTTTAATCCAAAGGTGATCGGCTCCGCATGCACGCCGTGACTACGGCCTATCATCGGCGTCATTTTGTAACGTCGCGCTTGCGCGGCAACGACTTGACGGACCTGTTTCAAATCGTCGGCCAGGATTCTCACCGATTTTGTAAGCTGGATTGACAACGTCGTGTCGAGGATGTCGGACGAAGTGAGTCCTTGATGAATCCAGCGCGCGGCCGGTCCGACATACGACGCAACGTTTTCGAGAAACGCGATGACGTCGTGATTTGTGCGTTTGTCGATCTCCACAATGTCGGGAATCGAAAACCGAGCTTTCTTCCGAATTTCGGCCGCATCCTTTTTTGGAATCTGGCCGAGCTCCGCCATCGCCTCGCAGGCGAGCAGTTCGATCTCGAGCCAGATCTCGAATTTGCTTTGGTCGCCCCAAATATTGCGCATCTGCGGCCGCGAATAACGATCGATCACGCGCCAAGATAGATAGCGCTGTTAAACGCGAAAGTGTTTTATGCCGGAAGCAAAATCGCTCCGGCAGACTAACTACCGGAGCGATTCGAAATTTTGCTTTTGTTTTGTTTAATGCCAGTCCGGTTCGGACCTAGCAAACTTTGGCGCGGAGGAATTTGCCGTCGCTCTGGAGACGGACTTTCCCACTGGCCAACAGATCAGCCACCGCTGCCACAGTCTCCTTTGTATCCTTGGTGCAAGAACTGACGGCGAGAACGAGGTCGCCAAGTGAAAGTTTCGGGCGAGGCTTCAGGATTAGGCTGTTTTTCTTCATTGCTTTGCCTCCTTTCGACAGCAACCTCAGTGACTTCGTTCAATCTTATTTCGCCTGCCGTGTGAGGCGCGGTTGGAACAATTTTGCTCGTCCGAATGCGTTATTCCGCTTTCCGCTTAGAAAGCGACATCGAAAGAATGTAAAGCGCTGCAAACGCCAAAACTATCACGAGCAGCCACTTCGATTGGCTTCGAACAAAATGAACGAGCCCCTCCGGATCATTGAGCAGATCGGGAGCAACGCGATGCGCGCGAACACCCAAATACGCAAGGATCGAGCACGAAATCGCTGAGCCGAGCAGCGTCGTGACGCTGAAAACAGTAAAATTCATCCGCACGATTCCAGCCGGAATCGAGATCAGATGCCGCACGCCCGGCAGCAGCCGCGCGAAAAACACGCCGCCCGCTTCGTAGCGAGCCAGCCAATGTTCGGCTTCCTCCAATTTTTTCGGTGGAAATAGAATGAAACGGCCGAAGCGCACGACTAACGGTCGACCCAAACAAAGTGACAACCAATACATCACCGCCGCCCCGAGGTAAGCGCCCAGCGTACTCGCCAGAACCACTCCGGCCAGGCTCAATCGTCCTTGCGCCGCAAGAAAAGCCGCCGGCGGGACCACGACCTCCGCTGGCAACGGGATTGGCGTGCTTCCTATCGCCATTAAAGCGATGATCCCCAGATAACCGCCCGTCAGGACCCAGTCGGACCAGATTTGAATGAAATGATGCATATTGTCATTCCGAGTGAAGTCGAAGAATCTCTCACTGTTTCGGGGCGGCCCTAGTTCAATCTGAAATTTGAAATCTGCAATCTGAAATTCCGATGTCGATCTACCGGCGCGTGTTGGGTTACTACCGGCCATTTCTTACGCAAACGGTCGCCGGTCTGTTACTCTCGCTTATCGGCATCGGGTTAAATCTCCTCAAGCCGTGGCCGTTCAAAATTATCGTCGACGATTTCCTTCGCCCGAACAAGCCGGCACCGGGCGACTGGCATACCTGGATTCCTCTGCTCTGCCTCGCGCTGGTCGTCATCCAGTTGCTTTGGGGCGTAGCGAATTGGGCGACAAATTACATCTTGGTCAAAGTCGGGCTTCAAGCGCTCCTCAAACTGCGCACCGATCTTTACGCTTATCTGCAATCGCTTTCGCTGAAGTATCATGACGTTCGTCGCTCGAGCGATTCCAGTTTTCGCGTTGCTTACGATTCACAATCGATCCAGACGATATACAACAAGGGGTTCACCGGAATTTTCGGCTCGGTCGTGACGCTCATCGGCACCTTTGCGATCATGGTGCGGCTTGATTGGCAACTGACGCTGCTTTCGTTAGGCATCGTGCCGCTGATCGTCGCAGCCATTTATTTTTTTGCGCACCGCATTCGCCGCGAATCGACGCTCATTCAGGAACAGGAAAGCGCGGTGCTTGCACAAGCGCAGGAAGGTCTGAGCTCCATTCGAATGGTGCACGCATTCGGGCGCGAGCAGTTCGAAGTGATGCAGTTTCACCAACATGCGCAGCAAAGTTTGCAGGCGAACCTGCGCCTCACTCTCACGAACGTGAACAGTGCCCTCGTGATCAGCACCTTGATGGTTTTTGGAGCGGCCGCGATGTATTATGTCGGAACGCTGCATGTTTTCGCGGGCACGATCAGTCTCGGAACGCTTCTCGTGTTCAGCGCTTATCTGCTGATGCTTTATCAGCCGCTCGAATCGATCACTTACACGGCTTGGGCGATGGAGGGCGCCACCGCCGGCGCGAACCGGTGTTTCGAAGTGCTGGACCGACAGGACGATGTCGTTGATTCACCCAATGCGATTGAGATTGAATCGGCCAAGGGCCAGATCCGATTTCAAAACGTGTCGTTCCGCTATGCAGTTGAGCGAGAGATCCTGCATGCTGTCGATCTTCAGATTGAGCCAAATCAGATGATCGCAATCGTCGGCTGCACTGGCGCCGGAAAAAGCACACTTTTGAGTTTAGTGCCGCGCTTTTACGATCCGACATCAGGCAGCGTAACTCTCGATGATCGCGACGTGCGCGAGATCAAAAAGAACTCGTTACGCGCGCAGACCGGAATGGTGCTTCAGGACACACTTCTCTTTTCAACAACGATTCGCGAAAACATCGCCTATGGCCGGCCAGAAGCGACAGATGAGGAGATCATTGACGCCGCCAAGCGCGCGCAGGCTGACGAATTTATTCGGCAATTGCCAAATGGTTATGCCAGCACAGTTGGGGAGCGTGGGCAGCAACTGAGCGTTGGTCAGCGTCAACGCATCGGGATCGCGCGCGCGTTCCTGAAAAACGCGCCAGTGCTTCTTCTCGATGAACCAACATCCGCGCTCGATCCCGCCACCGAGGCGGCGATCATGGAAACGATCAAGGATCTGATGCGTGGACGGACGACCTTGATCGCAACACATCGACTCGCGACGATTCACGAGGTGGACCGAATTGTTGTGCTCGAGCGCGGGCGCGTCGTTGAGCAAGGAACCGGTACGGAATTGCTCGCGCGCGGCGGCGTTTACGCCAAACTGTTTGCGTCCGGAAAATTCCCAACATGAGCAACGTCAAGGAGGATCGATACGTGGAAGACGATTGGTATCCGCACCCGATCCCGCCCAACGTCGAATTCGGCGAAGGCTTTTATTGCGAGAGCGCGCAAATTTTCAAGAAACTGGTCAGCAAAAAGCCGGGCGCAGTAGTTATCGGCAAGCACGTTTCTTGTTACGCAGGTTGTTCCTTCGCAGTTGGCGAAAACGGAAGATGCACGGTTGGCGATTTCACATTGCTGAACGGTGCTCTCATCATGGTCGAGGAAAGGATCGACATCGGTTCGCACTGTCTCGTCTCATGGAATGTTGGCATCGCAGATTCCGATTTTCATCCGCTCGAGCCGGCTCAACGATTCATCGATGCCCAGGCGCTGGCGCCGTTTTTCAAAGATCGCCCGCCGCGGCCGAAATTAAAAACCGCGCGGGTAAAAATCGGAGACAACGTTTGGATCGGAATGGGTGCGGTAATTTTGAAAGGCGTGAGCATTGGCGATAATTCGGTCGTCGCGGCCGGCGCGATCGTCACGAAAAGCATTCCGCCGAACACGATCGTCGCCGGGAATCCGGCAGAAGTTGTGAAACAGTTTTGAAACGCAAGCGCATCGTCGTCATGGGTTTCATGGGCGGGATGCCGATCGCGGGCGTAATCTGGCAACATATCCATTACGTCGTCGGTCTGCAAAGGCTCGGCCACGAGGTCTACTACATCGAAGACTCGGCCCGGCTTCCCTACAACCCGAAAACGTTCGCCGTAAACGACGAAGTCGATTATCCGGGAAAAATCCTTAATCAACTTGCGGGCCAGTTCGATTTCAAGAATCGGTGGGCGTTCTGCGCACGTTATTTAAAAGAAAACCCGACCGCGGGATTGCCGCTAACAAAAATCCGCCAACTCTATCGTGAGGCAGACGGCATCCTGAACATTTGCGGGACTCAGGAATTCAATGACGACCTGCTCGCAAGCAACCGGATCATCTATGTTGAAAGCGATCCGGGGGTTGAACAAATCAAGATCGACAAGCGAGTAAAGTCGACAATCGACTATTTGAGTCGGCATCACGCGCTTTTCACATTCGGCGAGAACGTTCCGACGAAAGGATTCCTGGTCCCGAAACACGGATTTAAGTGGAACGCGACTCGGCAACCGGTCGTGACCGACCTTTGGAAGACGAATCGCGCCCCGAAATGGCCCGCGGTGTTCACTTCGATTGCGAATTGGTCGACAAGTGGACTCAAGGACATCACGTGGCGCGGCCGCAAATATCTCTGGAGCAAGTCGCGAGAATTCCTGTGTTTCGTGGCTGCGCCGAAAAAATCAGGCGAAACATTTGAGCTGGCAACAAACATTTCCGATCAAGCAACGCGCGAGAAATTCGAACGCAACGGCTGGCGATTGGTCTCACCGATACAACTGAGCGTCGATTACTGGCTTTACCGCGATTACATCCAGCAATCCAAAGGCGAATTCACGGTCGCGAAAGATCAGTACGTCCGATTGAATACCGGCTGGTTCAGCGATCGCAGCGCCTGTTATCTTGCCGCCGGCCGGCCAGTTATTACTCAGGAGACAGGGTTCACGAGAAATTATGACGGCGATGTCGGGCTGCTCGCGTTTCGTTCGTTAGGTGAAATCGCCGAAGGAGTGAAAATGATCAACACGGATTACAAAAAACACTCCGACGCGGCCCGACGAGTCGCGCGCGAGTTCTTTGAAGCGGAGAAGGTTTTGAAATCATTACTTGATCGCGCTGGGATTTGAGCGGTTGCTTTCCAATCAACAACGTTCATCTTGCAGACTTTCCGGCATGAAGGGTGTCCACATTTCTATTTTGATTCTGGTGCTCGCGGGATCGACGTCGTTTGGTCAACAGCCAGCGCCGCAGCAACGACCGGAAAACGGACCTGTTCCGGAGGCTTCGCCGGGGCAACCCCGGCTGCCCGGAATTGGAACAAAGCCTGGAACGCCGACGCAAAATGTTGTCGCCGTTCCGGTGCCGATCGCTCCGCCTCAACCAAACGGGCCGATCCAAAAAAGTTTGGTACGGATCACGGCCACAGAAGTTGCGCCGGATTATCGCGCCCCATGGAACGCCGGCATGCTCGGGCGCGGCATCGGCGCCGGTTTCGTAATCGACGGTAATCGCGTCATGACCAATGCACACGTGGTCAGCAACAGTCGTTATCTCACCGTCGAGCGCGATGGCGACCCAGACAAATATCCGGCGAAGGTGCTTTTCGTCGCACATGACTGTGATCTCGCACTGATTACCGTGGATTCGCCGAATTTTTATAAAACCATGGTGTCGCTAAAGTTTGGCGGAATTCCCGAGCTCGAATCAACGGTGTCGGCTTACGGGTATCCAATCGGCGGCGAGCGGATGTCGGTGACCACGGGAATCGTTTCCCGAATCGATTTCCAGCTTTACACGCACTCATCGATTGACCAGCACCTCGCGATTCAAATCAGCGCGCAAATTAATCCGGGCAACAGCGGCGGGCCAGTGATGCAAAACGGGAAAGTCGTCGGCGTCGCGTTTCAGGGTTACAGCGGCGACGTCGCGCAAGGGGTAGCTTACATGGTGCCGACGCCGGTCATCAATCGCTTCCTCAAAGACGTGAGCCACGGGCACTACGACGGATATGTCGATCTCGGAATCACTTACGGAAAGTTGCAGAACCCGGCGCAGCGTAAATTTCTTGGACTAAAGGACGACGGCCGCGGGGTGTTGGTGGAGACCGTCGTTGCGGCCGGGCCTTGCGCAAAAATTTTGCGACCGGGCGACGTTTTACTCTCAATCGATAACCATCCTATTGCGAGTGACGGGAACGTGGATCTGGAGGGCGAACACGTGGAGATGCCGGAGGTTGTCGAGCGCAAATTCAAACATGACGACGTGAAGTTCGAGATTTGGCGCGATAAGCAATCGACCAGGGCAAGCGTGCAGCTCGACACCGTGCCGCCTTATTTGATGCAAAGCCACAAGTACGACGTGCGACCGCGTTACGTAGTTTACGGCGGTCTGCTTTTCCAGCCCTTAAGCCTTGATTTGCTCGAGGCTTATCAGCCCCAGGATCTGCGTCTGCGGCACTTCTTCGATTTCTATGTGATCGACCAACTTTACCTTGAGCACCCGGACGTGATTGTGCTGACGAATATTTTGCCGGACCCAATCAACACTTATCTTGCGCCTTATCGCGGTGGGATTGTCGATCAAATCAACGGCAAAAAAATCCGCACGCTTGAAGAGCTGAGCCAGACTTTGGCCGAACCTGTCGACCGTTTCGTGATTGACATGATCGGCGACGGTCCACCGCTCGTGCTTGATCCAAAACAAGTTGAAGCCGCCCGTGATCGAATCAGAACGCGCTACAATGTCGTGCGCGAACAAAATCTTAATGAACAGCCCGGCGCGAAGCCAGCCGATCTGCAAACGAAAATCTAGGATGCGAACTCTGTTTTTCAGTCTTGTTTTCGCTTTGGCTGTCACTAACGAAGTCGCGGCAAAGAAAGAATCTGCCCTGGCGTCGCCTCCGGCGAACAACGACATCAAACAGAAAACGCTTGCGCTTGTCCGCGTGAATGTAACCGGCCAGCCCTACGATTATTTTCGACCATGGCAAAAGAAAGCGCCAATCTCGAAGCGCGCTCTCGGTGCGGTCTTGTCCAAGGGTCGGGTGCTCGTAACCGCGGACCTGGTGTCGAATCAAAATTATGTCGAGCTCGAGCGCGCTGAGTCCGGCGAAAAAACAGCAGCCAACGTCGAAGTAATTGACTACGAAGCGAATCTCGCGCTGCTTCGGCCCAGCGAGAAGAGTTTTCTCGATGGAATTACGCCGCTCGATATCGCGACCGACACCGTGGTCGGTGATCGACTCGCGGCATGGCAGCTCGAGCCGACCGGAGCGCTGGTTGCGACCGAAGGTTTGGTTACGACCATTCAGATGACGAAGTACCCGGTCGACGTTGGTCAATTCCTGACGTACCGCATCAGCCTGCCGATGCAATATCGGGAAAACAGCTATACAATTCCGTTGGTCAAAAATAACAAACTCGCTGGCCTGCTTTTGCGTTACGATCCGCGGTCACAACTCATTGATGCGATCCCAGCGCCGGTCATCACGCATTTCCTCAAAGAAGCTGAGAGCGAACACTACCGCGGATTTCCGGCGGTCGGGTTTTCGTTCTTTCCAACACGGGACCCGCAATTAAGAAAATTCGCCGGTCAGACCGGCAAGGCGGGCGGCGTTTACGTGACGAATGTCGAACCGAACATGCCGGCGATGAAGGCGGGTCTGAAAGTTGGCGACATCGTAACGGCGATCGGTAATCATGAGATCGACCAAAACGGAAACTACGTCGATCCACTTTACGGCAAAATCGACTTCACGAATCTGGTTAGCGCGCATTCCTACGCGGGCGATGTCCTTCCTTTTCAAATTCAGCGCGAAGGCAAGCCGATGGAGCTGAAGGTCACGCTTGAGCATCGTGATGCAAAAGATTACATAAGTCCGCCGTATGCGTCGGATGACGCGCCGATGTATCTAGTGCTCGGCGGTTTGATTTTTCAGGAATTGTCGCGTCAGTATCTGAAGGAATGGGGCCCAAATTGGCAGCGTGAAGCGCCGCAGCGCTTTGTCTATCTCGACCGATTTCAATCCGAGCTTTTCCCAGGCGAGAATCGACGAATCGTGATTTTGAGCCAGGTCCTTCCCGCCAACAACACGATCGGCTACGATGAATTTTCTTATCTGACCGTTACGAAAGTGAACGGAAAAGAAATTAAGTCGCTAAACGACCTGGCCGAGGCAGTGAAACAACCGGTCGAGGGCGGCTTTATCAAAATCGAGACCGAAGAAGATCCCAAACAGATCGAGCTCGAGGCGAAAGCAGTTGCTGGGGAAGCGGCCGACCTTCAGGAAAATTACGGTATTCCTTCGCTCCAGCGGCTCGAATAAATGACTTCTCGCGGTCGGTTTTACTCCGGCTGCACGTATGCGACATCCTGGACGACGAGATACGTCCCGCGCGCCGGAAAAATCGCTACGGCTTTGTTGTCGGAGCGATCCCACTTTTTGTCGCCTGCTTGTCCGACCGTTTCCTTCCACGTTGTTCCATTGGCAGCACTGACCGAAAGAATTTGCTGAATGTCCTCTGGTGTTAGGGGCGAGGTATCCGGTTTCGCGAACCCTTCGCGACGACTGATTCCGTTGACAAAATCGACAACCACCGCGAACGCTCCGGCGGTATAGCCGGCCTGACGGAAGTTGCCCTTTTCGTCCAACACTTTTGCTGCTTTGCCATAAAGCGACTCGATTTGTTTCTCATCGTCGCCAACCCGCGCAAGGCCAGTCGCGGCACATGCGACCGACAAAGCAATTGTGAACGCTAATACTTTCATTCGTTACCCTCCGGCGGAAACACTGCTCGGTGCCGCCGGATTCGCAACCTCACTCTTTACGGCCCGTGCCTGCACCGGCGTGACCGACTCATTCCCCTGGCGGAAAATCCCGATTTTGCCCAATTCTATTCGCGTCCGGCAGAAGAGTAAAGGTTACCGGTATGGTTGCGCGCGACACTGTGTCGGGTTTAAAAACGCGACACATCGGCCTAACGATACGGGCTAAATTCCAGTTCTGGTGGAACGGAAAACGGATCTTCAATTCTTATTCTCTTCCAAGATGCGTCCGTATTGAGAAGTTTTTCCTCGCATCTCGAAGTAACGGAATGCTTCGAGCGCGATTCTACCGATCGCGCGCTCAGCGACAGGTTCGTCGCGAACGAAGGAAGTCATTACGCTAATCACGAATGGCCGATTCTTCGCGAAAATAATTCCCGAATCCGTTCGAATGCCTTCCAGACTCCCGGGCTTATCGGCAATTTCGACATCAAGCGGCAAATCAGTCGAGAGCCAACTGTCCTTCTTAAGCGCCTTGAGTTGTTTGATCATCGATTCGGTAAGTTCCTTGTTCAGCGCTTTGCCTTTGTAGATCGCTTCCAACAAACGCGCCATTTCCTGCGGCGTCGAAACGTTTTCGTCACCGCGTTTTGCTGCCGCGATGTCCATCATTTTGCGACGCAACATCGTTCTCGTGAGATCGAGACTGCGCAGCGTTGCGTTTACGTTTTCCATTCCGACGCGATCGATCAGGACATTGGTCGCTGCGTTATCGCTCGCGGTGACCATGAACTGTGCGAGATCGCGATTCGTGACTTTGGTCACGCCGGGAGTAAGTCCGGTCATGATCTGACTGTCTTCGACTAAATCTTTCGGATCGAATAGGTAAACATCGCTGAGCTTCGCCTTGCCGCTCTGTTCCTGATGATAAAGTTCCAGCAAGACCGCGATCTTGATCGAGCTCGCCGTCGGGAACACGCGGTCCGCATTTTTCAGAATCGCGCGGCCATCGGTAAAATCGACAATCGCCACACCCATTACCCCATCGAATTTCTCGACGGTGTCGCCAACGAGCGCATCGAGCTTCTTCCAAAGCAAGTCGTCAGTTACTATGCTGCCTTGTTTTTGTTGAGCGAATGCAATCGTCGCGAACGCGAGAGCTGTAAGAAACCAACTCACCTTCATCTTGGCCCTGGCTTATACCAAATCGAGCCCGAACGCGTCGAATTGTAGAGCAAGCGCTCCGCTTGCCGCAGTCCTAAAAAGGCAGACGATGCACCCTGGGTGGCAACAGTCGCGATGTGCCATTCAGCAGAAGTCATCAGCGTCCGTCCGAAAAGGATCATCACGACGAGGAGAGCGAGCATTACAAACTCTGGCTCGCGAGTCTCAATTGCTCTCATCGCGGCATGGATGCGACAACGATCTCGAAGATCTAGCGCATTCGCAATTGGACTCTCATCACGCTCGGGACAACGCTCGCCGGCGGCAGGGTGTAGATCATGTATTCAATAACTTCGGCGATCGGGAACAACGGCAAGCCGGGTGCGCCGACGTACTGGACCGGCTCGCGCGATTTCACCGTGCACACCTCCCAACTTCTTTACGCGGTTGTCGTTTTCGGGCTGGTATCGATCGCCGCCTGGATTTTTGTTCTGCGCAAGAGCCGGCGAGCAAGATCGCGGTTGTTTCACTTTTAAACCCAGCGTTGGCTTGCTGTCGATCGCGCACCCGTGCCTGAAGAAACTGCCGAACAAAAATGAACGGGACGATGTCAAATAGGCGTGAAACAGCTCGCCTTCGCATTGCTTTGCGCAATCGCAACCGCACCGGCGCCGAGAGCACAAAGTACTTCGGCCGGTAACACGCCGGCACCATCGCACAAGCCTAAGACCCGCAACGTCGCTCCGAAGCCGTCGCCAAGTCTTCGAATGCCGACGATAATTGCTCCAACGCGGAGACCAGTCGATTTCATCGCTTACTCGGAAGCTCTTGGCCGATATCAACACGCGCGGCACACCCGTTTTTGGTGGAGGCGCCATTTCACAACCTTCGTTTTGGTTGGAGCCGGGTATTACTATTTCGACTCGGGATATTGGTTCCCGGCGTGGGGTTACGATGCGAACTACGAAGCCTACGATTACGACGGGCCAATTTTCACTTACGGAAATCTTTTGCCGGATCAGGTCATCGTGAATGTCCAGCACGCTCTCCAAGAACTAGGTTACTACGCCGGCGCGATAACCGGTTCACTCAGTCCGGCAACGCGTCGAGCAATCAGCGCTTACCAAGATGACCTAGGATTAGAAGTTAATGGAGTAATCGACGGCCCAACTGTTTACGCGCTTGGGTTGATTTGAATGTTCGATAATTCGATCAAGACCTCGGCGTCGAATTAGGTTGAGGCGCAGCTGTCCTTGGGGAAAAGCATTTCCGGTAACCAATTCGTATTTTGGAACGCTGCGATCAACCACCGGCCGTTTCGCTTTTGGAAGTGCGTTTGAATACCTTGTCGCGGCACCGGAAGCTCGGCCGGAGTTCTCGCACCGGTCATCGTCCAGCGAACATGCGCAACCGCAAATTCGGGGCTCAAAAGTCGAATATCGACTCCGGTGATGGTTAGAGTGCTCTCTTTAAAAACATAGATGTAGGCATCAGTGAGTTTTTTCTCGATGTCCGCGCGCCCTTTCCACCACCAGCCGACCACATTCACGCAATCGCCCTCTTCTGTGAACAGGCTCGCGTACGCTTTCGCATCGTGATGATTCCACGCTTCCGGCTACCGTGCTTCCAACTCTCGAATCGCGGCTTCGTCTTGAGATTGATCCGCCCCGAACGCGCTCGCTGTGAAAGACACGATCAAGACAACGACTGGCGTCGGAAATGTTGGTTCCATCGCATCCGCGTCGGAAATGTCGGAGCTCATGTCAATGTTTTCTACCGATGCCACAGATCCAGCCTTTGTCCTGTTCCTCGAAAATCCGGACGTCCGAAAAACCGGCGTTCTTGAACAATTCATAATGCTCGTCGACCGTCAGGAGCGTCATATTCGTTAGCTCAATGTATTTTTCGGCGAGCCTTCCCGCCATTTTCTTTCCGCCTTTGTAAACCTCGGCGATGATGATGAAAGCCCCACCGGATTTAATGACGCGCAAAACTTCTTCCACGTCCGCATGCAAATTCGGCCAGAAGAAATGCGTTTCTATGGCGGTGACGAGATCAAATGTGTTATCGGCAAACGGCAATTGTGATACCGATGCCTGATTGATCTCGACGCGACCGATGTCGATCCAGCGCGCGTTCTGTCTCTTGGCCGCTGCGACACTCTCTTCAGAATAATCGATCCCGTGAACTCTGCCGTCGCTCGCGATTGCGGCCAGTTTGCTAATCGTCCTTCCTCCGCCGCAGCCAATGTCGAGAATCGTGTCGATCTTCTTGATCGCGACGTGACTTAATCCCCAATCGGTCAACTTCGAATGATGGCGATTCATTTCCCACAAGACGAATCGACCAACCCACCCCGTGGGCTTTCGCAATTGATCCCGCAGATTACTTCCGGCGCTCACGATTTTTCGCGTTGGTATCTTTGGTCGACCGCCTACGAATTGGATACACGAAGGTCGTCCCCATTCTCGATGACGCCCCCAGTAGCTTGATAGAACCCAACCGCTGCCTGAGTGGAACGTATGGTAAACACGAAGAGCTTCTTCGTTTGCCCAAGCAATAGTGGATATAATTTCATCCGCTATCACCTCCACCTAGAAACGAATTGTAGTCTGCAGTAACCAAGCGCCAGTTACGAGCATTAGCGGTGCGGACCAAATCCCAGGCACGACTCGACGCCGTATAATCGCGGCGACAAGATGAAGCAAGCCGTTGCCGACGTGCTCTATTCCCATGACAATCGCAAGCGGGCGAAGCCAAGGAGTGCCTGCGTAGGCTGCTCGTGTGAGCACAGCGAGAATGATTACGGCCGCGACGAGTGCAATGATCCACGGCCAAAACGCGAATGTTGGCGGAAACGGAATTCTAAGAAACTTTCGAATCCTGAGCGCTTGAGGATTGTACCAGGAGAGAAAATCATGAGCCGCTTCGTCCGCGACATGCAACGCGAGAGCGATTACCGCCGCAACCCACGGCCAACCGAACTCTCCGCTCATTCGCGCTCGTCTTGGTTAACGATCAGCCGCGGTTTCGAAAGGAATTTGTCGACTTCGGTATTGTAGGTTTCAAATGGGTCGCCCATGACGAGAAAGTCGCGGCTGTCGTACGCGACCGAGTCCCAGTTGATGACGTACGGTTGATGTTGGTCCTGAAAATACGCGACCGCCCGCGCGCGACCTGATGCGCGCGTGTTCGCTGGCGCAACCCGCGTCGCATTCTCCGGTTCGAAACTCTTGTTCCATTCGGCGACGCGTTTGCCAGGGGTAACGCTGAAGAACAATCCGCGCGTTGGATCGATGTTATGATATTCGAGATCCAAACTTTGCAGCCAGGGATCTTCCCACTCGATTTTTTCCGATTCCATGAAAGTCTCGAGCAACCATTTCTTCGTGATCCAATCGACGCCGCCAATGAGCGCCTGCGGATTTTGCCCGATCGACTCGAGCGTGAAACTCCAGGTCTCGAGCAACCAATCGGTCTCGGGATCTTTGCCGCGCAAATGTTGTTGAGCGAGATCGTGGAACTGCCATTGTACATCGAGCGCGCCAATGGTCTTACCGTTCTCTAGATCGACGGTCCATTTGCGGGTTGGATCGCGCGAGATGTCGCGCGTGCTGCGAACGGCGTCATTGAGCACCATATTGCGCGGTAACTGACGTTGCTCGAGCAGCGAAAGCACGCACGCGGTCGTGCCAATCTTCAGCGCGTTGGCGAACGGGCTCATGTTCGAATCGCCGATAAGCAAGTGAAGCCGGCGATACTTGCGATAGTCGGCGAGCGGCTCATCGCGCGCGTTGATGATGGCACGGTTGAACTGCACCCACTGGTAAATGTCGTTGACAATGTGGTCGGCGCGCTGGCTGAGCTGGAACGAGACCGGCGTCTCGGCTTGCGGCGGCTCGAAATCGAACGCGAGCGGGTTTGCCTGCCCCACTCTTCCGGCACCAGTGAAAATCTGGCGTGTGGCGAGAAACGTGAGCAACGTGCCGAGCACCGATGGTGTGAACTGTGCCTCGCGCTTCATTAAATAATTCTCGTGGCAACCAAACGTCGCGCCGGTGTGATGATCGACATTGTTCTTGATGAACGAGACGCGGTCGGCGGCCTCGAGCGCGGCAAGCGATTCGCGCAGCAACTGATCACCCGCCATTTCGTAAGCAACGAGGTCGTGCAGATGCAAGCATTCGGGCGACGCGTATTCAATGTGGCCCATGTCGAGATAAAGCCGGCCGCCGTTCAATAAAAAACCACCGTTACCCGGCGGTTCTTCATAATCGCGGTAGTGAAGATCAATTGTTCCGGCACGCGCCTTGTTGAAGAGATAGTTCTTTACCTTAGGCGGCCAAACATCCGAGTTGCAGCGCAACTCTTCGCTGCTCATCAGGCAGCCATACTCCGTCTCAATGCCAACGATCCGGTCCATCGGCTAAGGATTTAACCATCGATTCGGCAAATCTCTAAATGTTTTCGCACGCGCCCTGCTGTGTTGAGGCGAGATGGAGCTCTCGATAGCTTCAACCGCCCCGCACTGCCTATCACTCAAATCGGCTACTCGATTTTCGGCCTCGAGCTCAGCGATGAAGAGGCGAATCGAGCGGTTTACGGCCCACCGACCGAATTCGCACTCGAGGTTCGCCTCTCAGGCTACTGAGTCCTCGAGCGCAGGCTTGAAATTTGCATAAAAAAGGACAGACTCGACGGCGGATGAAGGAGTTAGGCCTGCGCAGTCCGTCCGCGAAAGTTGGCGGCATCGTCTATTTTGGGCGGTTGCTCGACAAAATTCGACGGCACGAAAAGGGACAATTGCCCTCCGAGTATCAGGCAAACCTCGGTCGCGGCTTTGACGCAAGCTGCATCACATTTTTGCGCGTTGATTACAATCAGCTGGTTGAACGCGTGAAACAAGGCGGGGCCGACGAAGAAATTCTGCAATGGTGTTTCGTCATTGGGCGTCGCCCGACAGACGACGAGACTTATGTCTGGAACGAATTCATGCGGAAACGCGGTTGGAACGACGAGCTGTCCGCGACTCTGAAGCGCCGAAAAAAAGAGGCCGGCATGGCCGGACGATCTGAAATCCAAACCATGTTCACTTTCATCGACGCGGATGAAGGGCGTTTATCGGTGGGTAACGCCAAGCTGCAGACAGCGCCGGACTAGATTTAATTATGCGCCGTCTCTGTGAGACGGCATTGGTGATTTCCCCCAGAAAGGGAGTCGCGACTCCGAATTCCAAATCGGCGACCACCGCTCATCAGTTTGTAGGCCGTCTGTGTCAGACGGCGACCTCATCTGGCGATGACAAGAAGGCTGTTTTGATCGATTGATTCGCTCAGATGAATCTCTAAGCGAAAAATAGGATTACATTTGTCAGAACCCGTTGACGTCGGTCTTGTGAAGAACCGAACGACTGGCCGTACCAATTTCAATTCAACTAGCGCTAATCGTAATTGGTCGGCGTCTGACACACGCCCTACAGTAGCGCTACGGTATCGGCGCTGGCACTGGAATCGCGATTTTATTCGGCGGGGCGCCGGGCGCATTCGCCAGTCGATAAATTTTCAGACTGCGGTCACTACGAGAGTTACCGCGATCGTCGCAATCCAATGACGTAGCGTCACTATTCTGAAAGCGTATCGATTCGTTCCGCGAGCGCAAAATCGAGTTCAGTCAAGCCGCCTTTGCTGTGTGTCGAGAGCACGAGCTTAACTTTGTTATACCGGATGTCGATGTCGGGATGGTGCTCCTCTTCGTCAGCCAGTTCGGCGACGGCGTTCACGAAATCGATCGCGTCGGCAAAATCGTCGAACTCGAAAGTGCGCTCGATGTGCTTCTTTTCCAGCTCCCATTCCGGGATCCTTTTCATGCGCTCTTTCAGCTCCGGCGCTTTCATCAGATCGGCCATAACGGGAAAACGAGTAACACCCGAAAATCGTTTTGCAACGTCAAAACGAACGGGTTCAAGTGCCGAGGATTTTCCGGAGGTTTTTGACTGAATCGAACACCTCGACGGCGCAATCCCGCGCCTCGCGCGACCGGCGCCGCCAGTTTGCCAGCAGGTCCTCAACCGCTGCGCCCGCACTTTTCAAATCGCCAACAAAATGAAAGCCGCTCCTTCGCGGAAGATATTTTCCCGCGCCACTGTTCTCAGTAATCACAGGCCGTCCGGTTGCGAGAAAGGCGGCGGCCCGATCGCTCAGCCAGCCGGTCTTCCAGCTCACATCGACACCTTTGATCACGGTGAATTCGCCGAGCGCGCTCGCCAGATAACGACGGTATTTTTTTGGCGTTGTCGCGACTCGATGTGGGTCAACAACCCGCCATCCTCGCTGACGCAGCCGCTCACGGTCTGGATCGTCCGCGCCCATGTGCATCGCCAATTCGAATCTTGCCTTCGGTACGCGTTTCGGAAGATCGAGATAAGGTTCGAATGCATACTTTTTCGAGAGGTCAGGAAATTCGCCGTCGACTTCAACTGCCCCGCCCCAGTACCACTGGCCGATCGTCGTAAACTTCGGCGAACGCGGACGCGGCTGCGGTCGATACAAGTTTGTGTCGACCAAAGGATAAAAAGTCTTCCACCGTAGGGGCGGCCGTGTCGGCGGCAGTTCCGCCTGCATACCTGACAATTTCGTCGGAGCCATTTTCAATAGCTTGCAATCCGGATCGTTCACATTCAGCCCAATCGTCCAAAATTCGTGATGAGTTGATTGGCCCATCTCCATCCGTGTCATCCAGTAAATGATTTCGCTCGGATCGAGGTCGCAGAAAATTCGCCGCTCGAATTTCAACAGCAGCGGCGGATGAATCGAATAGCTGAGATTTAGCAGCGTGTTTGGGCCGGCAAGTCGATCGAGCAATTCGCGTTTCGACATTCCGATGCAGCGGATTGCATCGAGATCGTGGGCGCTGTACGGTTTTTCTTGGTAGAGCAAACAATATCGGTCGCCGAGCCCGTGCGCGCGCAGTTGCCGCCGGAAGTTGTCGATCTTGCGCTGATCGTCGCGCGAATTTCCTTCGCTTGGCAAATGTTCCAGCCAGATCGCGTCGAGCGTTAACCGGCGCAAACCGAACATCCATTGCAACGGCACCGAGAAATTTCCGCCGCCCTGCAGATATTTCGCCGCAAAACCGCCGCCGAGAAAAACCGTCACGCGAGCAGAGTGATCAATCTGCTCGCGCGCTCAAGCCTGAATGTAATGCCAGTCCGGCTCGGAATTAGATCCGGCCGTGCGGCAGGTGCGCCTTTCCTTGCGGCTGCGGCTTGTTGCACAGATCGGCGTTCGGGATCGGTATGATCGCGTTGAGGAGCTGTGGTTGCTGTCGCGCGTTCAACTCTTGTTCGAGATCGTACGCCATCGCGATCAGCTGCGGCTCGTGTAGGAACGTGCTGTACATCAGCATACCGGCAGGTCTACCTGAGGATCGAATACCGACCGGCATCGAGAAGTTTGGATAACCTGCGACCGCAGGCGCAGTCGAATTCGTCAGATGGGGTGCGACGATCGCGTCGAGCTTATCCTTCGTTAGTGCGCCGTCGATTCCGCTGCGAGCTGAGCCCGTCGCGTTATTTCGCGCCGCAACATAGGTCGGATCGGTCAAGTCGCCGCTCGTCATTTCGGCCGCCTCAAAAACTTCCTGCCCGTAATAGACGAGCTCCTGGACACAGCGTGAATTGTCGAATGCAATGAGATCGGCCAACGTGGTCATGTTTGTGTGCGACAGCGTCTGCAGATATTGCGCGATCTGTACCTTGAACTCGAACAGTAAGGCCGTGAACTCGTCATTAAAGTAGTTCTCGATGGCGCCACTATCTGTATCGACAATCTTCGCCCCGAGGCTGGCCATCACGTCGAGCGCGTGATTCGCGAACGCGACCGTTTCATCGTCGCCAAGGATGCCGCTGCCGTAGAAGGCGTAATTGTCGAAAAAGCGCTTGTCGCGTCCGATACGCTTTCCCTTCAAAGAGCCGCGCTGCAGAAATTGCGTGTAATCAGTCGGCAACGAATGCCCGGCGACGGCGCCGAACGGCGTTTGCAACACGCCGAGCAGAATCGCGACGTCCGTAACGCTGCGTGCCATCGGACCCGCCGTGTCTTGCTGATGGCTGATCGGAACAATACCGTCCTGCGAGATGAGGCCGACCGTCGGCTTTAGGCCAAAGAGGTTTTCAACCGCGGATGGACCGGTAATCGAGCCATCGGTCTCCGTGCCGACAGCTGCCGCGCACAGACTTGCTGCAGCTCCCGCGCCGGAACCCGAGCTCGAGCCCCACGAAGTGTAGCTCAAGTCATAAGCATTCTTTGTATCCCCGCCGCGTGCGCTCCAGCCGACCGCGAGCGGATAAACGTTATCGTTCCCGCGGAAATTCGCCCATTCGCCGAGGTTCGATTTGCCGAGAATGATCGCTCCCGCGGCGCGCAGTCGCGCAATCAACGGCGCATCGGCTGGAACTTTGCTGTTATAGAGCGCAAGCGAGCCCGCTGTCGTTTGCATGTTGTCGTTCGTCGCGATGTTGTCTTTCACCAACAGCGGAATGCCGTGGAGCGGACCGCGCACGTGACCGGCTTTGCGTTCGCTGTCAAGACTGTTTGCAATTGCAATCGCGTTGGTGTTCGTCTCGATCACCGCGTTCAGCGTCGGGCCCAGTTGTTGGATCCGATTCAAATAGTCCTGGACCAAATCCGTCGCGCTTAGTTGTCCGGCCGCCATCGCCGCCTGCAATTGCGTGATGCTCATTTCAATAAACGGAAAATTCGTGCCCGCGTTTGCGCTCTCTTTGAAGAACGATGCGAGCCCGCCGGCTAGCAATGCAGCGCCACCGGCTGCGGTTGTTCCGATAAAGCTTCTTCGACTGACATGATGATTGTCGCTATTGGGTGATTGATCCGGTTGCGGTGATTTCATAGATGATTCTCCATTTTACAAACGCATCTGACTGCGATGCCGGTTCTACCGAAATTAGCCACGCAATCCGGCTGTCGTTCCGCGCCCGATAGATTCGTTTCGTCAAAATTTCCCTACAAATTTGTTTCAATTGTTTCGCGCCGTCGATGCGCACTTCGCTGACGCTGCCGGCTGACGCCCTGCACTTCCTCCGCAAATTAGCGGCTCTTCCCGTAGCTCAACCGGATAGAGCATCTGACTACGGATTCAAGCCTAACGAATTGCACATCGTTTCACAGCATTGCACAGCGTGTTTTTCATAGGTAAACCTAACGAATCCGATCTGCGACGCGTTTCGCTGAATTGCGTAGTTTTGCAGACAAAAATCTTTAGACCGTAGAAAACGACCGTGAAATTTCTCCGCCTCCGAAAGCTTGGTGTTCCTTACCACACACCGGCGCGCACGCATGCGGACCCGTTATGGCCAACGACACCGACGACATTTGGCATTCTGGTTGGCAATCGCATGCACGATATGAAAACATCGCGCCTCGGTGTGCGTGCCCGTAGAAACCCACATAGCGAATTGCGAACCCGTGGCCGAAGGCTTATAGGACTAAAGTCCAATTGATTAAGGTTTAACCTGCGATGTATTAGCCCATCCGGCGAGTGTGCCCCGAGAGTGGACAATCTGGCCGGATGGCGGACGGGAGCCAAATTCAAATTCCCGGTTTAGTTTAATAAGGAGTGGAAGAATGGATATTAGCACTGAACAAGCTCAAATGATCAAAGATGAACTCAAACGCTTCGCTGGGGATATAAACCTCTCGGATGAACAAAAGACAAAACTTCACGAGCGGCTGGCTTTTGCGGCCGGCAGGCTGTTTGAATTCAAAAAGTCCCATCCGGACGTTACCCGGCAGGACATCATCAAAGCGGTCGGATCTCACCGAACCGAACTGCGCGAGGCGGTGGAGCGCTTCCTTACCCCGGAACAGTTAAAGAAATGGGATACCGAAGTGGCCAAAGCAAAGGAGTTTCTGGGTTACGCTGCGGTGTGATCCGATGACGATTGAAACGCAAGGTGGCTGGCGCGAAGCTCTCGCGCCGGCTACTGGAGCGTAAGGGATTGACAAACATGCTAGACCAAAGCCTTGAATTAGAAGAACAAGCCCCGAGCGTGGATAAACGTCTGGGGAGTGTTGTTCGGATGATTGTTGAGCAATATGACGGGGATGTGAAGGCGTTTGTCGACTCGACCCGTTACAGAATAGAGGTGAATCGGAAGGCTGAGGCCGCGTCGCACAATGGCGACGAGGCGGCGTTGGCGTAAATGCCCGTCCACGACAAGGATTATCGAGAGAATTTCGCGCGCTCATTGTTCCTGACGGGAAAAATAACCCAGGAGACGGCGCACGCCCTAAGCCCGCGAATAAAAGAGCTCCGAGCCGCCAGCGGAGATCCGATAACCCTTTACATCGACAGCCCTGGGGGATCATCTGCAGTAGCGGAGGGCATCCGTTTTCTAATTAAGGCCCCGGATCAAGACGGAAAAAGATGTCGATTAATTACGGTCGCGATAGGGACAGCAGCGAGCGCGGCAGCGGATTTGTTGGCGCTGGGTGATTACGCCATCGCGGAACCTCAAGCTGACATTCTTTATCACGGGTCCAGACAGGCGTTCGAGCAGGTGCTGACTTTTGAGGGGGCAACCTCGGTCGCAGCCAATCTGCTAGAAGCCAACGAAAGGCTTGCGCTTCGCCTGGCGCGTTCTTCGTTCCGAAGGATTATCTGGCGCGTAGTCCAGTTGAAGGATGCGATCGAGAAATTTCGGGATGGACCGGAAGGGCTGGAAGAATTGGTCGAGGCTTTGACGGCCAAATTCAAGCCGGGAAATGCGATGCTGCTGAGAGAGGCGATTGCAAAGCAAAAATCGCTGCAAGAGGTCAAGACTGCGGCCGATAATTACTTGAAGAGGCGCAAGAACGTCGCGCAGTGGCCAAACAAGCAGTTGGAGCCCGGGTTGGTGCGGGCCATCGTGGACTACAGAAGCAGACTGCATAAGGAAGATGATTGGCTGTTGAGCCGCACGGGAATGCGCGAAGTGGCGAGCGACTTCAATCTCATTCATGATTACGCTTCGCAAACGAAGGACCTGGATGCTCTGCTGGAGGTTTATGGCAGCCTGTTTCTGAACCAGGCGCAAGGCGCCGAATTCAAAAGCAAAAGAGAAGAAGAGCTCAAAGTTTATCTGGAGAGCCATGCGGCAGACAAGCTGGAGGTCTTATGGTATTTCGTCGTTTCATTGTGTCGTCTGCTGCAAACGAAAGATTATCAACTAACACCGGAAGAGGCGTATTGGCTCGGGGTGGTTGACGAGGTCACCGGATCCGGCCTGCAAAGTGACAGGGAGATGATTGAAATGATCCTGTCGACGGAGTCAGCAACGCGCAAGCCATGAAGGACTCGAAAGAGAGAACTCACTCGCACTACTAAGAAGCTAAACCGGACGTCACAGTATTCGGCAAAGCCTTTCCAGTTCCACAAACGCCGTCAGTATCTCATCCGCACGGACAAGGAAACGCTTCCCGTCGCCGCGATGCGCGTCTGCGATCCAGATTGTGTGCGCGCGTCGTCCCGAACAAATTCTGTCGAGAATAAAAGTTGGGCGATCATCAAGAGACGAATGACCGCCCAAGTGTAGCCAAGCCATTGCCGTGGTTTGGTGTCGGATCGAGACGGGGCTCGGCTAGCGCAGTATGTAAATTAAACCCGCCTGAATTTCTTCGCGACATTTTTTTTCGCATGGAATAAAACCCGCGCGCCATCTCATCTTTTTATAGCCTCGCTAGACCTGTTTTGATGGGCGAGACAGCAATTTGCTTGCACCGTAGGGCAAAC
>DATLJP010000030.1:0-130401 GCA_035538875.1 Chthoniobacterales bacterium | reverse complement strand
CTCGGCATCGATGATTATCTGCGCATCATCGAGATGAAAACCGGCTCGCTGTTCGCAGCGGCGGCTGACCTCGGCGCGATGCTCGGCAAAGCCGATCAAGCCACGCAGAATTCGTTGAAAGTCTTTGGCCAAAAAATTGGCACCGCATATCAGATTTACGATGATTGCATCGACATTGGGGGGACAGAACGGCTCACGGGTAAAACGCTCGGGAGCGATTTGCGCAAAGGAAAGCTAACATTGCCGGTGCTGATGCTGCTGAGCGGACGTAATGGCCCAGACAAAGAACACCTTTCACAGCTGATTCTCGACGCTCGCTTCGAGGAAATCGCGCAACTTTTGAATTCCTCGCAGGCTAACGGCGCACTCGGCGCCTCAATCGATGCCGGACAAACATTGGTCTCTGAGGCGCAGGCCCAAATCGAGAATCTGCCGTCGAATCCGTACAACAGCGCACTCATCGGTTTGGGCGACGCATTTCGCGAAATGCTCGAGCAGTTTCGCGCTCTCTGATTTTACAGCGAACAAACTTCCAACTCCCCCCATTTCTATCCCACCTCAAACACCATGAGCGGCGGCAAGATTCATCCCACGGCGATTGTCGATCCAACGGCAAGAATCGCCGCTGATGTTACCATCGGCCCATACACGCTGGTCGGAGAGTACGCTGTAATCGGCGCAAGGTCGGCAATCGCGTCACACGTCGTCATCGAAGCCGATGTCGTTATTGGCTCCGACAACGTAGTCGACCACGCAGCCATTATCGGAACGGCACCGCAGGACGTTTCATTTTCCGCCGACCGAAAAACCTACGTGAAAATTGGCAACGAGAACGTAATTCGCGAGCACTGCACGATTCACCGCGGTAGCGCGGAAGGTAGCGCAACCAAAATCGGCCATGAAAATTTTCTCATGGCGGGCGCGCATCTCGGGCATAACTGCGAAGTCGGAAACAATGTGATCATCGCCAACAATTGTCTGCTCGGAGGTAACGTGCGCATCGGGGACGGCGCGTTTTTAGGCGGCGGTTGCGTTTTTCATCAAAACATCAGCGTGGGGAGACTGGCGATTACCCAGGGCGCGTCCGCATTCAGCAAAGACATTCCGCCATTCGTGATCGCGGCCGAACGCAATTATGTCTTCGGATTGAACGTGATCGGACTGCGCCGCGCCGGATTCAGTGCGAAAGATCGCGATGAAATCAAGGCGGCGTTCAAACTAGTCTATGCGAGTGGACTGAATGTCGGCAACGCGATCGAAAAAGGAGCTGAGATGAAGCTTGGTGATGCCGCGCGCGAATTTCTCGATTTCGTCGCGAACGCGAAAAAGCGCGGGATCTGTCCGGTCAAGCGCGGCGCCGAAGAGGAAATGTCGATCTAAACCAAGCCGAGGAGCGCGAGCATGCGACCGGTTTTTCCTTTTTCGGCGCGATAGGAATAGTAGCGATCGATGTCGCACGCAGTGCAGGCGCCGGAATCATGGATTTGTTTCACGCCAGCGGCGCGAAGTTGATCGACGATCTTTGCGGCAAAATCGATTTCGTAATGTGGCGGCCGAATGCACGGGCTTAGCTGCACGATCAAGTCGGCCGGGTTCGATCCAAAATGTTCGCGCGTTACCTGAATCGCTTTTCCCGCCACCGCCAGCTCGGTCCCTTTTTTGCCGGAGTGAACTAGACCGACGACCGGGGTTTTTGGATCGACAATATAAACCACACAACAATCGGCCGCGTGAATACCGAGCGTGATTCTTCTTTGGTTCGTAATTAAGCCGTCGCAACCCGCAAATTCCTGGTCGCGATCAATCGCGCGATCGATCACGGCGATTTTGTTTCCGTGAACTTGTTGAGCAGTAAGCAGCGGCCAATCTCCAATGCCAATCTCGCCGCGAAGGTCGCCATGAATGCGATCTAATCGTTTTAGAACTTCGGCTTTCTCAGCTGAAACGTCGATGCCCGGGATTCGCTGGATGAAGGCGTGCCGGACAAGCTTGAGCCCAGCCAGCGCCGGAAAAAATTCCACCCGAGCCTGTGTCCTCACCGAGAAAAGATCACGATTGTTCTACTTCGAGGCCGGTCGCTGTGAAGTCGTTGTGGCCGTGGTCGTTGTGACTGGCTCCCAGCCAGTCGGCCGTTTTGGCCGGCCTCGGGCATCGACATCGCTGCCGGTGTAGTAGGTTCGTGTCTTGGTCGCGCGTGGGGCAATGCCGTTGAATTGTTCGGTGAAGGAGCTCTGCGTGCCGGTGACCCGATCGTACTCGGCCAGCGCCGAATCGTAACCAAACAGCGCCTGCAATCGCGTTGATTGCGCGGTAGTCAATTGCACTTGCGCGTTCAACACGTCCAATTGCGTCCCCGCGCCGGCATCGAGTCGCGCTTTGGCCAGACGCACCGCTTCTTCGGCTTGCTCGACAGTTTTTTCGGTGGCTTTAATCAATTCGCGATCCTGCAACAAATTGGAAGCAGCTTGCTGGACCTCGAGTTCAACCTGCCGAACATCGTCGTCGTAGGTAATTTCTTGCTGCGACAACAGCGCGCGTTGTTGTTTAATCTTGCCCCAGGCCATGCCGCTATCAAAAATCGGCCAGCTTCCGGTGGTGGTCGTTAGCCAGCCCTTCGAAACATCGCCAAAACTTGAGTTGAATTCATTACTGAGCCATTCGCCGCCGCCGCTGGTATTGACTGTTGGCAACCAACTGCCGATTGCGACGTGAACCTGCTCGATTTGGTTGAGGACGTTAGCGCGCGCCTCCTTCAAAAACGGACGATTGCGTTTGGCTGTTTCGATATCCGACAGCAGTTCGATGTTGCGCGGGATGTAAGTCAGTTCCCCGACGACGCGCAAAGGCGCCGCGATCCCGCGGGCCGGATTAAAATCCAGGCCGAGCGTTTTCGCCAACACCAAGATCGAGATTCGATAATTATTCCGGGCCGTGATCAGTTGCGGGATTTGATTGTAGAGCTGTACCTGAGCTTGAAGCACGTTGAAACGAGGAACGGTTCCGGCTTCGAAACGGTTCTCCTGGTCCTTGAGTTGGCTCGCGAGCAACCTCACCGACTCTTCCTGAACAACGATCAGTTCTCGATCGAGTATGACCTGATAAAACTCCGTTTTTGTCGTCGAGATCGTTTGATCAACTGTGTTGCGCAGCGCGAAATAGGCGGAATCCCGCTGGAAGAAGGTGCCGCGAATCGCGCGAAAGGTGCTGTAGTTAAACACGAGCTGTGTTCCGGTTACGTTGACGTTGTAGAAAATATCGCTCCGTAAATTTTTGATTCCGCCAACGCCCGGTGCCGGCGAGCCACCACCACCTCCACCACCTCCTCCTCCTCCCACCCCACCTCCCACCCCACCACTACTGAGGGCCGATATAGTGGTCGTCTGCTGCAGGTTGTGATCCCTCCATTCCCAGTTAAAGCTGGGGCCAATCTGCGGGAGGGCCTCTGCCCGAATCTGAATGATGACGCCTTTGGTGCGCTCAATCTCCTGAATGGCACTCGTGACAGCGGGGTTTTGTTTCAGCGCCGTAATCACGGCCTTATCGACCGTAAACACAGGGGCGCCTTTTTCGGACCACTCGAAACTTGGGACCAATTCTGGGGCCAATTCGACCAGGCCCGGCTCGGTAATTCCAGGCGTGGCCGGCGGTGGTGTGATTGGCAGGGAGCCCAAAGTTGGAGGAGTTCCGGCTCCGCCTGGTGAAATTGCCGGCGTTGGACTTGGCGTGGGCGTCGTGGTTGAAACCAGCATCGGGGTCGGCACTGGCGTTTCCGAAGGCATCGGACCTTGTCCGAATGCGACCAACGCAACCAGAAATGCCGCTAAGTTGAATCCGGCGGTAAGGAAATGTTTTCGTATCACAGGTTAAGGCGTCAGGTGTTTGGTACGCCAAGGTTAAGGCGCGGATTCAACCAATCCAGATTACCTTTTAGCACTGCCGGCTAATGAACGACAATCCTTTAATTGGCAGTAATCGTAAATTTTGCCGTATATCTGCAGCCACGCTTTTTGTTCATCCGGGGAAAGATATTCCATGATCTTCATCAGGTTGCCGACTATTTCCTGACGAATCCGGCGGACCAGCGCGGACCCTTTTGCTGTAATGCATACCCTCACCTTGCGCCTGTCATCGCGCGAGACCGATCGAACCAGCAGCCCCAGGTTCTCTAATCGCGCCACCAACCCACTCGCCGCCGCAGTGGTGTGCCCCATTTTTTGCGCGATCGCGGACATCGTCAGCACTTCTTTTTGATCGAGATACGCGAGCAGAAAAAACTGCGGGAAAGAAACATTGCCAGGCGCGAGCTCTTTGCACAGATGGAGCACGAAACAACGCTGCATTTCGAGAACGATGTCGGCGAGTCGCTCGGCGTCAGCACAGATTTGATTGGGGGGCGGTTGTGCGAACACCGTTTCCGTACTCAAAGCCATTTAACCTAAAATGCGCGCAAGTCGTGTCAAACCGCTCGTGCGAAAAGAATTAGCACCAAACTTGAACGTGAACTGTCTCGCCGGCGTGCAGCGACTCGCCGCGATCAAGTCGCAGCAACGCGTTTGATTGACTCAGACCAAACAACGCATGCGATTCCTGTCGGCCGATTGGCGTAAATCTTCCGTTCTCGAATTTGCCGCGAACGTAATGGACACGCTCGCTCTCGTTGATTTGATCGACCGTTAATGTCGCCGTCAATCTCGCAAGATCGACACTGTCCGCGGCCATCATTTTCAGAATCGCAACGCGAACAAACTGCAAAAAGGTTACGAACGCGGAGACGGGATTACCGGGCAAACCGAAAACGAAACAACTACCTAGGGTCCCGAACAAGAACGGCTTACCCGGCTTAATCGCAACCCGCCAAATGTCGATCTTCGCGCCGAGTTTGCGCAAAGCTGCTTGAACCAAATCGTGTTCGCCAACGGAAACGCCGCCCGTCACGATCAGAATTTCGTTCTTGGCCGCCACCAGAAACTCTTTTTGCAGCGATCCCGCATCATCGGAGCAACGCCCAGTCGACGTAATAGTCGCGCCGCAAAGTTCAAGCAACGATTGCAACAAAACTGAATTGCTGTCGTAGATTTGTCCGGGGTAAAGTTTTTCTCCCGGCATCGCTAGTTCGTCGCCGGTCGAAATAATCGCGGCGCGAACTTCGCCTCCAACTAAAACGTCGGCGAACCCCTGAGACGCAAGCAATGCGAGTTTGGTCGCGGTGATTCGTTCGCCTTTGCTCAAAATCTTTTGGCGCTCGCCGAGGTCGCAGCCGCGTTTTCGCACAGATTCATCAACATTGACAGCCGCATTCACGACAATTTCATCGCCTTCGCGCGTGACGTCTTCCTGCATTACGACCGCATCCGAGCCGGCCGGCATCGGCGCGCCAGTAAAAATCCGAACCGTAGTACCGTTCGACACGCGCAGTTTGCGATTGACACCGGCCGGCTGCTCGCCGACGACGCGCAATCGCTTGCCGACTTTGCAATCGCTCGCGATCACCGCGTAACCGTCCATCGCGGAATTGTCGAACATCGGCAGCGAAAACCGTGCGAAGGAATCTTCTGCTGCGAAACGATCGAGCGCGGACTGAATCGGCATCTTCCGCGCCGGCAAAGGTTGCACCGCATCCAAGATTTTCGCGCGCGCTTCCGATTCGCTGATCATTACCAATCATTTCAATTAGCATTTGAAAATTGGCAATCGCCAATTCCGCAGCATATTGTCGGCCCGAGCTTTTGGTGAGGTGGCTGAGTGGTTGAAAGCAGAGCTTTGCTAAAGCTCCGTGCCCCAAAAAGGGCACCGAGGGTTCGAATCCCTCCCTCACCGCCAGCCTACCTACTTCCGTGAATCAGTCATCGGTGCAGCTCCAAGATTTTGACGAATCGGGAGATTTTGAACTTGCTCGATCGAGGGGCGCAGAGCGCAGGGTTAAGAGCGAAGCTCTAAAGCTGGAGCCAAAGCGGAGCTTGGGATTAATCCCTCCCTTACCGCCAACCTTCGCTTGGAGCGAAGCGAATAGAGAAGGCTGTCATGCTGTCGTGAAACAAAGGCGGGCTTTGCTACCGTCAAAATTCGAATCGTTTCAAGGCTACGGCTTGCCAGCCATTCAATTTCGCGAACGCGCCTACCCCAAAAAATCCGCGGAGGCGAACGCCGCCGCGGATTTCCTTTTGGCAACTGAAGAGCTTATTTCTTCTTCGATTCTGACTTTGCCGCCCCTTTATCGGCTTTAACTTCCACATCGGTAGCGGTCATGGTGTATGTGATTGTCACCTTTGCGCCAACTTTCAGGTCACCGGTGACTTTCGTACTCGCATCACGCGCAAGTTCCCAACGGTCCTTTCCTTTTTGCACAGCGATCATGCTGTCGTTTACCTCCAGAACCGGTCCCGTTACCTGATACGTTTTGCCCGCTGCCAGAGCGAGACTGCTCAGGGCAAGACTTCCTGCGACTGCTAAGCTTAACAACGATTTCATCATAAACCTGATTAGAGCGAATTGCTCATCTCGGTGCAAGCCTTTGCACCGATTGGTGTCAGAATTGTGATTACTGCAGCATTAGCAGTAATTAACACTCTCGCAGGGCCCAAGCCACTAGTAATGCTAAAAGCCAAGCTCGACAATTTGTTTGGCGGCGGGAAAGCCGGACTGCCTCTCCTACAATTAGAAACGGCGACAGGATCTCACCTGCCGCCGCCGCCAATTAATTATCTACGCAAGGCGATCGTCAATTGTTCCCTTTCGCTGCTCGATTGCCTTCCTTGATCGCTTCGGCTTCGGTCATGTATTTCCCTTTCGCCGTCTTTCCGTAGAACCGCGAGCTCTCCTTGTGATAAACGTGCGAGTCGGTATTGACCCATACCAGACCGTGACCGCCTCCCGGTGCGGGTGCAGCCGCTGGTGACGCCGCGGACCGAGGAGTCGCCATGGCGGCCTTCTTGCGTGCGCCTTTGGATGCTGGCTCAACCCCTGCTTGGGTCGTTGCAGCTGGAGAAGCAGCTGCTGCCGCAGAAGGTGCAGGTGTTGCCGTTGCTTTCTTTCGCGACTTCTTCGCCGGTGAAGCCGACGCTTCTGCCGATGGCGATTCGCTCGCGGCGGGAGACGCTTGGGCCGCCGCTTTCTTGCGTGAATGTTTCGCAGGCGAGGCCGAGGCGGTAGGACTAGGTGATTGACCATTGACCAGGCACACACTGACGAGCCCGATCAGGAGTAGAAGGCTGAAAGTTTTTGCGCGCATGACCTACAGTCTAAGAGGGATTGCGCTGTTTAGGGAAGCTTAAAAAAATAACTTATCGACGCCTTCACTGCGCCTCTTCGGCGGTCGATGTTGAGCCAGAGGCAAATACGGAATCATCGGATTCGTTTCTTTCACCAACCGGCCCTGGTGCGCGTTCCAAAGATTGACGTCCGATTCGCCATACTGTGCGTTTTCGTGTTGTTGCCGCTGGATCACGACCATCCGCTCCTGTTCCCCCATTCCCCGTTTGTTGAATCGTTTCGCAACCGATCAGAACCGCGGCGCAAGCAATTAAGCCAACGAGTGGAAACACTTTCATGAGCACACTATACGACACGGCAATCTGGTTCCGCGGAAGCCGGCAGCTTAAAGATTGGTGCCGGTAAAGTCAGCCCGCGACTCGAAGGCTTGACCGGCTCGGATTTACGATCATGCTGCGATTGAGGCGGCGTTCATCCACTGCTCGATGAGTAACAAAGGTTCCGAAGATTTCATCAAGGACCTAAAGGCACGTTTGCGAGGCACGATCATCGGCTCAGGCGAGGCTAATTACGATGAAGCGCGCAAGGTCTACAACGCGATGATCGACAAAAAGCCGCGATTGATCGCACGTTGTGCGGACGTGGCGGATGTGATTTTGTGCGTGAATTTTGCGCGCGAAAACAAATTATTGCTCGCCGTTAGATGCGGCGGACATAACGCCGGCGGCCTCGGAATTGTCGAGGATGGATTGGTGATCGACCTGGCACCGATCAAATACACCGGAGTCGATCCAACTAGCGGCACTGCCACGGTCGGTGGTGGCTGCATCTGGGGCGATGTCGATCATGCCACGCACGCATTTGGAATGGCGGTGCCGAGCGGAATCATTTCCACGACGGGCGTTGGCGGATTGACGCTCGGCGGCGGCATTGGCCATCTCACCCGCAAATGCGGATTGACCATCGACAATCTGCTCTCAGCCGACGTCGTGCTGGCCAACGGAAATTTTGTCAAGGCAAGCGCGGACAAAAATCCCGATTTGTATTGGGCGCTGCGCGGCGGCGGCGGAAATTTCGGCGTCGTAACTGCGTTCGAGTTCAAACTCCACAAGATCGACATGCTCTACGCCGGACCAATGCTCTACGAATTGAGCGACGCCGCTGACGTGATGAAGTGGTATCGCGAATTCATCGTCGACGCGTCGGACGATCTGAACGGATGGTTTGCGTTTCTTACCGTTCCGCCGTGGCCGCCGTTCCCCGAAGATCTCCATCTCAAAAAGATGTGCGGAATCGTTTGGACCTGCACCGCGCCGCAGGCGGAGGCCGAAGTAATGTTCAAACCGATTCGCGCGTTCAAAAAACCCGCGTTGGACTTTGTCGGTCCGCTGCCCCAACCGGCCTTGCAAACCTTGTTCGACCCAATCTACCCACCCGGACTGCAATGGTATTGGCGCGCCGATTTCGTGAACGAACTGAGCGACGCGGCAATCGCGCAGCATGTTCGCTTTAGTCAGGCGCTGCCATCAATGCATTCCACGATGCATCTTTATCCGATCAACGGCGCGGCAGCTCGTATTGGGAAAGAGAAAACAGCGTGGAATTATCGCGACGCAAACTGGGCGCAGGTCATGGTCGGCGTCGATCCAGATCCGGCGAACAAGGAGAAAATAACCAAGTGGACGAAGGATTATTTCGACGCGCTTCATCCCTTCTCGGCCGGCGGGGCCTATGTCAATTTCATGATGGAGGAAGGCGAAGACCGGGTAAAAGCGACCTACGGCGCTAATTACAAGCGTCTCGCCGAGATCAAAGCCAAATACGACCCGGAGAACCTCTTTCGCGTAAATCAGAATATCAAGCCGAGCGACGCAAAACGCGCGCCCGCCTAATCATGAAAGCTGCCGAACTAAAGTCGTTACAGACTCCTATTAAAGAGAGGTATCGACAGGAGCCGAAATCCGCGATGATCACGCTTCGTGCCGAAGGCAAAATCGGTGAAGGCGTAACGTGCAATGTTGCGACTGGCAAGAGGCTGGTCGAAGCGGGCCTTCACCCGGCAACCGGCGGCAACGGATTGAGCGCGTGTTCCGGCGACATGTTACTCGAATCATTGGTCGCATGCGCCGGCGTAACTTTGCGAGCGGTTGCGACTGCCCTCGAAATTCCGCTGCGCGACGCAACTGTTCGCGCAGAAGGCGATATCGATTTTCGCGGAACGCTGGCCGTGTCCAAAGAGGTTCCGGTTGGCTTTCAAAATATTCGACTCCGTTTCGATCTCGAGACCGATGCAACGGAAGAACAAATCGCGACGCTGCTCCGCCTCACCGAACGCTATTGCGTTGTCTACCAAACGCTCGCTCACTCGCCTACGATCGACGTCTCCCATCGCGTTTCAGGTCGATAAATTTGCCGGCGCCACGTTCTTGGCTTAGGGAAATCGTATGCCGACCTACATGGACATTCACGAAATCTCGGGAGGCGTTTCTGCCGAGGACGTTGCCCAAGCGCACGCGAACGACGTTGCCGTTCAAGACAAATACGGTGTCACGTATCACAAGTATTGGGTCAACGAAAAGACCGGCAGGATTTTTTGTCTCTGTCATGCTCCAAACGCCGAAGCGGCCAAGCGGGTCCATCGCGAAGCCCATGGATTGGTGGCAGAGAAAGTGATTCGTGTGGACCCGGAAGTTGCCGAGCTTTTTATGGGCGAAAGTCACGTCAACAGCGCTGGAGCAGTCGTTCTGCCAGGCGGATCTACGCACGATCGCGACCCGGGCATTCGGACAATTCTATTCACTGACATTGTCGGATCGACGGTGATGACTCAGCAATTGGGCGACGAAGCTGCGATGGAATTGCTGGCCGTGCACGACAGCGTTGTCCGCGACGCACTCGCGGAGTCGGGTGGACGCGAAGTCAAACATCTCGGCGACGGCATCATGGCGTCATTCGTCTCGGCCGCGAGCGCAGTGAAATGCGCGACCCGTGTGCAACGGGAAATTACCAAACAAATGCAAGATAAAGCTGATCGGGCGATTCGCGTGCGCGTCGGCATTGCCGCTGGCGAACCGGTGGAGCGCCACAACGATTTGTTTGGCGTCACCGTGCAGTTGGCGTCTCGTCTTTGTGCCCATGCCAAGGGGGAGCAAATTCTCGTTTCCAATGTTGTCGCCGAGCTGTGTGAAGGGAAAATCCTGCCGTTCGAAGATCTCGGTGAAATGACGTTGAAAGGCTTTGATCATCCAGTCCGTGCCCACGCCGTTGCCTGGACGAACGACGGCGCGTAGGGACGCAGGCTTTGCGAAGGCGGGTTGGACGTCTAAAATCTTTGCGTGCAGAAGGAGTCGCTCCGAATTCTGAATTTTATCGACGGCAAGTTCGTCGAACCTGTCAGTGGAAAGCATCTCGATAACATCGAGCCGGCCACGGGCAAACCGTACTCGCAAGTTGCCGACAGCGGAAAAGAAGATGTCGAGCTTGCCGTCACGGCAGCAGAGAAAGCGTTTCCGGATTGGTCGAAGAAGCCGGCGGCTGAGCGCTCTAAGATTCTTTTACGCATTGCCGACCTGATTGAGCACGACTTGGAAAAATTCGCGCGCGCGGAATCGATCGACACCGGAAAGCCGATCACGCTGGCCCGCACGTTGGATATTCCCCGCGCAATCGCGAATTTCCGTTTTTTCGCGACCGCGATCCTTCACACCGAGAATGAGGCGTATGTCACTGACGGGGTTGCGTTCAATTATACATTGCGTCAACCGCGCGGTATCGCCGGATTGATTTCACCGTGGAATCTGCCGCTCTATTTGTTGAGCTGGAAAATCGCGCCCGCGATTGCGGTTGGGAACACGGCGATCGCAAAGCCGAGCGAACTGACGCCGATGACGGCGTTCTTGCTTTGCGAAGTTTGCGTCGAAGCAGGATTGCCAAGCGGCGTGCTGAACATAGTCCACGGAACCGGCCTGAATGTCGGCGCAGCGATCACTGCCCATCCAAAGATCAACACCATTTCATTTACCGGCGGCACCGTTACCGGGAGGAAAGTGGCAGAAGCGTGCGCGCCGTTGTTCAAGAAGATCTCGCTCGAGCTCGGTGGCAAAAATCCAAACATCGTTTTCGCCGATGCCGACCTAGATGCGGCAATTACCGGCAGTGTTCGCTCGTCATTCGCCAACCAGGGTCAGGTTTGTTTGAGCGGCTCACGCGTTTTCGTCGAGCGCTCCATTTACAAAGACTTTGTCGATCGATTCACCGACGAGGCGTCGAAGTTGAAACAAGGCGATCCACTCGACGAAAAAACCGAGCAGGGTGCGATCGTGAACAAGACACAGCTTGATAAAGTGAAGTTCTATGTCGACCTTGCCCAGAAAGAAGGCGGCAAGATCGCCCTCGGTGGCAAAGCGCCATCGCCAATCAACAATCGTTGCCGCGACGGTTATTTCTTTCCGCCGACAGTGATTGTCGATCTTCCGGTCGCCTGTCGAACCAATCGCGAGGAAATTTTCGGCCCGGTCACCACGATCACACCATTCGACAACGAAGATGAAGTAATCGGTCACGCGAACGACGTCGATTACGGACTCTCCTCGACTGTCTGGACGCAAAATCTCAGTCGTGCCCATCGCGTCGCCGAGCAAATCCACACCGGCACGGTTTGGGTAAACTGCTGGCTCGTACGCGATCTTCGTGTTCCCTTCGGCGGCATGAAAGCCAGCGGCGTCGGCCGCGAAGGCGGCGAGGAAGCATTGAGATTTTTCACCGAGCCGAAGACCGTTTGCGTCGCGCGGTAGGGCCGAGAGCGCGCGCCGGGGGTGAATTTAGGTTTGTTCCACGGACGATCTGCCGGAATGTGCTAGAATACGACACTGAGCAGCGATAGACAA
The DNA here is from genome assembly GCA_035538875.1 of Chthoniobacterales bacterium. Taxonomy (GTDB): domain Bacteria; phylum Verrucomicrobiota; class Verrucomicrobiia; order Chthoniobacterales; family UBA10450; genus AV40. Next base: position 118,306 of record DATLJP010000030.1, on the reverse strand, counting down.
AATCCGGCTCTGTCGCTTGATCCCACGGTTAAGCCGGAATTCGTTAGGCCAAAACGGGCTTTGCGTCGTCTAGCTTACCAGTACATTCCGCGATAGCCCCAAGCGCCGTACCAGCGACCGCTCCAATAGGGATCCCATGTTGCCGCCGTGTAGTAGTCCTGGGCGATCTGTTGCTGGATGCAGAGGTTTTTGTAACGCTGATACTCGGCTTCGTGACCAACGTATGCGATCCCGGCTTTCTCGTCCTTGAAAGCGTAAATAGTTTTGCCCTTCATGCTGACGCGCTCAACGTGATACGCGGGCAGCTGCGCGTAGACTTCCTTTTGCAGCCGAGTAGTCGGCGTAATTGTGCGGAAGCCCGCCGCCGATAACAGCGATTTCGTATTGGTCGCTTCCATCTCGGCACAGCTGGTCAGAAAGGAAACGCCTCCGGCCGCGGCGATGAGGATTGCGATAGTCGAAATAGGTCTCTTAAGGTTCATAGGTTTTCCTCTTTTTGTAAGGTTCAGTCGGGGGGCGGTGGGCAAGCTATAGGACTTAGGTCTCATCCATTTGGGGCAGCGCGATAATCGACTCGCAGGTTAATTTCAGAGCGAGTTAACCCTGCAATGGAAACAACACCAGAGAATGCCCCCAAGAAAAAATGGCTCGAGCCGGTCACGGCGTTGATCATGGCGATGGCAACTGTGGGTACGGCATGGTGTTCATATGAATCGGCGGCCTGGACCCGGCACAGCAATCGCAGCTTGAATCAATTCAACATTTTGGAGCGACGCGCCGCCCTATTGAACATTCAGGCAACGCAGGCGCTGACGATCCATACGGCGATGTTCATGGAACTACTCGCTGCCCAACAGGCAGGTAACCAGACATTGGCAGATTTTTATGTGCAACGGTTTCCACCCGACGTGCGGAAAGCGTACGATGCCTGGATGGCGGAGAAGCCATTTGAAAATCCAAAGGCGGATCCGCACCCATTCGTTCCCAATTTGTACGAGATGCGAGGCTCTCATGAAGCAGCGGAAGCAACCGAAAAGGCAGCGACGCAAATAGAGGACGCGCGCCGCGCCGGCACCCTTTCCGGCCAGTACCTGGCGAACACAGTCCTGTTTGCAGCGGTGCTGTTTTTCGCCAACGCCGCGAGTAAGTTCGAGCAGCGTCGCGTGCGCACCGTATCATTTCTTTTTGCGGTCGCAGTGTTCGCGTTTGCGGTCGCGCGTATCGCGATATTTCCGCGCTAACGCGAACAAGCGGTAAGACGTCGTTTTAGTGGCCGGCTTGCGAAGTGCTTGCGGCCGCGTTTGGCGCCGGCGGCAAAAGATAAAGCGTGGTCGCGAACATCAGATAAACAACGAGCACGAGAACTCCGACGAACCACGCCGAACGGCCGGAGGTCGTAACCAACGCTGCCGTTATTGTAGCGAAAAATATCATCACGACCGCGGCCGGCCAGAAATGTAAATCCATTGGCGCGGGGCCAACGAAAAAGCTGAGTAAGACAAGAACTGGCCCGACAAAAAGAGCGATCTGAGCGGCGCTGCCAAGAGCAATGCCTACACTGAGATCGAGATGATTTTTTTGGGCGGCGGAAAATGCAGCCGCCATTTCCGCGGCTGCCCCAACCAAAGCAACCACAATGAAGCCGACGAACGCCGGCGTCATTCCGAAAGCAACGGCCGCTTGCTGAACCGAACCGACGAAAACTTCGCTGACTAGCGCAACGAAAATGGTGACGCCGGCGAGGGTGCCAAGCGCGAGACCGATTGGCCATGGTGCTTCCTGTTCCTCTGCCGCTCCCGCAAATAATTCACGGTGCGTCTTGAGCGAAAAGAAAAGGCCGAGCGCGTAAGCGATCAAAAGCAAAATTGACAACGCGACGCTCAAATCCTGAGCAAAACGAGCAGGCCGCGTTGATTCGTGCGCGTCCAGAGCCGAGGGGATTAAGAGCGCGACCGTGGCCAGAAACAGGAGACCAGCCTGCACGCGCGCGGCGACGCGATTGTATTCCTGAACGTGATGGCGCAAACCGCCGAGTAAAAAAGATGCGCCCAGCATGAAGAGCGTATTAGTGACGATCGCGCCGGCGATAGAAGCTTTGACCAGCATGTACTCGCCGGCCTGAAGAGCGACAATTGCGATCACCAGCTCAGTCAGATTTCCGAGGGTCGCATTCAGCAAACCGCCGACCGAGTCGCCCGTTTTTGCCGCGACCGATTCGGTTGCGTGGCTAAGGAGAAGAGCCAGCGGCAAAATCGCGAGAACAGAGAGGACGAACAACAGGGTATGCGCTTCCGGCTTTAGTTTCTCCGCGACCAAAACGATCGGGACAAAGATCAATAGCCAAAGCAATCGATTGCTTCGGATCTCGTGAAGAAGCTGCTTCATTGAGTTCTTCATTTTCGCGAGACATGCGCGAGCGAGAATAAGACCAAGGTCTGATGGTCTGCTTGGGTGCGAGCCAGTAAGGAAAGGCGACGATGAAAATCAAGCTCATCGGAGCCGCCGGCGGTGAAGTAACCGGCTCTTGCTACAGTGTTCAGACCAAAGAGGCTAGGATCTTGGTCGATTGCGGGCTTTTCCAGGGGGGAAAAAAATCCGAAGCGCTGAACCGGCCACCCACAACACCGAACCGAAAACTGGAGTCGGTTCTCCTAACCCACGGACATCTCGATCACACCGGACGACTGCCGCTACTCGCGAAGATGGGTTACGCCGGCCGCGTTCTTGGCACGCCCGCGACGCTCGACATGACAAGATTGATCTTGCGAGATTCCGCGCGGTTGCAGATGTCTGATTGTGAAAGGCAAAACCGAAGGCGAAAACGCGCTGGACAACCGCCGATTGCACCGCTCTACACGACCGATGAGGTCGACTCGATCATTTCCCAACTGCAACCGGTCCGCTACTTAAAGCCGGTCGATGTTGCACCCGGAATTCAGGCGATCTGGGCGGAGTCCGGACACATGGTCGGTTCCGCGAGCATTCAGCTATTAATCAACGAAGGCGGCCGCACCAAGCGCATTGTTTTTTCCGGCGACCTCGGTCCACGAAGCGCGCCGATGTTGCGCGAGTTCGACCCGTTTCCCCACGCTGATCTTGTTTTTCTCGAATCGACCTACGGTGGACGCGATCACCGTTCGTTTAAGGACACGGTCGCTGAATTCGAACGAATCGTAACCGAAGCGATGCGCCACGGGGGCAAAATGCTCGTGCCGGCGTTTGCGATCGGCCGGGCGCAATTGATTACGCTATTGATCGGCAGAATGTTTCGCGCTGGAAAGATCAGGCCGTTCCCGATCTTCCTTGACAGCCCGATGGCGATTGAGGCGACCAATATTTACGTGAAGCATCTCGATCTATTCGATAACGAGATGAAAGCGTTTATCCGCGACCGGCCGTTGCGTGAAGATTTGAAGACGATGCGACCGACCGCGACTGCTGACGAATCGCGTGCAATCAACGACGCGGAGGGGGCGTGTCTGGTGATAGCCGGAGCCGGCATGTGCAATGGCGGGCGAATTTTGCATCATCTCAAGGCAAATCTTTGGAAACCTGAGACTCAGGTTTTGATTGTTGGTTATCAGGGTCACGGTTCGTTAGGCCGACGTCTGGTCGATGGCGAAAAGGAAGTCAGCATTTTCGGCGAGAGAATCGCGGTCGAAGCAAAGATCCACACGCTTGGCGGCTTCAGCGCTCATGCCGGACAAACGGATCTGATGCATTGGTTCAGCATCGTGGCTCCCTCCAAGCCGCGCGTTGTTTTAACACACGGCGACGACGATCAGCGGACGGCCCTCGCCCGGCTAATCCAACAGCGGCACCGCCTAGCGTCTAAACTACCAAAGATGAACGAAACCATTGAGTTCTGAACATGAAGAGAAAGGCTCAATCCTATGCCATTTGAAAAATTCGATCTCGAAAACCTCAACAAGGAACGCCGTAAAGCGCTCGCCAAAACCATTCGTCTGGTCACCGCTGAAGAGCTAAAGAAAATCGGCAATGAGATTTTTCACTACGCCGACGATCCATGGCGGGAGACCTTCTTCAATTTCATCGCCGAAAATCCTGGCTCGACGTTTCATCACGCGATAGCGAGTGACGGCGTAAACATCATCTACTGCCGCGACAAAGATAAAGGCATGTGGTTCCTGCCGGGAAGCGGAATGGGCCCGCTGCAGGAGCGAGGGCGAAAGGCGATGAAGGAAATAATCGAGGGCGGACACTAAATCCCTCGAAAGGGCGGTCGCCAATTAGCGAAGATCGCTAATGAAGAAATCAACTGAAGCTTTTGGACAATCGGACATCGTTCGGTTGAGCGATGAAAATGCGACGGTAGCACTCCTTGAACGCGCCGTGACCGGTTTGTGGGAAGTGGTCAATGAATTGACGCGGCTTCGCCGGACGACGCGACAAAATTATCGCGTGACAATCTTTGGATCGGCGCGACTCCAGCCCGGTTCGGTTGCTTACCAAGGAGTGAAGCGACTTGCCGCCGAGCTGACGAAAATGGGTTGCGATATTATAAGCGGCGGCGGTCCCGGAATCATGCAAGCGGCAAATGAAGGTGCCCTTTCGGCCGATCCAAAGGCGTTGCATCGCTCAGTCGGGATTCGCGTCGAGCTGCCATTTGAGCAACAGGTGAATCCTTTTGTCGGGCTGGCTTACGAACACCGGACTTTTTTCTCGCGGCTGCACCATTTCATGATCGCTTCCGATGCGTTTGTCGTGGTGCCGGGCGGGATTGGCACTTTGTTGGAGTTGTCACTTGCGTGGCAATTGCTTCAAGTGAGCAAGCTTTATAACAATCCGCTGATTCTGGTGGGAAAAATGTGGGCTGACCTTGTCGAATGGGGCCGAAAAACCATGCTGATTGAAGGAAGCGAACTTGCCAGCAAAGTCGATTTTACGATTCCGCATTGCGTGAACACGATTAAGGAGGCGATCGCCTTGATTCGAGATAATCGCGCAGCCTGGCTTGCAGCGCAGTCCGATCGCGCAAGCAATGATGAAAACTCACGCAGGCGGCGTCTGAAGTGATTCGATTGGAACGTTCAACCATTTCGCCGCGGTTTCTAGTTCTTTGAAGAGTCTAACTTGCAGCGGCGAATGGTCGGTTAACAAGGCATGCAGTTTGAAGTAGTGCTCAAACGCAAAGTCCTCGACAAAAAACGCGGACTTAATGGGCGCCCGTCCCATGCGCGACATACGCCGATAAAGCGCGCCGTGAAAAACGTAGCGAAAGTTAAGATCGATAGCCGTCAGCGCGGTCGTATCGATGAAGCGAAGCTCATTCGCTTGCGACTCGGCCTCCGCTTCTTTGATAAACGCGATGACTTTGTTTACTCCTTTTTCGTTTAGCACGCCGCGCGGCTTCCAGAGAAGAAGGTTTAGCTCCGGACGAAAATAAAAGTCGGGCGGGAGTTTCATGGGCGGTTTCGGTGTTAAAGATTTTTGACGTGCAACTCCAAAATCCGATCGAGCTCAGTAATTGTTTCCGGAAGAGCGCACGATGTGTGCGGACCGGGAACAATTTTCTCCGATTTTGCGCCGTCGAGGTGCGAGCTCCAGTAGGCCACCACGCCATCGCTACTGTTAGGCGAGTTGCCTTTTCCGCGATCGGCGATGATTGAATGATACGGAACAGTGATCGGCGCACCGTTCACAACTGGAAATGACGGATTCGATGGTTTCAGGCCCGTAATACTGTTCGGCAAACGCTTGGAAGAACCGGTTAACTGCGCAATCTCCTGAGAAGTTAGCGCATCCGTCATCGTTTTAGCGACAGTCAGGGGAAGAGTAATCAAACTGATCCCAAACCTGCCGATTCCACCACTCGCAATGTCGCTACCGCGATGGGGAGTACAAACAAAGACAACGCGTTTGATTCGAGGATTTGCCCGAAAAGTCATCGCACGCACCACCGGACTGTCGACCGAATTGTTGGAGAAAACACTCTTCGCCGCCGCCCCAATATTCTTATCGCGCTCCCACATGGATCGAGTGACGGTTATGACCTGGGCGTGGGTCAGCATGCCGCCCATGCTGTGGCCTACCACAACGTAGGGACGATGATTCGGATAAAGTTTGTCGACTTTGGCCAGCTCGTCGCGCAATCGAAGCGCCGAATAAAGAATCGGATTACCGGTCGGATAGGCAAATACCCAGAATTGATAATGCTTGCGGATTTCGGGGTCGGCTTGAAGGCCGTTAATCGTCTCCACCCAAGTGAATGGCGTCCCAAAAAGACCGTGCACAAATACGACCGGAACCCGATCCGGATCGTATGGCTGAAGAAAGTAGAGGCCGGTCTTCTCAGCGTAATGACTGCCGCGGAGTCCCGCGATCACTCCCACCAGCAACAGATTTGCCGGCGGTTGGTAGTAGCTGATCGGCGCCGAGAAGTCGACCTCAAGTGGACGAACTCGGCCCTCCACCATCGTGCGAGGTTGTTTGGCCGGACGGCGCAACGCAAGAGTCGCTTCAGTTCCTTTGAAAGCGAGAGTCGCGGTGACCGAAGCGCTCGTGCCTCTTAAAGGTGCAAAGTTTTCGCGGGGATTAGCTTGCCGAATTCCAACGAGCGAACCACCGACGCCAACCTGATGGTTCTCTTTCTTTATCAATTTCTCTTTGATCTGAACCGAAGGAACGAAGGACGTGAAATAGTTGGGAGACCAGACAGCGTACTCGGCAGGTTGCAGGCGGAGATGGTAAGTAGTGTTGCTGGCGGTCAGCGTGAGCGGATGATTCCAGAAACGACCGCCTTCAGCTGATCGCAAAAGAATCGTCAACTCAGCGGAAGCCGCGTTGTAAGTCTGGCGCGCAGCAGTTGGCTGGATTCCTGAGCCCAAGTCCGGAGCAGTCAGAGCCGCTGCATGCAAATAATCGGCAGCACGCGCCTCCGCCGAAAGCTGTGATGAGCGCGCCGCGCGTAAACTTTTTGCGGCGGCCACGACATTCGGCGAGCCGGCCGGTTGCGTCGCGCAGCTCGCAAGAAACACTGCGCACGTGACGGCGGCGACAACACGCTGCCAGTTCGCAATTCTTAGTGCATCACGGCTCATGGGATTTGGGCATCGCTTGGAGAGCAACCAGCCGCGCGATCAAGACCGCGACATAAAGAAGTCCGGTTATCGCTTCCATCGCAGCGAGCATCCGCGCCACTTTCGCGACCGGAGTGATGTCGCCGTAACCAACCGTGCTCATGGTGATGAAACTGAAATAAAAACCGTTGAAGCCTTCAAGCGATTTGTCAGCTCCGCTAAATGCGAACGCGTTCGGAATTAGCTCGGCCACCAACCAATAAGCAAGAGTCCAGAGCAACCCGAGGAGCAGGTAAGCGGAAATACTCGCGCAGAGGACTTCCGCGTCGACCGCCGACGCTTTCAGAACAAATCGCAGAAGGCTAATAATGACGAAAAGCACAAAAAGAATTCCGGCGATAAGAAACAGCTCCGGCGGCATTAGATCGGGCCGGAAATGATGCATCCATCGACCCGTCAAGGCAGCAAGCGCCAGCGCCCCCCCAACAACCACAACCCGTCGCCGATCGGCGATCGCTAGCACCCCCGAGGCAAGAACGACAGTGAACAGGATCGATTCAATAAGAGGACCGACCCGGAGAGGCTCTATAAAAGGCATTGAAACGAAAAACACTGCAATCGCGATCAAAAGCTCAATTGAAGAAAAGCGTCGCAGTGCCAACCTGCCGGATTCAATTTGCAAGGTATCCTTCATTGGATCGACATTGCCGCGATTAGAAATGATGGGAGACCGACTGTCGATCCGGTATGGGACGAAAGTCCTATGATTTAGCTCCGGCTAGTCTTTCGGGAGACTTTCGCGAACAAGGCGTGAGAAATCGGGCTCCTTGTCAGCGGCGCGCGCCCATTCGTTAATCAGACTGTGTTGCTTCAATTCAGCAAAACTGAGCCCGCCGGTCACGATGAGTTTGCGCTCGTACAGCATTTCATCGCCTTTGCCGTTTACGAGGATCCGCCAGTCCCAAGGCGCCCGATCGCTTGCGGCGTGCTGTTGGCGAATCGCTGTTGTGCAGTTGGTGGTTAGGGCATTGTACCAGCGCGGCCGCGCGTGCAGCGCGTTGAGCGAGCCAACATAATCGAGGAATCGTGTGCGCGCCTGCGTCGGCGAAAGCAGCGTCCGATAAAGATATACATCCTCGCCGTGACGATAGTTCGTGCGGAGGCGAATCACATCGCGCTCATCGGCGCAAATGTAAATCAATTCATATTGTCGATAAAAACCCGCGATCGTTGAATAGCTTTCGCCGATTTCTTTGCGCGTCTCGATCGAAAAACAAATCGGCAACGCATCAGCGAACTGAAAGCTAACGATCGGATGAGCGATATAAGGCGAGCCCCAGTAAGTGATCGCGAGGTCCACGCCAGTAAGCTGCGAAAGTTTAACGACGCGCGTTTCCCAATGCGTCGTGTAATCGGTTTCAGTTCGATAATCGCAATTGCGAACATTGTGAAGCGTAACGTCGTCGCCATTGATTTCAGCCCACGCGGTTTCGGCAACATCAGGCTGCCATGGGCGATTGTTGGTTGGCTTCAACGTTAACCGCCACCACGCGAGAACAATCAGAAAGCCGCATACGACGATGAACAGCTTTCGCCTTTGTCCATGAACGAAAAGCAACGTGAGCAGAAGAAGAATGGTAAAGCCAACAGCCGCAGATGCGCGCAGCGTCGCGATTGGAAAATCGTAATAGAGAGCGCCGACCGCCCACAATGCTGCGAGCAAGACGACGAGCCAGACAACCGTCCAAAGAACCAGCCTAACGAATCGCATCAAAAAAATCTTCGACGGCGGCGCTAATTGGTCACTTAAGCGGGCCCGCGCTCACTCGGTCCTGTATCGTAAAACCGTAATTCTTCAATTGCTGTTGCAACCGCAACGACGCCTTCCCCTGTGGCCTGATCGTTCTGCGCGAAACATGGAACGATCGCGCCGATCAGTCGACAAGCCGAGAGAAAACGTTCTCTTCAATTACCTGTCGCCTGACTGACCGGCTCGTCGGATTCCGGCCATTCGTCGTCCGTTGCCTGCCAACCCTTCTCCGGATTATATCGCTCCATCTCCTGGAACGTTTTGAGCGTGTCAGGTCCAAAGTCCTTTTCGTAAACAACGCCATTCGGACCAACGATGAAAGTTTTCACACCGGTTACCCGGTATTGCGCCGGAGCCGCCGCCATCGCGAAGCCGCCGATCATCGCACCATCCACCACAAAATCCATCTGGCCCATTGGCGCAGCCGGACCTTGTCCCTTCAAAACTTTGAAGTAGTAGCCGTGGTAAGGCTGCGGTTGCGATTTTTGGGTGTAACCTTGTTCGAGCGCTCTCGCGATTCCTTGTCCAACCGGGCCTCCCCACGTGCCGTCGGGATTTTGCCAGGCAAGACCATCATGTTTTCCGGGAGTGCTGATAATCCTCTGCGCGTACTGGTTAACTTTCGCGTCATCGTGTTTCTCCTGAGCGTATTCTTGCTGCGCCTCGACAAAACCGCGACAAATCGCGATCGCGTCCAACTCGTTCGAGCCGATCCGGCGATTCAAAATTTCCTCGCGACCAATCTTTGTATCAAACATCCACTTGCCCTGCTTTTTCATGATCGGAATCGGCAACGGAAAATCGTCGTTGCCGACAGTCAGAATTGCCTGGTTCGGATTTTTCGGATCGGTTCCAACCGAACTTTTTTCTTTTGCCTTGGCGGCAAAAGCGGCCGCTCTGTTCTTATCCGAAACTGGATCTTCCGAACTGACAATGTCAGCGGCATCCGGTCCGAGAATCTCTTTTAACGCAGGTACGTCGAACGAGGCCGCGGCCTGAACGAGACTGTCGGCTGCCTCTTTCGGCGTGTTAAATTGCTTCTGTTGTGAGACTGCTGACGAATCCTTTTTCGTCTCAGTCGCGGCGTTGACTGCAAGATCAACGACGCAAACAATCGCGAAAACGATCAGGAGAATTTTGGTTGAGGTCATAGAATCTAATTTTGATTTCATTTATTTTTCCTCGTGCATGACTTCTAGCGTCGACCCCCTCCGCCGCCGCCGCGTCCGCCTCCGCCGCCACGCCCTCCTCCGCTAAATCCGCCTCCGCGACCACCGCCACCGCCGCGACCACCGCCGCCGCGACTAAATCCGCCACCGCCCATGCTGCTGCCGCCGCGACTACTAGCGGCGCGCACCGAGCCGCCACCGCCACCGCCAAAAGCGCCGCCACCGCCACCGGACGAGAGATTTCGAGAACCAATGCTATTGGCGCCGCCGCCGCCAGGGCGAGCTCCAGCTCCAGCCCCGCCGCCAGGGCGAGCGCCAGGTCCGGCACCTGCACCACCGCCAGGCCGACTCGCAACTCCAGCGCCGCCGCCAGGGCGAGCTCCAAGTCCGGCACCTGCACCACCGCCGGGGCGATTCGCAACTCCAGCTCCGCCGGCACGCGCCTGCTGGCCGGGACCCCTGCCGCCATATTTGCCAGCCGTGTTTCTATCTCCATAAGGAGCACCACCGCGGTGAGTTGGGTTGTGTTGCCAGTTCCCGCCTTGCCCGGGTCGGTTGCCAGCGCTGATATTATTTCGATTAAAATTGTTGTTGTTGTTGACTGTCACGTTTCCTCCACCGTGCCAATCGCAGCTGCCCCAAGCACCTCCCCACGCTGCGCCCATCGCAATCCCGGTCCCGAAAGCGAGCAATCCATACCCCGGCGGGTAAGCGTATGGGTAAGGATAAGCCGGCGGCGCAGAACCATAAACTACGGCCGGACTGTACTGAGGAACGGAAACAACATCCGGGTCCGCTGGTTGAATGACGATCACTTCCTTGTTTTCAATTGTTTGGGTCTCCACCTTCTGTTGCGCGGTCGTTTGTAGATTTCCATTGCCTTGCGCCTTGGCGCGCATGCGTTGCACTGCGTCCATCACGTCCGATTGTTGGCCGAGGAAAGCATTTCCCAAATCTGTCGTCCACGAGACATGCTCACTTAACTGCTTGAGGACATCTGGAAACGCGGCCAGCGATTGGACGCTGGGGTCATAAGGCAGCTTGGCCACCGCATCTGCGAGCGCCTTGTCCTTCAAGGTCTTGTTATTCGCCATCCACTGTTGAAGCTGGATGACTTCCAAAGGATACGTGGAAGCGGCCATTATCTGGGCAACCAGCGGATCGGGATAAAGAGCAATCGGTGCGACTAACGAATCCAATTGATCACTCGGAATTTTCGGCGCGGCTTCCTGAGTAGGGACGTTAGTTGTGCTCGTCGCGGCTTCTGGTTGGGCGGAGGGTGGCTGTTGCTGAGCAACAAGCGGTGACGAGCTTAGCGTAGGCGATGCGATGCAAACAATAGCGACCGATATGTGAGGTAGATGATTGAGAAAACGGCGTCGAAGAGTTGATAACTTCATATTATTTAGTTTTCGCTGCGATTGTCGTCCGCTGGGGACGCTTTCAGCCTGGCGAATTCTTTTCCACCGGGCTTTCGGACTTTGGGCTCACGGGATGAGACCTACTCAAAGGCGCGACTTCAAGAATTAATCTGGTGAGTCGTCTTCTTCGTCGTCGTCGGTTTCCTGCCAGGTTTTGTCAGGGTTATAACGGTCCATACTCTGAAACGTTTTCAGCGTATCTGGTCCGAGATCTTTTTGGTAAACGATCCCATCCGGGCCAACGATGAAGGTCTCAACCCCGGTCACTCGATATTCAGCCGGAGCCGCGACCAGAGCGAATCCGCCAATCATCGCTCCGCCGATCATGAAATCCATTTCGCCCATCGGTGCAGCAGCTCCCTGTCCCTTCAGCACCTTAAAGTAATAACCATGGTAGGGGGTGCCGGCTTGCGCTTTATAACCTTCTTCCAGCGCTTTCGCGACCTCATCTCCAACTGGTCCACTCCATGTCCCGTCCGCGTTCTGCCAGGCGAGGCCGTCATGTTTTCCGGGCGTGCTAAGAATATGCTGCGCGTACTGGTTCACTTTTGCATCGTCGTGTTTGTCCCCCGCGTAATCGTGCTGCGCTTCGACAAAACCACGACAAATCTCGATCGCGTTCAGTTCGTTCGCTCCAACGCGACGATTGAGAATCTCCTCACGCCCGACTTTTGTATCAAACGTCCACTTACCTTTGCTCTTCACGATCGGAATCGGCAGCGGAAAATCATCGTTGCCGACCACAAGAATGGCGCGATTAGGATCATTCTTATCGATCTGGATTGATTTTTTCTCTTTGGCCTTGTTCGCAAACGCAAGCGCGCGGTTTTTATCCATCACCGGATCTTCCGAGCTGATAATGTCCTCACTGTCCGGGCCCAGAATTTCCTTTGCACCGGCGGCATCTGATGTTGCCGCTACCTGGATAAGCGCATCAGCCGCCTGATCCGGCGTGTCGAATTGCTTTTGTTTTGCCTGCGAGGACGCTGCCGCTTCCTGTTTCGACTGCCCTGCCGCCCCAGTTGTTTGCTTTTTCTCCGCAGCGTCAGTGACCAGCATAAGAACGGCGCAACTAAGAAACGCTGTGACGATTATGAAGAGTTTCGACGAAGCCATAATGTTTCGTTTTGTTTTCATTCGTTTTTTCCTCATCGAACTGTTTATCGCCTACCGCCGCCTCCACCACGACCTCCGCCACCACGACCTCCGCCACCACGGAACCCGCCGCCTCCGCGGCCGCCGCCGCCTCGGCTAAATCCGCCGCCGCCCATGCTTCGACCGCCTCGCGCGCTGCTAGCCCGCGCGTAACCTCCACCGCCGCGACCGTATCCGCCGCCGCGGTTGCCGTAACTCCCTCGCGATGCGGTGCGATTACCAACTCGGTTACTACCGGAAGGACGCGTAGATGGTCTTGCCCCGGCACTGCCGCCAGGCCGACTGGCTACGCCACCTGACGGCCGAGTAGATGGCCTCGCGCCCCTAGCGCCTGTACCACCACCACCGGGACGGGTGCCGGCACCAGCACCCGCACTCGGACGAGTGTTGGCTTGACCAAATTTGTTCGACGTTCCGCGGTTGCCGTACGGCGCATTGCCGCGGTGTGATGCATTGTGTTGCCATTTGCCGCCGCCAGCCCCTCCGACTCCGCCAACCCCACCAGGTCCGCCAACGCCGCCAGGCCCGCCGACTCCCCCGGGTCCACCAACTCCACCAGGCCTACCAACTCCACCAGGTCCTCCAATTCCACCGGGTCGGCCAGCCCCACCAATTCCGCCGGGACCGCCCGGTCTCCCGCCGCCGGGGCGGTTGCCACCTGAAATGTTGTTCCGATTAAAATTGTTGTTGTTGTTAACGTTGACGTCCCCACTGCCCCAGTTGCAATCGCCCCAGTTACCACCCCAGTACGAGCCCCAAAGGGCAGCGGCACCGAAAGCCAGACCCATCCCCGCGTAATAGCCAGGATAATAATAGGGGTAGTACGGATAAGCTGGCTGGCCGTAGACCACCGCCGGATCGTACGATGGAACGTAAACCGTTTGTGGATCGGCGTTCTCGATTACGATCACTCCCTTGCCGCCTTCGACGGTTTGCGTCTCCACTCTTTGTTGCGAACTGGTCTTGAGGGTTCCTTTGCCTTCGGCTTTCGCGCGCATGCGTTGCACAGCGTCCATTACGTCGGATTGCTGCGCCAGAAACGAGTTTCCTAAATCAGTCGTCCATTGAATATTGCCGGCCATGCGCTGCACAACTTCCGGAGTAGCGGCCAGTGATTGCACGCTCGGGTCCCAATTCTGTTTTGCGACCGCATCCGCGAGCGCCTGGTTTTTCAAATTCTTGTTTCGATCCAGCCACTGCTGCATCTGGATGATCTCAAGCGGATACGTGGAAGCAGCCAGGGTGTTGGCGAGAAGTTGATCAGGATAAAGCGCGATCGGCGCGACTAACGAATCCAGTTGATCATTCGGAATCTTTGGCGTTTCCGGGGTCGAACTGGTGGTTGTCATCTCCTGCGATTGCGCTTGGGGTGGTTGTGTCTGTGCCGAACAAATTGAGAAGGCCAGCAACAGAATGGCGATGTTGCAGAAGGCAACGATCGCGTTGCAGCAAATTGATTTATAGAAATCGGATCGACGGACGCATGGCTTCATAGCATTTGCCTTAAGTTGATTACCGAAAATTATCGGCGCGCGTTCGCGCCGCCGGATATAGGACTTTGGTCTGACGACCCGCTATCCCAGGGCTTCCCGCACCGCAGCGATAAATTTCTCGTCGTTGAACGGTTTGATGAAAAACGCGACTGGGCCGATCGCCGTTGCTGTCGCCCGCGCAGCCGAATCCTCTCGCGCCGTAATCACAATCACCTTCGTTTTTGGCGAAATCGCGCACAACCGCGCCAAGACTTCCAGCCCCGTCACGCGATCCATCCAGATATCGGTCACTAACACCGACACGTGATTCTTCGTAGCGTGGGCGAGAAACTCTTCCGGATTATTGAACGCCCGGACGGTGAAACCTTCCGCCAGGAGAAGAAATCGCATCGAGTTGAGAACGGAGAGGTCGTCATCGAGCAAACAGACCTCCTGGGCCGCGTCAGGTTCGCTCATGCCGCGGCTTTGTTTTTTTCAAATTCCCCGCGCGCGGCCGGAAGCCGCACAACGATACGCGCGCCACGGTCGGGAGCGTTTTCGGCAGTGATTGTGCCGCCATGTGCTTCGACGATTGATCTAACAATCGTCAATCCCATCCCCATTCCTTTTTGCTTGGTTGAAAAGAAATGATCGAAAATTTTGTCCGGCCGATCCTTCGGTAGGCCACTCCCAAAATCACGCACTGCTATTTCGGCCACGTCGCCCCTGTCCGAGCGCGTACTAATAATAATGCGTCGCTCGCTCGGGCTCAAACCTTCGCTGGCATCGAGCGCGTTCGTGATCAGATTGAGGAAGATTTGTTGAATTTGGACCGGGGCCGCGTTCACCTCCGGCAGGGCTGAGTCGAACTCGGTGCTAACGACGCTTTCCCGGCTAAGAAGATCAGTGCTCACAAGGCGAACCGTGTCACTGATCACGGAATTGAGATTCAATCGCGCTTGGGCGGTACTCGTGTCCTTGCGAACAAGACTTCGAATCCCTTGGACAACGTCTCCGGCGCGCTTGCTGTCGGCCGCCAACGCCTGGAGCAATTCCCGCAGCATCGCCGGGTCGACATTTCCGCGATCTAAGAAGCGCCGCGCAGCCGATGCATTGTTAGCAATGGCGGTGAGCGGTTGATTCAGTTCGTGTGCAAAGGAGGCCGTCATTTCGCCCATCAGCGAAACGCGATTGCGATGCGCCATCTCCTCTCGTTGCACTTGCAGTTGGAGGTCGGCCTGTTTCTGTGAACTGACGTCGACAGTGACACCGATCGTTTCAATGATTTTTCCTTGTTCATCCTTTAAGCAGCGCCCGCGCATGATGACCCAGCGCACTTTCCCGTACGGCAAAAGAAGGCGATGCTCGCTCTCGAAGTTTCCGTGGATCGCGCAAGCTGAATCATATTCGGCTTTTATTTTTTCACGCTCGTCGGGATGAACACGCGACAGGATGGAGTCGCAGGTCAATCGCGCGTCCGGCGCAAAACCGTAAATGATGCGCCCTTTGTCGCTCATCCAGACGTTATCTTGTTCCGGATACAAACTCCAAAACGCGAGCTCCGCCGATTCTGCAGCGAGACTGATGCGCGCTTCGCGCTCGCGCAGCATTTCCTGTTGTCGCTGGCGCTCGATCGCGATCCCGGCAATGTGCGTTGCGATGGCCGTGAGCCGCTCTTCTTCCCGATGTGGTCCGCGTTTTTCTTCACGATACATCGCGAAGGAACCAAGAACGTCGCCTTGGGGAGAAATGATTGGCGAGGACCAGCAGGCGCTGAGTCCGCAGATTTTTGCAAGCCCGCGATAATCGGTCCAAAGCGGATCAGTCATTACATCAGTGACGACGACTCGTTGGCGCCGGTACATTGCTGTGCCGCAAGAACCATTACGTGGACCGATCGTGGCGCCATCGACCGCTTTTACATAAGCTTCTGGAAGATTCGGTGCGGCGCCGTGACGGACATGTTTCCCGTCCCGATTCAGAAGCAAAATCGAGCAGCGCAAACCTTCCGCCTGTCCTTCCATGAGAAGAACAAGACTCTTGAGCACTTCGTGTAGCGGTTTGTCGGCCGCGATCATTTCCAAAACCTGGCTTTGTCCGGCCCGGAAAAACTCCTCCTCTTTGATGGCAGAGATATCGCGACAAACAATCACGCCGCCCAACAATTCGCCATTGGCACCGTGCAGCGGCCGGCCAGTGATCCGTGTCCACAACCCTTGCGGCACCTTTTGATTTCGAATATACATTTCAATGTTGTTGACCTCGTCGCCTCGAATTGAGAGCGTCAGCGGCAGTTGATCGGCCGGGAAGGGTGTAACTTTGTCGGGCAAATAAAGGCCGTAACGATGCGGCCATTCTGCCGGCGGGGTCTTTGTCGCGCCCTGACCAAACATTCGCTGTGCCGCTGGATTAAAGACGAGAAAGTTTGCGTCTTTGTCGGCCACGATGACGGCATCCCCCATGTCCGATAAAATCGAGTGGAGGATCTCGTTTGTGCGAGAGAGTTCGGCCGCTGCAAACTTTCGCTCCATCACGAGGTCGAGTTGCGCTGCCACAGCTGCAATGACCTTGACCAGTTGTTCGTTTTCGTTGCGCGGTTCGCGCATGAAGAATTCGATGACCGCGATCACCTCGTCTCCCGACAAAATGGGAATCCCAACTGCGGCCTTCAGACCGAGCGCTCTCGCGGCTGCAGATCGGGGAAAGTTCGCATCCTCCCGCACATCGTCGATCCAAGCGGGCGCCTTTGCTTGCCACACTCGGCCCGGAAGTCCAACGCCTGGCGGGAATTGATTTTTTTCCGAAGCCGCTCGGAAATCGGCCAACTCCGGCCTGCCACACAGCCAGACCGGGCCGCACTCCAGCAACGTCTTTTGTTTATTGGGCAACCAGGCTTGGCCTAGGGCCCAGTTCGTTTTCTCGCAAACCCGACGCAAGACAATTTCCAGGGCCGACCCAATATCGCCGGCCGCCACGACTTCCATGGTAATTGTCTGCAGCAGATTGAGCTGTCCTTCGCGCTGCTTCGAATTCAATTCATCAACTTGCTGCAAACCAGGCTCTTTACGCTCGCTGCGCATACAGGCAGTCCCAATTGATCACAACCGAGCCGTGATCCTAATCGAGTCGGCCATCGGCGGGCTGTTGGACTTAAGTCCTACCATGCGCCGTTCCTTTTGAGTAATTTGTTGGTTCATTATTCAACGCGCGGTGTAGCCACCATCGATGGTAAACGTTTGACCAAGCGCGAAGGACGCACGGTCCGAGCAGAGGAACAACACCATGTTGGCGATCTCTTCCGGTTGCGCGAACCGACCAATCGGCGTGTTCGCATTGAAAAACTGTCGCGTCTCAAGATCGTCGAACCAGTGCTTGGTCATCGGCGTTTGCACCAATCCCGGCGCAATCGCATTGATTCGAATTCCCTGGCTGGCGTATTCGATCGCTGCTGCTTTCGACAAACCGATGACCGCGTGTTTCGCCGCTACGTAGGCGCTGATCCCGCGTTCGGCGATTAATCCGGCGACCGATGCCGTATTGACGATTTCACCGCCGCCTGTTTTCAGCATTTGCTGAATTTCGTATTTCATCGCGAGAAATATGCCCTTCACATCGACAGCAAACGTTTGGTCAAAGGTTGATTCTTCGGTATCTGCTAACATGGCCGTCGCTGGAAGAACACCGGCGTTGTTAAACGCGCAATGCAACGCGCTGTAAGTCGTCACTGCAGTCGCGACCAGATTTTGAACCTGTTGCGCGTCGCGCACGTCGGTCTGAACAAAAGTAGCGTCGCCGCCTGCGTGCTTGATTGCTTCCACGGTTTCCTCACCCGTGGGATTAACATCGCCTATCACAACCTTTGCGCCGTGCCGTGCAAACAATAACGCTGTCGCCCGACCGATCCCGCTGCTCCCACCGGTTACGAGAACGACCTTGCCCACAAAATTGAAGTCTTCGTTCACCCGATTTTTACGTCGATGCCGGCCGTGACGTTGCCGCTAGCCGTTCGATCGGTACGCCGAGCCACCGCGCTGCGGCTTCTCGCTCATGAAAGACCTGGGCCTTGATTGGAGAGCCTTGGGTCATAAGCGCGTGAAGTTTCGCGTAATGGATGATCGTCGAATCAGCCGCGAGAATTGCCGACTTTACCGGCTGGCGGCCTGCATAAGTTAGGCGACGATACAACGAAACATGGATGATGTGCCTAAAGTTGAGCTCAACTTCGTCGGTTGCAAGCGTATCAGAAAAACGATCGAACGGCTCTGTCATCTTGGCTTCGAGGTCCGCCAGAACCGACGTAACCTCATTAACCGCCGTTTCGTTTAACAAACCACGCGGCCTCCAAATAAGCAGGCGAATGTCTTCGTAAAATTCGACGTCGGATGGAAGTTTCAATGGATTACGTTCAAGTTTGAGAAAATCCGCCACAAAAGCGGCCGCTTTTCACTAAGACTTTGGTCTCATTGTCGGGTTTGTAGTTGGCTTGATCGCACGAGCCATAATGTCGGGTGCGCAGCATTTCACTTTCATAATGACCGCGCTGCTCGGCATCGGTGGCTCGATCATCGGGGGACTGATCGCTCGCCTGTTTTCCAAACCGGAGCTAGGTTTCGACGTTTCACCTGGCGGGTTTCATTCTGTCGATTATCGGCGCGATCATTCTGCTCTTTATTTGGGGAAAATTCGCAACGTGATGTATAGTTGCGTGGGAATATCAGGAGCACGTAGCGCGCCAGTGAGACTTAAGCGATCTGCATTACTCTTGATTTTGTTGACCGGATCATCGGCCCTGCTTTGGGCAGGCTGTCTCTCTGATTGCAAAGACGCCTACGAATTAGCGGCGGCACAATGCAAACTGCAATACGACGGTCCAGACGACGCGGACGACCTAGAGCGGTGCATGAAATCTGCTAAAGACGCTTACGAAGCGTGCATTAAGGATTGTGGCGACTGACCTAATTGGAAAGCGCCGCTAAAAAATGCGCAGCACGTGGGCAAATTGCGACGGCACAGCCGCAAGCGACTGCCTTAGATCCAGGCCGGCCAGTTGACCAGAGCACAGACTCTAGTGCCACCTTCAAAGAGTGTTCTCTTATCTTCGCGATACGGACCGTTATCGCGTCGATTCCTTAATCAAACAACGAATAAACGATTCCTAATTGCAGCCGGAAAGCGTCGCCGTCGTTGCCATCCTTCTCCTCTTTGTGTCCGTAAAGTCCTTCGAAACCAATGCTGAGACGCTTTCTAAGTTGCCAGACCAGGTTCAAACTCGCGTAGTGAGTCAAATGATAAGCGTGCGGGCCTTGCGAGAATTCGTTGTGCAACTGCACGTACCCATAGCTCGCGGTCGAGCGTAAATCGTCGGTCCACTTGTGAGTGAAACCGATCATACCGCCAAACGCGGGAATCGCTGTGAGCTCCCCCGATTTGTCGAACGCTGCGTCGTTGTTGACAAAGTCGTCGTTGAAATAACGGAAAATTCCTTCGCCGTAGGTCACTTGCGCCTGCACCGAATCGTTCTCAGAAAGATTGAAAGCCCCCGCAAGATTCACTCCCCACCCGAACGTGCTTTGACTCTCAACGATCGGTCCCTTCACGCCAATGTCGCGGAAGATCGCGCCAAGTTGCACGTGACCGATATCCTTGCTCTCCCATCGAACGTTGAGACCTCCGTCGGGGGCGTGATCAACCCCGACCGCGTTCGGGTCGATCGATGTGTCAACTTCAGCGCCCGGCTTTTCCAAACCGAAATTCATCTCCCAGTGTTTGTTGATCTGCCACAGATAACGAATCAATGGCCGGCGCGCGAAGACCGCGGAATTCGGTCCTTCATAATCGACTGTGTCGGGCCATGCGTCCGGATCTTCAAAGACGCTAAAAGTCTGGCCGAGAACGACGTTGTAGATTTCTCCGTAAAGCTGTCGGACGCGGAACGGAAGTTCTCCTCCCTCGCTGCCAAAAAAGTCATTCTGATAATAGAAGCGTGGACTTCCATCGACCTGAGGCGCACGCACGTCGATGCTCAGTTGCGAGCCCTTAGCATTCATATTGAATTGATTGCCGCCGCCTTTGAAAAAGTCGCCCTCGACTGGGATTTGCGCCGTGACAAAGCGATCTGGATTCCCAGTGTTTTGCGGATCGTCCGTGATATCCAAGCGCGGCTTGGCGTTGAACTTGATTAACACCGGCGTGTTCGGGATGGCAATAAAGCCTCGGTACTTAGGATCCAGCGTCAGGTCGCTAGGCCGGGGCGCCGGTTCCTGTTGATCGTTCATGGCGGGACGATCTGTGACTTCGCTGGCGTGTCCTTCGATCGTCACCGGCTTGGGCGCGATCGTTACGACTTGACTCCCAGTCGCACCAATCACTGCCGGCGCGGGATGCGGTCCTCCCGCGGGAGGCTGCGCAGTTCTCGAAGCAGCGACTTGCTGATTCTGTTGCTGCTGTTGCTTCTGCGTCTGATTCTCCTGTTCCAGTTGGGTGATTCTTTCCCGCATCTGGTCCATGCTTTTTTGCATCAGTCGCATCTCCGCCTTCAGGTCGTCGATTTCTGAAGCGCGCGCCGGCGTTACCGATCCAACGCCGATGAGAAGCGCGAGGCTTAGAATAAGGAATATATTGTGATTCGTATTCATAAGGATCTGTGGAAAACGCGGCCGCTTTTCAGTTGACCATCTTATGCGCGCAGAAATGATCGGTGAAGCCTAGATTTTGTACGACCAATCGGCGCGGAGTATCAGACTTTGACCGCGCGCGATTTGAGTAAAACTCTCTCCTCAACGCCGGTTGAATTTTACGGCGCGCAGGCTGCATTACTGAATGCTTCGCCAGAACGCTTAGTCGAGGGCGTGAGCCTTAAGAATACGTAGCACGTCGGCAATCGCCTGCGGATTCTGGTGCGCACTGTGATCGGACGGCACAATGTGTTCGCTCTCGGCGCCTTTGATGTGCGAACTCCAATATGGTACCACACCATCGCTGGAATTCGGCGAATCGCCGCGGCCGCGATCTCCGATGATCGTGTCGTAAGGTACGCCCCGCGCCATAGGAATCTCGTTTACCGCCTTCATGAAACGACTCTTTGGTGACAAACTGTCCACGCTGTTGGCGCGGCGCATCGGTCTCAGCTCCTCTTCTTTGATATTTGTGTGGCGCAGCATCTCTTCGCTTGCCTGGCTGCTCATGGTTGGTTCACGGATAATCATGTTTGCAAGGCTGCTGATCAGCCCAGTCGCCATGTTACTTCCACGCAACGGCGCAGCAATGAAAATGACGCGCCCGATTTCCGGGCGATGACGAAAGAACAACTCCTGACGAAAATATTCGCGAACGTGTGGTGATAGCGGCACTTCGTCCAGCGGTCGTCCGAAGATTTTCATGCAGATCTGGTTTCCGCTGTCGGTCAGGAGTAAACGGCTAATACAGCCGCCCATGCTGTGACCGATGACCACCATCGGTTTCAGTTTCGGATAACGCTTTTCAACGCGGTCGAGCTCTTGGCGCAAAATCGCTGCGGAATATGGATACGGGTAACCGGTGGGATAACTATAAAACCAGAACTGATAATGCTGCCGGATCGCGCGGTCACCGCGCAGCTTGTTCAGCATCGGCGTCCAAGTTGCATTCGAGTCCTTCAGCCCATGGATCACAAGCACGACGGTCTTGTTCGGATCATAAGGTTGGAGCCGCTCGACCGCGGCGGTGCGCGCGTACTTCTCCGCATCGAGGACGCGCGAGAGCTCGTGCTTCCGCGGATCGGTCTGCTGGAGCATAACTGCGAGCGGTACCGTGAAATCGGCGGCCAATGGGACGGTGCGGCGATTGAACTCCACCGTTTCTGCCGACAATGGATCCTCGAACGCAAGAATGCAGCGGCGTCCTTCAAAATGAGCGACCACCGTGACGCTGTAAAAAATGCGTGACGGCGCAAAGTCCTCGCGCGCGCTTTTGTTGGGCTCGCACTCCACCGCGACGATCGGTGCACCGATGCCGGCGCGGGTCGTTCTCTCGGTTACGTATTTGCCGCCCACATCGAATTGATCGGCTGGAGTAAAATCGTAGAGCGCGGGATTCCATTCTGGACGAGGATCTCGTTTATATGTCAGCACCATTTCGCCGGATTGGGTCGGAACCGTCAGCGGTTTGCTCCACGGATCGACTTTTGTGTCATGAAGGATTTGGAAAATTCGGCTGATCCCAAAGTTGTAATCACGCAAAGCCGTTTGGTTGTCGATCTTCCGTTGCAATTGCTTTGAAGCTAGCTGTAATGCGTCGAGACACTCGCCTAACGAGTTCAACGGATGTGCCCGTTCCGTTCGCATCGCGTCGACGATTGTTCTTTCCGCGGATGCCAAGGGCTCCGCGCCAATGGGACCGTTCAGTCGCGGTCGCTTTGGCGAGACCTCGGCGTAGGGATCGCTGCTACAACCGGCGAGCAACAACGCACTGCTCACCAGACATAGGAGCGAGCGCACAGAAGCCAACTCAGTCAGCCGCGAAGTAACTGGAATCAGCGACTGGTTTTCGTACGACCGGATAATCCGTAACAATTACCGTTGTCCCCGGCTTAAGTTCATTAGCGAGCTTGTCAGCGAAGTCTGGACTAAAGTGCAATCTCGACGCCACCGTGTCAGCATCCACCGGTCGGCCTTCGCTCGTCACCCGCATCCATCGCGCCTCCTCGTGTGCGGATGTGAACCGGCTTGGCCTTCCGGTAGTTCCTTCGAGCATCGTAAAAACATGGTTCCCAAGCTTGTCGCGACCCGTCAGGCCATAGCCGCTGATCTCCACCGCCGCGCGTCCGATTGGATTACCGTTGCGATAAACATACATGGCTCGATCGGCTGAGCTGATCACGATCGTGATCGGTCCCTCCGGACTTCGTTCCGGGTTCCAATCGTAATCGTTCTTGCCGAGTTTATGCAGCATTTCCGGCGAAAAATCCGTTGGCGCCAGCATCAGACCCGGATTCGAGGCAAGGCGCGGTACTGGCGTTTTGCCATCACCGATGATGACCGTGCCGCCACTCGACGTTGTAGCGAAGAGCAATTGCGAGAAATCGTAGGGTAGACGAACACAACCGTGGCTGGCGGCGTAGCCCGGAAGCTGGCCGGAGTGCATGGCGATTCCGGACCAGGTAAGTCGCTGCATGTTCGGCATCGGCGCGTTGTCATATTTCTTCGAGTAATAGGTCCTGTTTTTCTCCAAAATGGTGAAGACGCCGCCCGGCGTCTCATGGCCCTTCGAGCCCGTGCTAACGCTCGACCGGCCAACAAGAATCCCGTTACGATAAACGTGCATGGTCTGTTCCGGAATGCTGATAAGGATCATGAGGGGACCCTGAGGTGAGATTTCAGGATGCCACCAATACTCGCCAGGCTTCAATGTCCCGGTTGGTTTGCCGGTGGGACTTCCCTTGGTGTGGAAGGAAGGTTGCTCCATCGCGAACGAGGCAGCGATCAGCGCGACGGTAACAGACAGGACAGAAAATATCTTCATAAGGTGGTGCGAGATTGAGTGCAACGAATACGAGAAAGCGATAATAAGCCATTCGTCCCACGGACGCGAGCTTTGATTCGGCTATCGCAAAAGTGCCCCTAAGAAAGCCAGTATGCCAAGCAGGGCGATCATTCCCGACATGATGCCCGCAACCGGCGCCGGTAGTTCGGGGCAACGCTTGCGAAGCGCTCTTACCGCGCGGCGTTGCTGCCAGTTCGCTAGAATTAAACCAACCAAACCGATTAGAATCATGATAAGACCGACCGCGCGCGGAGTTAGGAGAGTGGTTTCGCCTCGCTCTTGCCGCAAGTAAGTGAAAAATTTTGCGATCGCGAACCCAAACGAGATCAATGCTAGCGCGGTTCGCACCCAAGCGATTTGTGTTCGCTCGTAGGCGAGCAGGGTTCGCTGGTACGCGAGTGGAACTCTTGGATCCAACGAAGCGTTATCGGGAGATTTTTCGTTCATCGAATCGAATCAAGCCTTCCGTGTGGCTGGTCCTGTTTCTTTAAGGAATAATGTCAGAATCAGCGCCAGAAGAATTCCGTAAAGCAAAGGCTTGAAGCCGGCTTGGTAATGCGCCAACGCAAGATCGACATTTCCTTCCGGCATCTGCACTAAGCGCGCGCCAAACACCGGGCCGAGGAGCGCGCTGAACGTAAAATTGATGAAATTGATCACGCCCGTGGCCGTGCCGCCTAACTCGGGCGAGTTGGCTTCCTTGATTACGGTGTATGGAATCATCGCCGCACCGGACGCGATCCCCATCAGAATTCCGACAGCGTGGCCGCGAAAGATTTCCGGTTTGCCGAACAAAACCCAGGTCACAACCGCCAACAGCATGATCGTGCCAGCGAGAATAACTGGCTTGCGCCGACCGAGCCGATCGGAAATGAAACCGAGCAACGGACAGCCGATCATCCAACCCAGCGGGATCGTTGCAGCGAGAATGACCGCCGCTTCGTATTCGCGCCCGCGCGCTTCCTGTAGGAAACGGACGCCCCACGTCATTCCTAAAATCGTGGTCGGGATGAACAACAAACCGGACACAAGGCCGCAGAGAATCGATTGTGGATTCCGAAACACTTTGCCTAACGAGCTAAGCAACGTCGCAAAACTTCCCGGACCCCTCGCTCCTGTCTTCGGAGTTTCTTTTGGCAAAAGAACGAACAGCGTTGCACTGATGAGTAACCCGAGAACGCCGCAGTAAGTCCAGAATCGGTCCCACGTTAGTCCGCTCTTGATCATCGGCCCAACCAGAAATTGCCCCGCGGACCCACCCGCCATACCAAACATTTGGGTTGCGCCAATCAGAGAAGCAGCAACTGTCGCTGGAAAATTTTTCGTAATCAGATAAACCGCGCCGATCAGCGCGAACGCGCCGCCGGCCCCTTGTATGAATCGCCCGATATTTGCAACAACCACGTTGCCTGCACTGAACATCATCGCGCCGATTCCAACAAGAGCAGCTCCGATTGGAATGACGCGCTTTGCGCCGAAACGATCCATTGAAGCTCCGGCGACCAGACTGAACGGCGAATAGCCGTAGTAAAACATCCCGACAATCGCGGAGACTCCAAGCGCGCTCACGCCGAACGCATCCGACAATTGTGGGATCATGACGCTCGGCGCGGACCGCAGTGCGTACTGGTAGAAATAATAGAGAGCAACCAACAACCACGCGCCGACTGCTTTAGCTGAGAGCTTCGAACTCACTTCGCGTCGTGTTGTTTCAAACGACGTTCAATCCCACCGCGCGGAACCGCGCGAGAGTCTGCTCGATCGTCTCGGCCGAGGGCGGTTCGGCGTCACGCAGCTTGTAATCCATCCCGAGCTTCTCCCATTTGAAGCGTCCCATTTGATGGAAAGGGAGTACGTCGACGCGCTGAACGTTGCCAAGTTCCGCGGCGAAATCCGCCATTCGGCTGACTTCATCCATGTTGTCGGTCCAGCCCGGCACGATGACAAAGCGGATCCAGACCGGATGTTTTTTCGCGGCAAGGCGGCGTACGAATTCATGAACAGGCTTGTTATCCATGCTGGTCAGCCGCCGGTGCAAATCAGGTTCGATTGCTTTGAGCCCAAGCATGACGAGATCGATCGATGACAGATCCTTATCGGTGAGTCGCTCACCGAGATAACCATTCGTTTCAAGAGCGGTATGGACGCCGATTTTCTTAATCGCCGGAAACAATTTTGAAAGAAATCGATATTGTATCAGCGGCTCACCCCCGCTGATGGTCAGCCCCCCCTTCATCGTGCGCAGGCTGTTGCGATATTGATTCACCACTTCGACTGCGCGCGCGAGCGGCACCGGCATCCCGTTGGTTAACTTCCAGGTGTCCGGATTGTGGCAGTACACGCACTTGAACTGACAACCGGTGAGCCACGCGACGAGCCGCACGCCCGGACCATCGACCGCGGAGCCGGTAGTGAAGGAATGGATGAAGCCCCACTCTCCGCTTTCCAGCGCCGACTTAATGTCAGTCTCGTCCACCTTCTCCGCCATCGACAGGCGCAGATCGAAGGGGCTGCCGATCGGTGGACCTTCCGGCGCGAGCGCTGCCAGCTTCATTTGTTGTTAGGACATGCCGTGGAACGTGCGGTTGATTACGTCCATCTGTTGTTCGCGTGTGAGACGAACGAAATTCACCGCATAACCCGAAACGCGAATTGTGAGCGATGGATATTTTTCAGGGTGCTCCATTGCATCGAGCAGTGTGTCGCGGTTGAGAACATTCACGTTGGCGTGATATCCCGTTGTGCCGAAGAACGCGTCCAATAGCGCGACGAGATTGTCGATCTGCTCCGGTTTGGTGCGACCCAGGCCAGTCGGCACCATTGTTGTCGTCAGTGAAATTCCGTCCTGTGCATCGCGATACGGAATTTTGGTCACTGACGCGGCCGAAGCCATCACGCCATGTGAATCCCGGCCGTGCATCGGATTGGCTCCGGGTGCGAACGGTTCGCCTTTGCGGCGTCCATCCGGCGTGTGGCCGGTATTCTTTCCGTAAACAACGTTGGATGTGATCGTGAGCACCGACTGCGTGTGAATCGCGTTCCGATACGTCGGATGCTTTCGCAGCTTGCTCATGAACATCGATACCGCCGTGGCCGCAAGTTGGTCGACGCGATTGTCGTTGTTACCAAACTTTGGAAAATCACCTTCTGTTTGGTAATCGACGATCAGGCCAGTTTCGTCGCGGATCACTTTCACGCGCGCGTAACGAATCGCCGACAAACTGTCTGCCACAACCGAAAGACCAGCGATCCCAAACGCCATTGTCCGTACCGGCGCGTAATCGTGCAGCGCCATCTCAATCCGTTCATAGGAATATTTGTCGTGCATGTAATGGATCACGTTCATCGCGTTCACGTACACTTTAGCAAGCCATTCCATCATTCGGTCGAACTTTCCGGCGACGTCATCGAACTCGAGATAATCGCCTTTCACCGGCTCAAACTTCGGGGCCACTTGCTTACCGCTGAGTTCGTCGCGACCGCCATTGATCGCGTAAAGCAAGCATTTCGCGAGATTGGCGCGCGCGCCGAAAAACTGCATCTGCTTGCCCATCAGCATCGGTGAGACGCAACAGGCGATCGCTCCGTCATCACCCCATGCGCCGCGCATGAGCGAATCGCTTTCGAATTGCAACGCGCTGCTTTCAATCGCGACCTTGGCGGCGTATTTGCGGAAATTGTCTGGCAACCGTGGTGAATACCAGATGGTAAGGTTCGGTTCCGGCGCCGGCCCAAGATTGTGGAGCGTGTGTAAGAATCGGAAGCTGGTTTTTGTGACGAGCGGCCGTCCGTCGTCACCCATTCCCGCGATCGATTCCGTGACCCATGTCGGATCGCCGGCGAAGAGATCGTCGTATTCCGGCGTTCGCAGAAAACGCACGATTCGAAGTTTGATCACGAAATCGTCGACGATTTCCTGCGCCTGCTCTTCGGTCAGCTTACCTTCCTTCAGATCGCGCTCGAAGTAAATGTCGAGGAACGTCGATACCCGGCCTAACGACATGGCCGCACCATTCTGTTCCTTCACAGCCGCGAGATACGCGAAATAGAGCCATTGCACGGCTTCTTTTGCATTTTTTGCCGGCCCGGAAATGTCAAAGCCGTAATTTTTTGCCATCACGAGTAATTCGTTGAGCGCACGGGTCTGCTCACTCAACTCTTCGCGGTCGCGAATGATGTCTTCAGTCGACATCTCGGAATCGAGCGCGGCTTTCTCTTTTTCCTTTTCCTTGATCAACCGAGTAACCCCATAGAGGGCGACGCGCCGATAATCTCCGATGATTCGTCCGCGACCGTAAGCATCTGGCAATCCAGTGAGAACGTGCGAGCTGCGACAGGCACGAATATCCGACGTGTAGGCATCAAACACTCCGTCGTTATGCGTTTTGCGATATTTTGTGAATGCCTCCACGACCGCCGGAGGGGCCTCATAGCCATAGGTTTTGAGAGAGCTCTGGACCATTCGCCATCCGCCATTTGGCATGATAGCGCGCTTGAGCGGCGCGTCAGTTTGCAAGCCGACAATGACTTCATTGTTTTGGTCGATGTAACCGGGCGCATGAGCGGTGATCGAGCTCGGGATCAGGGAAACGTCGAGCACACCTTTCTTGCGCTCCTCAGGAAACATGTCGGTCAATTTTTTCCAGATCCCTTTCGTTCGTTCGGTAGCCGGCGAGAGGAACCCGTCGTCGCCATCGTAAGGCGCGTAGTTTTGTTGGAGAAACCAACGCACATTAATGTCACGCTGCCACAAGCCCGGTTTAAATCCGCGCCAGGCTTCTTTTGTGTCCGGCAATGGCGCCGGTGATTTTTTCTCGGCTGATTTCTTTTCTGGTTTCGTCAGGACCTCTGTTGCCATCTTACTCGCGCGATTACGCCCTCGGGTTCGTGTTCAGCAGAGAACAAGGTTCGCGGCCAGACCGGCTTCGCTCGTTTCTTTATACTTTGTGCTCATGTCCTTTCCGGTCTCGGCCAAGGTTTCGATCGTCGTGTCGAGATCAACACGGTGCCGTGATGCAATCTCGTTGGTCGCGATCATGTAGGCGGTCCAGGCTTTCACCGAGCCAAAAGCGCAGCGCTCGATGCAGGGAACCTGCACGTAACCGGCGACCGGGTCGCAAGTCATCCCCAGGTGATGCTCAAGCGCCGATTCGGCCGCGTTTTCCGTTACTAGAGGCGACGCATCGAGCGCCGAGGCTATAAATGCCGCTGACATCGCTGATGCGACGCCAATTTCAGACTGACAACCGCCCTCAGCGCCAGAGAGTGTCGCATTGTGTTTGCACAAGTAGCCAACTGCGGCGCCCCCTAACAAGCCTTGCCGAATCTTGTCCTGCGGAAGCACTCGCTTCGTTTGCGTCAGGGCGTAAACAATCGCGGGCATCACGCCTGCTGAACCTCCGGTTGGCGCGGTGATGACCAAATGACCACGTGCATTTTCTTCCGAAGCGGCCAAGGCGCACGCGGAGAGCATCGCGACCGCTTTGTCGGCTTCGTATTTATCATCCTGGGCGCGCTCCCAAACCGTCGCCGCTTTTGAATGCAATTTAATTGGACCAGGCAGGACACCTTCCTTTACTGCGAGGCCCGCTTTCACGGTCGCGATCATTGCGGCGGCGATCTTGTCCAGGAAAGCGTTGATCTGGTCCTCGGTCTTGCCCGACACGGCGACCTCGTTCGCCATGATCACTTGCGCGATTGAAAGATTGTTTTTCTCCGCGTGCTGACGCAATTCCTTCATCGTCGCGTACGGATACTTTGGCTGACCTTTTTTGGGCGGAGTGTAGCCTTTCCATTCGTAGAACCCTCCGCCAGGCGAATAATATTCCAGCTCGTAGATCGCTTTATCCCCGCTCATCAATTTGCAGGTCATCGTGTTGGGGTGCGGGAATTCGCCGTTCGGCGAATCGTAAATGATGTCGGTGAGCGACAGATTGAACGTTTTATCACCAAGCTTTAACGGATACGACCGATCCGATTTCTCCTTCATCTCATCGAGGAACAAAGGATCGACAGTCGCCGGTTCCTTCCCCAGTAAACCAGCGAGAGCCGCGCGTTCGGTCCCGTGACCTTTACCGGTCGCGCTCAAACTTCCGTAAAGATGAACCTTTAATCCAGTCGCCTTGGTCAACTGGTCGGCCGGCAATTTCATGCAGCGCTGATAGAAATCGTAGGTGATACGCATCGGTCCAATGGTGTGGGAGCTCGATGGCCCCGGGCCGACTTTGTAGAATTCATCAAGCACGGTCATAACTGGACCCTTGGACCTTTTCACCACGTCCAAGTCTGTCGACATGGAGGTAGAATCTAGCGGAGGCAGTGAAGGCTTCTTCGCAGCTTCTTTTGCGGCTTGTTGGGCGCGGGCTTCGCGCGTCCAGGTTGTGCCGGTCATCACCGCAGCCGCGCCGATAACGGCGTTGCGTATAATGAAAGTCCGGCGATCGATTTTGGAGCTTAGCGGTCCTGACTCCGGTAATTCCGGGAACAGCTCATTATTTTTGTTGTCGGATTCATTCATGGTCTTGGGGTTCTCAGTTTGGTTTGTGAAATTGGCTTTTTAATTCATGGATCCTTCGCTTTGAATTCCGTCGATAAATCCTTGCGCGCCTTTTGCGCCAATGTTGGCGGCATTGGCCTCATCGGTGTCGATGTGCATGGCGAGTTTGAAATTTGGATCCACTCGCACGAGCACATCGCCGAAGACAAGCTCGCGATGGCCGCTCACTCGCACGCGCACAAATGACTTGTCGCGTACGCCATATCGAAGCGCGTCTTCAGGGGACATGTGAACGTGTCGCAACGCGCAAATGACTCCGCGGTCGATCGGCACGCTGCCGGTCGGACTTTCAAGCGTGCAGCCGGGAGTGTCCGCAATGTCGCCGCTTTCGCGAATCGGCGGATGAATGCCAAGCTTGAACTGTTCGGTCATCGCGATCTCAACCTGCGTGTATTTGCGGGCCGGGCCGAGAATTCGAACGCGGTCGATGCGGCCTTTGGGTCCGACAATAGCGAGTTGTTCCTTGCAGGCGTACTGGCCGGGCTGGGAAAGGTTCGCGTGTTTCGTCAGTTGGTGACCTTGGCCGAACAACGCCTCAACATGTTCCTGCGTAAGATGAATGTGGTGTGCGGAAACTTCGACGAGAAAGGATTGTTGTTTTTGCGCTTCGAGGACCCGCGTGATGTAGGAGCGACTCAAAGTGCGCAACGCTTCGCGCGCCATCATTCGTTCTTCATCCGTCGGGACGACAATTACCGCGACCTTTGAGTCGTCGGTGGAGATGCGAGTCACTTCATCGCCGCTCGCTTCGCCATTGCGTTTTTCGTCGAGCGCGATGCCCATGCAATCGAGTCCTTGCAAGGCGAGCGCCCGGACGACCGCGCTACCTTGGCCAATGCCGCCGGTAAAAATGACCGCATCAAGTCCTCCGAGCGACGCCACGTAAGCGCCGATATATTTCCGGACGCGATAGCAAAATGCCTTGAGCGCGACCAACGCACGGCGGTTGCCTTGATCGGCGGCCGTCAAAACCTCGCGCATGTCGCTCGACACGCCGGACAACCCGAGCAATCCGCTCTTCTTGTTCAGCATCTCGTCGATCTGCGCGCTCGTTAGGCCGTCGCGTTCGAGAAAACCGATCACGCCGGCATCGACATCGCCGCAGCGCGTGCCCATGATCAGTCCTTCCAGCGGCGTAAATCCCATCGAGGTGTCAATCGAGCGGCCGTGATCGACGGCGCACAGTGACGACCCGTTGCCGAGATGGCAACTCACCAATCGCAATTCGTTAGGCCGGCGTTTCAAGAATTGAGCCGCGCGGAGCGCGATATAATTGTGCGAGCTGCCGTGGAAACCATAGCGGCGCACGGCTTTCTTCTCATAGAGTTCGTGTGGTATTGCATAGAGAAATGCGTAAGCCGGTAGCGTGTGATGGAATGCAGTGTCGAACACCGCGACATGCGGCACGGCTGGATAAAGCCGGCGCATTTCGCGAATGCCCGCCAGCATCACCGGATTGTGCAACGGCGCGAGCGAATTCAGTTTCTCCATCTCCGCGAGGATTTCATCGGTGATGAGCGTGCCTTCGGTGAATTTCTCGCCGCCGTGCACCATGCGATGTGCAACGACGCTAACCTCCCCCGCTCCACCGATGACTCCCGTTTCTTTCCCGGTGAGTTCGGCCGTCATCGCTTTGAATGCCTGAGTGAAGTCGCTTCTTGGCAAGTCTCGTTTCAGTTCGCCTTTGGGCCCGTGATGTTTGAGCCGGGTTCCATCCAATCCAATCCGCTCGATCGAACCGCGCGCGTTCCGTGATTCATCGTTCGTGTCGTAAAAGCTGTACTTGAGCGATGAAGAGCCGCAGTTGATGACGAGAATTTTCTCAGGTCGTTCGCCCTTCAATTTCAGGCCGTAGGGATCATCGCTCTCGCGCACGGCAGCGGCGGCTTTGGCCGGATCGGCCATCAACATTTTCATTCGATCGGCGATCGTTCGCGAAATCGTTTGCACCGCGCTGGGCTCCGCGACGATGATGGACTGAAACAGCGACACTGGAATTAGCAGCACTTCACACGGCGACTTGGCGACGAAATCCGCGAGCAACGGCTGGCCGCTCATTAGCGAAAGCTCGCCGAAAGTGTCACCGGCCTTCAGTTCTCCGAGCATTTGACCGTCGCTGCCGGCAACAACCTCGCCATTTAACACCACACCGAAATGCGTCGCTTCGTCGCCGCGATGCATGATCGCCTCCTTCGCTTCGAAGGATCTGACGCGCGAGCCATCGACCAATTGCTTGAGACGATCGGCGCTAAAATCTTTGAACACACCGACACGCCCTTTGATGAAGCCCAGGGTATCCATAGTTTTTCAAGAAGACCTTTAAAATGTGCCGCCCGGTATGCGGACCGAGTATTGGACTTTGGACCTACCCGCAGAAGCCGAAGAAGCCGAGGCCGAGCGCGTGGTTTACTTTGCCGATGTTATCGATTACTCGCTCGCGTGAAGCTACCGACGCTTAGAATGCAAGGGTGTAATTGATCGTGACGCGAAAATCCCGTTTCTCCGGCTGGTTACTCTCCCAGGTGTGTCCGTAGCGGACACGGAACCACAGATTCTTAAGTGATCCCTTGTCGACTCGATAGTCCGCCGTGCCGTTGATTTCATCTTCGTGCTGGCCGCCGGGAAATACTCCATGCGCGTAATCGGCAAAGAATGTGACGCCGGCGAGTCCGATTCGCGCGAAGTCGTAACTAACGCCCACACCGAGAGAATCTTCGCCAGCGCGGTCGAAGTCCGAGATCATGAGTGAATTGAATGCCGGCGTGCCGCCGAATGGCTTCAAAATGCTTGCGCCGTCAGCTGTGCCGGTGAAGGCGACGCTCAGAACCACGCTGCGGTAACTTGCAATCAGAGACGCACCATAAAGTTGAGTGGCGAACCGCCCAATCAAGTCGTCCCCCACACTCTGCTGGTCGACAAATTGAATAATGCTGCGCAATTGAAAGTCATCTGAAAGATCCCATGTGCGACTCGCCTCGGCATAGGCAATGTTGAGCAGATCCCAGGTCAACTCATTGATCGCACCGATGTACGTTTCATCTTTCGTACCGACAAAGAACCCGGCGACGCTTGTGCCTCGATCAACTTGCCCAGGACCGCCCGCGACTTCAGACATCGGCCGGAATTGCGCGCTCGTCTTGCTTTTCTCCCGCGTGATGTAGGCCAAACCAAATCGGAAAAACTTTGAAGGGTTTATCTCGACACGGTAAGCCTCAAACGTATTCGGAATCATTCGGGAATCGTCGCTGTTGATAAATGGCAGATCGATCTTCTGGCGGAACAACGTGGCCGTCGCCGGATCAAAGGAGAGCTTTGCCCAAGCCTGACCAAGCACGGAAAGGCCGTCCCCGTCCTTTCGAAGCAAACCGGTTCCGCCGGCATCGTGAGGGGTCGCAAGTGGCTGAGCGGTATAGCCGCCGAAGCCGAGTTGCAGCATATCGCGCCACCAACCGCTCGTTAAAATCAGCGCGCCGCCGATGGCGACCGCTTCGTGAAGAGTGCCGTCATCCAGGTAGCGATAATAAAACCGAGGTTCGAGACCGAAGGTCGAATCGCGAAAAAACGGCTCTTTGCTCGACGCAGCTAATCGCCATTCCGGAAGTTGTAACGATGGTTCATCGAACGGTGATGGTTGTTCGCTGGCGCTTTCTGCTGGCTGGCGGCTAGCCGCCAGATATTCGGGCGGATTCGCCTGCGCGATGTTACGCCAAAAAATTACGACCGCGACTAAAAAAGCGGCCCTACGTTTCACGAGACTAGTTTTCCTCCGAGATCGACGGACGAGAAAAATCAACGATCAAACCTTGCAGGCTGGCCGGTCGTTGCGAGAACTGAACGCCACCAACCGCTGGCGGGATCCAGTCGCTTCGTGTGCTTCGTGTGCGACGCGAGCAATTCGGTCGGAACGTGAATGAATCGCTCGTGCAAAAAACCGATCACGACGCCGGTCTTGCCCGCCATCGCAGCGTGCACAGCGTGACGAGCAAACAGATCGCAGAACAACGCGTCTTCACAATTTGCCGGGCGACTACGCACTTCATAACTCGGATCGAAGTAGCGAACGACAACCGGGATTCCTTCGGCTTTGAAAAACGTTTCGATTTTCTCACGAAGAAACGGGCCGACGTCTTTTAGCTTCACATTGCCAGAAGGATCCCGTTTGCTCGTGTCGGCCGCGAGGAGATCCTGACCCGCTCCTTCCGCGACCGCAATTACGGCGTGCGATTTATTCAGCATCCGCTGTTTTAGGGCCCCAAGGAAGATGTCGAGTTTAAATGGCACTTCCGGAATCAAGGCGAAATTTACGTCCTGACTGGCCACGACTGCTCCCGCGGTGATGAAGCCCGCGTGGCGGCCCATTAACTTGACCAAGCCGATTCCACCCTGAACACTGCGCGCTTCGGTGTGCGCGCAATCAAGCACCCGCTTCGCTTCTTCGACCGCGCTGAAAAATCCAAACGTCCGCGAAACAAAACCAACGTCGTTGTCAATCGTCTTTGGCACGCCGACGACCGAAAGCGCGTGACCGCGTTTGCGCGCCAGCTGGTAGAGATCGTTCGCGCCGCGCTGGGTCCCGTCTCCACCGATCGTGAAAAGGATGTCGATCTTGCGCGCTATCAAATTGTCCACGGCGCGCTGAATGTCCACCGGTCCACGCGATGTCCCGAGAATTGTGCCGCCTTCCTGATGAATCCGATCCACAAACTGCGGCGTGATTTTAACCGGTTCGACGCCACATTTCGGATCGAGTCCGCCGTAGCCGCCGCGGAAACCAAGGACTTCACTCACACCGTAGCCGTAATGCAGCTCCAAGAAGAGTGAGCGAATGACGTTGTTGAGACCAGGGCACAATCCACCGCAAGTCACAATGCCGGCGCGCGTTTTCTTTGGATCAAAAAAGAGTTTTGCGCGCGGTCCCGCCAGCTCAAATTGCAACCCCGGCTCAGCGCCGACTTCGATTCGCTCCGGAATGCGAACATCCTCGCTGATTGTGTGAGTCAGTTTCGAATCGAAACGGGTTTGGCCGAGCGTAGGCGTGTTCATCGGAAAAGCAGAATGGCCAGTACTTGCGCGGACAAAATGCGCAACAAAGTCGTGAGAGGATAAACGGTCGCGTAAGAAATCGTTGGCGCGTCCGAACGCGCGATGTTGGTGGCGAAAGCGAGCGCAGGGGGGTCGGTCATGCTACCGGCGATCAAGCCACTAAGATCGACATAATTCAATTTCCAAATCACCCGCGCACAAAGACCGATAAAAAAAATCGGAACAACCGTCACACATATCCCCGCAAGCAACCATTGGAGACCGGTTGCTGAGAACACAGTGGCGAAAAATTTTGCGCCGGCGTTGAGTCCAACTGCCGCAAAGAAAAGCGCGATACCAAATTCGCGAAAAGCCAGGTTCGTGTTCACCGGCATGTGCCAGACTTGCCGACCGATTCGGCCGATGCGGCCAAGGATGAGCGCGACAATCAGCGGCCCGCCAGCGAGACCGAGTTTGATCGGATGCGGTAAGCCTGGGAATGGGATGGGCAATGTGCCTAGCGCAATCCCGAGAACGAGACCGATGAAGAGCGGAATAAAATGTGTTTCGTTCAATTCCTTGAGCGAATTGCCGACAGCAGCAGCAGCCTTTTCAAGATCGACATCTCTTCCAACGATCTGCAATTGATCGCCGAATTGCAGACGCAGTCCAGAAACGGCCGTCATTTCGATATCCGCGCGACTGACCCGGGTGACGGCAACGCCGAAGCGATCGTCGAGATCAAGTTCATCGATGGTGTTTCCCAGGACATGTCGATCCGTCACGACCACGCGACGAAACGTGAGGTCGCTTTCAGCGAGGACAAGATCTTCGTCAATGCGATGACCAACGACGCGCTCGAATTGTTCGAGCCCCGTGCGTGTGCCGACCACTGCCAGACGATCGTCGCGATGAATCACAGTCGCGTCGGTCGCCGCAATCGTCTCTGCGCCATTGCGGACGCGCGAGATCGTAACCCGCGATTCGGTCCGGCCAGGAATCGCGTCGATGCGGACGCCGTCGAGATTTGGATTCGTCACCACCATCGTGCGCCGCTCGAGCGCTTCCGCCGGCCCACGATTTCTGCTTGAGAATTCAGCGGATTCGCGCGCAGGATCGATGCGAAAAATTTGTTTGAGTAACAATAGCGTTCCGATGATTCCAACGATCGCGGTTGGATAACTGACCGCGTAGGCGAGCGCGGGTAACGTCAAACGATCGGGCACAACGTCGGGCATCATGCTGATCGTTTGAGTGGCCGCGCCCAACGAGGGCGTGTTGGTCGTTGCACCGGAAAAGATTCCGAGCACTGCCGCGTTATCGAAACCGGCGATCCATCCAGTAAGCGGCGCGAGCGCAGCGCCGAAAAGAACAATCGCGGTGGCAAGGACATTGAGCTTGATGCCTTGGCGACGAATCGCGGCGAAAAATCCGGGACCAAGTTGCAGACCGATGGTGAAGACGAACAGAATCAATCCCAACTCCTTCACGAAATCGAGCGTGTGATGATCAACCGGGTTACCGAAATGCCCGATAATAATTCCCG
Organism: Chthoniobacterales bacterium; assembly: GCA_035538875.1. Lineage (GTDB taxonomy): Bacteria > Verrucomicrobiota > Verrucomicrobiia > Chthoniobacterales > UBA10450 > AV40. The sequence goes on along the minus strand of DATLJP010000030.1, from coordinate 81,596 downwards.
CGAAGAGAACGCCCGCGGTCCCGAGGCCAATTCCCCGGAATTTTAAACTGCCAAGCGCCATTCCGAGAACGCACACAAACGCGAGTGCACCAATGGCATGAGCGATTGGCTGTGTCCGGTGGAGCTCGAAGAGCCAGTTCATTGCGTCGGTCCCGCCCTGCTTAAATGTATCACCTTACCCGCGAGCTCGTTCGCGAGATGTCGCTGCATGACGGCGCGAATATCTGGATTCGCGGCTGCGAAAAGAGCAAATTCGCCGCGTGGTAGAACCAGTCGGGCTTCACGGAGTTGTTACTTGCTTGTCAATCAGACCACAGGCGACGCAGCTCTGACTTCGGCGGTCGCGCCTGCAGCGTAAGCTTCGAAATTCCTGTTGAACAACCTGGCCAGCTTTTTCGCAGCCGTGTCGTAGGCGGCCTTTTCGGTCCAGCTTTCGCGCGGACGCAAAATTTCCGAGGGAACGCCTGGAACTTCAGACACGATGTCGAAGCCGAAAATTGGGTCGCGTTCGACCTTCGGTTCTGCAAGCGCACAAGAATGAATCGCGTCGAGAATCGAGCGGGTATGTTTGAGGGAGATGCGCTTGCCAATGCCAAAGCCACCGCTGGCCCAACCGGTATTCACCAGCCAGACGCGCGCCTTGTGTTTGCGCATTTTCTCAGCGAGCAGCTCGGCGTATTTGCTCGGATGCCAGACGAGAAACGGTCCGCCGAAACAGGGCGAAAAGGTTGCCTGCGGTTCCGTGACTCCCATTTCGGTGCCCGCGACTTTCGCGGTGTAGCCGCTGATGAAATGATACATCGCATGCGCCGGCGAAAGCGCTGCGATCGGCGGCAATACGCCAAACGCGTCGCAAGTGAGAAAAATCACATCCTGAGGATGGCCCGCAACGCATGGGATCTTCGCGTTCCGAATGAATTCGATCGGATATGCGCCACGAGTGTTTTGGGTAATGCTCACGTCGGCGTAGTCGACCATTCGATCTTCATCAAGCACGACGTTTTCAAGTACTGCGCCGAAACGGAGCGCTTGAAAAATGTCCGGCTCGTTTTCAGGCGTGAGATTGATCGCCTTCGCGTAACAACCGCCTTCGATGTTGAAAATGCCATCGTCGCTCCAGATGTGCTCGTCATCGCCAATGAGATGGCGTTTCGGATCAGCCGAGAGTGTCGTTTTGCCGGTGCCGCTCAACCCGAAGAGCAACGAAGAGACGCCGGCTTGTTTGTCCGCGGTAGCGGAGCAATGCATCGAGAGTAAACCGCGTTTCGGCGCGAAATAATTCGCCACCGTGAAGACGCCTTTTTTCATTTCACCCGCGTACTCGGTCCCGAGAATGACGAGCTGGCGACCTTCCAAACTGAGATCAATGCTGGTAGTCGAGCCCATGCCGGTCGTCAGGCGATTTGCGGGAAATGCGCCGCCGTTGATGATGACGAAATCCGGCGCGCCGAAATTCGCGAGCTCTTGCTTCGTTGGCCGGATCAGCATCGTGTGCATAAAGAGCGCGTGATACGGGCGCGAGCAGATCACCCGAACTTTGATTCGATATTTCGGATCCCAGCCGGCAAATCCGTCGAAGCAATAAAGCCGGTCGCGCGTGTTGAGATAATCGAGCGCGCGCTGGCGGTTGATCTGAAACGTGTGCTCATCGCACGGAATGTTGACCGATCCCCACCAGACCTCCGTTTTCGATTCGGGATGCTCCACCACGCGTTTGTCCTTCGGTGAGCGTCCCGTTTTTACACCGGAGTAGGCAACGAGCGCGCCATTCTCGGCGATGCTCGCGTCCTTTTCGAAACGAATCGCGTGTTCGTAAAGCGAGCTTGGCGGAAGGTTGCGATGAATCTCAGAGATCGTCAGACCATGTTTACTGAGGTCAAATGTGGAGGAGATGGCCGTGTTCATTTTCTGCCCGGATTGAAACTTTCACACTCCGGCGCGGATCGGCGATTGGCTTATCGGACTAAGGTCTTAGACCGACAACGATAGGGTCGTAGGAAATGCTCTAAGCAACATCTCCGAGCACCGGGGCCATGGCGCGCGACGCGCGCGCGACCGCGCCGTTAATAAATTGCAGCGGAAGATGCAACCGCAGTCCCCACGCCTTCTCGTCATGTTCGGCGTGCGGAAAGCAGAGATGCAAAAGATTGTGGCCGTAAATCCAGCCGCGCGAGACGAGCGCCATGGCCATCGCGATCGTCACTTCGTAGTTGTCGCCCGGCCAGCCGCTGTCGAGATAGAAGGCGACGTCGCGAAACGGTTCGCTTAGTACGCGCTCGATCAAATTGCCCTTGTGCGAAAAGGTGCTCGACATGCAAGCAGCGGTGCCAAAGATCTGTGGATGTTGCCAAACAGTGTAAAAGGAAACGACACCACCGAGCGAAGATCCCCAGACAATGCGGAACCTTCGGTGATTTTCGATTCGGAGAAGGCGCTCGGTTTCCGGCACAATTTCTTCTGCCAATGAAATCGCGTAGGCAATGTAACCCGGGTTCGTGTAATCGCGCAGCCGATCGCCCGAGTAAATGCCGACTATGACAAAATCTTCGACTGCGCTCATCGCTCGCAGCGTTTCGCTCGTCTCGCTGATTCCCCAATCCTGACCACGAAAAGCTTCTTCCGGAAAGAAAAGATTCTGACCGTCCTGCATGTAAACGACCGGGTGCGACGCGAGATCATTTTCATCATAACCGGGCGGCAGATAAACACGAAGGCGATGATTGCGTCCCAGAATTTCGGAAGGAAACTCGATCAATTTGGAAAAGTGTCCGAGTTCCGAACTGAAGAAGAACGGAAACGAAGCACGCTGACCTTCCTCTGCCATCAACAACAGTTTGTTAGGGCCAACCGACCACCGAAATTCGCCGTCGCGAATCAGACACGGCTTGAAATAAAGAAATGGCTGGTCCGCCTTAACCTCAAACGTCCACGTGTTTTTGTCTTCGCTGGCGGCAATCGGTTCGACGTTCTTGTGCCAGTCGCGCTCCGTTCTGAAAACCAATTCCCCTTCTCCGGCCGGATAGCAAACGCGCACCGTTCTCTCCAACTCGATTCCGGTCTGGTAAGGCTTTTTTTGCTTCGCGCCTGCGCTCATGACCGAAGCTCAGCCTGCAATGCGGCGAGCGATCGAGCCTCTAGCGGAAACTCGCTCATGTGCTCGAACGTTCGAACCGACTCGTCAGGCGACCCGGGCTCATGGCGATGTCAATCTAACGCCGGCGCGGTTGGATTTTCCAGACGCGTTCGCAATAATCACGAATTGATCGATCGGAAGAAAATTTTCCCATTCGCGCACAATTCAAAATCGACGCGTGCGTCCATGATCGTCGATCTTGCCAGAGCGCGCTGACTTTTTCCTGTGCCCGGATGTAACTTTGGTAATCGGCCAGCAACAGAAACGGATCGTCACCGAGCAGATTCTCGACGATTGGACGGAACAACTCCCTGTCGCCACCGCTAAGTGCGCCGCTCGCCACGAAATCGATCACTTCTCGCAGCGCTGGATTGCGTTCGTACTGATCGCGTGGCCGATAACCGCGTTGTTTTAGTTCCACCACTTGAGTTGCCGTCAGGCCAAAAAGGAAAAAATTCTCCGCGCCGACCTCTTCGCGAATTTCGACGTTCGCGCCGTCGAGCGTTCCGACGGTAAGTGCGCCGTTGAGTGCGAACTTCATGTTGCCGGTGCCGCTCGCTTCTTTCCCGGCGGTTGAAATTTGCTCCGATAAATCCGCCGCCGGAAAAATAACATGGGCATTCGTGACGTTGTAGTCGGGGAAGAACACCACTTTGATCCGATCGCGCACTGCTGGATCGACATTCACAAGTCCACCAATCGAGTTGATGAATTTGATAATGCGCTTAGCCATGAAATAGCCGGGCGCGGCTTTGCCTCCAAAAATGAAGGTGCGCGAGGGCACCTCAGCATTTGGATCGCCGCGAAGCCGGAGATAGAGAGTTAAAATGTGCAGCGCGTTCAGATGCTGACGTTTGTATTCGTGGATGCGCTTAACCTGAATGTCGAACAACGATTCTGGATCGACCGCGATGCCGGTGCGTTGTTGAATGAGCACGGCGAGCCGGCGCTTGTTTGCGAGCTTCACTTCGCGCCACAGTTCGTGGAAACTCGCGTCGCCCGCGAGCGGTTCAAGACCGCGTAATTTGCTAAGATCTTGTAACCAGTTGTCACCAATTCGCGAAGTAATCAGTTTTGAGAGACCAGGATTGCTCAGTGCGACAAAGCGCCGCGGCGTTACGCCGTTGGTGACATTGCAAAATTTTTCCGGCCAGAGCTCGGCGAAATCGCGCAGGACCGTCTGCTTGAGTAATTCGGAATGCAATTCGGCTACGCCGTTGACTGCATGACTGCCGACCGTGGCCAGATGCGCCATGCGGACCGCACGCGGTTTGTTTTCATCGATCAGGGAAAGTCTCGCGACGCGCGCTTCGTCGCTGGGAAACTTTTCGCGAACGTCCTCCAGAAAGCGGCGATTGATTTCGTAGATGATCTCGAGATGGCGCGGCAGCAGCGCGCCGAAAAGATCGACATTCCACTTTTCCAACGCTTCGGGGAGAAGCGTGTGATTAGTATAGGCAAAAGTTGCATGCGTAATCTTCCACGCTTCATCCCAATCGAGCGCGTGCTCGTCCACGAGCAAGCGCATCAATTCCGCGACCGCGACCGCCGGATGCGTGTCGTTAAGCTGGACCGCCCATTTCTCGTGGAACGTCGCCGGCGTTCCGCCGAGTAACCCGTGAATCCGCAGCATGTCCTGCAAAGAACAGCTCGTGAAAAAGAATTGCTGTTTCAGCCGAAGCTCTTTCCCAACCGCAACTTCGTCATTCGGATAGAGAACCTTAGTAATGTTTTCCGAAGTCATTTTGTCCTGCACCGCACGGTAGTAATCGCCGTGATTGAATGCGGCGAAGTCGAACGACTCGACAGCTTCCGCTTTCCAAAGCCTGAGAATATCGCACGTACCGACGTCATACCCCGGAATGGGCGTGTCATAGGCAACGCCTTTGACTTCCGTGTCCGGGATCCAACGAACCCGCGATCGGCCGTTTACCGAAAATGTTTCAGTGTGGCCACCGAACTTCACTGCATATGCGACCTCCGGGCGCGCCACTTCCCATGGATTTCCGTTCCGCAACCATTTGTCCGTCACTTCGCATTGCCAACCATCGCGAATAACTTGGTCGAAAATTCCGAACTCATATCGAATGCCGTAGCCGATCGCCGGCACTTCGACTGAAGCGAGCGAGTCCATGTAACAGGAGGCGAGCCGGCCGAGTCCGCCGTTGCCGAGTCCCGGCTCTTCTTCCTGCGCAAGGATTTCGTCAAGATCGATATGTAGCGAACGCAGGGCCGCGCGCGTCTCCTCAGTGATTCCGAGACTGAGCATGTTATTCGCGAGGTGCGGTCCGGGAAGATATTCCGCCGAAAGATAAGCCACGCGGCGCGCATCCGCGCCCCCATAACTCTCCATGCTCTCGACCGTGCACTGAAACACGCGATCGCGAATGGTCAGGGCCAGCGCAAAATAGAGGTCATGTTTGGTGGCCGCGCTTTCGAGCCGGCCCATCGCGTAGCGAAGATTGTCCCGAAATGCCTGCTTGATTTCGTCAATCGCGACGCCGGTACGGATGTTTCTAGGCGAATTCAACTCAAACCTAACTCTGATCCATTAGCGCAATCTCAGACATTGGACTTAGGGCTTATCGGCACTAATTGGCGCCGTACCGACAGCCCATTCAGTCACTAGACGATAACCAACGGCGAGCAATGTCGGGCCTAAAAATACGCCGATAAAACCAAAAGCCAGCGCGCCGCCGAGTACGCCGAACAAAATCAAAAGGAATGGCATGTCGCTGCCCTGACTGATCAGCCACGGTTTGACCACATTGTCCACACTGCTCACACCGATGCCCCACACCAACATGAACAACCCCCAGCCGGTCGAGCCTTCGTGAAAAAGCCACAACATCGCCGGCACCCAAATCAATGGCGGACCCACTGGCACAACTGACAAAAAAAATGTGAGCAAAGCCAGCATTCCTGCGCCGGGCACGCCCGCAATTAGAAAACCAACTCCGGCCATGACTCCTTGCACAAGCGCAGTCCCGAGAATGCCATAAACCACCCCGCGCACTGTCGCGCCTGCCAAAACAAGAAGTCGTTGACCGCGTGTACCGGCAACGCGTTCCACAATTGCGGTCAAATTTTGAGCAATGGACTCGCCATCTCGAAAAAAGAAAAGCGCAATCAAAACACTCAACGCGAGTGCGACCAATCCACTCACGAGCGCCTTGCCAATTATCAACAACAATGCAGTCAACGGCTCGATCAATCGCCTGCTCTCCTCCAACAATTTGGCATGATCGGCAGCCAAAGTTTGCCAATGCTCAACCGCGCGATGTCCGAGAAGCGGAATCCTCGCGAGCCAATCCGGCGGCGGCGGAAAACCGGTGTCGATCCACCCCCGGACAGCCACGGTCAGATCGCGAATGTTGTCTCCAATCGCGGCCGCGATAATACCGAATGGCAGCAGCACCACCAAAACCATTGCGAGTGCCATGACAGACGCCGCTAATGTACGGTGACCGCGAGCCAACGGGAGCACTCGTTTGTAAATCGGCCATGTTGAGAAACACAACACCGCCGCCCAGAGCAAGGCGGAGACAAATGGGCGCAATATCAGCAGGCAGCTGCCCAGCAGGAGCAACAGCACGATCGCGCTAATAATTCGCTCAAGTCTTCGTCGCCTTTGAATCGTGTCGGTATTCATCGAGGCAAAGACCCGGCGGAATTTTACGGAACCGACTGGGCAGCTTTCCGCACCGGCGCGGTTTCCTCAATCATCAGCGGCTCGATGACTGAAAATTGTCCACGACGTCAGCCACCATCGCAAACCGGTTTACGTTGCCCAGTTTGGCATCCACGCCTTCGCTGCGCAGCCGATCGCGCACTGAAGAGCGTGGCTCAACCGCCTGGAATTGGATATTCCTGGCCTTGAGTTCATCGGCCAGGCCGCCGAGCGCTTGCGCACTTTGCATGTCGACTCGCGGGGCGGCAGAAAGATCGAGCACGACTAGTTGTGGCGGCGGCGTTGCAGAAGTCACTCGAGATAGAATCGACTCGCAGACGTGGTCTGCGTTGAAATAGACGAGGCCCGACTCTGGTCGAAAAATCAGCACGCCTGGGATCAATTCGTTGTCTGGATGTCGTTCACGGTCCGAAAAGCGCCGAGTACCCGGAATGCGCCCGAGCATCGCTACGTGTGGGCGAGAAGCTAAACGTAGCAGCTGCACGAGCGAAATGAGTGCGCCGATCATGACGCCACGCAGCAGCCCGAAAGTTAAGACCCCCACGAAGGCTGCGATCGCGACCACGAACTCGGCGCGATCGTTGCGCCAGAGTTGCTTTAAAGTTGCGAGCTTTAGCAAGCCGGCGACCGCCACCAATACGACGGCAGCCAGCACCGGCTGCGGCAACGCGCTCAGGAGATGAGAGAAAAATAGCACCACTACCAGAACAAACAATCCGGCCACCAAGGTGGACAGCGGCGTACGCGCGCCAGCACTTTCATTGACCAGCGACTGCGACGTTCCGCCGCTGACCGGAAAACCGCGACCAAGGCCAGCGGCCAGATTCGATGCAGCGAGTGCGAGAAACTCCTGATTGGCGTCGAAATGTCCGCCGTGTTTGGCGGTAAACATGCGGCCGATAGCCGCAGTCTCTACTACGCCGATAAGAAAGCAGGCAATCGCAAGTGGAAGCAGCTCGTTCAGATCGTGCCAATAGACGGCAGGGAATCCAATCGCGGGCAATCCCTGAGGCACATTACCAAGCAGTTTCACCCCCCGCGCTTCCAACGAGAAAACCGATGCAGCAATGACGCCGCCGATCACGACAAACAGGGCCACGGGCTTGTTTTTGAGAAAAATCTTTCCCAGAATCAAAATCGCTAGCGCGATTCCGCCGGTGACGAGCGCGGCGGGGTGAGTTTCATGGAGATGTTTGAGGAAAAACCCGCTGTTTTCCCAAAAGCTTCCGTGCGCTCCGTGAACGCCAAACAGTTTTGGTAACTGCGTGCTGGCGAGGAAAAGACCTACGCCGCACTTGAATCCGGTCATCACGCTCTCCGAGATGAAGTTCACGACGCTCCCTGCTTTGACCAGCCACGCGATAAATGCGATGCACGCGACCAGCACGGCCGTGCCGGCGGCGAGCGCCCCGAAGCGAGACGTGTCGCCTCCAGACATCTCGCCCAACGATGATCCGATCAAGAGCGAAATCGCAGACGTAACGGAAATCGACGTGTGCCGAGAGCTACAAAATAACCAGAATACAAGTCCGCCAAACAAACAGGCATAGAGCCCTGCTTCAGGCGGTAGATTAGCGAGCGAGGCATCACCCAGTGCGGCCGGGAGCAGATAAGCCGCCAATGTAATTCCGGCGGCAAGATCAAAACGAAACCACTCGCCTTTGTAATTAGGCAACCAGGAAGCGGCTGGAAATATTGTCTTCCACCAAGAACGGACCACCACCGTCATCCACGTTGACCTTCTAGGCGATCATACTGCTTGCGATGACGCGCCTTGTATTCTACTGCCCAGGCACGGGCGGCCTCCAAGGGATTCCGATTCTGCTGACGCTCAATCCACACCTTTAGTCCCTCTTCATCAATTGGCAGATCGACAACCCGGGGTCGCCCAAGCAGTCGTCCAAATGTTTCCATGACCTTCGGAATCGATGGAAACACAATCTCATCCAAGACTTCGGGTTTCCCCTGGCAGACGTAGGCATTCAAATCGACCCAGCAGCCATCAGGGCGAAGGACAAACATTCGCGTCTTGGGTATCGCAGCAGTGGGTGAAACGCCGGTTTGAGTGACCAGATACGGTCCGTCGCTCCCTTCGGAGCCGAGGTTCAGCACCTGCGAATCCCGATAGTAGTTGGTAATCGTTCGCATCGGATCAGGGCGCCGACCCTATATATATAGTACGGCTGCGGAGCCTAGCGGCGGCGGCGGTTCGGGTATTCCACTTCATAAATGGCGTTAATGGGAGGCCGGGACGACCGCCTCCACGTGCTCTAGTCCCACCGGGGCAGGCTGAGTTGCCGGGTGCGGCTTCTTTCCGCCGCTGAATTTTTCGACCAGATAAAACAGCACCGGGATTAGAAAGACGGCGATGAAGCTGGCGGCCAGCATTCCGCCAATGACTACGTAACCCATGACCTGCCGGGAAAGGGCGCCGGCGCCACTTGCCTTCGCGAGCGGAACGCAGCCAAGAATGAACGCGAAGGAAGTCATCAGGATCGGCCGAAGGCGTAATTTAGCGCCTTCCAAGGCGGCTTCGACAAGACCGAGGCCCTGCTCGTGTTTCATTTTCGCAAACTCAACGATAAGAATCGCGTTCTTCGCTGAGAGACCAATGAGCATAACAAGACCAATCTGCGCATAGACATTGAGCTCATAGTGCCCAACTATTAGTCCGGCGAACGCGCCCCAGACGGCCACCGGCAAACTAATTAGGACGCTGAACGGCAAACTCCAACTCTCGTATTGCGCCGCCAGAACGAGGAAAACGAAGAGCAGCGAGAAGGCAAATATGACACTTGCTGAGACACCCTCCTGGGCCCGCTTTTCCTGATAGCTCATCCCCATGTAGGCAAATCCCATCTCGTTAGGCATGGTCGACTTGAATACTTCCTCCATCGCCTTCATTGCTTGCGCCGAGCTGTAGCCGGGGGCGTTCGTAGCGTTGATTTGCGCGGAACGGTATAGGTTGTAGCGCATGGTGTATTCGGGACCACTGATCGGTTTCGAGTTCGATATGGCGCTGAGGGGGACCATCTTGCCGTCTTTATTCTTCACAAAGAATTGTTCGACCTGATCGATGTTCGTTCGATAATCGCCTTCGGCTTGGATAAAAACCTGCCATTGCCGGCCGAAACGGTTGAAATAGTTCACGAAATAACTCCCCATGAACGTTTGCAGGGTTTGATAAACGTCACTTAGGTTCATGTTCTGCTTGAGCACCTTTTCCTTGTCGACATTCAAGAAAGTTTGGGGGACGTAAGGCGAGAACATTGGCGTCACTCCGGCGAGTTCTTTTCGCTCCCGCGCGGCTGCCACAAACTTTGAGACCTGTTCCGCCAGAAAGGCAACGTCTTTGCCCGAGCGGTCCTGTAACATAAAGGTCACACCACCGCTCGTGCCAATCCCAGGAATGGCCGGCGGCGAGAAGGCGAACGCGCGCGCCGCCGGAATCTTGGAAAATTCCGTGTTTACATGTTTAAGGATCGCCTGGTATTGCTCCTCCGGCGTCTTTCGCTCTTTCCATTCCTTGAGCGAAATGAAAAAGATGCCACTGTAAGTTGTATTAACGCCGCTGAGAAAGTTCAACCCGACGACGGTTGAGTAGTATTGGATGCCCGGCGTCTTTTTAAGGACTTCTTCGCATTGCTGCATGACGTCATCGGTTCGTTGAAACGACGCGGCATCAGGCAGGATCACCTGGGCAAAGAAATAGCCTTGGTCTTCGTCCGGCAAAAAGCTTCCGGGGATTCGTTTCCCGAACATCCCGGCCAGCACGACGAACCCCGCGAGGATGATGACAGCGATAAGCGACTTGCGAATCAGGAAATGGCATGTGGTCGTGTACTTGTCCGTGGCTGCGCCGAAGACTCGGTTGAACCAATTGTAAAACCTTTGGAGCAACCCTTTGCCTTTTTTCTTGGGCTTTAACAGCATCGCGGAAAGCGCCGGCGATAGCGTTAACGCGTTGAACGCCGAGATCAGCATCGATACCGCGATGGTCACGGCGAACTGCTGATAGAGTCTTCCGGTGATGCCGGGAACAAACGCTGTCGGAATGAACACGGCTGCGAGCACGATTGCGATGGCGACGACCGGCCCGCTGACTTCTTCCATCGCTTTTAGAGTCGCTTCTCGCGGCGAAAGGCCGTGCTCAATGTGATGTTCGACCGCCTCGACCACTACGATGGCGTCATCAACCACGAGACCGATCGCCAGCACAAGACCAAATAGCGAAAGCGTGTTTACGGTGAACCCAAACATGGGGAACAAGACGAACGTGCTTATGAGCGAGACTGGCACAGCGAGAAGAGGAATCAACGTCGCGCGCCAACCCTGGAGGAAGATGAACACAACCAGGATGACCAACAAGAGGGCTTCCTCGAGTGTCTTCTTAATTTCCGCCATGCCCTCGGTCACCGCGAGGGTGGTGTCGAGACAAACCACGTAGTCGAGGTCGGCTGGGAACTTTTGTGATAGCTCCTTGATTCTCTTCTTCGCGCCGTCAGCGGCCGCGATGGCATTCGAACCCGGAAGCTGGTAAAGCGCGACGAGGGCGGCCGGCTTACCATTAAGACGGCCAGAGAGAGCATAGTTCTGACCGCCGAGCTCGATTCGCCCAACATCTTTCACACGCACCATCGAGCCGTCCGGATTCGAGCGCACGACAATCTCGCCAAATTCCTCCGGCGTTTGCAAACGTCCCTGCGAACGCACGGCGTAAGTAAATTCCTGGCCTTTCGGCACCGGCTCGCCGCCGATCGTTCCCGCTGGGTTCACCGTGTTCTGAGAATTGATTGCAGAGATGATTTCCGGAATGGTCAGCCCGAGTTTCGCCAACTGATCGGGCTTCACCCAAATACGCATCGCATACTGGCCCGCGCCGAAGACCGAGACACTTGCGATGCCCTTTACGCGGGTGAACTCGTCATTCAGATTAATGTTCGCGTAATTTGCCAGGAAGATGTTGTCGTAGGTCCCTTTCGGCGAGTAGAGAGCGAACATGATCAACGGCGACGAGGTCGATTTTGCAACCGTCACGCCGAACTTGTTCACGTCGGCCGGCAGCTGCGAAGTCGCCTGATTGGACCGCATCTGGGAAAGGATCTGGTCGGTATTCACGTCGGTGCCGACTTCGAAGTTGACCGTGAGCTTGAGCGTGCCGTCATTGCCGTTGACCGACTGCATGTAATTCATGTTGTCCACGCCGCTCATCTGCTGCTCGATCGGGGTGGCAACGGATTGCTCGACAGTGAGCGCGTCGGCGCCCGTGTAAGTGGTCTTCACCTGAATTTCCGGCGGGACGATGTCGGGGAACTGCGCCACCGGCAAACGAAGGTAGGTAATGATCCCGACGATCGTCATCACGATCGAGATAACGATCGCGACGATGGGACGATTAACGAAGAATTTGGACACAGTAGCTTATTAGTGCGCTTGAGATTCGGTTTCGGTTTTTTCTTCCGCTTTCGTCGTCGATTCAGCTTCAGCTGGTTTCTCTGCGGGCGGCGTCCATGGCTTGGCCGTGACCGGAGAACCGGCTTTGATCTTTTGCAAACCTTCGACGACCACTTTTTCACCTACTTTCAAGCCAGATGAGATTACCCAATCGGTTCCGGTGCGGGCGCCGACTTTTACGGGTCGAATCTCCGCCTTCCCATCCCCGCCGATGATGCCGAGTTGATACGCGCCTTGCACTTCTGAAACTGCGCGCTGTGGCACGACGACCGCATCCTTCAGGACGTTTGCAACGATCCGCGCCCGGGCGTAGAACCCAGGCCGCAGAATACAGCCCGGATTTTGCACAAGCGCAGTAACCAGAATGGTGCCGGTTGACGCTTGAACCTGCCGATCCACCGCCAGCAACCAGGCTTTGTTAGGGAAAGTCGATCCGTCCGCCAGGATCAGCTCGATGTTTTTCGGTCGCTCATTCAACGGCTTATTCAGTGTTTCCTGACCACGTTGATGGAACGTGAGATAATCCGCTTCGCTGACAGGACAGAGAATTTTGGCCGGATCCAGCGTCGAGATATTCGTGAGCACGACGTTGCCGCCGGTGCCGACCAGGTCACCCACCTGGGCCTTGGCGATTCCGACAATTCCGTCGACCGGCGCAGTCACGTCGCAGAACCCCAGATTCAACTCCGCTTGATGCACGTTCGCTTCGAGTGCGCTAACCTTCGCGATATTGGATTCGGCGAGTTGTGTCTTGTTGGTGTGCTCCTGCTCGGAAATCACCTTCTGACTAAAAAGTTTGTCGCTCCTCTCCCTTTCTGCGATGGCCGCTAATTTGACAGCTTTGGCCTGTTCCAGCTGGCTTTTGGCCTCAGCCAACGCAGCCTCGAACGGCCGGGGATCGATTTGAAAAAGGAGCGTGCCTTTCTTGACCAGCGAGCCTTCGTCGTAAGTCCGCTTAATCAAATAACCGGCAACCTTTGCCCGAATCTCAGCGTTCTCCGAGCCGTCAATGGTTCCGATCCACTCGCGATAAACCGGAACGTCTCGGGTGGCCGCATCCATCACCAGCACGTCCGGTGGCGGCGCCGATACAGTTTCCTCTTTGCCGCAGTTAACCAACGCACCGGCGGCGAGAACTATCGGAACCAGAAAACAAATTTCTTTTTGCATTTTCATTTCGAGGTTATCTGCGCGCTAACTTCATAAATTCGCGGGCTGCGAGAGTCGAAACTCGAGTCGCGTCCCTTGTGGAAAAACATCTTCGCCAAAACTGAATCCTCCTCGCTTTGCGCGCGTCGTGTGAGCTCCCTGTGGATACACTGCGCTTGTTTTAATAGGAACCGTTCGCCCATTCGCTGACACCGCTGTTAAAATCAGTGTGAGTGGACTGGAAGAAGTCGTGGAACGGGAACCGCGTGAGGCCTGGATGAGTCCCGTCACGTGCGTTCCGGCTCGAAGAGCAACGTCTCCATTCGCAACTACGTTTCGATCGACAGTCGCGGTGAAGTGCCGGCCGGGCGTAGCGTGCGTTGAAATCGCCGCATTTGTTCGGACCACAATGGCTGTCCCTGCCGGGACAGTTGCCGCCAGGCAAAACGATTCCGTTGCGAGCCAAACGCATAATGAAAAAGCAAAGATTTGTTTCTTATCCATTCAGTTACCTCAATCGATTAGCTGATATTTATCGCCCGATATTTAGATCCCCCCTTAGTCTGCGGAGGCTCGTCTGCCCCGAATATTGGACTTTAGGCCTATGTGGATGACCGGCGACCGCATGATGGAAAATGTCGTCCGAAACTTGCTCACAAAAAAGGAACACACTATGCCTCTTCAAATTGAATACGGACTGGACAATCTTTGTCTGCTGCGCATCAGCGGAGTCCTGAAACAATCCGAATTTGCCGCGAGCAAAAAAGATCTGGCGCAAAAGATCGATACCGGATCGAAGCCGCGCGTCCTCGCAATTGTGGAAGGCTTCGAAGGCTGGGAAACGCGGCGCGGATTGGAACGATCTTGATTTTCTCGTCAGTTACAGTGGCGAAATTGCCAGGATTGCGATCGTCGCCCACCCGAAATGGGAGACGCAGCGCTCGCTTGTGCCGGCGCCGGCCCGTGCAGTAATCCCCAACCTATTTCTTCGTTAGCTTCTGCTTTGCCGCGGCGAGTTCTTTCAGTTTTTTCTCATCTACTTTCGGGTAAGCTAACTTCAAGTCGGCGAGGGCATCGATCACGGCGGCTGCGACCACGACGCGGGTAAACCATTTGTTGTCGGCCGGCACGACATACCACGGCGAATCTTTGGTGGCCGTTTCCCGGATCATTTCTTCGTAGGCGTCCATGTAATCGTCCCAGTAATCCCGCTCGGCTGCATCGTTGGCGGAGAATTTCCAATTTTTCTGCGCGTTATCGATCCGCTCCAGAAAGCGGCGTTTTTGTTCTTTCTTGGAAACGTGGAGGAAAAACTTGCGCACCACGATTCCGTTTCGACTGAGATATTGTTCGAAGTTGCGAATGTCTTCGAACCGGTCCTCCCAGATTCTCTTGCCGACAAGTTCTGGCGGAAGTCTTTGCTTATCCAAAAACTCAGGATGCACGCGGACGACGAGAACTTCCTCGTAATAACTGCGATTGAAGATTCCGATGTGTCCGCGATTGGGCAAAGTTTTCATGCAACGCCAAAGATAATCATGGTCCAAATCCTCGGACGTCGGTGATTTGAACGAGAAGACCTGGCAACCTTGCGGGTTCACTCCCGACATCACGTGTTTGATCGCGCCGTCTTTACCGGCGGCATCCATTGCTTGAAAAATCAGCAACACCGCCCACTTGTCCTGCGCGTAAAGTTTGTCCTGTAGTTCAGCCAAGACTGTGACGCCCATCGCGAGCGCTTCCTGTGCTCGCGGTTTGTCCTCTTCCTTGGTGAATCCAAGCGTGTCGTTGGGATCGATATCTTTAAGGCGAAACTCCTTGCCTTTCGTGATTCGGAATGGTTCGGCGAATTCGCGGGCTCTTTTAACTAACTTTTTTGTTTTCATAAGCTTCGATGGTTAATGTAACTGAAAAAATCGTGGACTACGGCGAAGACGAAAGTTGCATCACTCGAACCGGGACTAAGGCTATAAGGAGTAAACATCGTTAGACCAGGAAAGACGGCGTCATGTCATCCTCCAAGCAGAACGACCAGACCAACTCTAGCCCAAGGCCGATCGCGACCATGACCGAACCAGTCGCCAATCGATTGCTACCGGTATAATCGGTCCATTTTTGACCAACGAAAAAGAGAAGCGCAAACAGAATTTCGCCGAGTCGACTCGCCGGATCGAGATATTTCGGAACAAAGCGCTTCATTGCTCGTGAGGTCGGTCGCCGTTTCGGAAGGGCCTCCAATGACATTGGCCGTACCCAGACGTGCGGGAACATGGGACTTAGGGCGTACGCGGATTGGCCCGCTATTGAAACGGACCGGTTTGTTCCGCGAATGGCGGCGCTAGTTCCGCGAAAACGCTGATTCGATCCCGGCAAGAAATTCTTCGTCCGAAATCGGTTTTATAAAGAACGCCGAGGCTCCAGCATCGAGCGCCTGCATGCGAACCGATGGATCGTCTTTGCTCGTGAGAATAATTACCCGCGTCGCGCAGCTTGTGCGACACTCGGTTTCTGTCCAATCCCTCTCACTGAGCCGCAGTGTCGAGAGCGCGCACAACCAGGTTCAAAAATTTTTCATCATCAAAAGGTTTGATCAAAAAGCCGAAGGCTCCACCCTGCATAACCGTTGCTTCGGCAGCAGGATCTTCATGACCGGTGATGAAAATTACCCGCGTTTGTGGCGATTTCGCGCAAAGATGCGCCAGCAGTTCCATTCCGGTCATGCGTTCCATCCAGATGTCCAACACGGCAACTGGAACAGGATTTGTTGCCAAATATTGAAGAAACGCGTCCGCTTCACCAAATGCTTCTACTTTGAATCCCGCGGACTTAAGCAAACGGCTTATTGCTTTTCGGACGGATGGATCATCATCAACTAGACAAACAACTTTGGTAGAAGAAGTCTCGGCGTCCGTTTGTCCTGACGCGGTCTTGCTTTGTAGGCTCGTCGCTGGCACAAAGCCTGAATAGACAACGATTGATCAGGATCTGCACTCAGACTTTAGTCCCATTCCCTTCCGAAAGCGAGATGCCGGCCTTCTGCACGAGCCGGACGAGTTCAGGCACGCAGTTAATGCCAAGCTTTTGCATCATCCGGCCGCGATGGACTTTCACCGTTTTTTCCGCCATGCCGAGCTCGCCGCCAACCTGCTTGTTCAGCATTCCCGTGACAACAAGTTCCATCACTTCAAATTCGCGCGGAGTTAGTAAATCAAGTAAACGCCGGGCGCCATCCTTCTCTGCGGCGCCTCGCCGTTGCTCGATCGAACGAGCCAGAGCGCGCTCGACACACTTCAATAGCTCACGAGGTTTGAATGGTTTCGGTAAAAAGTCGACTGCCCCCGCCTTCATCACTTGCGCGCACATCGGGATGTTTCCGTGTCCAGTAATAAAAATAAGTTGTTCTTCGCGGCGGCGATCAATCAGAGCCTGTTGAAACTCGATCCCGTTCACACGCGGCATTTTTACATCGACAACTATACAAGCTGAGCCGAAATACGGAGAGCGCGCCAGAAAATCGGAAGCGGATTCAAAGACTTCAGTCTGGTAATTGGCTGACCTCAACAATCGCTTTAGACTTTTTCGAACTGATTCGTCATCGTCGATCACGAAGACGATTCCATTAGGCGTGCTCACTTGTTTGTTTCCATTGTGATCGGTAACGTAAAGTAGAAGCAAGCTCCGTCTCCGTCCACGTTTTCCACGTTAATTTTCCCGCCATGCGATTCAATAATCGAGCGCACAATCGCAAGGCCCATTCCCAGTCCTTCCTTTTTCGTCGTAAAGAATTGCTCGAAAAGGTGTTCGCGAATTTCATCGGGAATGCCCGGCCCGTAATCACGAACACTCACCCTAATGGGTCCGTTGCCGCTCCATTCCGTCGCAATTTTCACTTTGCGCCGGCTTGCCGGGGTATTGCGCATCGCGTCGTATGCGTTGGTCACTAGGTTGATTAGCACCTGCTGAATTTGGATCGGATCTCCCTTGACCACCGGCAAGTTCTGGTCGAGGAAGACCTCAAGCTCACACGAGTGGGCCACGGTGTCCGGGTGTACCATGTGTGCCACGCTCGTAACGAGGTCGTTCATCTTGATGGATTCGCGAATTGCCGCGCCCTTTTTTATCGTGTTCCGAATGTGCCTGATCACGTCGTTGGCGCGGCGACCGTCAGCGACGATGTCCTCCAGGATTTCGCGAAGGTTCAGAACATCGACCTCGCCCCGATCAATGAACCGTTGCCCAGCGCTCGCATTGCTGATAATGCCCGAAAGAGGTTGATTCAGTTCGTGGGCGATCGATGCCGTCATTTCACCAAGTAAACTGATTCGGCTAAGACGGTCAATTTCGTCACGGCTTTTGCGCATCTGCTCCTCAGCAATTTTGCGCGCGGAAATATCGGTCACAGTCGCCAAGACCAGAATTCCCTGGGGGGTTCGAATCGGATTCAAACCAATTTCAGCCGGGAATTCTGTGCCGTCTTTTCGGCGGCCGAATAATTGCCGTGGCTCCATCAATCGCGCCTCAGGAGTAGCCACAAATCTTTTGCGACGGATGAAATGTTCCGAGAACCGCTCGGGCACCAGAATCTCTACCGGTTTTCCGATCAGCTCCTCACGCCAGTAATTGAACAATTTTTCGACCTGCGCATTCGCCAGCACGATTTGTCCCTCACTAGTAATCAGGAGAATTCCGCTGGAAGAGGCCTCTGTGGCGAGTTGGAAAAGTTCCTGCGCCTGCTTTCGTTCGGTCACATCCATCGACACGCCGAGCAAGCGCGTGAGCGCTCCTTTCTCGTCCCTCAAACAGCGGGCTCGTCCGCTGATCCAACGCACTGCTCCATCCGGAAGCAAAGCGCGATATTCAATCTCGTAGCCGCCTCCCGTTTCGATCGCTTCTTTGAGAGCGGCGTCCGGTATTGCGCGATCCTCGGGATGCGCGCGACCGCAAAATTCGGCAAGGCTAATCGGTTCAGACCCGAATTGAAAAAGTTCACGCGCTTTGTCGGACACCCAAAGCTCGTTCGTCTCGGTGTTTAATTCCCATACGCCCAGGTGTGCGGCCTCGGCCGCGAGTGCGACGCGCTCTTCGAATTCATGCACCACTTTTTGTTGTGCGAGCAGATCTGTGATATCGGTACACGCGCCGACGTATCCCCGAAAAGCTCCGCGCACCCCGTATCGCGGCACTCCCGTGTCGCTGACGAACCGATACTCACCATCGTGGCGCCTGAGCCGGTACTTTATCGTGAATGGCTTCCGATCATCAAACGCCGTCACGTATGTCTTCAGGCAATTGTCGAAGTCGTCGACATGCACGCCCTCGGCCCAGCCATTTCCAAGTTCCTGTTCCATTTTTCTACCGGTGAACTCAAGCCATGCTTTGTTAAAAAAAGTGCAGAGTTTGTCCGGACCGGACACCCAGATAAGAACGGGCGCGGCATCAGCCATTGTCCGAAACCGCTTTTCACTCTCGCGCAGCTCGGTCTCTCCACTCGCAAGTTCCTCGATGAGTGTTCCGAGAAACAAAATCGGAACCGACAGTACGATCAGAAATATTTGAATTGAGAGGGCGCTCTGTTCCGCGGAAATGGCGGAAAACGGTCCATGCCCATGAGCGGCACTCCAAATCGTAAGAAAACCGATGGTGGCGATGCCTGTGCTTGCCCCAAGTGAACCAAAGCGCACAGCTGCCCACATTAAAAACGGGAGGGGAAGATAAGGCACTAACCAATCTTGTCCCAAGTCGCCCCGATAAAGAACCATCAAACTGATCAAGAGCAGGGCCAGAAAGAGGAGCGCCGCTTCGGGATAACGCCGCGCGGATTTAGTGAACACAAACGCCCGAGGGCCGCTTGCCCAGGTGACGATCAGCGGAGCGACGATCAATGCCGCGAGCACGTTTGAGCTAGTCCGTAACCTCCAGATTTCCCAATAAGAGCCTTTTCCAAATTGATTCCAAATAACGAACGCTGCGTCCAGGAACGAAGAAAGGAACGGTCCAACAAACACGACACACAGACAGAACGCCCAGATGTTCCGAAGCCGATTGAATCGCATCCGATCGTGGATCAACAGGCGCACCCCCGTGGCTCCGATCAGCGCTTCGCAACAATTGCTCACGTACCAGCACAGAATCATCGCTGGTGGAACATGGCTCTGAAATTGAGCGGTCAGGTGAGCCGGCAGCGCCGCCAGCAGAAGAATCCACCAAACTCGGGGCGAAGTAAGCAATAGTGCCGAAACCAAAATGGAATTGGGTGGCCAAAGAACGGAAACTGGATGCGGCTGAAACGTCAGCGCGAAACCAACTTTTGCGCCGACGTAGTAGCCGATAAGAACGCAAAAGCTTGCCAGCAAAGTCCCGCGCTCGAGGATGGCGCTAGAGCTTCGAGTGCTTGGCAATTGCGAATGATTTGTTGACTCCCCAATTGCAATCTCAGCGCTGTTCATTTTCGCGTCCCGTAAATTGCTACCTTTCGTGTGGTTTGTTCTTGCCGACCGTGATCGTTGAAAGTGTAGCAGAGCTCGCACGAATATTTGCCCCTGCTGCAATACCCGCTGCAGCCCTCACTGGCAACGCGCCTCGCATACAACGGACGCGTGCCCTCGGCGTCATCGTTCTGTATCAAGGGAAACTGGTTTTTAACACGAGGACCTGCCTCTGAAAAGCAAAGTTTGTGTGACGTCCAGGATACAGGCCCCCGGGGGCCCAAAATTCGACTTTGCCAATTGGCGTATGAGACTTTCGTCCCACAGAAGAAAGAGCAGCGAGGCGGATCATTATGTTCCGCTGCGAAAGCAGTTCAAAGGACTAATCGCTTATGATCAATCATGATTGGTGGCATCATCATTGCGACACCATCATTTGGCTAGTGAGTAGTCGACAAGAAAATGGCGCGCCGTCCGATTATGACGCGGTCGATGGCATTCTTGGTCTACGAACCCAGGAAGCGTTGATTCGCTATCAGCGCGATCACGGATTGCCCGTTACCGGAGGGATCGATCAAGAAACTGTCGCCGCGCTCCGGTTAGGTTAATCATTCGCTTGGAGCGCGGCGAGCTATTTTGCCGCGCTCCCGACTCCCGATTCCGAACAAAATCCGCTTTGATCCGCGTCATTCGCAGATAAAAGTTTAACCGATGAGCGGGATACGAGTTCTAGTCGGCACACGCAAAGGCGCATTCATCCTTACATCGGACGTAAAGCGCAAAGATTGGAAAGTGGACGGGCCGCATTTTGCGGGCTGGGAGATTTATCACATGAAAGGCTCGCCGGTTGATCTGAACCGGATTTACTCGTCGCAGACGAGCGGTTGGTTCGGACAGATCATTCAGCGCTCGGATGACGGCGGAAAAACATGGAACACGCCCGGCAGTAGTCCCGAGGAATTGCAAGGCGAAGGCGGAATGCCGAAAGGCGAAAGCAACAAATTCGTCTACCACGGAGTTCCCGGCACCCATCAATGGTACGACGGCACGCAGCACCCGTGGGAGTTCAAACGCGTCTGGCATCTCGAGCCGGCGCTCGACGACGTCGACCATGTTTACGCCGGCGTCGAAGACGCGGCGTTGTTTGAATCGAAAGATGGCGGCAAAACCTGGAACGAGCTTTCTGCTCTTCGCAAACACGATACCGGTCCGCGCTGGCAACCGGGCGCAGGCGGAATGTGTCTCCACACCATTCTGATCGACCCAAAAAATCAGAAGCGAATGTTCGTCGCGATTTCGGCTGCGGGTGCGTTCCGGACCGATGACGGCGGTAAAACATGGAAACCGATCAACAAAGGTTTGCACTCGCAGTATATTCCCGATCCGACCGCGGAAGTTGGGCACTGCGTGCATCGTATCGCGATGCATCCGTCGAGGCCGAACACGCTCTTCATGCAAAAACATTGGGACGTGATGCGGAGCGATGACGGTGGTGATTCGTGGAAAGAAGTCAGCGGAAATCTGCCGACCGATTTCGGTTTTCCGATCGATGTGCACGCGCACGAGCCAGAAACAATCTATGTCGTGCCGATCAAGAGCGATTCCGAACATTATCCCCTCGATGGAAAACTGCGCGTATATCGAAGCCGCACCGGCGGCAACAAATGGGAAGAGCTGACCAAAGGTCTACCGCAAAGGGACTGTTACGTAAACGTTCTTCGCGACGCGATGAGCGTCGATTCGGTCGATCCGTGCGGCATTTATTTCGGAACAACCGGTGGTCAGGTCTACGCCTCAACCGATTCAGGCGACTCATGGTTCCCGATTGTGCGCGATTTGCCGGCTGTGCTTTCCGTCGAAGCACAAACGCTCAAATGATTCGTATCGTCTTACCGCATCATTTGCGAACGCTCGCGAAAGTTGGCGCTGAAGTGCAGATCGATGTTAACGGCTCGGCGACAGTGCAATCACTGCTTGACGCGCTGGAAAATAAATATCCAGTGCTACGCGGCACGATCCGCGATCACGGAACGTTGAAACGTCGTCCACTTGTTCGTTTCTTCGCCTGCGGCGAAGACATTTCGCACGAATCTCCTGATACTCCCCTGCCCGACCTGATCGTCAAAGGCTCGGAGCCCTTCTTTGTCTTGGGCGCCATCGCGGGCGGATAGTGGAGACTCCCAACGAGTGATAAGCGAAATTGTGGGCTAACTGAAAGGCGGTGGCCGCCGATCCATTGACGCCGTTCCCAAAGTTGTTGATCAGGCGCTGGCACATCGCGCACCTTTTCTCGCGATTGCGCTTGAGCGCGTCGCAACGCCGAAAGGTAGCCAGAATTTTATCCGGATATTTGACCGACAAGAGTAGAATCGTGAAGACGTGTTTCATGCAGGCGCTTGCCCATATCGCAGCGAACGACGTGACGTTACGCGCGCCGATCCTTCGACAATTAAGGCACCTTGTTGAGGCGGGAAGCCCTTCGATGAGGAGTCGCGGCCGAAAGTTGCTCGCATCACTCAAAAGAGAATGAGCGAAACGTTCGAGAGTTTGCGCGCGCCAGAACCAGTCGGCGCCTTCCCGCACGCGAAACGCGTCGGTGAACTGCTGTTTCTTTCCGGGATCGGACCGCGCGTGCGCGACAGCAAAGAAATTCCCGGCGTGATCCTAGATTCGGCTGGTAACGTCGCCAGCTACGACATCGAAAAACAATGTCGCGCTGTTTTTGAAAATGTGCGCCTCGTGCTGGAAGACGCCGGCGCGACCTGGCAGGACATCATTGACGTGACTGTCTTCCTCACGAACATGAAAGAGGATTTTCCGATCTACAACAAAATTTATGCCGAATATTTTGCCGGCCCCGGCAAGCCAAATCCGACACGCACGACGGTCGAAGTCACCGCGCTACCGACGCCGATCGCAATCGAGTTGAAGGTCATCGCGGCGGTGGGATGAGCAACTCGCAATTTCGGATCGTCGCCACCGATCACAGCGGCATTACTGTTTCGAATCTTGAGTCGTCGCTCGTGTTTTGGCGCGATGTTCTCGGTTTCGAGTTTTCCCACAGTGCGCACCAAAAGGGTGAAATGGCGGAACAAGTCACCGGAGTCAAAGGGGCGGAGATCAAACTCGCCGTCGTGAAAACACCCGGCGGGCACAAGATTGAATTGCTCGAATATCTCGCGCCATCGAACCGCGAGAAAAATGTCGATCTTCGGCCGTGCGATGTCGGACACGTCCACGTCGCGTTGACGGTTCAGAATCTCGAACCACTCTTGCAAAAAATCGCAGCGTCAGGTTGGAAAACGACCGGCAAACCGCAAACACTAACCAAAGGGCCAAATGCGGGTAAACGCGTCATCTACGTGCGCGATCCCGACGGCACGACGATCGAGTTCATGGAAATGCGGCAGAACAACTAGGCAGGTTTACAGGATTGTTCGAGCCGGACTGGCATTTAGGGTCTCGTAGAAATCGGGTAAATCCTGTCTAGAATCCATAAAGGATGCAATTTTCCGCCGAAGAAGATTTCGCGAAGCAGCTCGATTCCGAGGACCCATTGCGCAGGTTCCGCGAAGAATTTCACTTGCCGCTAGGCAAGGATGGGAAGCCGCTGATTTATTTCGCTGGCAATTCGTTAGGCCTGATGCCGAAATCGGCGAGAAAAATTGTCGATGAAGAACTGGACGATTGGGCGAAACTCGGCGTTGACGCGCATCTGGAAGCGAAGACACCGTGGTACACGTATCACGAGCCGCTGCGCGAGCCGACCGCGCGAATGGTCGGTGCGAAACCGGTCGAGGTAATCTGCATGAATGGCCTGACGGTGAACCTGCACTTGATGATGGCAACGTTTTATTGGCCGACGAGATCGCGCTTCAAAGTCTTGATGGAGGACCCGGCGTTCCCGTCGGACACCTACGCGATCAAAACGCAAATCCGTCATCGCGGACTCGATCCGAAAAATGCACTGATTCTTGCGAGTCCGCGCAAAGGCGAGTTCACCATTCGCACCGAAGACATTGTGGATGTTATCGAGAAAAATCGCGACACGCTCGCTGTAGTCATGATTGCCGGGGTAAATTTTTTCACCGGACAGTTGTTCGACATCTCAACGATCACAAAAGCGGCGCAAAAACACGGCATCACCGTCGGTGTCGATCTTGCCCACGCAGTCGGCAACGTCCCGTTATCGATACGCGATTGGAACGTCGATTTCGCTGTGTGGTGTTCCTACAAATATCTGAACGCCGGGCCGGGTGCGATTGCCGGCGCCTACCTGCACGAGCGTCACGCGACAAATACCAAGCTGCCACGGCTCGCCGGTTGGTTCGGAAACGATCCGAACACACGCTTTCAGATGCAGTTGGAACCGGAATTCATCCCGGTCGCATCCGCTGACGCGTGGCAGGTCAGCAATCCGCCAATTTTTTCGATGGCGCCATTGCGTGCCTCGTTGTCGATCTTTGACAAAGTCGGTGGGATGGAACCGCTCCGCGCAAAATCGATTAACCTGACCGGCTATCTCGAATTTCTTCTGAACAACGCTGGATCGAAACGCTACTCAGTGATTACGCCCAGAGACGCGAACGCGCGCGGGTGCCAGTTGTCGATCCTGGCGCGTGAAAATCCAAAAGAATTGTTCAAGATACTCCAGGCCGCCGGCGTGAAATGCGATTTCCGCGAACCGAATGTCATCCGCGTCGCGCCGACTGCACTGTATAACACGTTTCACGAGGTGTGGCGTTTTGCGGACGTTCTCGGTTCGTGTAAGTGACGTGACGTGCTGGCAAAGCAACTGCCGCACGCAATCGATCAACACCTGGATCGAAAACGGTTTACCAAGTAAATTCACTTCGTAGCGATTGAAGAACAGCGCCATGTGCGGATCAGCCGTGAAACCGGTAATGAAAATGAAACGGTCGCTTAACGACGGGCGAATTTCTTTCGCCTTCAAGTAAAATTCGTGGCCGCGGAGCTTCGGCATTCTAAGTCGCAGATGACGGCGTCGTATTCGTGCACCTTGACCTTGAGCAACGCTTCCTCGCCGTCGAACCCGACATCGACCAGAAAATTTTCATCGGTCAGGATCCATTGCAGGGTGGAGGGAGGCTGGCGATCACCGTCCCACAACTAGAATCACTTTCAGTTCGAGGGTGTGAACGAGCGGCTCGAGGGATTGCGGTTGCGGATCAAACTCTCTCATGCTGAAAGCGCAACCTGCTTAAACAGACGCAACGCCAACGTCAGCTGCCTTCGAGATCGGCAGGTTCGTTCAGATTTCGAAACAGCGCCTTTTCTCCTCCTGAAACGTCAATCCGCTGAAGTTTTCCGGCTGCGACCAGCTTCGCGATGAGCGGTTGGAGCGAAAAATCATTGCCTAAAAGGGCCTCGATAAAATCGACATCCGCCGTCCGCGGATAAATTGCCGCCAGCGGCTCGGCGCGATTCTCGATCATGGGCACAACGCCGCAGCCCGGCCGGACTCGCTCGAAGAGTTCGCGCAGGTAATTGTGACTCAGGAATGGCATGTCGATGCCGAGGGCAAGCAAATGGTCACCTGTTGTCCGGGACAACGCAGCCGAGATCCCACTCAGCGGGCCGCGCGCAGGCTGCATGTCCCCTACAAATTCGACATCCATTGGCCGCCACAGGGGGTCAATCTGTGCGGACACGAGAAGCTGTTCTGGTTTAAGTTTGCGAAGAGTATCGAGCTGGAATTGCCAAAGCGGGGCGTTGCGAAAATGAAGTGTTGCTTTGTTCCGACCCATGCGACGTGACTCGCCGCCGGCGACCAGGACCGCGCTAATTCTCATTTGCCGCCTTAGTGATATGCGCCGCCGAACGCAGAAAACCGTTGGTCAAAATCCTAGCGTGCAAACCGCCGCGACCCCGGAGAAATTCCTGCGCGCCGGGTGCAATTGCACGATTCATCCAGTAACACGGCCTGCTTTCTTCGGTCCCTTGAAAACGAATCCCTTGGATCTCAAAATCCTTACCTGTCAATTCGTTAAGATCGACATCGCGCGCGAAAATGTTTCGTCGAACGCAGCTCGGCGAAACGCCCTCGACTTGCAAAGCGCAGCAAAGTTCGTCAAAAACCTCCAGTGAGAAAAATGTGACTTGGCCTTTGTAATTTTCCCGGTGATCGAAGAAGCGGTCTCCGCGCAGGCCACGTCCAACGAGGCATTCAACCGTCGGAACCTCGACCATCGCATATTCATCCGGCTTCCGGCCGTGGTGCCCGACAAAGTTATGGCCGCAGGAAATGTAAAGATGACAGATTTCCACGACATCGAATGATATCATTGGCGTAGAACCGATGAAAGAGAACGGAATTGGACCCAGCCAGATTATTCGCCGCAACCAGGACGGCTGTCTGGAATATCGACGGGACGAGCTCACGGTGGAAGAGGCGCTCGAGATTCGCATCGGCGACAAAGCAGTCGCGACGACGATGCGCACACCGGGTCACGATGAAGAACTCGCCGCCGGATTTCTAGTTTCCGAAGCAATCGTGCGGCCGGGTGATAAAATCGAGAAATTCTCGCGACCGAAAATCGCGCGCAACCGTAGGAACATTGTGATTGTCGATCTTACCCGCGGAACAAACGTTAAACCAAACCCGGCTCAGCGATTCGGAACGATTTCCAGCAGCTGCGGATTGTGCGGCAAAGAGAGCATCGACGCCATTCGTCAAACTTTCGCGCCAATAAAGGCGAATTCATGCCGGATCGCCATCGCGACCTTGCTTACCCTTCCGGACAAACTGCGCGCGAACCAATCTGATTTTGCGCGCACCGGCGGAATTCATGCCGCTGGAATTTTCGATGCGAACGGCAAAGCGTTGATCGTTCGTGAAGATATTGGACGGCACAACGCGGTCGACAAAGCGATCGGCCGCGCGTTTCTCGACAGAAAACTTCCGCTCGATCAGGATCTCCTGCTGGTGAGCGGGCGCGCTTCGTTCGAGATTGTGCAAAAAGCGCTCGCTGCCGGACTTCCGATCGTCACTTCAGTATCAGCGCCGTCGAATCTCGCCGTGGAATTAGCGCGGAAAAACAATCAAACGTTAATTGGCTTTCTCCGGCCGCCGTCGTTCAACATTTATTCGCACGTTGAGCGAGTGATTCTTGATTAAACACCCGTCGCTTCCCGGCGAATTCGTTCAACCGCAGCCGCCGTGTCGTGCGATGGATCGATGCTGATCAAAATACTTTTGCTCACCGGCGTGTTGCTGCGCTCCGCGGTGTTATTGATTGAAGCCAGCACGTTGGCTTCCGGAAAATAAGTCGCAGTGCAGCCGCGCGCGATCTCGATCGGCGCGACCATGAAATGTCGCGCGACGCGCTTTTCGTCTTGGTAGTAGCTGGTCAGGTCGACAAGCTGGCCCTGCTGCAAGCCGGCTATCTTAATATCGTCCGCATTCATAAAAATCACGCGACGTCCGTTGTAAACGCCGCGATAGCGATCGTGCAGTCCGTAGATCGTGGTGTTGAACTGATCGTGGCTGCGCACGGTCGTCATCAAATACTGGCCCGGGCGCAGATTGTGGGGCGTCAGCTGCGAGATGATGAACTTCGCTTTGCCTTCCCTATTATTGAACTTCCGGCGATCACGCGCGTCGTTGGGCAGATAGAAAACGCCTTTCCGGATCCGCGCATTGAAGTCGTCAAATCCGGGGACGACGTGCTCAATGTGGTCGCGAATCCGATCGTAATCGCCGATCAGCGCATTCCAATCGACCGTCGTGCGCGATCCCAACGTTGCCTTTGCCAGACCGGAAACGATCGCGGGTTCACTCCGTAAATGTTCGCTCGCAGGCTCGGCATGGCCACGCGAAGGATTGATGATTCCCATTGAGTCTTCCACAGTCACGAATTGATCGCCTGATTGCTGCCGATCGATTTCGGACCGGCCGAGACACGGCAAAATCAACGCGATTTTGCCGGTGATGAGATGCGAACGATTTAATTTCGTCGAAACGTGCGCGGTCACGCCGCAGTTCTCCAACGCTTTCGCGGTGTATTCCGTGTCGGGTGTCGCTGAAAGAAAATTGCCGCCCATGCCGAGGAAAAATCGAATCCTTCCCTCATGCATCTTTTTGATCGTTGCGACAGTGTCGGTGCCGTGCTCGCGCGGCGGGCTGAATTGAAATTCGCGACTGAGTTTGTCGAAAAACGTGTCGCTCATTCGTTCGCAAATCCCCATCGTCCGATCGCCCTGGACATTGGAATGTCCGCGCACCGGACACGGACCGGTGCCAGGGCGCCCGATGTTGCCGCCGAGCAAAAGAAAATTCATGACCTCCTGAATCGTGGCGACAGCGTTCCGGTGCTGCGTTAATCCCATCGCCCAGCAGCAAATGATGCGCTTGCAGCGCATAGCGATCTCAGCCGCCTTGCGAATTTGTTCGCGCGTCAGTCCGCTTATTTCAACGATTTGGTCCCACGAAGTCGCATGAACGTGAGCGGCGAATTCTTCGAAGCCGATCGTGCACTGCTCGATGAATTGTCGATCTAACGCCACGCCCCGACATCGCTCCTCGCCTTCGAGCGTCTCCTTGATGATTCCGCGCATCGACGCCATGTCGCCATTAATTCGGACCGGCAGCCAAAGATCGGCCAGCGCCGTTCCCTGATTGAACAACATCTTGGCCGCGAACTTCAGCGGGTTCCGATATTCCTGCGGATTCGGATTCACCACCGACATCAACCCGGTCTCACGAATCGGATTGATCGCGACAATAGTTGCGCCTTTTCTTTTCGCGTGCTCGAGCGTCGTCATCATCCGCGGGTGGTTAGTGCCGGGATTTTGGCCGATGATGAAAATGGCCTCGGCCTTTTCGAAATCCTCCAACTTCACGCAACCTTTGCCGATGCCGATACTTTCTTTCAACGCGGTGCCGCTCGATTCGTGACACATGTTAGAGCAATCGGGCAAATTATTGGTGCCAAATTGACGGGCAAACAGCTGATACAAAAACGCCGCCTCGTTGCTCGTGCGGCCACTCGTGTAAAACGCGGCTGAGTTCGGCGTTGGCAACCCATTCAGCTCGCGCGCGAGAAGTTCAAACGCTTCTTCCCATTCGATCGGTTCGTAATGCGTCGCGCCTGCTTCCTTCACCATTGGATGAACGAGTCGCCCTTGTAGCTCGAGCCAGTTGTCCGTTTGCTTACCCAAATCGGCGATTGAGTGCTGGCGAAAAAAATCCGGGCCGATCTGTTTCTTGGTCGCCTCGCTCGCCAGCGCTTTGACGCCGTTTTCGCAAAGCTCGAACAGGTGTCGATCTTCACCCGGATTCGGCCAGGCGCAGCTCTGGCAATCGAAGCCATCCTTCTTGTTAACTTTGAGCCAGTCGCGGATCCCGCGTTTGAAACCGGGCTCGCGCGCCGTGAACTTCAGGCTTTCGGCCAGTGCATGCATTCCGGCTGCGACCCGATCCGGCGGACGCAACTTGACCTGAGCTCTTTCTTCCGGCGGTTGCGCACCGGGCGTTCGATTCTTGTTCTCCATCTGGGCGTGTCCTCAATTTAAAGGCTTGCTCGCCCGCCCGGCAACCTTCGCTTCGGCGTTGTCTCCGTTGCGGACTTTGTGCGAGCTTTCTTTGAATTGAATCCGAAATTCGTTCTCATCGGTAGTGGTCTCGCCGGTGGATTACTTGCGGCCTATCTCGGCCGGCGCGGCTACGATATCGACCTTTACGAACGCCGTGGCGATCCGCGCGAAGGCAACATGGTCGGTGGACGTTCGATCAATCTCGCGCTCTCAACCCGCGGCATTCACGCGCTCCAAGAGATCGGAATCGCCGAAGAGGTCTTGAAACATGCAATCCCGATGCGCGGCCGGATGATTCACGAAAAGTCCGGCGCGCTGCATTTCGCGCCCTACGACGTCGATCCGAACAAGCACATCAATTCGATTGGACGCGCGGCGCTGAACACGACCTTGATTGAAGCCGCGCAGCGATTTCCAAATGTGCGCGTTTATTTCAACCACAAATGCACAGGCGTCGATTTAGACTCAGCGAGCGCTCAACTGCTTAACACCTCAATCTGCCAATCGTTGTCGGCCAATGGCGACAGCGTGATCGGCGTCGACGGCGCATTCTCCGCTGTACGCCAGTCGATGCAACTGAAGATCGATAATTTCAAATACGACGAGAGTTATCTCGCGCACGGTTACAAGGAATTGACGATTCCACCGAGCTCGAACGGCACGTGGCGAATGGAAAAGAACGCACTCCATATCTGGCCGCGAAAAAGTTTCATGATGATCGCACTCCCAAACCCGGACGGCTCCTTCACCTGCACTCTGTTCTGGGAATTCGAAGGTCAGCGCAGTTTCGCGACGACCAGGGCTGACGACGATGTTCGCCGATTCTTCGGCGAAGAGTTTCCCGATGCAGTCCCCTTGATGCCCAACCTCCTCGAAGATTTCAAAACTAATCCGACGGGCTCGTTGGTCACGATTCGTTGCGCGCCGTGGGTTTACAAAGACAGGATCGCGCTCGTCGGTGACGCCGCGCACGCGGTCGTCCCATTTTACGGCCAGGGAATGAACGCTGCGTTTGAAGATTGCGTCGTGTTTGACGAATGCCTGCAAGAGTTCCCCCAAGATCGACAACGTGCTTTTGCGGAATATTTCCTAACCCGGAAAGTTAATGCCGACGCGCTGGCCGATCTTGCCCTCGGAAATTTTATCGAAATGCGCGACAAAACCGCATCGAAAACATTCCGGGCGAAGAAAAAACTCGACCACTTCCTCGAAGCGGCGCTTCCGGGACTTTATTTGCCACTCTACACAATGGTCACGTTCACGCGCATTCCGTATGCGCAGGCCGCTCGCCGAGCGCGAATCCAGGACGCGCTTCTTTACGCAGGGCTCCTCGCCGTCGCCTTGATTATCGCGGTCTTGGCGCTACGCCTCGTTTGACTTCTTGGCGATTAGAACATCGCAGCCTAAACTCGCACCTGTGAGCACGAATCTGGCGCAGCTTGGCGCCGACCGTTATGAAATTGGAGATGCTTTGCATCGTTTTGCGTTCGGTTTAGACCACGGCGATGCCGATTCGCTGTCATCGGCGCTGACCGAAGATTGCGTTCTCGATTTTCGCCCGGTCGGCAGGAAGCTCGGTCTCGATTTCCCCAAATTGACTGGTCGCCAGGCGATCGTCGATACGCTGATCCCCTTGGTCGGTCCGCTCGATACGAGTCACACAGTGAGCAATCTTCAAATCGAGATCAGCGAGGATTCGGCCACAATCTACGGTTATGTGATGTCTCAACATTTCATGCCTCGCGAAGGTCCACGCTCGGGGACCGAGAACGCGCTTCTGATGAATCGCTACAATTGCCAACTGGCGCGCGACGGCCAGAAATGGCGTTTTCGGCAAATCATCATCGACAACGCCTGGGCGCAGGGCAATCCGGAGATTCTTAATGCTTTGGCGATGAATCGACTCCTGACCGAGAGATCGAAACCGGCGAAATAGTCGCGCCGGGTCGATCTCCTGTTGACAGTCTAGGGAAAAGATTGAACAACCTCTCACCAAGACTGTCTAGGCTTCAAAGAGATATGGCAAAAGAGAAACCCGACCTGGTTTACGGCACGCTCGATATGTTGATTCTGAAAGCGCTTCAGTACGATCCGCGGCACGGGCTGGCGATCGCGGATCGGATTCAGCAGATGTCGAAAGACATTTTGCGCGTTGAACAAGGCTCGCTTTACCCGGCGCTCTATCGTTTAGAAGCGCAGGGGTGGATAAAAGCGGAATGGGGGGTGTCGGACAACAATCGTAAAGCACGCTATTACCAACTAACCGCCGCCGGGCGCAGACAGCTTACTGCGGAAAAAGAGCATTGGCTCCGCATTACTAAAGGAATCGATTTGGTTTTATCCGGAGCGTAACGGTATGCCGCGACTTCGCGCCTGGTTCTCCCGGTTTTTCGGATTGTTTCGCAAGAACTGCCGCGATGCCGAGATGGCGGAAGAAATGCAGGCGCATATCGATCTTTTGACCGAACGGAACATTTCCGCTGGAATGTCGCCGACCGACGCGCGCAACGCCGCGCTGCGACAGTTCGGCGGAGTCGAACAAGCCAAGGAGATCGCGCGCGAACAACGCATTTGGCGATGGGCAGACGAACTTCTGCAGGATGTTCGCTTCGGCGCGCGCATGCTTCTGCGCACTCCTGGCTTCACAGTGTTAGCTATTCTATGTCTGACGCTTGGCATTGGCACAAACGCCGCCGTACTCAGTTGGATCGAAGGAATTTTGATCCGGCCGTATCCGCTGGTTGCGCACCAGGACCGGATGTTCGCGATTAGCGGCACTATTCGCGGTGCAGCGGGGGACAACGGATTGTCCTATCCGGATTTTCTCGACTTCGAAAAGAATTCCACACTCTTCGAATCATTTATTGTCGACAAAATTACGGGCACCTCACTTAGCATCGGAGACCGCGCTGAATGGGCGTCGGGTGGAATTGCTACCGCGAATTATTTCGATGCGCTCGGAGTCAAACCATTTCTGGGACGCGGCTTTCGACCAGAGGAAGGAACCGGCCGCAACGCACATCCGGTTGCGGTGATCAGTTACCGAGCCTGGAAAGATCGTTACAAAAGCGATCCGGACATCATCGGCAAAACACAATATTTCAACGGCGTGCAGCACATCATCATTGGCGTCGCGCCGGAAAAATTCCACGGCACTTTCATCGGCTACTCGTTCACCTTTTGGGCGCCAACATCGATGCAGGAGACGTTTGACCCCACCGGTTATAAACTGGAAGATCGCGGTGCGCGCTGGATTGAAGGCTATGCGTTCTTAAAACCCGGCGTTACACGCCAACAGGCGCAAGCGGAGTTGTCCGCAATCGCGCAACGTTTGGAAAACGATTACCCGGAAACCAATCGCGGTCATGGGATCGAACTTCTGCCTTTGTGGAAAACGCCATTCAACGGCGCCGGCGGGATGTCCTCCACACTTGCAATCTGTCTCGCGGTCGTGTTTTTCGTGCTCCTCATCGCATGCGCAAATGTGAGCAATCTCCTGCTCGCGCGTTCGTTGCTGCGCCGCCATGAAATGACAATGCGCCTCGCCCTCGGCGCCGGTCGTCGCCGTTTAATCAAACAATTGTTCACGGAAGCACTCATTCTTTCGTCGATCGCAACGGTCGGCGGAATCGCGGTCGCTTATTGGTGTCGGAATGCTCTCGTCCTCGCGTTTCCAACGCCCGCGCCGGGAATCATCATCGATTATCCCGGACAAATTGACTGGCGCGTGCTCGTGCTGAGCGTGGCGATTTGCGTTGGATCGACACTGGTCTTTGCGCTCATGCCCGCGATCCAAGCCAGCCATGTCGATCTTTCCGGTGCGCTTAAGAGTGAAGGCGGCGGCGTGCTCGGCGGAACTGGCCGATCGCGGCTGCGCTCCGCTTTGGTTCTCGTTCAGGTTGCGCTCAGTTTTGTTCTTCTGGTTGGGACCGGATTGCTTTTGCAAAGTCTTAACAGAATGCAAAGCACGACTCCCGGTTTTTCGACCGATGTTATCGCGACGAATATCAGTTTGTTTTCGGCAGGATACAAACTTGATCGCGCGAAGATTTTTTACAACGAGTTACTCGACCGCGTGCGCGCGTTACCCGGCGTCGAATCCGCCACACTCACGCGCGTCATTCCATTCAGCTACAACGTTCCTTCGTCCGGCCCGATCGAGATCGATGGTTATCAGCCTGCACCTAACGAGCAACCCACCGCCGACTACGTGGAAGTGGCTGAGGACTACTTCAGCACGCTCGGCATTTCAATTGTTTCCGGACGCGCATTCGCTCGGACCGACGATGAAAACGCGCCGCCGATCGCGATCATCAACGAAACCATGGCCGGGAAATATTGGCCCGGGAAAAACGCGCTCGGCCAGCGACTTAAAGTAAAGGATCGTTGGCTGGAAATCGTTGGCGTAGCCAGGAACGCAAATTACGAGACCAAACTCGAACTTCCACGGTCGTTTTTTTATGTTCCGCTGCGGCAAAACTTCGGCGTGCAAAATACTTTCCTGATCCGGACGCGCGAAACGCCAGGCGCGGTCATGAACGCGCTCGCCCGAGAAGTTCACGCTCTCGACGCGAATTTGGCGCCAGGATTCGCCGATCGGTTGCAAGAGCAAGTGGAGCGACGCGGTTACGGCCAGCGTTTAGCGGCGACATTGGTCGCTATTTTCGGGGGCATGGCGCTGTTCCTATCGGCGATCGGACTTTACTCAGTCATGTCATATTCGGTTTCGCAAAGCACGCGTGAGCTCGGCGTTCGAATGGCGCTCGGCGCCGCGACGAACGACGTTTTGCGGTTGGTCATTTCGCGCGGCCTGCGACTCACTGTCGTTGGCATCGCAATCGGAGCAACGGCAGCGCTTCTCCTGACTCGGCTGATGGCAAATCTGCTCTACAAAGTGAGTCCGCGCGACCCGATCGCGTTCGGCACAGCGTTGATCATTCTGATCGCGGTCGCATTGATCGCCTGCCTAGTCCCAGCCAGACGCGCGACACGAATTGATCCCGTCCGCGCACTGCGCATTTGAATTAACCGGCAGCTTGAGAGTTGTGGGGTCATTGTTGAACGTTAGAATCGTTCTGGTCAAGAATGCATAAGCAGGCACCACGCACATTTCGGAAAACCACCAAGACTTTGGCGAAGGGCGCAAAGCCGCTGCCGCAAAAATATTTTGGTTCGCCAAAGATTTTTGCCGCAGAACAGAAGAAGATTTTTTCGAGGAATTGGCTGCTGGTTGGACACCAAAGCCGGATTGCGAAGAAGGGCGATTATTTTCTCGCGCAGATTGGGGGGGAGAGCTTGATCGTAATTCGGGATTCGAAATTCGAGATCCGAGCTTTCTTCAATGTATGTCGCCATCGCGGAACGCGCTTGAAGGAGGACGCGTGTGGTCACGCCTCCGCAATTCAATGTCCGTATCACGCCTGGACCTACGGACTCGATGGACGGTTGACTGGTGCGCCCCACATGGATGAAGTGCCGGGCTTCGACAAGGCGAATTACTCGCTCCACCCTGTAAACCTGGCTCTTTGGGAAGGATTTATTTTTGTGAACCTGGAAAAGAGGCCAACACCCTTGGAGAATTGGTTCGCACCGCTGAACTGCAAATTTTCGCACTGGAACATGTCAATCCTGCGTCCGGCCAAACGGATCGAGTACGACGTGCACGCGAACTGGAAATTGATGTTCGAGAATTATTCGGAGTGTTATCACTGCCCTGGCGTGCATCCGCAGTTGCAGAAACTCTCGCCATACGATTCGGCGGAGAACGATCTGCGGGAAGGGCCGTTCCTCGGCGGCTTCATGAAGATCAATCCCGGCAAGAGTCTGACCATGAGCGGAAATGCCTGCGCATCTTTCGTGGGCAAGATCGAGAATCTGCAACAGATTTTTTATTATTCGATCTTTCCGAACATGCTGCTCAGCCTGCATCCGGAATACGTGATGGTGCACCAGATCTGGCCGCAATCGTCGAACCGAACTTTGATCCTGTGCGATTGGTTCTTTCATCCCGACGCGTTCGAGCGAAAAGACTTCAATCCGCGGGACGCGATCGAATTCTGGGACGTGACCAACAAGCAGGACTGGCATGTCTGCGAGCTCAGCCAGCAAGGGATCGCGTCGCGTGCCTACCAGCCAGGGCCGTATTCTTCGCGGGAATCGATCTCAACGGCGTGGGATGAATATTACCTGCGCGTTCTCAAACGCGCAGGAGTAACGAGGAACCTGTGACAAGTGATAAGATTAAAGATTGGTTTTTGGGGGGCCTGGGCGGTAAATTTTTCTGAACTCCTCAATCCTCAACTATTCTTATGGCTAACACTTATGTTCCAATGATCAGTTCCGGCACCGCCGGTCCACTCGGAGTGCTCCATCTGCCGCGGATGTGGCAAAAAGTTTCGCTCGAAGCGCAAGGCAAACTTGCCGCTGGTTATCCCGGCATCGGCAAAGGCTTCGATGCGATGACTTGCGCCGCGCTCGGGCTCCAAGAACAAGCGGTGAAGAATTTCATCAAGGAAAACAAACCGACTTACCCTGAGTTTGAAGCGTGGGTGAAGAAAAACGCGAAAGCGCTGGATCGGCAATCGATCGAAAAACACAACGCCGCGGTGCGCGGTTATAATCATGATGACACAACCCGAAAAGGCATTCTCCAATCGTGTGGCGTCGCCGACGATGCTTCGGCGTTCAAAGACGCGGTCAACCTTAACAATCTCGACGATTGGTACGAATTTCATCAGGCGGTGCTGAAATAGGAAGTCCCATTTCCCGCAGATTTTTTGGAAGCCCGAATCCCTCGCAGATTTTCAGAGCTCTAATTCGCTGTCTTTTGGCGGCGCTTTGTTTAATCTGCGTAAATCTGTGAAATCTGCGGATCGCCCTCCGTTTATGCCGCCATTGACCTACGCGAGCTATCTCGATCTGGAGAAGTTGCTCACGCTCCAGAAGCCGCGCTCAACACCGGCCGAGCACGATGAAATGCTGTTCATCATCATTCATCAGACCTACGAGCTGTGGTTCAAACAGTTGCTCCACGAATTCGAAAAAATAAAACATGATTTTTCGGGCGGTGATCTCTTCGGGGCGATTCATTCATTCAAACGCGTGCGCACGATCATGAAGGTGCTCGTCGCGCAGGTCGACATTCTCGAAACGATGACGCCAACGTCGTTTTCGAGTTTTCGCGACCGGCTCGAGGCGGCATCCGGATTTCAATCCATCCAGTTCCGCGAAGTTG
The DNA here is from genome assembly GCA_035538875.1 of Chthoniobacterales bacterium. Taxonomy (GTDB): domain Bacteria; phylum Verrucomicrobiota; class Verrucomicrobiia; order Chthoniobacterales; family UBA10450; genus AV40. The sequence continues at coordinate 44,955 of DATLJP010000030.1, read as the reverse complement.
AGTTCGTTCTTGGTTACAAACGGGAATCGACCCTGAAATACGTGAGGCCGGATTTCCCCGGCGCGGATCGATTGCAGAAACGGCTCCGCGAACGGACGGTCATCGATCATTTCTACGATTTTCTCGAGAAGCGCGGTGCGAAGATTCCGCCGGAATTGAAGAAACGTGACCTAACGCAGGCGAACGGACCGAACGATCAAGTACAGAAAGAAATTTTGAAGCTCTACAAATCTTCGCCCGAAGTTTCGATCCTGTTCGAATTGATGACCGACTTTGACGAAGGACTTCAGGAATGGCGCTACCGCCACATCAAGCTGGTTGAGCGCACCATCGGCGCAAAAAAAGGCACGGGCGGTTCGCCGGGCGTACCGTTTTTAAAAGAATCGCTCTTCAAACCAGTTTTCCACGATCTCTGGGCGATCCGCCACGAAATGTAGCCGCCGATCAGGCGGAGATTCGAAACAATTTAAAGAATCTTAGAGATTCCTTTGTCGTTCACAATCCGTCGGTACGACAAAGGTCTTAGTCGTATGAAGTTAGATCTCCCTTACAATTCGATTATCCGAACACCGCACGCGATTTCCGACGAACCTAAAATCGGTTTTCGCAACGCGAACACTCAATCCTCAACCCAGTAGAAAATAAAATTATGGGATTACTCGACTCGATTCTCGGCGCTGTGAGCGGCAAGACGAATGCGCAAGGAGGTGGCGCGACCGCGCTCATCGGCGTTCTCGGCACGTTGCTTGAACAAAACGGCGGACTGCAAGGACTAGCCAACCGCTTCTCGCAAAGTGGGGTTTCCAACGTATTCTCCTCGTGGGTAGGCACGGGAGAAAACCTGCCCATCTCCGGCAACCAGATTGAACAAGCGCTCGGCTCCAATCAGATCCAATCGCTCGCCGCCAAAATGGGAATCGATCCGGCGCAAGCTAACTCCCTCCTTGCGCAATATCTCCCGAAGGTGGTCGACAAATTGACGCCGCAAGGCACGATCGATCCAAACGCAAATCATCAGGCGAATCTAGCCAGTCTGATCCCCGCTCTCCTGCAGAGCTTTGGTCGAACCGGCGGCGGCGCCTCAGCTTAAGCGACTATTCGTCAGGTCAGCCTGAGAAATTCGCGGGCGGTTTCGGAGAGAAGCTGCGATTTTTCTTTAGCGGAAAGATCGACAATTGACTCGATGAGTTTACCGGATTCAGCTTCGCCGAGCGGAAATGGATAATCGGTGCCGAGCGCGACACGTTGTGCGCCGAAAAGTCTAAGCAACAGCTTCAGTGCGTCGGCATCATGAACGAGGGAATCAACGTAAAATCGCGACGGTGCTTCACCGCTCGCCAAGTATTTCCGAGGGTTCGTCTTGTTATCGATCGCGACCAAATCAGGCCGGACATGAAATCCGTGCTCAATACGGCCAATAGTTCCTGGAAACGCGCCGCCGCCATGGGAAAAGCCGACACGCAACTTCGGAAATCGTTCGAAGACGCCGCCAAACATCATCGAACAAACCGCGAGCGATGTTTCGGCCGGCATGCCGACCAGCCATGGCAGCCAATATTTCGGCATACGATCTGTGCCCATCATGTCCCACGGGTGAACGAAAATCGCGGCGTTCAGGTCCTGCGCCGTTTTCCAAACGACGTCGAGCGAGGGATGATCGAGATTACGGCAATCGGGGCCGTGACAATGATCGTTCGGATCGACATGGGTACCGATCTCAACGCCCCGCAACCCAAGTTCGCGGACGCTACGGGTCAATTCCTGCGCGGCAAGATCGACATCTTGTAGCGGGATGGTGCCGAACCCGGCAAATCGTTTCGGATTCGCGCGCACAACTTCGGCGATGTGATCGTTCAACATTCGCGAGAGATCGAGCGCGTCTTTTGGTTTCGCCCAGTAGCTGAACATGACCGGCACGGTGGAAAGCGCCTGCATCGAAACGCCGGCGCGATCCATCTCTTCAATGCGGCGTTCCGGACTCCAAACATTGTCGGAGACATCGCGAAACACGCGATCACCGATCATCATTCGAGCGCTGCATTCATCGCAGTGCTCAAGCCTGACGAATCCCGAATAACCGAACTTCTTGTCCAGATCCGGCCACTTGCGCGGCAGAATGTGCGTGTGAAGGTCGATCTTCACAAAGAATCGATGAGTGACCAATGAGCAGTGACCAGAAACTGGGGACTACATGACGATCGTGTGCTCAAACTTGTTACTCGTCACTTGTCACTGGTCATTTCTTGAATGGCTTGACCGGCTGCGGTTGCGGAACTTTGTGACCGCACTTTTTGCAAGTTCGTCGCGCGTCGTCGTTCCAGAAATCAAGCATTGCTTTACTGAAGTGGTCGACGATATCGGCACAATCAAAGTCGATGTCTTCGACCAGCGCTCCGCAGTTCTCGCAATAAAAAATTACATGTTCGTGCTCACCCGGTGGGCGGCGTCGCTCGACCACAACGCCGATCGTGTCCGGCGGCCGCACCGGCGCATGCGGAACGTTCGCCGGAATGAAAAACGTTTCGCCCTCGCGCACGAGATGATCGACGATCCGGTCGCGCTCGCGGATGCGGACTTTAATGTCGCCCTTCAGCTGATAAAAATATTCCTCCGAGTCGACTTTATGGAAATCGTTCCGCGCATTCGGCCCTTTGATCACCATCACAAAAAAGTCTCGCCCATCGTAAAGATAACGGTTGCTGACCGGCGGCTTGAATTTTTCCCGGTTCTCTTCGATCCAATTCTCCAAATTTATTGGCGACTGAACAGCGACGGTGGCGCGTTCTTTGGATGATGACGAGGCATTTTTTGTAAGAGTGACCATGGAACGAGGTTATTTCCGCTGATGCATACCGTCAACCAACTCCAAACCCGAACCGCCGCCAACAAACGTCGATGTTTGGAATTGAATGCCTAAGAAAAGGCGCTCTAGAATCCACCGCTTTATGAGGCGGGCTTCTTTTGTCCAGTTTGCGCTCGCAGGAGCGGTCACTGTTTTATTTTGCAGCTGCGAAGACATGCAGCAACAAACTCAGCGGACGCTGGCGACAGCACTGCCAATGCCGACACCGATGCCAGGTTGGTGGGATGACAACGGTGCGCACGGCGAAGCGCGTATCGTCGTTCATCTCAGCGAGCAGAAAGCTTATTTTTACAAAGGAAAACGCCTAGTTGGCGAATCAACCGTTTCCACCGGCAAGAAGGGGTTCTCTACTCCGCCCGGGCATTACTCGATCGTCTCGAAAGACAAGAACCATTTCTCGAGCGAGTTCGGTGATTACGTTGACCGGGCAGGGAACGTAGTCGTATCGAACATAGATGTTCGGAAGGATCGCCAGCCGAAAGGAACGCATTTCGATCCAGCAAGGATGCCGTACTGCATGCATTTCAACGGCGGGTACGCGATGCACCAGGGATATGTTCCACCCTATGCCGCATCACACGGTTGTATTCGATTACCCGAGGGTATGGCGGAGAAATTTTACAACAGCGCCCCGGTTGGCACCCCGATGGCGGTGCAAGAATGACTGAGTCCGACGCGGGGGAAGCAAGACAAAGTCCGGTTCGGCTCCGCTACAAAATTATTGCTTACGTCGCGATCTGGATGACCGCGCTCTTGCTAACCGCTCCAGGCATGTGGCCGCTGGCCTACATGTTCCCGCTCGGCCTTGTCGCAGTGATCGATCGCCACCTCGCCAATGACGGCGGCTGGGGTGTTTTAATTAGCTGCTACGTCGTTTACATCGTTCACGGATTTTTCTATTTCCATTCAAAGACGACACTACGGACAGCGATTCTTTATGCTGTCCTAGTGATCTTACTCATCGGCAACGTCGCCGGTTGCCGCGGGATGATTCATTCGCACTGACCTGATCCCGCGATCAGTTCAAAAAATTTCTTCATGTCGATATTCCCGCCCGACACGATGGCGACAATCGGACCCGGGCCCGCTTTCCCGGTTAACGCCGCCGCCAGCGGCAATGCTCCCGCGCCTTCCGAAATAACGCGTGCCTTCTCCGCCATCAAACGCATCGCTTTCTTGGTTTCTTCCAACGTGACGACGATGTAACCGTCGACGACCGGTTTCATTCGTTCCCACATGCGCGGGAACATACTCTGGCCACCGGCGCCATCGACGAATGACGCCTTCCAGCTCTTGAAAACTTGCGGCGAGCCTTTCTCGAAAGACAACGCCGCCGGCGCGGCAGTTTCAGGCTCAGCGCCGTATATTTTGATCTCAGGCTTAAGCGCTTTGATTGCGCTGCCGACCCCGGTAATCAATCCGCCGCCGCCAATCGCGGCGATGATCGCGTTCGTGTCCGGCGCGTCTTCGAAAATCTCAAGCGCCATCGTGCCGTGACCGGCAATGAAATTGTTATCGTCGAACGGGTGGACAAAAGTTCCTGCCGCGCCCGGATATTGCCGATCTTCGAGCGTTTTCCACGCGACATCGTAGGATACGAGAATCAATTTCGCGCCGAGCGCACGCATTCGCTCGAGCTTCGCTTTGGGCGCGGTCTCGATTGCGACCACCGTGCACGGAACGCCTGCTTCTCGCGCGGCGTAAGCAACTCCCTGTCCGGCATTGCCGGCGCTGATTGTCCAGACGCCGCGTTTCCGCTCCGAATCGGGCAACATCGCCACCGCGTTCGCTGCGCCCCGCAATTTGTAAGCGTTGATCGGCTGCAGATTTTCCAGCTTCAATCGAACATCCGGAAATTCCGGCCCGAGCTCGAGTCGAACCAGCGGTGTTCTGATTACTGTTTTCCCGATGCGCTGCCGCGCGTCTTTGATTTCGTCCAACTTGATTGGCCGAATCGGGTCAAGAACAGTTTTCATTCCGATTGCCCAAGCGCCACTCCGGCTCGGAGTTTAGCCCGGTGGCCAGGCTAGGGCGCGTTTGCCTAACAAATGAACGTGAAGATGCGGCACACTTTCGCCGGCGTCGGGACCACTGTTGATCACAAGACGGTAGCCGGATTGTTCGATCCCGAGTTTCTTCGCCAGCTCGCCAGCAACAAGCAATAATTTCCCAAGGACGGCACGGTCGCCTTCCTTCGCGGCAGTAAGACGTGGAATAGCTTTTTTGGGCACGATCAACACGTGCACCGGCGCTTGCGGATTGACGTCGTGAAAAGCAATCGCGTCGTCGTCTTCCCAAATAATTTTCGCCGGAATCTCGCGCGCGATAATTTTTTCGAAAATAGTCATGAGTTTTGTCCGGCCGACGGTCACTTCAGCGAGCATTTTAACCGCTCGCTGGTAGTCGCAGTCAGCCGTTCACGAATGAAGCAGACAATTTCTTCCCGTAAAGAATCGCATGCGCGGGTCCAAACCCTTGTGCAGCGGAGCTGTTTTACGCAAGTGTGCAGAGAGCAGAGTTGCAGATTATCGACGCCAGTCTCGATCAGCGCGTTGAGTCGTTTTTCCAACAAATCAAAGAAGGCGAGCTCGTAACCGGTGCCCGCTTCGTGCGCAATGTCGATCAGCGAAACCGAGATTGGCGGCGGAGCCGGCCTGAAGTAGGGAATGATTTCCTTGTAACCGATCGCTTTCAAAACGTACTGCACCGTTTCCTGAAGTTGCTTGAACGCGACCACGTTCTCGTCGTTCCGGAGATGCAGATAGAACGCGATGCTCTCCGTCACGTGATCGGTTAGCCACCAGCTCGGGTAACCGGCCTGATCGGCTGCGCGATTAATTGCGGCGTGCAACCAGTCGCGGTCGAACTCGAAGAGTTGACCGGAGTCGCAGCGCAAATACGGAAATTCTTCTTTAAACGCGACCATGATTCACTTGATCTGCTGGGAATAGCTCGCGCTGGTTGGTGTCCGGTTTAGAAGTTTTGCCAAGCGCGTGAATGGCATCGACAAATTGGTCGACATCTTCGAATCGGCGATGGACTGACGCGTAACGGAGATAGGCAACCTCATCAATAGCGCGCAATTTTTCGAGAACCTTCGCTCCAATAGCACTCGATTGGACTTCGCGGCCGCCAGTTTCAAGATCGTGCACAATTTCATCGACCAGCTGTTCCAAGGTGAGCAGACTCGTCGAGCGTTTCTCGAAAGCTTTGGCGATGCTGGCGGCGAGCTTACGGCGATCGAACGGCTCGTGTGTGCGGTCCCGTTTGATTACGCGCAAATCGGAGCGCTCGATTTCTTCGTAAGTTGTGAAGCGAAATCCACAATTGAGGCATTGGCGGCGCCGGCGAATGCTGGAGCTATCGCGAGACTGTCGGGAATCGATTACCTTGTCATCACGCGAGCCGCACTTGGGGCAACGCATAGTGTTGAGGTGTAATTACCACACCACACGTTGTGGCGTCAACGATCTTTAACGCTTGGAATTGTTGTCGCGCTTTAAGCCGCGACCGCTTTGCGTGGCGCGGCCTTCTTAGGTTTTCGTTCTACGAATTCGAATCCGACTTTTCCGTTGTCCAATTTCAGGTGCGCCGAAAATGGCCGGCCTTTTTTGGAAAGGAACTTCGGAAGAAGGTCAGTTTTGCCGGTCATAATCAATTTTTGCACCTGCTCTTTCGGAATTTCGCGATGCAAAATGGTTTTACTAACGCGGAACCCGCAGGTCTTTTCCTTGGCGACTGCGTTTTCGCACGCGTAAGCGCGATCTAAAACGTAAACCTGGCCTTTGTGGCAAACCGGACAGAGTCCGAGCCCTTCGTGCTGCCGGGTGTCAATCTTGACCGGATGGTCGTGCCCGTTCTCGCCGAAATCGAACGCTGGTTTGAAATCGTCTCCCAGTTTCACGACTGCGTTGAACTTGCGGCCGACTTTGCTGCGAAACCCTTCGAGCGGCCCGACGCGCCGCTCGGTCAAGAGTTGTTCCAGTTCCCAACGTTCAAATGCGCGACCGGCCATTGTTTTCCACAAAATCAGTCCACAGGATCGACATTTGAATGTTCGGTAACTCTCGTCGAGCGGGCCGCCACCGCATTTCGGACATTTCACCTCAAGCGGCTCAAAATTTCCGCTCACGCTGTCGCCTTCGAAATTCTTCGCCTTCTCCACGATCTCTCGGGTGAACTTTCGAATGTGCGCCATGAAATCGTTGCGCTTCATTGCGCCCTTTTCCATGCGCTTGAGTTTCGATTCCCATTCGCCGGTCATTTCGGGCGAGCACAGCTCAGTCACGCCGATGCCGCGCAGAAGTGTGATCAGTGCCAAGCCTTTCGCAGTGGCAATCAAGTCGCGGCCCTGGCGATGGACATAACCATCGTGAATTAAGCCCTCGATGATCGCCGAGCGCGTCGCCGGCGTGCCTAGACCTTTTTCGCGCATTGCTTCGCGCAGTTCTTCGTCCTCTACCAATTTGCCCGCGCTTTCCATCGCCGAGAGCAACGTCGCTTCGGTAAAACGCGCAGGCGGCTTCGTTTCATTGTGCGCGATTTCAATATCAAAAACCTTGGCGGACTCGTTCGGCGAAATCGCAACCAGCGATTCTCCACCTTCCCGCTCGGAGGCCGCTTCCGGCCTGTAAACTGCAAGCCATCCCGCGTCCTTGATGATTTTGCCGTCCGTCCGAAACGCATCCTTGTCGACGCGCGTGATTCGGGTTGTCACTTCAAACTGCGCCGCCGGGAAAAAGCCGCTGATAAAGCGGCGTACGATCATGTCGTAGATCTTCCGCTGTACGTCATCGAGACCGTGCGGCACTGTGCCGGTCGGGATGATCGCAAAGTGGTCCGAAATTTTCGCGTTATTGAAAATCCGCTTCGACTGTTTGACCCAATGATTGTCGAGCACCTTCCGCGCGTGTGGATTGTCGATCTTGCTCAAAGTGGCTTTGACCGTCGGGATATAATCCTCGGGCAGGTAGCGCGAGTCCGTGCGCGGATAAGTGATGACCTTGAAACGCTCGTAAAGTTGCTGCGCAATCTGTAACGTGCGTTTGGCGCTGAAGCCGCGACCGTTCGCGTCGCGCTGCAAACTCGTCAGATCGTAAAGTAAGGGCGGCGCCTGCGTGGTCGGCTTCTTTTGTTCAGTCGCGACTCCAGTTTTGCCGAGACAACGGCTTTTGATTTCGTCGGCTTGCGCTTTGTCCCAAATCCGTTCCGCGCGCGCATCTTCGTCGCCGTCTTTGGCGAAATCTTCCTTAAACCAGCGTCCGCGATAGTTGCCCGCTTTGACTTCGAAATCGCCGAACACTTCGCAATAAGCGCGCGGCTTGAAATCATGAATTTTATCTTCGCGCTCCGCCAGAATCGCGAGGGTCGGAGTTTGTACGCGGCCAACCGGCGTCAGTTGGAAACCGCCCGCGCGGTTGTTGAATGCGGTCATTGCGCGCGTGCCATTAATCCCTACGAGCCAGTCACTTTCGCTTCGGCACACCGCTGCTTTTGAAAGCGGGACCATTTCTTCTTCGGTCCGCAAATGATTGAACGCATCGCGAATTGAATCCGGCGTCATCGATTGCAACCAAAGCCGGCGCACCGGCTTTTTCACGTCGCTGAGTTTAACCAGATAACGGAAAATCAGTTCGCCTTCGCGGCCGGCATCGCAGGCGTTGATCAGAAGATCGACGTCGTCGCGCTTCATCAACTTCTTCAGCATGTTGAAACGCACTTTTGTCTTTTCGATCGGCTTTAAGTGAAATTCCTCGGGGATAATTGGCAGATTGGCGAAGCTCCATTTGCCGCGTTTCACATCGAGCTCGCTCGGCAACGCCAATTCCACCAAGTGCCCGAGGGCGGACGAGATGACGTATTTATTGCTCTCGAAATGATCGCCTTCCTTATGGAAACCGCCGAGCGCGCGAGAGAGATCGCTCGCAACGCTCGGTTTCTCGGCGATGATCAGTGATTTAGACATTAATATTGAAAACCTTGCAAACGGGGGAGAGCAGATCGCAGACGAGGTTAAGCGAGTCTCACGAAATATTTTCCGGGCAACTGCTTCACCAGTCGCTTCAACTCAAGGGCGAGCAGAGTAGAAGAGACTGTCGCGCTTGGCAAATTGCATTTCGTGGCAATTTCGTCAATTGGCGTCTCGGTTGCCTCGATCGCGTCGTAGACGCGGCGCTCTTCATCCGACAACAGAGGCAACGGTCGCGCAGCGGCCTGCGATGACGGTTTTGTTTCGGGAAGCAGGATCTGGAGATCATCGAGAATATCACTCGCATCCATGACAAGCTTCGCGCCTTGTTGGATTAGCCGGTTCGACCCGATAGCGCTCGGCGCATTGATATGCCCGGGCACGGCGTAAACCGCGCGACCCTGTTCGAGTGCCTGCGAGGCGGTGATCAGCGCGCCGCTGTTTGCGCCGGCTTCGACCACGAGAATCCCATGGCTCCAACCGGAAATGATTCGGTTGCGGATCGGAAAGGTTTGACGGTCTGGTTCTATCTCCATTGAGAATTCAGACACGACCGCGCCGTTTCCGTTACAAATTTTTTCGGCCAGTGCCTTGTTCTCTGGCGGATACAACTTCGATAACCCCGATCCGATTACGGCGATCGTGCGTCCCTTGGCCGCAATCGCGCCCTGGTGCGCGACGGTCTCGATTCCGCGCGCCAGACCACTGATCACAGTTAATCCCGCATAAGCGAGCTGATACGCCAGCTTCTTCGCGGACTCATTTCCGTAATGCGTCGTGCGCCGCGCGCCGATGATTCCGATCGCGTGATGATCGCGCTCCTGAATTTCGCCCCAAACGTAAAGGACAATCGGCGGCGCGTGAATTTCCCGCACCAGTTTCGGGTACTGCGACGAAGCTTGAGTGATCACGGTCGCGCCGAAATCTTTGATCCGCTTCAGCTCGGCAGGAAGATCGACAATCGATTCCCAATTAAAGATTTGATCGACAACTTCCTTACCGATTCCCTCAACTTTTCGGAGTCGATCGCCCTTGGCGCCAAGAATTCGCTCTGGCTGCTCAAAAACCTGCAGCAACTTTCGCAGGCGCACCGGCCCCACAGTCGGCAGCATGTTCAGCACAATGTAGGCTTCGGTGGTATTCATGTTTTAGGGGGACTCGCTGCAGCGACTACCTGTCTAATTAGATCGGTGCTTCGAGAACGAGCACCGGCTACAACCAGCGAGATTATGCGTACCGGCTAAAACGGAATTTCGTCGTCGTCCGGTTCGGCAACCCCAGGTTTCGGCGCTGGACCTACTTTGCTGGAACGCGGTTCGCCACCTTCGGCGGCGCCACCAGCACCCGGGGGGCGACCACCAAGAAGTTGCATCGTCTCGCCGATCACCCGCAGCTTACTCCGCTTTTGCCCGGTTTGCTTGTCGTCCCACGTATCCATTTGCAGGCGGCCCTCGATAAAGATCGGCCGGCCTTTCTTCAAATATTCGCCGGCGATTTCAGCGAGTCTCGACCAGAGGACAACATCGACATACGTGACTTCTTCGCGTTTTTCGCCGCTGTCGAGCGTGTATTGACGATTGACGGCAATGCCGAGATCGCACACGGCGCTGCCTTTGGGGGTATAACGCACTTCGGGATCGCGCGTCAGATTTCCGAGAAGAATAACTTTGTTGAAACTGGCCATGCGCCAGGTCTATCCGATTTATTTGGAACGCGCCAACTTTTTCGGCTTTTCCTTGCGCTCCTTTCTTTCCGCTTCCTCGCGCAAGCGCTGGTAATGCTGGCGATAAACTTCCGGGTCGAGTTTGAATTTCGAACGCAGTTTCGAGATCAAATCGGGCGCTGCGTGAAAGACAAAGTTCACGTAAAAGCCGCCATCGATCGGACCCGCAGCATAGGAAAACTGCCGTTTGTCCATCTTTTGCACGTGTTCGATCTCAGCACCTTCCTTTTTAAACTCGGACTCCAGACGGTCGACAATGTCGTGAACGCTGTCTTCTTTGCCCTGCGCGTTGAGGATGAGCAACGCTTCGTAACGATTCTTCATGGTTCTTTTTCTTCGATTTTGTTGAAAGTGTTCATCGCGGAAACGACGCCTTTGTCAATCGCGCATTTCACCGCCTCGGCAGCGCGGTTGATTGTTGATCTTACCAGCTCCTTTTCCTCTTCGAAGAAATTGCTCAGGACGTAATCGCTCGCGGTTTCGGCCGGGGCATTGCCAATTCCGATCCGTAACCGCGGAATCTCCTCCGTCCCGAATTGCACAACGATCGACTCCAGTCCGTTGTGGCCGCCCGGTCCCCCGCTCTGTCGAATCCGTACTCGCCCAAGCGGCAACGAGAGATCATCCAGCGCGACCAGAATTTCCTGCGGCATTATTTTGAAAAACTGCGCGATCGCAAAAAGTGGATGACCGCTGCGGTTCATGTAGCTCGCGGGTTTAGCTAGCAATGCGTTTCCAAGGTTCGCCGTGGCTGCATCCCACTTGTTCGATTTTTCCCAAGCGAGCCCCGCCTCGCGGGCGAGAAGATCGACAGTCATGAAACCGATGTTGTGACGTGTGCGGGCGTATTCCGCGCCGGGATTGCCGAGACCCGCAACAAGACGAATGCGTCCTTCGTTCACAACGCTTCAATCGAAAATCCAAGTTCAGTGCCAGTCCGGCTCAGACAAATGGAAAATCGATTACTTTTTCTGCTCTTTTTCTTTCAGAGCAGCGGTGGCCGGAGCGCCTTTGGCCGTGGGTGCAGGCGCGCCCTTTACGCCAGGAGCCTGGGCAGCCGCTTCGCCCTCTTCCTTCTTGGCGGTGATAACTTCTGGTCCCGCGACAGCCGCAGCTTCCGCTTCCGGCGTGACCGGTTCTTCTTCGGCGGTCGGCGCCATCACTGAAAATGCGGTCAGATCGGACGGAACCTTCACCACCACACCCGTCGGGAATTTGATATCGCGCACGTGAATCGAATCGCCAATGTTCAACGAGGAAACGTCCACCGTGATCTTGTCCGGCAAATCTTTCGGGAAACACTCGATCGTGAGCGAGCGGATGTTTTGATCGAGCAAGCCGCCGAAATTTTTTACACCAGTCGCAACGCCAAGCGGTTCCAGAGGCACGTCGGCCGTGATTTTCTCGTCCATCGAGATCGCGTGAAAATCGACATGGAGAATATCTCCGCCCACCGGCGAATGCTGCACTTCCTGTAGAAGGGCGGCCTTGGTTCCCTCGTGCCCCGCGATTTCAAGTTCCACCAAAATGTTCTCGCCTGATGCGTGACTGAGCATTGCGTTGATATCGCGCGCGGCAACCTGAAGCGACTGCGATTTTTCTTTCCCGCCGTAAACAACGGCCGGAACGATACCGAGCGCCTTCAAGCGCCGCGCGGCCGAACGGCCCGTAGCGCTCCGCGGTTCTGCTTTAAGTTTAACCTGTTTCGCCATGTTGGTTTACTGATCGATCCTAAACAGCGACGACACGGACTCGTCATTGTGGATTCGTTTCATCCCCTCCCCGAGAAGCTCGGAGACGCAGAGCACGGTGGTTTTAAATCCTTCCACCGGGCGCACCGGCGTGCTGTTGGTCGTTATTAATTCCTCAATTTTAGACTTTTGCAACCGCGGGATGGCCACGTCCACCAGCACCGCGTGAGAGACCCCGGCGTAGATTTCTTTCACACCATTCTTTTTCAAGATCTCGGCTGCCGAAGTGAGCGTTCCCGCCGTTTCGGTCAGGTCGTCGACCAGGAGGACATCGCGATCTTTGACTTCGCCAATCAGGTAGAGCGCTTCCGTTTCGGTGGCGCTTTTCCGCTCCTTGGCCACGATTGCCAGGTTCGTCCCAAGTGCCTCGGCATAGGCCGAGGCCATCTTCAATCCACCGATATCGGGCGAAACGACCACCGTCTTCCCGGTCAATTTCTTTCGCAGGTACTTAATTAGCACAGGCAGCGAATAGAGGTGGTCGACCGGAATGTCGAAGAAGCCCTGCACCTGCTGGGCGTGCAGATCCATGGTCAGAACGCGGTCAACACCCGCTGCGTGCAACAGATTAGCGATCAGCTTGGCCGTGATCGGCACCCGCGGTTTGTCTTTACGGTCCTGCCTAGCGTAACCAAAAAATGGAATCACGGCCGTGATTCTGTCAGCGCTGGCCCTACGCGCTGCGTCGACCATGATAAGTAACTCCATCAAGTGCTCATTGGTAGGCGGACAGGTCGGTTGAATCAGAAAAACGTCGCGACCGCGCACGTTCTCCTCGATTTTCACGTAGGTCTCGCCATCGGGAAACGAGCTGATCGTCGCCTGGCCGAGGGAAATACCGATGTATTTGCAGATTCGCTCGGCCAACTCGCGATTCGCGGTGCCACTAAAGACCTTCATTTCTGGCTGAAGTTGGAACATAGGAGCCGGGAGAATTAAGGACGCGCGAACAACATCGGCAATCTTCAACACTTGCCAAGAAGCGATTCTTCTACGATTAACTTTCTGCTGTTGCCATGACCTCCCCTGACGCCATCCGTGTCGATCGGCTGACCACCGACTCGAAGGTTTTCGCCCATACTCGCTGGGATGTCCTACCTGCGTTCGCGGGCCTTTTTCACTTCGCTTATCTGCTGGGGCTTTACTTTCTGTTCCCGTACGCACCGCTCTGGGTGATGCTCATCCTCGGGTTTCTCTATTCCCTAATGATCAACGCCAACGTGAACGGCGTGTCACACAATTTCATTCACAATCCGTTTTTCCGATCGAACCTGCTCAACCGTTTCTATTCCATAATCGAATCGATCGCGTGCTGCTTCTCGCAAACGTATTACGACGTGGTTCACATGCAGCACCACAAGGGCAACGCCGATCGGCCGGATGAAGATGGTCAGACTGTTGATTGGATCTCAATTTACAAACACGGCCACGACGGCGAGGCGGAAAGCGCGTGGACCTACACGTTCATGAGTTTTCTGCGCGACGACATGGGCGCAATCCGTCGCGAATTGCGGAAACGTGGTCCTCGTGAAGGGCTTTGGGGAAACATTGAGCTTGCCTGCGTTGGCCTCATATTGTTCACGATGGCGATCGTCGTGCCAACGAATCCGATCCACTTCATCAACTGGAAGTTCATGCTCTATTTCCTGCCGTTCTTTTATCTCGGCCACTGTTTCAGTTATTTGAACGGCTACTACCGACACTACGGGGCGAACCCCGACAAACCGATTGCCTGGGGTGTGAGTAGTTACGGTAAACTTTACAACTGGCTCTTTTTCTATAACGGCTACCACGCTGAACATCATTTCCGCCCGAAAGTGCATTGGACCAAAATGGAAGCGTTCCGACACAGTATCGAGGATGTGCAAAAGGCGGAAGGCGTCCGCACAATCAGCCACGCGCACATGCTCGGGTTCTTGGATCCGAATCTGCCCAAGCGGGGCCAGCGCAAGGTTGAATCGGAGCCTGCGGAAGTCGTTCCCTAAGATGGACAATTAGGCATTTGGCTTGGCCGCGAACTCGGCTCGGAGTTGTTCTTTTTTAGCTTCGCAATCTTCCTGCAACCGGCGGATTTCGGACCTCAGCTGTTTTTCAAGCGACTCGACTTCATCAAACTTACCGAGCGTTTGCGCCTTCTGAATTTCGCCTCTGAGAAATAATTCCTTCTCCGCGATCCGCGCTTTGAACACAGAATCCACTTCGGCGAGCTGCTTTTTCTGATCGTCGGTCAATGTCATAATCGGCTGGTTCTTTGCGAGCCGTTCCATCGCCAATTCGTAAGCCGATTTCATTTCAAACTCTTCCTCTTATTCTGAATCTTACTCTTGCTCCCACGCTCAAATCAATCAATCGTAAGATCGACCCGCCTCCGCCAAAGGCTTCGGCGTGGCAGGCAATGAAAATCCAGCTCCTAAGCATCGATTTTGATGGAACAATGGTTTCGCGCGTCAGTGAACCGGTTTTGGATCGCGAATGCATGGAGCTGATTCGCGAATTGCAAAGCGCCGGCGCTATTTGGGCGATCAACACCGGCCGTTCGGTTGATTTGCTCGAATCAGGGCTCGCCGATTTCGAATTTCCGATCCGTCCGGATTTCATTCTCACCAGCGAGCGCGACGTGTTTCGGCCGGGCACAAACGGCACCAAATGGGAACCCTTCGGCGATTGGAACCAACAGTGCGCGCGCGCTCACGCCGAGTTATTTTCCTCCACCGAATCGGTCTTGGCCGAAGTCGCCGATTTCGTGACCCAGAAAACGAAGGCGCAGCTGATTTATCACTCGGAGGGACTGGAAGGTTTGCGGGCAGACAGTGACGAAGAGATGGAGCGGATCGTCGACTTCATCGAGCGCGCACGCGGTAATGACACAAAGTTCAATTATCAGCGCAACATGGTTTATCTCCGATTTTGTCATGCCGACTATCACAAGGGCGCGGTCTTGGCCGAGCTCGCGCGTTTGATCAATATTCCCCGCAAAAACATTTTCGCCGCGGGCGATCATCACAACGACATCTCGATGTTGAATGGTGACGTGGCGGGGATGCCGGCTTGCCCCGCCAATGCAATCGCCGAAGTAAAAGCAGCAGTCCGAGGCGCGGGCGGCTATATCGCCGGGCGTCAACACGGCGCCGGCGTCCACGAAGCGTTGCAATTTTTTCTCGACTAAGAGTCCGAGTAACCAATCACGGTTCCACCGTTGCCAGCGCAATCGGCGCATCGGCCTCAACTTTGCCGGCGAAGCGATTCGTTATGTAAGTGAGCAGCAGGACCCAAAACGAAAGCGCCAGACCAAAGAGCGGAAATTGGAGCGCAAGTGGCAACCAATAGATAATCGCCATCAACGGAATCCAAACCGCCCAGGTCGCGACCAAGGTTGGAATTATTTTGTCGCGGTAGTGTCGCCAGGTGAAAAGATCGCGCACTGGTTGCAATGAAATTCCGCTGTTTTTCCATTCATAAGCAAGCACGCCAAACGGCGCTGCAAAAAAAACATTGTAGCCGAATTGGTCGATGCAGATTTTCCCCAGAACTACCGGAAGTGTCGCGACATCGCCGAGCCAATGCGCTTCCGCGCGATAAAGAAGATCGACAAGCGATCCGTCAAAACCCCAAACCGGAATCGTGAATGCGAGGTTGCGAAGGTTTCCCAGGTGGGCGCGGCCACGCTGAAAGAACAGAATCAAAAAGATCTCCGGCAGAATTGCTCCGGCAAGAACGGATGCGACAATTACGAACACCAATCCATGCGCGCGCTTGAATTCAGCGAGATTGCGCAACGCACCGGCGACCGACGGATTCGTATAAAACGCGATCGCCAGCGCGAGCATGATCGCCTGGATAATGAACGCCGGTTTCGCGTTTGCCCGCGCCGCTTCCCATCCGATCGTGAGCGGCGTTTGCGATTTCGGCGTCGCCGCGATTTGGCAATGATCAGCCAAAACGACGAATCACCATTTCACGCTCGCGTTTGGACCCGAACCAGCCCCCGGCTGGAGACGGCTTTCGTCGCCGGTTTTTTCTCCTGGAACAGGATCGCCCTTGGCAGTGGCGCTATCGCTTGAGGCGCAACCGCTGAAGCAGATCGCGGCCGCCAGAACGGTCAACATCAAAAGATATTTCATTCGGGTCAAAACGTAACCAGCGCAGCGCTTTTCTCCACAAAAAATCACGGCTGCAATCTGATTGCTGGGAGCCATCAACGCCGTAAATTTCGGAGTGACGACAACAGTGACGATCGACATCAAGTCGCTCCAGCTTAACGAACTGGAAGACAAAGTGCGCGAACTGGGCGAGCCGCTCTATCGGGCACGCCAAATTGTCGACTGGCTCTACCAAGAGCGCGCGCAGTCGTTCGATGAAATGACCGATTTGCCGCGGCAATTTCGAAGCCGACTCGGTCACGAGTTCGCTTTCAGCAAAATCGACATCGTTCGCGTGCTCGGCTCTCGCGACACAACACGTAAATTTCTGTTTCGCCTAGCCGACGGGGATCTAATCGAGTGCGTCTTAATTCCGGCGTCGCCCGCGCTTTATGGTTCGCGCTCCGACCGACGGACGATTTGCGTTTCAACCCAGGTCGGTTGCGCTTACGGCTGCAAATTTTGCGCGAGCGGTCTAGAAGGACTCAGTCGTAACCTGAAGCCAAACGAGATTGTGGATCAAGTGATCGCCGTCGAGCGCGAGAGCGCTGAGGCGATCGACAACATCGTGTTCATGGGAATGGGTGAGCCGCTCGCCAATTTCGACAATCTCATGCGCGCGGTTCAAGTCATTAACGCGCCATGGGGACTGGGAATTGGTGCCCGACACATCACGCTTTCAACCAGCGGACTCGCGCCGCAGATTAGAAAGCTGGCGGACGAACCCCTGCAAATCCGGCTCGCGATTTCTTTGCACGGCGCAACCGACGACGTGCGCGATCAGATCATGCCGATTAACCGACGTTATAACTTGGAGAAGTTGCTCGCCGCCTGCGCTTATTTCGCCAAGCGAAAAAAACAGCGGCTCACCTTTGAATACATTTTGATCGCGAGCGTCAATGATTCGCCGGATCAGGCGCGACATTTGGCCCAGATCGCCCGCCGGCTCGGAGCAAAAGTTAACCTGATTCCCTATAATACCGTCCAAGGCTTGCCATGGTCCCGACCCTCGCCGGAACAACAAGCTCAGTTCCTTTCGGTCCTGCGCCGGAGGGGAGTTCCCGCCACACTCCGCCGTGAAAAGGGGCACGACATCGAAGCGGCCTGCGGCCAGTTGCGTTTGCAAACCAAACGCGAACTGGAAACTGCAACTTCGTAAAAACCCGGAAATTCTTTGCGCCCAACGCCAAGCTGGCCTTTAGTCCGATCATGTCCAGCTTCGGGGACGAGCGAGAAGGAATCTGGGACGAATATGACTGGGAACGATTTCTTCAGCAGCAGGACCAGCGCACGGAAAAATACATGGAGCTGCTGGAGAAATACATCAATGACCCCGAGCGAGATGAAATCATTGCGTGCGAAATGGGCTGGACACAAACTTCAGAAGACGGCGATTGGAGCGCAGAAGTCGGCGCGCTCTTGGATGAAGATTGGCGCTTCCAAAACGACGAGAGCTCGAGCGAAGCAGAACAGAAACCATCCGAGAGTTTTGAGGACAACATTTTGTATCGGGCGGCCTTTGCCCTGACGGTTTGGATCGACAAGCTGTTCGATCAGAACACTGCGCTCCAGAACGAACCGACCGCGATCAAGCTGGCAACGCACGCCGCGTTGGCGAGCGCGAAATTGGCAGCGGCATTGAGCGACGACGACGTGGACGAACTGGGAATGACCATCGCCTATTTGAAGCGCGCGCTGAAAGCGATCACTGTTTCGCTCGATTCGGCGGCCAAATTGCTTTCCGAAAAGCTGATCACAGCCCGTCAGTATTCCGTTCTCCAGCAACGACTCTTCCAGGTGCGCGACGGGATTATCACGCTAACAGGAGAATATCGCTGCGAATGGCGTCGCCGGTTCGGTTCCGAAGGCTTTCGCAGTTGAATGAAATAGCCCCAGTTCCGTCCAAACATGCAAACGGAATCGACTCCGGCTCAAGCCGATGTGTCAGAACTGGAACTGGTGAGACGATGTCAAGCCGGCGAGACTGATGCTTTCGACCAGCTGGTGACCCGCTACCGGACAAGAGTTTTCGCCATGATTTACAACATGGTTCATAACGACCAGGATGCCTGGGACTTGGCGCAGGATGCCTTTGTTAAAGCGTGGAAGTCAATCGGACGCTTTAGGGGAAAATCGTCGTTTTACACGTGGATCTATCGCATCGTGATGAACGTGACGATCGATTGGTTACGCAAACGCCAGGTCAAAGCCGGCGGGGCCGAGTTCAATGATGCGATCCAATCGAAAGAGATTGACCCGGCCTCGAAGACCGTGCCAAAAGCAGATCCTCTTCCCCACCAGCGACTGGAACAGCACGAGATCCGGGCGAGGATCGATCATGCCGTCTCGCAGCTGTCTCCCGAACATCGCGCGGTAATTTTGATGAAAGAAATCGAGGAAATGCAGTATCACGAAATCGCCGAAACACTGGGTTGTTCCATCGGGACGGTGATGTCGCGATTGTTCTATGCCCGCAAGAAGTTACAAAATTCCCTGAGGGACGTTTATGAAGATGTTTGAAGAAAAATGGACGGCCTGGCTCGATGACCAATTGAGCGGCAATGAATTGACCCAATTCGAGGCCTCACTTCCGGATCTGGAAGCAGCCCGTGCCGAAAAACGTGAGGCGCGAAAGCTCGGCAGTTTTTTGAAAGAACAACTCCGCTCGCGGAAGATGAGTAACGAAGAATTTTTTAGCCACCAAGTGCACGAACGAATCGCGGGCGAGAGGAAAGATCGATCCCGGACAGGATCGACTTGGTGGACGATTCCGCGCCTGGTTTGGTGCGGCGCAACCGCCCTGGCGCTGTTCGTTCTGACGACGTTTCTGTTCTTAAGCCGGGAGCAAGCTGGCGAGCAGTCAGAGTATCTCACGCAAATTTTGAATTCGCGCGTGGATCCGGTGGCCAATCCGAACGCTGCTGTCTATATCTTCGAAACCAAGACTGATAACAGGGTGACGGTGCTGTGGACCGAAGGCTTGCAATCGCTCCCCGCCGACTACGCAGCAAAGTAAATCCATGCCGTTCAAGGCCGTGCTGTTCGCCGTTTGCTTCGTGCTAGCGACGGGCACGACATTTCTTCAGGCGGCGCATATGGTTTGGAGCGGGCTAGTCATCGCGGAAAATGTTCCACAGCCGGCGCCGATACCGCCTGAGCTAAACAAGCTCGAACAAACGTTAAAGGGTCTGTTCGGCTACAATCAGTTCGAGGTGATCGGCCAATCGAACAAAATGCTCAAGACCGGTCAGGAAGATTGGCTTGCCAACAGCAAATATTTCGGGCTGCATGTTGACGCGCGTGGCGAGAACGCGTCCGGTTACACGTTGAACCTCAAACTCTACAAGGAGAAAGACGTGTTGCTTGAGACCGATGCGAATTTAAGTAGAAGCAGTCCACTGGTCATCAAAGGCCCACAAGTCGGGAGCGGACAACTTCTGCTCGTCTTGGTAGTAAAGGACGAGGAACAAACGTCGGCACATCATCGGCGGCACGCTGAACCACCCAACCCAATCAAGGCCGGTTGGTATCGTTTACGCCGTGCGATTCAAAACGCATTTCATTAACTTAGAGTCAGGATTGCTGCTCGGGAAAAGGCGGTGGAGAAATAGCGGTTTCACGTCGCGCGGCCTGCTCCGATTCGATCGCAAGATGTTGGGCGGCGCGCCAACCGACGTGCGCCTGACTAAAAACGAAAAATGCGAGTATGCCGAGCCAGATGGAGCGCGCTGAAATTGCCCACAGCGCAAACAGGCCAGCACCAACAAAACCGATCACGCTGGCAATCTTCAAACTCCGAACCGGTCCCATTCTCAGCCAAAGCAATCCGCGCACGATCTGTCCGCCGTCGAGCGGATAAACCGGCAACAGATTAAAAAACAGAAGAAAGCCATTGATGAACGCGATGCTGGTGACGAACTGAAACAGATCCGGAGCAGTGATCCGCCACTCCAATTGAAACGCGACGAAAACAATGATCACAAAAACCGGCATCAAAGCGACGTTCACCAGCGGACCGGCGGCGATACTCCAAAGATAAGCGCCCGGACGCGGTGGAGGTCTCACAAAGGCGATACCACCGAGCGGCCATAAAATAATCTGGTCGGCCTGACCACCAGTCTGGCGACAGGCCAACGCGTGGCCAAATTCATGCAGCAGCACAATTAAAAACAACGTGACATACTCGGCCGTGCCCCAGATCGGATTGCGATAACGATAACCGAATCGCGTGATCTGGAGCGCAGCGATCAGAAACCAGGTGAAATGCAGATAGACTCGAATCCCTGCGACTCGGAATAGCGGAAGTGAGCCTTTCAACTGCTTTACAGGTTCGACTGCGATTGATCGGGTTCGGGCGTGATTAGGAGCCGCATCGGGATCATCGATGATTCATGAAATCCGTGGTGCCGGAAAAATTCCTGGGCCACATTCTCTGGCCGATCAGTCAGGAGCGTGATGCGGAGGAAATTTTTCTGACGCGCGAACTCGATTGCGTGCTTAAGCAACATCGCGCCGTAGCCGTGGCTCTGAAACTGTTTATGTATCACAAGGTCTTCGAGCAGAATCACGAATCCGCCCTCGGCCGTGCTGATGGTGAAGAGCAGATTGATCATTCCGACGATCACGCCATCACGTCGGAGCACGAACACGCGACCCCGGCTCGGTTGTTCGAAAATCAAACGCAATCCGCGAAGTTGTTTCTCTTTGTCCGGACGAAAATCGCCCTCCTGGGCGAAAAGTTCACCGAGCATCTCGGACAGCTCGTCCAAATCCGCTTCGGTAGCCGGCTCAATGACGACTCTTTCGCTCACTCTTTGGTATCTTGCATTGCTTATTCGCAGAAATCGAGGGCGCTGGCAACCCGCGAATCGACGATCGACATCCCGCGCCTCAGTAAATTGACAATCCCCCGCTCCATCCTAAGGTAACCGCTCTCAATTTCCGCCGAGCGGATTTTTCGGCCTTATGAAACGCACTTATCAGCCATCCAAAAGAACTCGTAAGCGCCAGCACGGTTTCCGCGCGCGCATGCGAACCAAGGGCGGACGCGCCACGCTCGCCCGCCGGCGCCAGCGCGGGCGCAAGCGCCTTCTGCCTAAAGGTGTCGACCGGCATTACGCGCGCCACACCCAGGCGTAAAGGGGTGCGAGCCGCGCGGGCGCTTCGAATTTCGAACTGCGCGGCGTAAGTCCAGGCCGATCAGGTTGCTAGCTTGGCCGCTGTGTGATTTTATCGAGTCGAATGATCTCGCAACGAATTCTCAGATTGTTTGCGCTCTTCTTGTCGATCCAGACTGTCACTGTGATTAAGGCGCAGACCGAAAACAACGCAGCGCCAGCGATGATGAAAGCAGTTCGCATCCACGCATTCGGCGGTCTGAATGCTCTGAAATATGAAGACGTTCCAATTCCCCAGTCGCAAGAAGATGAGATCCTTATTCGCGTCATCGCCGCCGGCGTGAATCCGTTCGATGCCGATCTTCGCGAAGGTTACGATAAACGGCTGCCGCTTCCAATCACCCTCGGGCTAGACGTCTCCGGGGTCGTCGAAAAGACCGGCACAAAGATTACACGCTTCAAAAACGGCGACGCGGTTTATGCGTTCCTGAATTACAAAGAAGAGGGCGGCTACGCGCAGTTTGCGATTGCGAAAGAAAACTGGGCGGCTCCTAAACCGAAAACGCTTACGCACCAGGAGGCCGCCGCCATCCCACTTGCCGCTTCCACGGCATGGCTCGCGCTCGTCGAGACAGCGAAACTTGGCTCCGGTCAAACCGTTCTAATTCACGGCGGCTCGGGCGGCGTTGGAAGTTTGGCCATCCAGATCGCGAAAGCACGCGGCGCAAAAGTGATCGCGACCGCGTCGACATCCAATCAAGAACTGCTTCGCCCAATTTGGCGCCGATCAGACAATCGATTACACGAAAACGAAGTTTGAAGACGTCGTCAAAAACGTGGACGTCGTGATCGATTCAGTCGGCGGCGAGACGCTTGCGCGCTCGTACGGAGTAGTGAAGAAAGGCGGCATTGTCGTTTCGCTTGTTGCTGAGGTGGACAAGGCCGCGCTCGAGGCGCACGGCATTCGCGGCGAATTCATAGGGGTTCGTCCCGATGGGCAGAGATTGGAAGAAATTACAAAACTGATCGATGCCGGCGCACTCAAGCCGCTAGTCTCTCAAGTCTTTCCGCTCTCCGGAGCGACCAAGGCGCAACAAGCGGCCGCCACCCATCACACCCGCGGAAAAATCGTTCTTAAAGTTGCGGACGAACCAACAAGCAATTGAGAACAGCGCGACGGCAGTGGCGCGACGACGGTTTTGATTTTTGGTTGCGGTTCTGTCGGTTGTTTGTCGAAACTCAAGATCCGAAATTCGAAATTAGTTAGCGCATTGTCAGCTCAATTCATAAATAAAGTCACTCTTATCAACTCATTTTGGAGGTAATATTTCGTTATGAAAATCGGCATTCTTGGAACTGGCATGGTTGGCAACGCTCTTGGAACAAAACTCGTCCAGGATGGACACGAAGTCACAATGGGCTCCCGGACGGCGAACAATGAAAGCGCGCAGAAATGGGCTTTTTCGGCGGGCGAACGCGCACACACTGGAACGTTTCGCGACGCCGCGTCGTTTGGCGAAGTTGTAATCAGCTGTACCGGGAGCCGCTGCGCAACAAGATCCTCATCGACGTCTCGACCCTCCAACAAAACAAGGATGGATCGATGATCATGGCTTTCTGCAACACCGATTCGCTCGGCGAGCAAATTCAAAAGGCGGACCCATGGACGCGTGTCGTTAAGGCGCTCAACACCGTGAACTACGATATCATGGTCAAACCGTCTCGTGTCCCGGGCGACCATAACCTGTTCATCTGCGGCAACCACACCGCCGCCAAGAAAGAGGTCACCAAATACCTTAGCGAATGGTTTGGCTGGAAGGCGGAGAATATTATCGACGTCGGCGACATCACCGCCGCGCGCGGCACCGAAATGATGATGCCATTATGGATGCGGTTGTTCCAGGGAGTGATTGGTCATCCGCATTTCAATTACCACATCGTGCGAGGCAGCTGACTACTCGCAGTCACGACGAAAGTCAGAATTGAATTGTGATCGCAATGGGCGATCCATTTAAGCCTCCCTTATGAGCGGCTTCTTCCGGGAGTTAAAGCGACGCAAGGTCTATCGCGTAGGGTTCGGAACCCTAAAGCGAGTGGGCGCCCTGCCGACATTGCAGTCTTTTGTACTTCCGCAAATAAATCAGATGTGACCATGACGCTTTCTTCAAAACCCGGGCTGATCGATGTGCTGAGTAATCACCCGGTGGATGAAACGGTCGGAAAGGCAAAAAGACTTCTCGAGGAAAAGGGAATTACTCTCTTCGCGCTGATCGATCATAGCGGCGAAGCGACTAAAGTCGGAATGCAAATGCGTCCGACCAAATTGTTGATCTTTGGAAATCCGAAAGCAGGCACTTCCTTGATGTTGGCATCTCCCAGTAGCGCTATCGATCTTCCCCTCAAGCTCTTAGTTTGGGAGGATGAGCACGGAAGAGTCTGGATTACTTACAATAGTCCGGCCTATTTGCGCGAGCGGCACAACTTGCCGGCGGAGCTGCTTCCTAACATCGCCGCAATTGAAGCCATCGCGAAAAAGGCTGCGGAACGATGAATATTTTCTTAGATCGCATCCTCTCTCTGAACCTTGTCGCTACGACCGTGATTTATTACGTCGCCGCGCGAATTTATCTGCTGCCAAACCTAAATCGATTTCGTCCGCGCGCGGTTTTAATTCCAATTTTGTTGCTGCACTCCTTGCGTCACCTCGGGCTAATGTTTCTGACGCGCGGCGCAACGTATCCAGGATTGCCATCGCAGTTTGCCTATCCGGCAGCGCTCGGTGACGTGGTGACGGCCGCGTTAGCTCTTATCGCTCTCTTTTTGGTCACGGGTGACTCAAGAGCTGCGCGACCTTTCGTTTGGCTCTTCAACATTTTCGGTACTGTGGATCTAGCCGTTGCGATCACACTCGCGACGGTTCACAACGCGTCCCCGTTCATGGGACCGGCCTATTGGATTCCCGCGTTTTGGGTGCCTTCTCTTCTGGTCACTCATTACGTAACATTCATTATCCTGATCAAGCACTGGAAGGATCCATCATGAGTCTTTCCATGCGGCACCGACAACAGACGGCTGAAACCACGAAAGCGATTGTTGCGCTCGCGGCGACCGCACTTGCCATTGGCGCTCTCGCGGCCGGCGCTGTCGCGATCGGCGCGTTGGCGATCGGTCGCGCTCGAATCCGACGACTAGAAATTGACGAACTGGTCATTCGAAAAAAGTCCGAGCAACACAGCTTCGATTAACAGCGGACGTTAGATCGGTTCGTTCTGCCGCCTGCCCACGCCGATAGTTGGGTTACCGGTGTCCGAGCGCCCGCAATTATCATCTCACCATTTGCGCGCTAGGGATTTATCGACCACCATAAATACGAAACGCTGTCGACCCTGAAACTGATCGAGTTGCGTTTCAATTTCCCGACGCTCCCTCAGCGCAGCGCAGATCCTGCCGCGAATGAACTGGTCCATGCAATCAAGTAAATTTAATAGTAAAATTAGTCCGAAAAAAATTAAGGGGAGAGGGCAAAATGAGGCCTGCTCGCCAGAACAGGTCCATTCCATCCTGTAACTCGACTGTCACGCAAAGTTCACGCGTTCTTAACAGGAGCTCTGTCTCCTGCTGTGGTATGGGTATCTTATCCTTAACCACTCAGTGGCGCTGACAAGCGAGTTTCTACCTTTGGACTTCGCCCAATCGCAGAACGAAGGCTCGTCGTTCGATTTTGCCCACCGCTCGGTAAAAAAAGTGCGAAGCGCGTGGATTTCCGACGTTCATTTAGGTACGCGCGGAGCCAACAGCGCCGCGCTGCTGGATTTCTTACGCGATTACGACTTTGAGACGCTCTTTGTCGTCGGCGATCTGATTGACATTTGGCAATTGCGCCGAAATCGCTATTGGCCGCAGGAGCACAACGACGTGATCCAGAAAATTCTGCGCAAGGCACGAAAAGGCGTCCGCGTCATTTACATTCCCGGCAACCACGACGAGATGCTAAGCGATTTTCTGGGTATTTACGGCAATATCCGCGTGCAGAAACATGCTTTTCATCGCCTCGCGGACGGGCGTCGCATTTTGGTGATTCACGGCCACGAACTCGACACTGTGGTACAAAATGTGAAATGGTTGGCGTTCGCGGGCGACATGGGCTATCAATTTTTGCTCTCGCTCAATCCGGCAATCAACTTCGTCCGACGCCGCTTTGGACTTGGTTATTGGTCGCTCAGCGCTTACGCAAAAAAACGCGTGAAAGATGCGGTCAATTTTATTGGCAGATTCGAAGAGGCCGTCGTGCATTACGGACAACAATTCAAAGTCGATGCTGTCCTGTGTGGTCACATCCACAGCGTATCAATTCGTCCAATCGGTAATATCACTTACTACAATTGTGGCGATTGGGTAGAAACATGTTCGGCGCTGGTCGAAAATTATGACGGCAAGATTAGCCTCGTCAGTTACCTTCCCCAACCGAAAAGCGTGCGAACAGAATCACTTCCGCTCGCTGCCGCCGCGATATGAACACGGTAAACTTAAGGATGAGATCCATAAAAAATCCCCGACTCAGCTGCTTCTGTCGCAGTTAGCCGTTTTTACGGCGCGAATTGCGCGAAACGGTGCACGGGTACGAAGCCCGCCTTGAGAGTGCACTAGCCGAACTTATGAATGGCGTCGCTGCATGAAAGGCAGCGAAACGATTACCATTCAGCAGTTAAAAATTGATTCAGTCTGGGATCCGATTCGCAACAACCCCGGGGTTCCCACAACTTCTCGCGGGCAAAGAACAAATCGGCCCGATCAAATAAGTCAGTCCAATCGCCTCTTAGCTTTGGTATTTGAAAGAGACATCGACACGGGCGCGATACGCCCGCACCTTGCTGTTCTCGACCGTCATGTCGAGTTTCACAATCTCCGCCACGCGCAGGTCGCGCAGCGACCCAGCGGCGGTTTCAACCGCATTTTTAGCAGCGTCCTCCCAAGACTTCGTGCTCGTGCCAACCAACTCCACTACCTTATAAACTGAATGCGCGCCTTTTCCGGCCATAATTTTTCCTTTCTATTGATTCTTGATTTCACGCTTT
Organism: Chthoniobacterales bacterium; assembly: GCA_035538875.1. Lineage (GTDB taxonomy): Bacteria > Verrucomicrobiota > Verrucomicrobiia > Chthoniobacterales > UBA10450 > AV40. The sequence goes on along the minus strand of DATLJP010000030.1, from coordinate 18,319 downwards.
GTGCACCAATACCACGCCGGCTTGATTTTGTCCCCGCGCTGGTTCTGGTGGCAATCGAAAATCGGTAATTTAAAATCTAAAATCGCAAGGACGCACCGTTACCTCAATTGGCAGGGCAAGTGACTCTTAATCGTCAATTTTCCAAGGTAAAACTCGGCCCCCACCGAATATGCTACCACTGGCTGCGACAGGGGAATCGGCCGTGCCAAGTTCACGCATAACTAGGTTGGTAGGTCGTCTCGTGCGCAAAGATGGTGGAGCAGTTATACTCATGTTGCGCTCATGTGATCTGCTCTGATCTACAGAGGGAAAATCGGTGTTACGTGTGTGACCCCATGTTTTCCCAAGCGGGTTCAAAAAGCACCGCGAGCGTACAAAATCGGCGTACAAAGGCGGAGCTGATTGTAGACTTATTGAGCTGCGAGAAAATCAGTCCCTCCCCCCCTATTTCAGACGCTTCAAAAATCCAGCTGGGGGCACGGCGCAACCGCGCAGGTTGCCGACCGTCGCAGACCGCTGAAGATCAAACTCTGAAATAAGAAGCTGAACCGTTGAGATGTTGAGATTGCCCGCACAGCGTTGCAGGCAGGAGTTGAGAAGTTGTTGGAATACTGAAACTGACAGGTTGAGGCGAAATGGACAGCGGCTTAATTTTCGATCATGACACGGCGGAAATTTTTGAGCGCGACTGCCACTGGTGGTGCCATCGTTCTCGCAGGAGGTTTACCGAAACTTGTGATGGCAGCGGTGAGCGCAACAGAGAAAAGTTTTCAACTGGGTGGCGATCTCGAAGTCAACCGACTCGGCTTCGGCGCAATGCGGATCACCGGCGCGGGAATTTGGGGGTGGCCACCGGATCGCGAGACTGCGAAGAAAGTTTTACGGCGCGCGATCGAGCTCGGGGTGAATCTGATTGATACTGCCGATGCCTACGGCCCCGAGACGAGTGAGCTGCTGATTGCGGAAGCGTTGCATCCATACCCAAAAGGTTTGGTGATTGCGACCAAGGGCGGTCTCACTCGACCGGGTCCGGGCGATTGGGTCCCGAATTGTCGACCGGAATATTTGTCGCAATGCGTGGACAAGAGTCTGAAGCGGTTGAAGCTCGAAAGGATCGACCTCTATCAATTGCACACTGTCGATCGCAAGGTACCGATCCAAGAATCTGTCGGTGCGTTGAAGAAGGCGCAGGACGCCGGGAAAATCCGGCATGTTGGATTATCGAACGTCACGGTGAAAGACATCGAGTTGGCAAAAAAAGTTGTACCGATAGTCAGCGTGCAAAACCGCTACAATCTGAACGACCGCGAGTCCCAAGACGTGCTCGATTATTGCGAGAAGGAAAAGATGGGATTTTTGCCATGGGCGCCGATTGGCGGAAGCGGGCGAGGGTCGTTGGCTAAATCGGGCAATTTCTTGGAGGGGGAAGCAAAGCGGCACAACTGCAACCCAGTGCAACTCGCGCTTGCCTGGTTGTTGCAGAAATCGCCGGTGATGTTGCCTATTCCGGGAACAGCAAATATCGCGCATCTGGAGCAAAATATGGCGGCGGCGAAGATCCAGCTCTCGCCGGAGGAGTGGAAGAAGATCGAAGCAGCTGCTTAACAACCGAATCGTTGAGCGCATCGCTCGTACACTGCCAGTCGTTGAGCTGGGTCGGACTTTGGATCAAATGAATCTGTGGCGCGCTTGATTTCAGACGCTCGATCCGGTCTTATACCGAGCAGTCGCGCGAGCTTTTGAGATTCACCATGAGAAAGGAAACAAGACGGGACATTGTCCTCATGGTTATCTTTTTTTTGGTTTCAGCCACTGGCATGGCGTCCGTTTTTCTACGTTATCGGTTGCTCGCTTGGATCGTGATAACGATTTCCGACTTATATCTGTTCATTGTATTGCTGCTGGCGGCACTTCGGGCAGAGGACGATGAGTTTCTGCACAGGCACCCATGGATAACGTACTTTTTCCCTAGAAAGACGGCTGGCATTTCAGTGATTGCCCTGCTTTTTCTGGCAATTGTTTCTGGTTTTGCCGGTCTATATGTTGGAACGGAAGTCTTTCCGTCAGGCAAAACACCCCTGGATGCTTTTTACATCAGCTTCTTCGTCATGGGATTCACCGACTACTCGCCGAGACCTGGCTATGGGCAGCTGGTAGTGATCGCTCAGCTTGTCAGTGGGGTTCTTTTGTTGGCTGCACTTTTTCCCATTCATATCACACGTATTGCCACTTTCAGAAGCCGATGAATGATTAGGCTGAAAGTTTATGCGATCGAGCGACAACACATGGCGGAAAAGCGCCGTGCCTGCCTTTACGTGGTTGCGCAGTTATCATCACGATTGGTTTCGCCTGGATCTGATCGCTGGAATTACGCTGGCGGCGTATCTCCTTCCCGCGGCCTTAGGCGACGCGTCGCTGGCCAATTTGCCTCCCGAAACCGGGCTCTACGCTTGCTTGTTCGGTGGGCTGGTTTTCTGGATCTTTTGCGGTTCACGCTACACCGTCGTTTCAGTTACATCCGCGATCGCGCTCGTCATCGGATCGTCGCTTGGTGAGATCACCGGCGGGAATACAGCGCGTTTCGGCGCGCTCGCGGCCGGCACGGCATTGCTGGTCGCAATTATCGCATTCATTGCTTGGTTGGTTAAAGCAGGGGTGTTGGTGCACTTCATCTCCGAAAGCGTAATGACCGGATTCAAATGTGGAGTAGCTCTTTTTCTCGCCAGCACACAATTACCAAAACTGTTCGGTTTCCATGGCACTCACGGCAGCTTTTGGGAGAACGCAGGTTTCTTCTTTAAGCACATCGGTGAGACCAACTCTATGTCAATTCTGATTGGAGGAATCGCCCTGGCGCTCCTGATAGTTGGCAAAATTTTCCTCGACCACAAACCCGTGGCACTTTTCATTGTCATCGGCGGTATAGTCGCCGCGTCGGCAGTTTCACTTGAGACTCATGGCGTGAAACTGATCGGCGCCGTGCTGCAAGGAGTTCCACCGCTCAAACTGCCGGCCGTTTATTGGCACGACATGAATGAGCTGCTTCCGCTCGCGCTTGCCTGTTTTCTCCTCGGCGCTGTAGAAACAGCCGCAATCGGTAGAATGTTCGTCGCGAAGCATGGTGGACGGTTCGACGCGAATCAGGAAAACCTGGCGCTCGCGGTCTCGAACCTGGTCGCCGGAGTGGGCGGGGGCTTTCCAGTCAGCGGCGGCACATCACAATCACTTGTCAATGACGACGGCGGTGCGCGTACCCCACTCTCTACTGCGATAGCGGCAGTGTTCATTCTCGTGGTCGTCCTCTTTTTCTCCCATCTGTTGAGCGCGTTGCCACAGCCGGTCCTCGCTGCGGTGGTGTTGGTGGCGGTAGCAAGTTTGTTCAAGCTTTCAACCTTGAAGCAACTCTGGCGGAGCGATCGTCCGGAGTTTGTCGTTGCGGTCGCGGCTTTCGTCGGCGTGCTCACGTTCGGCCTTCTGCGCGGCGTGATGATTGGCGCGGTGATCTCCCTTGTTCAGCTCATTCACGCGTCTTCTCATCCGCATGTGGGTTTGCTCGGACGAATTCCGGGTACCCGTCGGTTCTCGGATCGCCAACGTCATCCGGACAACGAACTGATTTCCCACGTGCGGATCTTTCGGCCGGAATCGAGCCTCATTTACTTCAATGTCGACAACGTGTGCGAGATAATCTTGAACCTCGTCTATGCCGAGTCGCCGCTGCCTCAGCTCGTTATTGTCGATCTTTCTGCTTCGCCACGTGTGGATTTGCAGAGCGCTTACGCACTTGCCGGCATGGCCGAGGAACTGGCTGCGAAAGGAATCCGATTTCAGGCGGTCGAACCGCGCTCATCAGTCCGCGATCGGCTCCGCCACGAAGGCTTGGACACCAAACTGGGCGGCATAGACCGCTTCACGACGATCGCCGATGTGATCGACCACTTTCAAAGCGACAGCAACGCTGCCTCTTTACAGCCTAACGAACCACATACAAAGGAGTAAATTCCATGCCATTCGATAAATTCGCGGACATCGACAGTATCAACGAGGAGCGACGCAAGGCGGTTAAAAAGTCGATTCGAGTAATCAACATTGAAGAGCTCAAGAAGCTCGCCGAAGAGATTTTCCATTCTCCCGATGAGCCATGGAAGGAGGCGCTCCTTCAATTAATCGCGGAAAATCCGGGTGCGACGTTTTACCATGCGGACGCTGGCGAAGGCGTCGTCTTTCTTTACCTCCCTGACCGAGACAAAGGGTTATGGTGGTTGTCCGGCAGCGGCATGGGAACTTTGTCGGCACGAGCGCGGCAGATGATGAAAGAAGCGACCGGAAAAATCGGTTGATCTGGATAGGACGACCGGCTGAAACCCCGCGTGAAATTTCCCGGCTCAAAAGCTTGAGAAAGACATGAGCCAGGACCTGGTGTATGGGGGACGGCAATCTCACCCCTCTATATAATATATAACTATAGATGCTCTGGAAGGACTGGCGCACCCAAGGCGGTGCCGATCGTCTAGCCGCGCCGACGGCTTAATCAACGCTTGGGTGCGATACGAGTTTGCCAGAGGACCATATCCTCTTCTAAAAATAAGCTAGGAGGATAAACCATGGCCCTGCGCGTTTTAAATTTGGCGTTGTTTCTAGCACTCGCGGTCGCCAATGCGCGGAACGACCCTCCGCCATCTTCTGAGAGGCCTTGGTCGCCGCCCGATCTTTCAAAATATGAAAGCGAACTCGCCGGACAACGCTTTCGTACTTCAGAGGCCGGCGCCAACGTTTCGATTAATCCTCGAAAAGTCTACGGTCTGGCCGACCTGATTGACATCGCCGAGCGAACCAATCCCGAGACACGAGTCGCCTGGGAGCGCGCGCGGCAAGCGGCGGCGACCGTTGGCTTGAGCGAAAGCGCTTACTATCCGTTTCTCATCGGATCCGCGGTCGCCGGATACGACCGAGCATTCATTCCGTTTCCAACATTGGCCTTCAATCCGAAACATCCCAGCTTGAATAATGTAACAATCACCGGGGGCGGTTCCCTTGTAACAGAAGCTAAGCTTTATCGAGCGGAGCTGAGCGCAAAGTGGTTGCTGCTCGATTTTGGTGAGCGCGGTGCCGTGGTGGCAGGAGCGAAAGAACGCCTGATGATGGCAAACGTCGGCTTCAACGCGACCCATCAAAAGATTGTTTTCGACGTAACAGACCGTTTTTATCAATTTGGCACCGCCCGGCAAAAAGTGTTGGTAGGTCAAAGTGCGCTGGAGTCAGCGCGAACTGTGGAGCAAGCCGTCCAAGCGCGCGTCGACAACGGCCTCGCGACCAAGCCAGAGCTCCTCCAGGCGCAACAGCAAACGGCACAAGCTGTGTTCGATGTTGACGCTGCGCTCGGCTTGGAAAGCGATGCCCGGGTCTCTCTGGTTGAGAGTATTGGGATCCTGCCTACGGTGCCGCTGAAGGTAGCAGATCTGAGCCAACCAACTTCGTTAGGCCAAATCAGTGGCTCTGTTGACGAATTAATCGCCAAGGCATTATCCCAGAGACCGGACTTGGTGGCAAAACTGGCCAATGTGCGCGCCAAGGAGCACGAAATCCGACAAGTCCGATCCGAGTACTTCCCCAAAGTCACTCTCGATGGTCATGCTTCCGACTCCCACCTCGATGTGAGCATCGCCGGCTCGCCATTTTTCGGCGACACTCATTCGACCTATGGAGTTCTTCTAACGGCTGAAGTGCCCATCTTTGACGGCTTTGCTCGGCAACACAAGATGGAGGCGGCCGAGGCCGAACTGCGCGGGGCCGAGAGCGAGCTGGCTGGAGCTCGCGATGGCGCTGTGCGCGAAGTTTGGAAGGCTTACACCGATTTCAAGACTGCCTTGCGCAAACAGGAGTCAGCGACCAAACTGGTTACTGCATCCCAAAACGCATTCGACGCGGTTCTGGAATCTTATAAGAATGGACTGAGCACATATGTCGAGGTTGTTACGGCGGAGCGGAATCTAACTTCGGCCCGAAGCGTCAGCCATGACACCCAGTCCGCAATCTTTACTGCGGCGGCGGCATTAGCGTTGAGCACCGGGGAACTAGCCCGACCTTCAACGCGCGCAGCGAGGCCGCTACAGAGTTCGACACATGCAGTCAGGCCGCCACAGCGATGAAAACCCGGCGAACAGTTTTGAACTTTGTCGGTGTCGGCGCCGCGATCATCGTTTTCGTATTTTTCGCGATCCGCATCTTCAGTCACCATTCGCCGACGGTCGATGTTCTCGGCTCATACTTTCCGGCCTGGATGATTTGTATCATTAGCGGTCTGGCGCTTACGTTCATCGCTCATTGGATCGTCCAGGTCTGCAACCTGAAACCGTATATCGGTCCGGCTCCGCTGATCTACTCGTGCCTCATGATCATCTTCACGTTCGCGACCTGGATCCTGTTTTACCAGAACTGAACAGTTATGCGCCCCAAACACCTGATTCAGATCTTGTGAAGTCGGCGAGTCCAGTGACGCAGAGAGACGACACCGATCGGGACAAGTTTGTCCGCAAGATCGTCCGTCTGATCGTCGTGGCCAGTGCGCTAGTCATAACACTCTACGTCTGGGGAATCATCGAACGGCATCCGCGCACCGATGACGCGGCGGCGCGCGCCAATGTGGTGGGGATTGCGCCGCGTGTGAGTGGTCAAATCCTCACGCTGAACGTGCAGGACAACCAGGCGGTAAAGGAAGGGGACGTGCTATTCGAAATCGACCCGGAGGACTACAGACTCGTCCTGGAAAAAGCTAAAGCGGATTTGGCCACTATCGATCAACAGCTCGCGCAAGCCCACAGCACCTTGAAGCGCCTGGAACCACTACTGCCAAACGGTTTCACGACCGCGGAAAACGTCGATGAAGCCCGAACTAAAGAGACAACCCTACAAGCTCAGCGCGAAGGCGCGCTCGCGACCATCAATTTGGACGGGCTCCATCTCTCCTACTGCAAGGTCATCGCACCTTTTTCCGGACGCGTTATCAATCTCAACATTTCGGCTGGTGCTCATGTTAGCGTCGGGGTTCCGGTCTTCTCGTTGCTCGACACGAGCAAATGGTACGTCATCGCAAATTTTCGCGAAGCGGAAGTTCGCCATATGGCTCCGGGAAGCAATGCCACCGTTTATCTCTCATCCGCGCCTAACCAACGCTTCCGTGGAAGAGTGCAGGGAATCGGATGGGCAGTTAAGCCCGAAGGTGAGATCGATTTGCCATTTGGCGGTGTGCCTTACGTAAAGCGCGAACTAAACTGGGTCCGCGTCGCGCAACGGTTTCCGGTGCGGATCGAAGTAGAAAATCCCGATCAGAACCTGTTTCGGATGGGAGCATCAGCCGTCGCGATTATCGACGGTCCACCAGGCAAATGAGCTCGATCACCGCAGGCGCGACAGCACCAGTAATACTGCCGTTCGGTTCTCCTGAATGGCTCAAACGCGAATTGGCGCCGACTCGCTTACGCGAAATCAGAACAGCCATCGTGGTCGCTGGCGTGGTTTTGTGCGTGATCATTTCGATGGCGCTGCAAGTGCCGCAGCTGGCTCTCACCGCCTACATGGTTTTCTTCATCTCGAAGGAGAGCAAGGTTCTCACGACGATCACCGGAGTTGTCGGGCTTATCGGCGTAACCATCGCTATCGGCGGCACTCTCCTGCTTTATGAATTCACTTACGGTCATCCCGAACTGCGCGTCCCTGGAATGGCAATCGCGCTCTTTCTCGGAATGTATCTGTCTCGTGTCTTTGTGATCGGCCCACTCGGATTGCTCACCGGCTTTGCGCTCGCTTACTCGCAGTCCATCGGAGAAGCGGTTCCCTCACCTGAACTCTTAGTTCGAGAAGTTCTTTGGCTTTGGGTGGCTATCGCTTATGGCGTCGCGGTGACCGTCGTCTTGCACAGATTGTTTCTGCCAGGCGCTGCGGGTCCACCTGCAGAGATGCCGAAACCAAAAAGCTTTTTTGTGTCCGATGCGTTCACCAACCCCGCACACGTGCACTTCGCGCTCAAAGTTACCTTCGCCGCGATGTTTTGTTACATTCTTTATTCAGCGATTGACTGGTCGGGGATCCATACCGCGTTCATCACCTGCACGTTTATCGCGTTGGAAAGCACCGGTGCGACCTTGCACAAAGCCACGCTCAGGATAAGCGGCTGTCTGATCGGCGGATTACTCGCGCTCTTTTCCATCGTCTTCCTTATGCCGCATATGGAAACCATCGCCTCGCTCGTTGTGCTCGTCGCCTGTGTCGCTGCCATCGCCGGCTGGGTCGCCGCCGGAACAGAGCGCATCGCTTACGCGGGTTTACAGATAGCATTCGCTTTCTTCTACAGCGTATTCCAGGGTTATGCGCCCGATACCGACCTGGACAACGTCCGCAATCGCGTCGTCGGAATTCTTTTCGGCCTTATCGTCACCGGACTGGTCTTCCATTACATCTGGCCGGAGCGCGCGATCGACCGATTGCGAGACACCTTGCGACAGGCGCTGCAACAACTTGCGCGGCTGGTCGAAATTCCTCGGCAGCAAACCCCTATGGCCACGGGAAAACCGGAAACCCACGGTCTCATAGTGGAAACCTCAAAGAGTTTTGACCAGGCACGCCGTCACGCTGAGCTAACGAGTTTCGAACTGGAAGAAACGCCGACTGCCGACCGAGAGGAATTAGGCAATTTGGAGAGGAAACTTTTACATGCTGAGGACGTGTTCGCTGTTGCAACTTCGCTCGTCAGCGACCAAGCCTGGAACGAATGGGAGCAGCTACCGCCAGGTGCAAGGAGTGCGGAGAGCCATTTACGAAACGTCGCGGCGAAGCGAATTGAGCGTGCCGCAACCAGCAATAGCGCCTCACACACCGATGACGCGGATCTCTCGACCGCTTTCAGCACATGGAACGAAACACTACTTCGATTCTCGCTCGAAAACAGCCGGACTGCGCTTGTATCCAGAATCGCCGCCGAAGTTCAACACCTTGAATGAAGTCTCTGAGCTTATCATTCAACGGAAAATTGCAATGCCCGACAAGGCTCGCTCTCGCACTACTTCTTCCCGGATTATGCGGATGCGTTCACTTGGCGACCGTGCAAACAAAGCCGGCAGCGATTCCGGTTAAGCCAGCCAGTGACGTTCAACTGGATCGCGCGAGAAAATATCTGACCACGGCGGAGCATGGGCAACCTTTGTTCTCATTAGGCCAGGATTTAGTCGCCGCCAAAATAGCGTACGAAGTGCTGGAACGACGTCCTAAGGACGATTCAGCCAGGAGTATTTATAATTTCGCCGTAGCGCGAACTGTCGAAAACGCCGAACAGGCAAAACTTCAGCCGTGGCGGCACCCAACGACCATCGTCACCGATCAAGGGAATTACATCCTGAGCTCTCCAGAGCCTGTCGATCCAGAACACGATCCGAGTCGGTACGACTTATTTCCGGCCGACACGTTGAAAATCGGCGGAACGTTTTTCAAGACCTACTCAATTGTGAACGGCATTGGCGCGCCGATGGTAGCAGTTGGACAGACCGAAACTCCGCACTTTCGTCAGCAATACAAATATCACCGCGTTTACGCACCCATCACCGCCGTATTACATTTCTCCGGACGGCAAGCGAACCTCGAGTTCGTCGATCCCCTAAAAACCGCAAGAATCGCACTGAACAAACAAGTCTTTCCACTAGCCGCCGATTTCAACGCGCCCACGGCACTTTTAATTGTTCGTGAACACCCGGAACGGCTTGGATTTTCGCGGCTCGTCAATCCAGGAGCCTATGCGAACACAGCGATGCTTTGTCGACTGCAGCAATTCGATTCTGCGCGGACGCCGGTGATTTTCATTCACGGCTTGCAAGAAACAGGAGCGAGCTGGGCCCCGATGATCGATTCCCTGCGCAATGACCCCTGGATCCGAGAGCATTATCAGTTCTGGTTTTTCAGTTACCCCAGTGGTTATCCCTATCCCTACTCCGCTGCGCTCCTTCGCCGAAATCTCGATGGGATTGAGCGCGTATTCCCCAATCACAAGCGTGTCATTCTTATTGGTCACAGCATGGGCGGGATGATTTGTCGACTAATGATTACGGACGCCGGAGACAAAATCTGGCGCGATTATTTCGCGACTGCCCCAGCCAAAACAGCCATCGCGCCCGGGACCCGCAAACTTCTTGAGGAAGCGCTTGTCTTCAATCATCGACCCGACGTTGAGCGCGTCATATTTATTTCGACGCCGCATCGCGGCAGCAAACTCGCGTCGGGCTGGATTGGCCGCATCGGTGCCGGTCTGGTCAGGGCGCCGCAGCTGTTCACTTCGACTTACGCATCAGCTAAACCGCTTGTAATTGCCGATCCTGCAGCCAGACCGCTCAACCGTATGCCTAATAGTGTCGATACGCTGGAGCCGAACGATCGATTTGTAGAGGCGGTCAATAAGATTCCTATCACGCCCGCTATTCCGTATCACTCGATCATCGGAGATCGTGGCCGCGGCGATACTCCGAACAGCTCCGACGGTGTAGTGCCGTATTGGAGCTCTCATCTCCAAGGCGCGCGGTCGGAGCTAGTGGTACCTTCAGATCATGGCGCCCAATACAATCCACAGGCAATCGCCGAGGTAAGCCGAATTCTGAAATTGCAGCGTTAAATGAGCAAGTTTTCGGGGCGTCTTTTAACTTTGCTAGCGACGGTTCTCGTTGTGCCGGCCGGTCTCTGGGCGGCCAGCATCACTGCGCCTCAGAGCAGAGCACTATGAAGGTCGATCTACCGATTCAACTCCCGAAAAAGTATGTGAAATGGTCGCTGATCGCGAGTTTTCTCATCTTTGTCTGTGGAATTCTGGCCATAATCCTCCCGCTAACGTTCTCTTTTGCAATCGCGGTCTTCCTTGGCTTGGTGGTTTTGGTCGGGGGAATGGCGCACGCAGTTTTTGCATTTCAGACGCGAAGCATCGGTGGCTTTCTTGGGCACATGCTCCTGTTTGCGCTTTACGAATTGGCGGCAATCTGTCTGTTGGCGAATCCGCTTCTGAGCATTTTTTCCCTAGCCCTTATGCTGGCGGTTTTTCTCCTCCTGGAAGGCATCCTGGAATTCGCGCTCTATATTCGGATCAGACGATTCGGCCACTCCTTTTGGGTGCTCATTGATGGCGTCGGCACTTTGATTCTTGGAATCTTGATTGTCAGCCAATGGCCACCGACTTCTGTGGAGATAATCGGAACGCTGATCGGTATTAGCCTGATCTTAACTGCCCTCTCCCGAGTTTTTCTTTCGTTGGCGGCTCGTGCGCTAATTCCCGCTCGCACATCCGGGGACACGTGACACGAAATCAGGTCTCGCTTCCCAGCTAACAACGCTAACGCTCACCAATTTGGCTACCGATTTCGATGCCAAGCGTCCGCAATCCAGAACACAATGTCCGGCAGCCCGTCTCCCTTGTTTCGACTTTTCCTGCAAGCTGGAAAGCTTTCCTGCGCGTAGGTCCCGCCGAATGCCTAACGAATCGCTGTATCGATGCGCAGTCTACGCGAACGACGATTGAAAATCAGATGAGTACGGCCTTCGTCCCAGATTGACTAGCGCCAACCTAGACGCTTATCTTAATGTCGACGCCGGTCCGGCGGAGGAACAATCTGTCCGTCCTTACGCCGTCGGGCTGAAAAGCGGACAAAGTAAACAAAAATTCAGACCTTACAACGCCATATGAGGATTAATTTGATCATCCGTAGCAGCCTTTGGCGATGCGTTACGTCGTGATGCCAGGCTCATGTGGATCCCAGCGACGGCCATTCCGCCTTCGCCGACAGCCGCGGCGCAGCGTTTCACTGATCCGGAACGGACGTCGCCAGCTGCAAAAATTCCTGGAAGACTGGTTTCGAGCGGAGCGGGTCGCCGTTTGTTTTCGCGCCACGCTGGCGCATCAGCCACGTCCGCGCCGGTTTTGATGAATCCTTTCTCGTCCCGCTCGATTTCTGGCGGCAACCACTCTGTGCACGGTCGAGCGCCGATCATCGAAAATACCGCCGGCGTTTTAATGGTGCGTCGCTCGCCTGTTTTTGTGTTTTCCAACTCGACTTGCTCGAGCTTTTGGTCGCCAAACATTTTTCGAATCTCTGTCCGATAAAGAATCTCGATGTTCGGCTGCGCTTGCACCCGGCGCGACAAGTAGTCGGACATTTTTTTGGTAATGTCATCCCCACGAATCACGAGCAACACTTTGGCCGCACCATCAGAAAGAAACATCGCCGCTTGTCCGGCCGAGTTGCCGCTTCCGACCACAATCACTGTTTCGCTGCGGCAAATCTGACCTTCGAGCGCGGTTGCTGCATAATAAACGCCTACGCCTTCGAACTTTTCGCGGTTCTCCGCATCAAGCCGGCGATAGTTTGCGCCAGTCGCAATGAGAACAGTTTTTGCGCGCAAAATTGCCGCAGAACCTTCGATCTCGATGCAGGCACGATATTCCTCGTCTGAATCATACTTGAGCGACAACGCCTCGGACGGCGTGGAGAATTTTGCGCCGAAGCGATAAGCCTGAAGCTGAGCGAGCCATGTTAAATCGCCGCCGCTGATTCCGGTGGGGTAACCAAAAAAATTCTCGATCAACGAAGACGAGCCGGCCTGTCCACCGGGCGCGTAACTTTCCAGAACAACGGTCTTCAAGCCTTCCGACGCGGCGTAGACCGCCGCACCGAGCCCAGCCGGTCCAGCGCCGACAATCGTCACGTCCGACAAAATTTTGGTTTCGTCCTGAAGCGCAAGCGGCCGAAGCAAACCGGCAACCTGAGCGACTTCGCGCAAGGACGGCTGGCGCAAGGGAGTGCCCGCATGCGTGATCAGCACCGGCAAATCGCGAGTGGTAAGGTGAAGGCGGTTGCTCAACGACTGGCCTTGTTCGCTCTCGAAGTCGATCAGACGATGCGGGATGTGATTCTTATCCAGAAAATCATCGAGCCGATGTCCGTCACGTGCGCCGCGCGCAGCCAGCACACGCAATCCTGCAAACTCCCGATCGCGACGCAGCCTCCGTCGTCGCATGATCAACGCGTCCACGATTGGTTTGCTAACCCTTGGCACCTCGGCTAGGACACGCCGAAGGTCCGCTGCTGGCACGTACAGAATCTCAGCCTCGTCCGTTGTGACTCGCGCAGTCGCGAGCGTCGACGTCCCTTGCAACATTGCAACGTCGCCGATGAAATCGCGCTCGTGCGCAACCGCGAGTTCCTGTTCGATCTCGTCCCGTCGCTCGAAGACCTGTATTTCGCCCCGCAAAACAACAGTCAACCCGACGTCCCGCTGCCCGGCTTTGTACACCACCTCGCCACGCTTCACGAAACGGCGTTCTCCGAGTGGTTCAAGCAGCGAGAGCTGATGATCGTCTAACTTGGCAAACGCAACACTTTGAGTGTCACGATAAAACTGCTCGTCATTGTCTGGCTCGTTGGTCACGTGCAAACAATACGTGCAACTCAGCACGATCCAAATCTACGCTGCCCTTGACGCCGTGGTGCCCACCACTGTGTCCAGGAGGGAATGTCACGCTGTCACGCTTGTGGCAACGGGGAAGGTCGACTCGCGCGGGAGTCTGAATCTTTAATGCACCGTATTCGATCCGGGCCCGATCCATATATAGTACGCCCTCGCCAATCGCGCGACGGCTGGAAATCTTGAAGGCGACCGCTTGTCACACGACCAATTTTTATCCGCGCCTAAATGGACTGCCTCAGAAAATGTCGAATCAAGCGCTTCTCCCGATCGCTTCTCTCATCATCCGCCGCGCCCGGGCCGACAAAGTTCCCATTCCGCTGCCGCGCAACCACCACAACCCTTTATCTCGGTCCGGGAGGTAAAGAAAGATGACGCCTTCGCCAGCGTCTGCGTGGTGAAAGCTCGCGCTCGGATTTTCCGCAATTAATTGAAGGAGCCTCTCCTTCCAGGGATCGTCAGGTGAATCAAAAATCTTTTCGGCGAGCTTCTTGAGCTCTTCAACGTTGATGATTCGAATCGACTTGGTAACGGCCTTGAGTCGTTCAGCGTTGATGCTGTCGATGTCGACGAATTTATCGAATGGCATGGAATTTACTCCATCAAACGCGCCACACATTGTTCCCACACTTTACGAGTCGCCGCAGCATTCATTAGGACGATGCTGGTGATGTTCATTGCGCGAACTCGCGGTAGCGAGCCAACAATTCGCCGGGGAACTCGAGCCGCCGCTGGAAATTGAATGCTGCGAGACTGTTGATGAGCAGTGGATTGTGCCGGTAGTTGGACTCCCTAACAACTGATCGCAAAATTCGACGCAACTTCTGAACAACAGCTTTCATGTTAGTACGCGGCGTGCATTGGACTAAGGTCCCACGCGCGGCTGTCGGAAATGGTTGGTACAGTTTGGTGATCACGTCATCCGACATTTCAACGCACATTCGGTCGGACTGAAAACCCGGCTGAGAGGCTTAACGTTCGCTGAGGCGCCGCTTAGCGCGATCTCCAGATTCAGCGGAAGCCAAGCCTCTCAGAGTCGAGGCTACGCGGACTTTGGAACAGTTAGCTCGAAAACAAACATCCGCTTATGAACTTCGTCAGTCTCAGAACACAGCGAACTTACCCGACGAGGTACGTTAAACAAATTGAAAAGAAATCTCTCGATTTCTGTGAAATTTCAGCTCCCCAAGGCTTGGGAAACAATTACTCCAATCCAGCGAACACCAAAATATGATGCCTACGATCTCGCAGTCGTCATTGACCCACTCGATCTCAATGACTGAAGCAAGGACTAGGTCGCTGCCGATGGTTTACCTGGCCAGACACGGGGAAACCGAGTGGACCATTTCGGGCCGACACACCGGCCTTACTGACCTGCCGCTGACAGAACGTGGCGAACGCAATGCTCGCCGTCTGGAGGAACGATTACGTGGAGTGCGATTCACCAAGGTCTTCACCAGTCCGTTACAGCGTGCCAAACGTACTTGCGAGCTGGCTGGCTTTGGAGCGGTGGCTGTAATCGACCCGGATTTAATCGAGTGGAACTACGGCGAGTACGAGGGTCGCATTACCGCTGACATCCACAGAGAGCGCCCTGATTGGCAGCTGTTTCGTGATGGTTGCCCGGGAGGCGAATCACCCTACGACGTCGCAATACGGGCAGACCGCGCCGTGCAACGAGTGCGCGCTGTCGAAGATAACATCCTAATTTTTTCAAGCGGGCATTTTCTCCGCGTACTCGCCGCTCGCTGGCTCGGCCTCGACGTTACGCACGGCAGATACTTTGTGCTGAGCACCGCGAGCCTGAGTGCATTGGGCTACGAACACAACCGGTTTGAGCCAGTAATCCGGCTATGGGACGACACTCGTCATGTCACGAACTAACAAAACCCGCAAGCCGGACGCTGATATCAAACTATCTAGCGGTCGCCGAAATGATCGGGTGCGATCCTCTTTATATATAGGCCTGAAAGTTGCACCGCACGATGCACCTGACTCGGGCTAACGAAAAGCCGAGCCGCCTGAAAATTTAACGAAATTGTGACGTGACTAGTGGTAAGAGAAGTCGTCGATTGTTTGATCTGCACACCGTTTGCATGGTGGCAACGGGAGGGAGTGAGTAAACGTGTGAACCAAGTGCTTCCGATCGTTTACCTGGCAAGGCACGGGGAAACTGCGTGGACGCTCTCGGGCCAATACACAGGACTTACGGACCTGCCGCTGACAGAACGTGGCGAGCGCAATGCGCATCGGCTTTCCGAACGGTTGCGTGGCCTTAATTTCGCCAAGGTGTTTACCAGTCCGTTGCAGCGTGCCAGGCGCACCTGTGAACTGGCTGGCTTTGGAACTGTCGCTGAAATCGACCGGGATTTAGTCGAGTGGAACTATGGCGATTATGAGGGTTGCCGTAGTGCTGACATCCACAGGGAGCACCCTGATTGGGACCTATTCCGCGACGGTTGCCCACGAGGGGAATCGCCAGCCGAAGCCGCGGCGCGGGCCGATCGCGTGGTGAGCCGCGTGCGCGGGGTGCCGGGAGATGTGCTGCTTTTTTCCAGCGGGCATTTCATTCGGGTACTCGCGACGCGCTGGATTGGGCTGGAAGTGACGGCCAACGCCAAGCGGTTCATGCTGAATACTGCGAGCCTGAGTGCAGTGGGCTACGAGAAAGAGGCGTCCCGGCCCGTAATCCAGTTGTGGAATGACATACATCATGTTGGCGACTAACTTAGACAACTGTCACACCGGAACGGTAGCGCCGGAAACAAAAACTGAGATTCTGGTTTGTAACGCCGGTTCCAGCAGTTTCAAATTCGACCGCTTCGATACAGAAGACGAGGCATCGAGTGGCTCAGAAAACCCGCGAGACGCAACGGTTGGTTTGTCCATCAGCCGGCATCGTGGAGAGGAAAATGCCCGGCCCCTTTTTTAACAAATACATACCTTAAATAAAAAGATGAAAACAAATAGAAAATCCGCCCCAATGGGCAAAGCGGGCACGGCCCGTAAAAGGAGTAGCCTAAGCACTGCAACCAAAAGTGAGACAGTTAGTGTCAATGGAGTGCGCCGCGCGCAGGGAACCGTTCGCTCCACGATTAAGGATGCGTCCCTCAGTGGCGACGAGTTGAACAAGATCGACGCGTACTGGAGAGCCGCAAACTACTTGTCAGTCGGCCAGATCTATCTTTACGACAATCCGCTCCTAAAGAAGCCGCTGAGCAAGGAGCACATCAAGCCGCGACTCCTGGGTCACTGGGGAACAACACCAGGTTTGAACTTCATCTACGTTCACCTGAACCGGCTAATCAAGCAGAACGACCTTGACATGCTTTACATCACCGGTCCCGGACACGGCGGGCCGGGTCTAGTCGCCAACGCCTACCTCGAGGGAACCTATAGCGAAGTCTACCCAAACATCTCCCAGGACGAGGAGGGCATGAAGCGGCTCTTCACCCAGTTCTCTTTCCCGGGCGGTATTCCTAGCCACGTGGCCCCGGAGACGCCAGGCTCGATCCACGAAGGCGGGGAGCTCGGATACGCGATCTCGCACGCGTACGGCGCGGCCTACGACAACCCCGACCTGATCGTCGCCTGCGTTGTCGGCGACGGCGAGGCGGAGACCGGACCGCTCGCCACGAGCTGGCATTCCAACAAGTTTCTCGATCCCGTGACCGACGGCGTGGTCCTGCCAATCCTGCATCTTAACGGCTACAAGATCGCCAATCCCTGCGTGCTCGCCAGAATCAGTCACGAAGAGCTGGACCACCTTTTCCGCGGGTACGGTTACACGCCACACTTCGTCGAGGGAAGCGAGCCCGAGAAGATGCACCAACTGATGGCGGCGACGCTCGACACCGTCATCCGCGAGATCCAGCGCATCAAGGCTGACGCGCGCCGAAACGGCTTCACCGGCCGACCCCGCTGGCCTATGATCGTGCTTCGCTCGCCCAAGGGCTGGACGTGCCCAAAGGAGATCGACGGTAAGCGCACTGAGGATTACTGGCGCTCCCACCAGGTGCCGATGGGTGAGATGCATGAAAACCCGGGCCACGTGCGCGTGCTGGAGAAATGGATGAAGGGCTACAAGCCTAAGGAACTCTTCGATGACTACGGTAAGCTCATCCCCGAGCTCGCGGAACTCCCTCCGCGAGGCGTTCGCCGCATGAGCGCCAATCCGCACACGAACGGCGGCCTGCTCCTCCGGGACCTTCGCCTTCCCGACTTTCGTGACTACGCCGTTAAAGTACCGTCACCGGGAGCTGTCACTGCTGAGGCCACCCGGGTGATGGGCCGGTTCCTTCGCGACGTGATGAAGCTCAACATGAAGAGCCGGAACTTCCGCCTCTTCAGCCCCGACGAGAGCAACTCGAACCGGTGGCAGGACGCGCTCGAAGTGACGAACCGAGCTTGGGTCGCTGAGACCTATTCATGGGACGACCATCTGGCTCCCGACGGCCGAGTAATGGAAATGTTGAGCGAGCACCAGTGCCAGGGCTGGCTCGAGGGCTATCTCCTGACCGGCCGACACGGGTTCTTCTCCTGCTACGAAGCATTCATCCACATCATCGACTCGATGTTCAACCAGCACGCCAAATGGTTGAAGGTGTGCAATGAGATCCGCTGGCGGCGGCCGATCGCTTCACTCAATTACCTCCTATCGTCGCACGTATGGCGGCAAGACCACAACGGCTTCAGCCACCAGGACCCCGGCTTTATCGATCACGTGATAAACAAGAAGGCTGAGGTGGTTCGAGTGTACCTGCCGCCGGACGCTAACTGTCTCCTTTCGGTCACCGACCACTGCCTGCGTAGCCGAAACTACATCAACGTC
>DATLJP010000029.1:0-19770 GCA_035538875.1 Chthoniobacterales bacterium | reverse complement strand
GCGTTGAGCTGATCGGCGATGGCGCCAGCCACTTCGCCTTCCACGCCAAAGACGTCGTCCAGCTTGCGATTGTAACTCTCGGCCCAGAGATGCTCCTCCGTTGCGACGCGAATCAACTGCACATTCACGTGCACGGCGTTGGCGATTTTCTGGACGCTCCCTTCCAGAACGTGCGCTACGCCAAGCTGTTTGCCGACTTCATGCAAGTTGTCCGGTGCGCTTTTGTACTTCTGGGTGGATGTGCGCGAAATTACCTTGAGCGCGGCGATCTTCGAGAGCCGGGTCAGAATTTCGTCCTGAATACCGTCGGTAAAATAAGAGTTCGATTTGTCGTCGCTCAGGTTCTGGAACGGCAGGACGGCAATGCTTTTTTCCGAGATTGGTCCGCCAGTTCCGGTGGCGTTTCGGAAAGCGGTTCGCGTCGTTAAAAACAAAACGGTCGCTCCAACGACGCTCAGCGCACCGATCAGCATGGCCGCGATCGGATAACGGCGCCGATCTTCCGGGGCGGCCGACTTCCTACCGGCGATCGCGCCCTTGCCGAATTTTGTTGGAACAGCGGGATTACCGATCTCGTCGTTGTAAAGGTTCACCGCGTGCAGGCGTTCGCCATGTTTCACTTCGCATTCGCCAAGGTCGTGGAGATGCGGCTGCCATTGATCGTACTGTTCGAGGTCTTCGGCGGCGTGTTTCGACACGAGAATGTGACCGCCGTCGCCGCAATCCATGATGCGCTGGGCGATGTTGATCCCGGCGCCGGCAATGTTCGCCTGCTCGTTCAAATCGGTAACTTCGTTGACCGGACCACTGTGAATGCCCATGCGAACACGAATCTTTGGATGATTTTTTAGCGCCTTGGCGATCTCCTCAGCGCACAGCACCGGCGCTTCGGGATTGTTGCGAAAAGCGAGCGCGCCGCCGTCGCCGGTTGGTAACCGTAAAAGTTTTCCTTCAGCTTCGGCAGCGCGGAACTGCTCAGTCCCGCGCACGATCTTGCGCAATGTTTCAATCTGCGCGCTTTGCTCTGTCGTACGCAGTTTGGAATAGCCCACGATGTCGATAAAGAGCACGTGCGCGATTTCCAATCGCAGTTTTGGTTTTTGATCTTCGGTCATGTCGCTTACAGAATGATCGCGTAATATGCTAACTCAGCAGGAATTAACGACAAGAAGCCGCTATTCAGAATTCGGATACCTGCCGGCAGAAAAAGTCGTAACATAACTAGCTCCGAAACCTCTTCGCTTAGTGCCAGACGGCGATGTTTTGCAGCTGAGCCGTAACCGTGCCGGCCCAGTTATTGTTGGAAGCGGGACTGGCAGGACTCGGATGTAAAATCTGACCGATCCGCAGTCGACTCAGCGACTTCGTCCGACAGGGAAGCGGAATGGCGAAGACTTCGCGCGCGCGCTTCGCCGCGAACTCGCCGACGCCAATGATCCACTCCGATTCGAGGATCTTAATAACTTCGCGCAAATGCTTGTCGCAAATCGCGAACAATCTTTCGCGCTCGCGCGGCGGAAGCTTGTCCGGCGTGCGATTGCGACCGCTCTTCTCCACGAACGCGAGCGGACAATAATTCATCACAATGTGGTCGCGAAAAAATTCGTCGGCTGTACCAAAACGTCGGGCAAACAATCCCCATAAACGCTCGCCGCTGATCTCGCTCCGGTGGCAATCAAAGCCGAGCACGGGTCGCTTCGCGTGCTCAAACTTCGGCTTGTCGATCTTCGCCGTGACGCCGAGCCAATCGCGCACAGCGGCGATTTGTCCAAACGGGATGCCGGTTTGAGCCATACCAAATGGGCCGGGATTCATGCCGAGAAAAATCACGCGCTTTCGACCGTTGCCGTAGCGACGCAGGTAAAGTTGGTGCGCACGCCAAGCGTAATCGAGCGGGTTGTAAACGTGTGCAACCGGCGCGGCGAACTTTAGCTTGCCGACGGCGGCGCTGAGCCGCCGCGCCGCCTCAATCAATGCATCGCTAGTCTCCACGGAGAGAATTTAATCAGGAAGTCAGAGGCCGAAAAGATGCACAGCAAGAAATACGCAGTAGCTTTTGAAGCAGGGACCAGCGCCGCTGGTCTCGCTTTTTCATGCAGATAGGAGACCTAGTCCCGGAAAGCAGTAAGACAGGAACTGACAAAGTGACAGGCGACGAACGACGCGCCTATGCTCAAAGCTTCGGGGTGGCAAGCAAGTGACAAATGAGAACAAGTCACTGAGATTAAATCCGCGGCGTGAAATCCGAAGCGACAAATCAAAACTTGGGACTGCGGAAGATCCTCGTCGGACTCGTTTTTCTTCTGACCGTCTGCATCGCCGCGCTGGTGATCACAGGCGTGACGAGTTTGATTTCTCTTGCTGACAGAATTCATCCGGTCCTGGGAAGCGTTGTGTTTTGGGCCGTTGTTCTCGCCGCCGCTTCGGGCGCCCTCTATTGCGTAATCGCGTACGCAAAACTTCCGGCGGCGCTCGCTCCACCAAAAGAAACATCCGGCCCAAAGCACGAAGCTTATCTGGAAGCGCTTCGGGCCCGGCTCAGCGCGAACCCGAGGACGCGCGGTAGACCGTTGGCAAACGAGGAAGAAATCCAGAACGCGATTGACGTTTTGTCCGTCGAAGCGGATGCGGTTATTCGTCGCATAGCGAGCACGGTATTCTTGAGCACGGCGTTGATGCAAAACGGTCGGCTCGATGCGCTGATCCTTTTGTTCACGCAAATTCAAATGGTCGGTCGGGTCGCGCGCGTTTATGTGCAACGGCCTTCGCCGCGCGAATTGATCAGGCTTTACCTCAACGTGGCGGGTACTGCGTTCATCTCCAGCGGACTTGAATCGCTTGATCTGGGGCAAATGGTCGCGCCGCTCGCGACTTCTGTCGTCCCCGCGCTCAAAGGTGGAATTCCCGGCCTAAGCGGGATCTCTGCTCTACTGGTCAGATGCGTTTCGAATGGCGCGGCCAACGCATTTCTCACCCTGCGAGTTGGCGAAGTCGCGCGACGTTACTGTGAACTCACTTCGCGCAGCTCGCCCGAACTAATCCGCAAATCCGCCACCGCTGCTGCGGTCAAGCATCTTGGCCGAATCGTGCGCGAAAACGGTGCGCTGGTTGTACGAAAAATTTGGGCGAGCACCGGACGCGCGTTGATCGACAGCGGCGTTTCCAAAGCGGAGGACATCGCAACCGCGACGCGCGGTTTATTTGGAAAGATCTCCCACTGGCGAGTCAAACCAGAGGTCCCTCCTTCGCCCGAAGGCTACGGCGCGGCAAGCAGCGATCAGATGTCTGAAGTTAGTGACGAGTAACGGGGCTCACGAAATCAGGAAGCAGAAATTGCAAAATAAAAAGCGGTAGACACGAACCAAGGTCCGGATCGGTCTCAGACAGGAGAATTGACGACGCATGGGTCATAGTTCGTGGCCATGCAGCAAAATCTTTCGGTTAATGTTCAGATTCCGGAACTCCGAAAGTATGCAGGGCCAAAAGATGCTCAGGAATGAACAAGTTCTGCGAGGCTGAACGCATCGAATCTGCTTAATTAGAAATGCAAAAGCTCGAAAGCCACTTAATCACATGCTAAGCGTTTAATTTTCCTTGCGGGAGCTTTTCGAGCGGGGTCAGCGCGCTGATCCCGCCTTTTTTGTACTCCGCTGTAACGCAGGCGCGACGCCGCAGAAACCACTTCGCGGCCGACCCGCCTACTACTACACTGCGCGCGTGCGGGCGACGAAGTTCGAGTTTGAAAAACGGTTTTGGATCATTAGTGGGATTTATTTCGTCACGTTTTTCCTTTTCGCTTTTGACCATATACCTTTCATCGTCGCGCTGCGGCATTTGATCGCGCCAGCGATTAAGCGAGGCAGCACCCAAGCCGAAGCGTTCGCGCGAATCGTGATCGTGATCGGCGCGCTGCTCGTGTTCGTTACGGCAGCGATTCGAACATGGGGCGCGGCGTATCTGCGGACAGATGTCGTGCACGACACAGCGCAACATTCGGAGACACTCGTGGCCGATGGGCCTTTTCGCTATACGCGCAATCCGCTTTATCTGGCAAACCTGCCGATGGCAATCGGCATCGGCGTTCTAGCCAGCCGCTCTGGATTTATTTTTTTGGTGATGGCGAATTGGATTTTTGTTTATCGACTGATTTTTCGCGAGGAAGAAGCGCTTCGAGAAAGGCAGGGCGAATCGTATCGGGCTTACCGCCAAGCAGTGCCACGCTTCTGGCCATCGCTTCGACCACGCGTTCCTTCGGGCGGACACGAGCCCCAGTGGGGCCAGGCATTCGCGGGAAAGAGTTTTGTCTGGATCTTTGGACTGGCCGAGTTGCTGATCGCGGTGACGTTAAATCGGCGGATCGGACTGATTATCTTCGCGCTCGCATTTGTGGCACACTTTGTTGTTGTCCCGATGGTCCGAACGAAATTGAAAACAAGCGGTTAAGAGGATTTATTTTCGCCAGTGGCGAAGAACGCGATGGCGGGGAGTCGCGGTCGCGTGATCGCCGCTCGTCACGATCAGTTCGCGGCGACGAAGGTTTTCCAGTGCGCTCTGAACAGAGCTTTTCGAAAGACCGGTTGCATCAGCGAGCGTACGTAAACTTGCTCGGACAGATTTCCATTTGCTGCGCGAAGCCTGGCGGTAGAGATGAAGATAAATCAGATACGCGGCCGGTTGCTGATCGTGTCCAACGAGGTCGCGCATGAGGACATCGAGAACGTAATCGTCAACGGGCACGATTTCTTTGAAGCGCGGCACGGTGTCGGTCTAGCAGCTATACCGATAAACAGACAGCGTTTTCTCGCGTAATCGGCGCGTTGTATCTGGACGCGAATGCGGAGCGCGAATTACGTTCAGCGCATCATGATCAAACAAATCAAGTTCATCAGCATTCCGGTGGCCGATCAAAATCGCGCCCTCGATTTCTATACCGAGAAACTCGGCTTCACGATCATTACCGATCAGCCGTTCGACGACAAACAGCGCTGGATTGAGCTGCGAGTGCCGAAAGCGGAGACACGGGTAGTGCTATTCACGCCGGATGGCGACGAAAGGCGGATCGGCTCTTTCATGAACATGTCGTATGCCTGCGACGACATTGAAAAGACGTACGCACAGTTGATCGAGCGCGGGGTGAAATTTGAAGGGCGGCCATCTAAAGAAACTTGGGGCACTTACGCAATTTTTAAAGACAGCGAGGGCAATCGGTTTGTGGTCTCATCCTGATTTTGTTTCGTTTGGCTGGAAACAGGGCGATTCCAGATCAGAGACACAAGAGGAAGGAGAAATTGCGAAGGAGAAAGAGAAGGCACCCGCAGACTGACAATTATATAAGAGCAGAGTTCGTCGATTCTGGGCGATTCTATCCATGAATTTTGAATCAAAATAAATCCGCAGGGGATTGAACCCTGCGGATTTCTATTTGCCTGCCGTTTTAAGGCGTTGGCTACTCAACTTAGGGACTTTCAACCCTCCCGACGCGCTTCATCCGCTTCCGCAGCCAAACGGTTAAGCAGGTCAAAGAACGCCTGCGATTGACCCCCGAAGAGTCCGTCTGCTTTAAGACCATTAACCGCCCCCATCGCCACGCCTTCGGTCTCAGTCGGACGAATGATGGAACAATGAGGGAAGCTTCGGCTAAGAAATGGGCATGGTTCAGGCATGATCAGGTTTGCCTGCAACGTCTCCGGCTGTCCAGTATGGAGATCGACAAACGTCACCGTTGAGTTGTTGATGGCGTCGTGCACCGTAAACGGTGGATTGCCCTGATTCGCGTTGCCGGCCTTGTCCTGCCAAGTCTGGAAGTGCATTGTCTCGGTTGGGCCGATACTGAGCAGGATTCTCAAGACCTCCCGATCAGTGACCCGCTGAGCCAACGAGGGATAGAGACTCGTGCCACCTTGCTCGATAAAGGCAAAGTGGAACCCAGCCGTGTAGGCGATCGCCTGAATAAGGTCGGGATTACTCGCGTCTGTATCAGTTCTGGGAATTGCCGTAAACAATCCGTTGTTCAAATCTGGGACCGCTTGCGCAAATTTAAATCCGGCATCGAGATCGGGGTTGTTGCTGTCGCTGCGATACCGACCCCAGTAGCTGGTATCTATAGTGAGTTGAGTGAGGTTTGTGAGTCGTTTCTTTAAGGATGATCCCGTCGCCGTGCTTCCAGAGAGCGTACGGAACGTTGGGCCAGCAAGCAGGTCGATGTCTGCTGTCGAGGCGCCTTTAGAAACCAGATAAGCCCTAATGAAGGACTGGTGGCTAAACTCGTCATCGGTGTTGTCCGTGATGTATTGAGGCATATCACCGTCCAGAACTTGAAGTGCGGCGGTATACTTTGCATTTCCTCCGTTGAAGACCGGCGTAGACTCACCTCGGGGAGTCTGAACGCTTTCGCCGAAGGGTACTCCCCCGAGTTCCCAGTATTGCTCCCACAGGTCGCTCTCAAGGATTTCGGCGGCAGCGAGAAAACGCAGAATGGCCGCATCGCCGTTCGGGATCCCTTGGCCAAAAGCCTTTGAGGCAGTGCCAAGCAGCGCGGCGCCGGGACCGAGAGCGACAGCGCCGAGTCCCAGTCGTCGTAAAAACGAACGCCGAGGTAAAGCATTCGACGCCAAGACGCGATTGGCAGGGAGTTTGTTGGAGACTGAAGGTTCGTGGCCGTTTCCAGTACGACCAGTGACTTCTGATTTTGCTGACGTGTTGATCGTTTTCATGCCGGCAGAATCGCGGCCATCCAATTGTCCGCCAGATTCAAAGAGTAACGCCTTTGTTACTTTCGCTGCCTGGGGGAATCCATGATCGGCTCGCGAATCGAGTATCCAACATGGCGGACAGTCCGAATGAGAGACGGCTCGCCAATTTTCTTTCGCAGACGTCCGATGAAAACTTCCACCAGTTTTGTGTCGTACTCGTGTGGATGTTGCCAGATGCGCTCGCAGAGTTCTGTCCTGGTGAAAACCCTTCCCGGTTCGCGCATCAGGATTCTCAGCATCATTAGTTCGCGGGCCGACAAGTCGAGTCGTTGTTCCCGGCGATAAGTTTCGTGGTTAACCAGATCGAGCGTGAGATCGGCGACGCGCAGCTTGAGCGCAGGTTCTTCCGCGTAACGACGTCCAAGCGCGTTCACGCGGGCGATCAATTCGGGCATGGCAAACGGCTTGGACAAATAATCGTCCGCGCCCAGCTGCAGCCCAGTCACGCGATCTTTCACTTCGCCGCGCGCTGTCAGCATCAAAGCACGAGTCGGAACGTGGCGGGCCCGGATGCGACGCAATACTTCAAAGCCATCAATTCGCGGCAAACCGATGTCCAATATGATCAAATCAAACGATGCCTCGAGCGCGCGATCTACCGCCGTCTCGCCATCGTGAACT
Organism: Chthoniobacterales bacterium; assembly: GCA_035538875.1. Lineage (GTDB taxonomy): Bacteria > Verrucomicrobiota > Verrucomicrobiia > Chthoniobacterales > UBA10450 > AV40. Next base: position 12,397 of record DATLJP010000029.1, on the reverse strand, counting down.
GAAACCGGGGTATGGCCGACCTCGGTCAGGGTCGCGGTGATTCGGCGCGTCAATGGAAGGTCATCTTCAACAACAAGAATGCGCATGGATTTTTCCCGAACTCAAAACCGCACAGTCAGTTGCGCGGCAATAAGGTTGTTCTGTTCTTTGTGCGGCCCACTCGTTTCCTGCTGAAAGCTGTACTGCAACTTTAGCTGAGTGTGTGCGGTCAGCCGGTAACCGGCGGCACAATCGATCCGGCCCAGATCCTGACCCCATCGCATCTGACCAAGTTTGCCAGCGTCAATTTGACCAAATAACTGCTGGTTCCAGCGCAGCGCACCAAAAAACTGCGGTGCAAATTTGTACTTCGCCTCTATATAATAAGCGAACGTGTCCGCGTCGCCGACTCGCGGAACCTCGAACCGTGCCTCGTAAAATTCCGCCCACACTTGTAAATGATGCCAAGCGAAACTCGCGTCCTGCCCAAGAACAAGCTCACGGTAGTCGTCAATGTCGCGACCGAGCGGCAAAGTCGGCCCTGCTTCCGGCCGAAAATAGGGACCATCGCTGACAGAAAAACCAAAATTCCACATTTCGTTCGGTCGAAACCCGACACGGCCGCTAAACGTCGGCTGGTCAAAAGCAGTTGCCGTGACATACCACGATTCAGGGCGCGACGAGAGCGATGCATTTTTCATCTCGGCCGCATAATCAAATTGACCAAGCCGGCCTGAGATAGAAAGACCGCTGGCGTAGCTAGGACCCCAAATCACCGAACTAAATTCGTACTTCGCGTCGTCGAACCGATTAATAAAATCCGCCGGCGAAGCAGGCGCGCTCTTGTCGCTAATCGCAGTGACATTTTCGTAAACCAGCGGCGCGTCAATGAAAGGATTGTCCCAGGATAAGTGCCGTGGCACCCAGTTGCCAACCACCGTCGCGAACTGGCCGATTTGCAAAGTGAAACGGCCATCGTCCCAGGGCGTTACGCGCAGAGCATATTCATCCAGACGAACCTGCGCGCCGTGATCGCTTGGATCGAATCCGCGATCGAGTCGAGATTGGGCGAAAAAATAAATGCGCGATCCGATTTGGGTATCGAGGAAAAGAGTCAGACGTGGATTGAAGAGATTGTCGATCTTGCTGTCGATGAGACCAGGTGGCGGCTGGTCAAAATGATAATACTCGAGATCGACTGTGCCGCTGAGTCGAGCGCGGAGATTGTCTTGAAAAGCGGGGACGGTGAGTGCGCTATCGAGCCGATCGAAAAAATCATCGATCTCGGCCGCCCGCGCCGTGGCAGCGAAAAGCAAGACGATGAAAGCGCGAATCAGCTTCATTTCGTTCCGGCCACTCGGTTCGCTTTTGGTTCCATCACACGAAAACGAGCCTCGAATTCAGTCCAATCGTTTTCAGAACGAATCAGCCGCAAATCTCCACCGTGCAACCGGGCGAGCTCGCGCGCTAGATTCAGACCCAGGCCGTGACCTGAAACGGAACCGTCGCCGACGGATCGAAAGCGTTCGAAAATGTGGCGCTGTGCATTGCGCTCGATCGATCTTCCGGTGTTTCCAATCGCAAGCAGAACATGTTTGTTCTCTCTCCGGGCGAGGATTCGAATACGGCCGCCCGTTCGATTGTACTTTCGCGCGTTCTCCAAAAGATTTTGGACAATGAGCGACGTGTATTGTTTTTCGCCAGCAACAGCCAGATTGGCGGCAATGTCCTTCTCGATGGTCACCTCCGGGGCATCGGGCAGCGCTTCCAGATCGTCGAGCCATTCCTCCAAAAGCTCGCTTAGATTTACCGGCTCGCTCGCGATCTGGAGATGGCCGGCATCCATTCGTGACAAAAGGAGCAAGTCGTCAATCATACCGGTGAGCCGATGGGTTTGGTGAAGAAGCCCGGACAGTTCTTCGTATACCTCGGGTTTAAAATCTTCCCGGGCCAATAGCGTCTCAAGACCAGCTCGAAGAACTGTGAGCGGACTCTTTAACTGGTGCGAAGCGTCGGCCGAGTATCTTGCCGATCTTTCCAACTCATCCGCGGTTGAAGCGAGGGCAGCCTCGGCCCGTTCCCGCTCGGCGCGCTCCTGTTCCGACTCAATCTCCAACTGCTCGACTGGTCGCGAAAGACGGGCCGCGGCAAAATGGCTGACAACAAAGGCGCCGAGCAAGAGAAGCGCGCCCGCACCTCCGATTTTTAGTCGCAGGCGATGCAATTGCGCGACCCAGTTGTCGAGCGGGTAAACGCAAATCTCGTAAGCGGACCGAAACAGCGACTCCGGATTGAGTCGCTTAAAAAACAAGAGATGGCGTGCGCCATTGATACGAACAGTTGAGCTGTTCTCCGCTCGATCACCGTTTGCAAGCAGCCTGGCCAGCTTGGTCGTAAGAATTGTTTTCGCCGGTTTACTCAGTGATGGGAGGTATAACCGGCCACCGACCCAAATGCCGCTCTTTATTCCCGACGCAGCATTCTTGGTCACAGGCTCGAAAGGTTTGAAGCCGACGATGAGTGCAGAAATGACGTCGCCGGTCTCGGTAGAAAGAATCGGGACCGCAGTCACTTCGTTCACGGTCTCTCCCGCAGAATCATCCTGCCAGATGTAGCCGACCTCCTGTTTCTCCGGCAATTTGTTGAGCGCCAGTTGCGCTTCCGCCGCTTTACTTAACCCGCCAACATCTTTTGAATTGGGTGGCGGCAGAACAGCTCCGTCGCCATCCAGAAACCGATAAAATCCTGCGTGAAGAGTGCTCGCTGCCTGGCCGGAACGCGGTTCCCCGCGTTCCATCAAATCGCGTAGTTCATCCTTCGCGCTCGGATAGAGCAAATCGAGCGCGTTGTCTTCGAGCGCGGCGTGAATCCGCGGTTTTTCCGCCAGAGCACGGCAGCGTTCCGCGAGCGCGGCGTGACGTAATTCCTGAAGTTCATGCAGCGACGACAGTTGAGTCTGAAAATCCTGCTGCAGCGCGCGGTTGGCATTAGCAGTCACGTCCCGCTGCGCAAGATAAAGCCCGAGGGCCGTGATCGCAGAAATGACGAGCATCATCGCGGCCAAGAGTTTCGTTCGAAAGCCAGTGACTGTTCGCTTGTTTGGCGTGGTCGCCGCACTCATTGGAAATCGACATGCGCTGTTTCACCGCTCTTCAGATCCAATGGCTTTTCTCGCGTTGTCTTACTATCGATCCAGGCTTTGAGCATATAGTGACCCGAAGGAAGGCCGCGGAGACGAAATCGGCCGTTCGCATCCGTAATGACAAAATACGGAGTGTTCAGAACAAGAATCAGTCCGCGCATGTGCTCATGGATATCGCAGCGCAGGGTTACTAATCCCGCTACGTCAAAGACTTCGAATGGAATCGGTCTTTCTTCAGGGCGATAGCGGCCGAGATCGAAACGCTTTGCCGGCGAGTACGAGAAAATGCTGTGATAGGTGTCATCAAGATTCGGGAATTCGACTCTGGTCCCGACCTGTACTGGCAAGAGTGCCGGAAGAAAGGCGTAATCCTTCTGCGCGATTTGCTTTTTCGGAGACGAAGCCGGTTTGGAGAAAGAGCCATCGAGATAGACCACCGCCAGGGGCGGCTGGGTCGAGAGAGCCCCGCCGCGCGTGACAATCTCATAGCGTTTCGCCATCACCGGTCCTGATTGTGATTTCGGCAATTGCACAACGCCTTCCACGCTTACTTCCGCAAAGGCCGCAAAGGACACAAGGGAGACGACTACACCACACGAGAGCACTCGGCGCAGGCGCATTACTCGTAAAATTTAGCAGTACTGCGCTCGACGCAAAGTAGCTTGCCGACTGTGGTTGAACAGCCGGAATTCTATCGATGGCGAAGGCGGTTGCGACCATTAGGTAGAAACGAATCACAATTGGGAGGACCTATGAGCTTGCTAATCGTTGTTCATTACTTGGTGCTGCGACTATTTGATGCGCTTCAGAACTAAAACGCATTCACAGCTCCGAACGCCGCGGCCCGGCCGCTCTGCCTGCACACGACCGATGTCCGGATTAGCTCCGGTATTTTTGGACGAGATGGTCGATATAGCGGCCGTACGTCTCTGCGAGCGGCGCGCTATTGATAAACAAAATATTCTCGGCATTAAATTCGGCGCTGCGGGAAAAATTGTAGGAACCTGTGATCACGGTGTCGTCGATTACGAGCACCTTGTTATGCATGAAATCGTGAGTGCTTGTCGGAGTGTAAGGCGTTGAATTTTTTCCGACCAAACCGGCGCGCATAGCAATTTCCTGAAGCGCAGAGATTTTCCAACGATTCGACGGCACTTCCTGCCACTGTTGGTAAACGTCTTCCACTTGCGTGCGATCGTAGATTCCGTCGATCTTGACGTCGCGTCGTTGCAATAACTTGCCGAGTTCTGAGATGAGCGTGCCGGAATTAATCAATAAACTGCAAATACGAACTCGATGTTTCGCGTCATGAACGCGCCGGGCAATCTCGGCATCGATTTCATGCCCGGAACCTGGTGAAAACATGACACGCGCATCGCCAAGCTGATTAGTAAAAGTGATGGGCGCCGCGACCGTGCGAATATCGCCGGTATTGTCGAAGTTTTCCTTCTTCCACAACTGTTCGAACTCTTCCGCATAATACGCGGCCAACGATTCGGAATCGACTGTGACGATGTTATTTTCCATCAACGCAAACGCGTCGTCAGTCAGGTTGGTCGAACCAGTCCAGATCGAAGCGCCGTCGCGGACAATGAATTTGTGGTGCATCAGTTTCATTCCCACGATCCGCTTCCACGGATAGCCTAACGACTGAACAAACTCACTCGTGCCGGCGGGCGCGGGATCCTGACCGGCAGCCATGTTTGGCATGGCCGGTTTGTTGCCGTGAAAACAAATCCGGATTCTCACGCCGGCTTGCGCGCATTCGCGCAAAGCAGAGAACAACTCAGCCTTCAGCGGGTCGCCGAATCGCATATCGTAGACGGCAATGTCGAGAGTCCTCCTCGCGCTGAGGACAAACGCCTTTAGGCGCTGCACGACGGACGCGGCCGATTGTTCGCCTTGAGCGAGAAAAAAGACAGAAAGTGTGTCCACGGCGAAAGGCTACGGCGCAATAACTGCACGGCAAAACGCAACCGGCGTGAATCGCTCGCGCATGCCGTCGGCTACATTCAACGCCAAAGGGCAGAGATCGTTTCACTGCGACTGCGATCAATCGAACCGTACGAATAGTTGGCCACGAAAAAATTCGGCGCCGGGAAAGACTCCGCCGGCGCCGAGGTTAAGACGTAGTATTTAGAAGACGGAGATTATTTCTTCTTCGTGTAATTGATCTCCATCGTTTTCTTTTCTTGGCCCCCCTGATTTTCGTACCACTCGAGCGCCATGTGTTTGTTGTCAGGGATCTTGATTACTTCGCGGACTGCTGTCTTCATTCCGGGAGTCGCCTCAATCTCTGACGTATAGGTGAACGATTTTGTCGCCGGATCGTACGTGCCTTCGGCGAATTCAATGCCGGTTCCCATGTTATCGACCCAAGACGCAACGAATTTCTTTTTCACATTGTCGTAGCCTTCCATCCCCATCCCTTTGAATTGCATAGTCTTCATTTTCCCGTCTTCACCCGGCATTTGCATGTTGCCGCTCACATCCATCGTTATGTAGCGGCCGCCCATGATCGATTTTCTAACTGCGGTGCCTTTGGCTTCCTGGGGTTTGGCATTCGGGTCCGGGTTCATCCAAAACTTGACTGCGTAATCCCAATTGCCATCCATGCTGGCGAGGAGTTTATGGTTCTCGTTTAATTTCGACAGTTCAAGCATTTGTTTCATCATGTCGGCAGCGTTGGGTTGACCGGTTGGCGCGCTCGTTTCTGTTCTGGTTCCCGGATTCGCCGGCACCGCCACCTCGCCACTATTGGGAACTTTTTCCCCAGGGGGGGGCGAACTTTGAGCAAACGATGAGAGCGTAAGCGCTGTTGCGGTGAAAAAGACGGCTACAAAGGTGGGTATTTTCATAGTGAGGCATTGTGCCAGTGACCGGTAGCGAGTGACAAGCACGATCTGGGAAGCACTTATCGGTTAACCGGTAAGTAGTATCAGGAAATCCAAAGAACATGTACCAATTAAACCGCACCGCGATTAGTGTGCGCGTCACCAACCCAGAACTTTGGCGAAGATCAGCGGCACCACAATCGTGGCATCGGACTCAATAATGAATCGCGGCGTCGTCGCGCGAAGTTTACCCCAGGTGATTTTTTCGTTCGGCACGGCGCCCGAATACGAACCGTAGCTCGTGGTGGAATCGCTGATCTGGCAGAAGTAACCCCACTCCGGCACAGACTCTCGTACTACGTCCTGGTTCAGCATCGGCACAACGCAAATCGGAAAGTCGCCGGCAATGCCGCCGCCGATTTGAAAGAAGCCGATCGAGCATTTCTTGCATTCGCGACCGTACCACTTCGCCAATTCGATCATGTATTCGATGCCCGAGCGTACGGTGTGCGGTTCGCTAATCTGGCTGGTGATGATGCGCGCAGCGTAAATGTTGCCGAGTGTCGAATCTTCCCAACCCGGAACGAAGATTGGCAAATTCTTTTGTGCGGCTGCCATCATCCAACTGTCAGCCGGATCGATTTGGTAAAATTGTTTGAGCCTGCATTCCCGCAGGATCTTAAAAAGAAATTCGTGGGGAAACTTTTGCTCCTTCTGTTTCGACGCGGTGACCCATTCGTCGAGAACTACGCGCTCGATCCGGCGCATCGCTTCACCTTCCGGGATGCACGTGTCGGTCACGCGATTGAGATGCCGATTTAACAACTCCTCTTCCTGCTGCGGACTCAGCTCGCGATAATTTGGAATCCGTTCGTAATACGAACGGGCCACGAGATTGAACAAATCTTCCTCCAAATTCGCGCCGGTGCAGGTAATGGCGTGGACTTTGTCCTGTCGAATCATCTCCGCGAGCGAAACGCCAAGCTCAGCCGTGCTCATCGCGCCCGCGACTGTGATCATCATTTTGCCGCCACGATCAAGGTGGTCGCAATAAGCATCGGCTGCGTCTTTGACTACAGCCGCATTGAAATGACGGTAATGCCGATCGATAAATTCACTGATCGGGCCCGCTTTCGCGCGGCGAACGTTCGCGGCTTCAGTTGTCCGCTTTCGCTGCACAGAAAACCTATAACGTGATTTTCAATGAATGATCACGCCTTTTTTTTGGTGAAGGTGAAAATTTTTTAAGGCATGGAGCCGAGAATCCGGGCGGCCAAGGTTTGCGGCATGAGCCCGAGAAAAAGAACGCCACCGGCGAGAAGAACGATCGTCACATTTGCGACCGAGTGACCAGTTACTCCGAGGCGAACTGGAGGTTCAGAAGCCGAACTCTTCTCCACAAACATCATTTTGAGGACGATCAAGTAATAGTAGAGCGACACGAAACTGCCGAAGAGCGCCAGCGCTACCAACCAAAGCAATCCATGATTGCTGCCGGCGCGAAACGTGGTGCTGAACAAGTAGAACTTACCGAAAAATCCGGCAAGCGGTGGCAGACCGGCAAGCGACAAGAGAAAGATCGCCATCGCTGCCGCCAGTAATGGCGAACGGGCGGCGAAACCGGCGAAATTTTGTAAATCGTCACCGCCACTCTCGTGCCGAACCTCGCCGACGACCGCGAACGCACCGACGAGTGTGATTGCGTAGACGCTAGTGTAAAAGAGCGTCGCGGAAAATCCATCGCGTCCACCGGCAATTAAACCGAGCAGCGTGTAACCGCCATGCGCAACCGCGGAGTAAGCGAGCAGCCGGCGAACATTCGTTTGCGCGAGCGCAACGAAATTCCCGAGTAAGATGGACAATGCCGCGAGCGCGGCCAACACCGGCGACCAACCGGCAATCATCGCGTGCCAGTCGGCGCTACCGCGAACCGGCCCAAAACCGACAAGGACAATTTTTCCGAGCACGACGAACGACGCGACCTTTGAGCCAGAAGCTATGAAGGCAGCGCTCGGAATCGGCGCGCCCTGGTACACGTCCGGCGCCCAAAGATGGAACGGCGCCGCGGTGATCTTGAAGCCGAAACCGACGAGCGTCATTACGATGCCAACGATGAGCAACGGCTGTCCGTCTCCGGCTGCAAATTTCTGAGCAACAGCTGCCAGCGCCGTTGTTCCGGACATGCCATAGATGAAGCTGATCCCGAACAGGGTGAACGCGCTCGCAACGCTGCCGAACAGAAAATATTTCAATCCCGCTTCCGACGACCGCAGGTCGGTTTTGTCAAAAGCAGCCATGACGTAGAGTGGAAGACTGAGTAGTTCCAGTCCGATGAAGATCATGAGCAACTCTTCACTCCCGACCAACAGCATTAACCCGACCGAGCCGAGTAGCAGCATCGCAAGATATTCGCTCTGATTGCGCAACGACTTCTCCGAGGCCGCGATCGGAATCGTGGTGAGCGCGGTAACAAGACAAATGATCTTGAAAAGCGAGTTCAACGGCGAAATTACGAGCATGCCGCCAAACAGATTCGCATGTTGCGGCAATCTGAGCAGGGCAACAACCGCTGCGGCGATTCCAAACGCCGCGAGGATCGGACAGAATTTCGACGTGCGGGGACTGATTAAACCGATCGTCAGAACGATCAGCGCCGTGACGACAATAATCGCTTCGGGCGCGGAAAGTTTAAGAAGCTCGAGGTAACTCATTTGGATAGGAAGCGCATTGTTTCAACCGCCGGCTGGATGCGATCGAGCAATAGTCTTGGGTAAAGGCCGACCGCCAGGGTGGCGAACATGAGCAGACTGGCGCCGAGTTTTTCGGGAATCGTAATCGGTTCGAGTTGAGGCGGGGCCGAGTTCGCCGTCGCAAGGTCAACATCGAAGAAGGCCCGCTTCAACGCGCGGAGAGTGAAAGCCGCGACGAGGACCATGCCGACGCCGGTAATCCAAACCGCGATGGGATAAGATTTCCACGCGCCAATCAGAATTGTGATCTCCGCAGCGAATCCGCTGAATCCGGGAATTCCCATCGAGGCGGCTGCGGCTACGACAAACGTAAACGCGGCAAAGGGCAGCGCGCGGCTGAGATTCATTGCTGAAAGTGCGTCCAGTTCGCGAGTGCGGGTGCGCCGATAGATCATTCGCCCGGCGACGGCGAAGAGAAGGGCGCCAATAACACCGTGGGAAAACATTTGCAGAACTGAACCGGAAACGCCGAAAACGTTCGCGGTCGCGAATCCTAACAACACAAAACCCATGTGGCTGACACTCGAGTAACCGATCACAAATTTCAGATCGCGTTGGCGCAAAGCGACTGCCGCGGCGTAGACAATTCCGATTACTGCGAGAACTGCGATCCAACTGCGCCAGAGATGAAAACCTGCCGGGAAAAGATTCATCGCAACGCGCAACGCCGCGTAAGCTCCGAGTTTCATTACAATACCGGCGAGCAACATTGAACCCGCAGTCGGCGCAGCAACGTGACCAGTCGGCGCCCAGGTGTGCAACGGCCAGATACCAGCCAGCACCGCGAAACCCAAAAACAAAACCGGAAAGACCCACGTTTGGAGCTGCGCCGGAAAGTTAACTTGCGCGAGCTGATTTAAGTCGAGCGAGCCGCCGCTCACGTACGTCGTAATGATCCCCAGAAAAACAAACGCACCGCCGAAGAAGGAATAAAGCGTTAGCTTCATCGCGCCGTATTCCTTATTGGTCGAACCAAAGATCGCGATCAGGAAATATTTCGGAACGATGACCAGCTCGTAGAAAAGAAAGAGCAAAAAAAGATCTGCACTGAGAAAGACGCCGTAAGAGCCGACGACAACAAGCAACAGCCAAAAGAAAAATTCCTTCGCGCGATCTTCGATATCCCAGGAAAACAAGACCGCGCTGATCGCGGCGATTCCAGTCACAAGAACGAGAACCAGACTGATTCCGTCCAGCGCAAGATGATAATTCATCCCAAGCGCCGGAACCCAGGGCACGCGAACGACTGTCGTGAAATGGGCAAGATCGATATCGCGGCGGAAAAATGTCGCCAGGCTGATTCCGAACCCGACGAGAGTTATCGCGAGCGCGGTCCATCGCGCAAAGGCACGCGGCAGAAACAGCAGCACGACCGCGCCGCCGAATGTGATGTAAATCGTCCAGGCGATCATCGCGCTATCAGGCAAGCAATCGCGCGATCTGAACGACGGTGGCGTTGAAGATGTTGAAGACGAATTGCGGGTTGAGGCCGATCGCAAACATCAGCAACGTGACCGGAACGATGACGAACTTCTCGCGGCGAACAAGATCGGAAAAACCGTTGCAACTTTCGGCGAGTGGGCCGCTGAAGAGCGATTGCATTGCGCGCATGAACGTCACCGCCGTGAAGAGGAGGCCAAGAACGGCGATCGCAGTAAATGAAGCCGCGACAGCAAACGAGCCTTTGAAAATTAGAAACTCGCCGATGAATCCGTTGAGGCCCGGCAATCCGAGCGACGAAAACATTGCGACACTCATCCAGCCGCAAAGCAACGGAGTACGCTGCATCAATCCGCCGAAATCATCAATGCTGCACAAACCGCGGCGTTGCTCGAGCAGTCCAACAAAATAGAAAAGCGCCGCCGCGGTAATTCCGTGATTGAAGATTTGCAGGAACACGCCGCTCAACGCCGCCTCGATGTCGATCAGAGCGGATTTCGATATTGTCACCGCGAACAGCCCAAGCAAACAGTAGCCGAGGTGGTTGATCGACAGATACGCGACCATTCGTTTCAAGTCGCGTTGCGCCCAGGCTGCAAGCGGCGCGAAAACAATCGAGCAGACGACAAGCCCAAGCAGCCATGGTCCGGCGATTTTGATCTCGTTCGGGAAGAGCGGAGTGAGTAATCGGATGAAACCGTAAACGCCCATCTTTGAAAGGGCGCCGGTCAGCACCATCGAAACGCCGGTCGGCGCGGCTTGATAAGCGTCAGGCAGCCAGGTGTGGAATGGAAAGAGTGGGACTTTGACGGCGAGACCGAGAAAAATCCCAGCGAAAACCAGCCAGCGAAGATTGCCGGCGATCAATCCGCTTTTGCCAAGCGCCGCCAGGTTTACGAAATCAAAAGTCCCTTTTGCAAAATAGATTCCGAGAAACGCGAGCAGCATGGCGACGCTGCCGAGAAATGTGTAAACGAAAAATTTCACTGCGGCGTAGTCCCGATTTTCGCCCCCGTAAATTTTGATAAGGAGAAAAGCCGGGATCAGGCTCGACTCGTAAAACAAGAACCAGAGAACAAAATTCTGGGCGGTGAATGTGCCATAGAGCGCGGCTTGCATCACGAGCATGAGAGCGCAGGTGCCGCGCGCCAATCGTTGCGCCGAAAAAGCGAATGGAAAAACGACTGACGTGAGCAACACAAGGAGCAAGCTCAGGCCATCGACGCCGACGAAATATTCGGCGCCGATCGACGGAATCCAAACGTGGCGTTCGATGATCTGCAAGCCAGGCGTGCTGGGGTCGAACTTTTGCCAGAGCATCAGCGCATAGAATGCAGCGAGCGCGTTGAAGATGAGCGCGACGGGGCGCGCGCTCTTGGGCTGGCCGATGTAAAGGGCAATCGCGCCGACAAGCGGAATGATGATGAGAAAAGTAATTAGCCCAGCCATGCGTAAAGAAGAAGCAAAGCGAGCATGCCGAGCGCGACTGCGCCGAGATAAGGTTGAATTTGGCCGGAGTGCCAGCGCGACATCACGCGACCGAATCCTTGCGCGCCGACCGTGCCTTCATCGACACCGGCATTGATCACACGCTCGTCGGTGCCGGTGGTCAGTTTGCCAAATAATTGTCCGATCGCTCCAACATCGCGAACAATCCCGTCCCAAACATACCGATCCATCCAATCGGACAGCCAGGCAAACAAAGCGCCGAGCGCGATGATCGTGCGATCGTAAATTTCGTCGATCCACATCTTGTTTTCGAGAAAACGAAACAACGCAGGCAGCTTTCGCTGAAGCGGATCGAGTTCGCTGGTGGCGTGATACATCCAGACCCCAAGTGCGATGCCTGTGCCGACGAGCCCGAGCGAAAGCAGGATCATCGGTTGAAATAAGAGACGCGAGTCAAACTGTGGGGCGTGTCCTGTTAAGTAACTTTCCAGCCACGGCCACCCCGGCGTAAGCACGACGCTGAAAAGAATTGCGCACACGGCAAGGACGATCAGCGGAATCGTCATCACGTGCCGGCTTTCGTGCGGGTGTTCCTCAGCAGCACGTCGATTGCCGAAAAAGACGTAGATGATCTGCCGTGACATGTAGAGCGCGGTCAGAACGACTCCGACCAGCATGAGATAATGCGGGATGTGCGAGCTCGGCCAACTTGAAGTCGCGTGCAACACTTCCTCTTTGGTCCAGCCGCCGGAGAAAAAGAACGGCACGCCGCTCAGCGCCATCATTCCGATCGCGTAAGTTGC
>DATLJP010000028.1:0-27094 GCA_035538875.1 Chthoniobacterales bacterium | reverse complement strand
GGTGAACGCGGTGCTGTTGCGGCCACTGCCTTATCCCGACTCGGACCAATTGATTGTAGTGCGAGAACGTTCGAATGCTTTCGAGCGCGGTGCCGTCGGCTACATGAACTGGCTCGACTGGCACGCGGGGCAGCGAAGCTTTACGGATCTCGCACTGGTTCGGCGCGAGAATTTTAACTTGTCGACCGGTGCGGGCGGCGCGCCCGAACGGATCCGCGGCGTTCGCGCGAGCTCCGGTTTTCTTTCAGTGTTGGGATTGAAACCGCGGATCGGCCGGGATCTTACCGCTGCGGAGGATGTCGATGGTGCGCCCAACGTCGCGCTGATCAGCGAAAATTTGTGGCGAAAACATTTTGCCGGATCGCCTGATGTGCTTGGTCAACGCGCATTAATCGACGGCTTGGAACGCGAGATTGTCGGTGTTTTCCCGGCTGAACTGCAGTTCGGGCGCAAACCAGACGTTCTGATTCCTCTAAGCGAGATCGTCAAGGATCCTGGAATGCTAAGCCGGGACAATCACCAGGGCTTTTGGGCGTTGGGCCGACTGAAACCGGGCGTAACCAACGCCCAGGCAAACGGCGATCTGAATGCGATCGCCATTCAGCTTGAGAAAAAATATCCGGATACGAACACCGGCCGCCGCGTGACAATGCGTCCCTTGTTCGAGACCGCGGTTGGGGATTATCGCGCGAGTCTGAATCTGCTCCTTGCTGCTGTCGCTTGCGTTCTGCTAATCGCATGCGCCAACGTTGCGAATTTGCAGTTGGCGCGTGCGCTCGCCCGATCCAAGGAAATGGCAGTGCGCGCTGCGCTTGGCGCGAGCCCCTGGACCATTGCGCGTCAGCTTCTTGTTGAGAGCACTCTGATCGCGATCATCGGCGCAATCGCCGGAGCTTTGCTGACCGTTTGGAGCCTGGATGCGATTCTCGCGCTCACGCCGCCAACGGTTCCTCGATTCCGCGAGGCCAAGATCGACATCAGTGTGCTCACGTTTACCACACTCGTAGCACTAGGGGCGGGCATTTTGGTCGGCGTTTGGCCGGCCTGGCGAATCTCGCATAGCACTTCACTTTCAGTGGCCTTGCACGAAATCGGCGGCCGCGGATCGAGCGATGGTGCCGGTCGACAACGGATGCGTTCCGGATTGGTGATCACGCAGGTTGCGTTGGCGATTGTTTTGCTCGCGGGTGCGGGATTGACTTTAAAGAGCTTCTGGCATGCGCAAAACGCTCCGCTCGGATTCAATCCGCATGGCATTGTAACTTTTCCCATTTCGCTGCCGGACGCGAAATATAAGAAGGACGATCAAAAGGACGCTTTTTGGACGCGGCTGCTCGAGCGCATTCAAAATATTCCCGGAGTCGAGGCGGCCGCAATCAGTGCCAACAGTCCGTTCGATGACAACGAATGGGACAGCGGGTTTCATGTTACCGGCACTCCCCCGATTCCGCTCGGACAGAAGCCGCCGGCCGAAGTCAGTCCGGTTTCGCCAGACTATTTCCGCGTAATGGGCATGCCGATCTTGCGTGGCCGCGCTTTTGGACCGGAAGACTTGCCCGGGGAAAAGGGCCACTCCAGGTCGATCATTATCGATGAATCGTTCGCGCGAAAATATTTCGTAGGAAAGAATCCGATCGGGCAGCACATCGACGACAACGAGACGCTGGATGAGAAGGCGCCTCCGATGACGATTGTGGGGGTTGTTCCGCGAACTCGCAACGAAGCGCCGGGCGAGGACAATTCCGAAAAGCTCCAGATGGTGGAGGAATATTTGCTGGCGTCTCAAGATCCGCAAAGCGCAAACAATCTCCACGTTCGCACGAGGCTTAGCGACATTGGTCCGCTGGTGGCCGCAGTGAAGCGCGAAGTTCAAGCGCTTGATCCCGACCAACCGATTGGTCAGATCGCAACGATGGACGAAGCAGTTGCATCGAGTCTCGCGACTCGCCGGTTAACGATGGTGTTGCTGGGCACGTTTGCTTTTCTCGCACTCGTTTTGGCGAGCGTTGGTTTGTATGGCGTGATGGCGCTCACGGTTACGCAACGCACACGTGAGCTCGGTATCCGAATGGCGCTTGGCGCCGCCCGCACGAGTATTTTCCGGCTCGTGCTCCGTCACGGCATCTCGCTCGTCGGTGTCGGCATCATCATAGGCTTGCTCGGCGCCGTAGCCGTTCGCCGCGCGTTGATGTCGCTGCTTTACAATGTGGGCGCGCTCGATAGCGACGCTGTCATTACTGCGATCATTTCGCTTACTGCCGTTGCCTTGATTGCCTGTTGCGTCCCGGCCAGGCGCGCCACCCGCGTCGATCCGATAGTCGCCTTGAGAACTGAATAAAGCTGCGCCCGTGAATCATCTTCGACTTGCATTTCGACAGTTGATCAAGAACCCGATGTTCTCCGCAGTTGCGATCATTACGCTAGGGCTCGGGATCGGCGCGAACACTTCGATCTTCAGCATCGTTAACTCAGTTCTCCTGCGCCCGATTCCTTATCCGGACGCGGATCGGATCATGGTCTTGAACGAATCTTCCGGGCCTGGCCAGGATTACTCCGTTGCGCTTCCCGACTATTTCGACTGGCGGAACGACAACACCGTTTTTGAGCATCTCGCTGCCACGCACAAGGAATCGCGCAATTTGAGCGGCATTCCCGGCCGCGAGCCGGAACGCATTTCCTGCGCTTCGGTCAGTCGGAATTTTTTCAACGTGATCGGGGTGCCGCCGGAAATTGGACGCATTTTCAGCGAAGATGAAGATAAAGTCGGCGCGCCACCCGTTGTCGTGATCAGTGATCGTCTCTGGCGACGCGCATTCAATCGCGATCCAAAGATTCTGGGCCAGGCGATTACCCTTCACGATCAGAGCTTCACCGTCATCGGCGTGATGCCTCCCGAGATGACTTCGCCACAAGACACCGACGCATGGTTGTCAATGATGCGGAGGAGCAACAACCCAGTGTGGATGATGCGAATGATACATCCAATGATCTACGTTTGGGGCAAGCTCAAACCAGGAGTGACTCTCGAGCAGGCCCGCAGTGAAATGAAGACGATCGCGGCGCGGTTGGAAAAAGCTTACCCGGAAACGAATGGGAAAGAGACCGCCGTCGTCAAGCCGCTGCTGGAGAATCTCGTCGGCAAGTACCGGACGAATCTCACGCTTCTTCTGGGCGCAGTCGGGCTTGTTCTGCTCATCGCTTGCGCGAACCTGGCGAACTTGTTTGCCGCCCGCGGGGCGGCCCGTGCGCGTGAGTTTGCCATCCACGCAGCCGTCGGCGCTACCCGCGGTCAGCTCACCAAGAAACTTTTACTCGAAAGTTTTTTGATCGCGCTCCTTGGCGGTATGCTCGGGTTCTTTCTTGCGGTTTGGGTCCGGGATGGATTGATCGCGCTGAGTCCGGGGGACGTTTCCCGGTTTCAACAGGTTTCATTTGATCTCCGGGTTCTCGGTTTCACGTTTTTAATCGCGTCGCTTACGACGGTGCTTTTCGGGCTATGGCCGGCCTGGCAAGCCTCGCACGCTGACGTTCAGATCGCCTTGAAGACAGGCTCCGCTGGAAGCGGCGATCCGCCATCGGCAAAACGCGCGCGGGATTGGCTGGTGATTAGCGAAATTGCCCTGACGCTCACGTTGTTGGTCGCAGCGGGCCTGGTCTTGAAGAGTTTTTCGCGCCTCCAATCGCTTTCGCTAGGTTACGAACCGCGCGCGCTTTTTACCGCGAGGTTCGAATTGCCGTGGAAAAAATATAACGACCGCGACAAGATCGATACGTTCGCCAAGACACTGCTCGACAAAGTGCGCGCGTTACCTGGTGTTCAAGACGCTGCCGTGAGCTCGAACGGGCCGCTCATGGGCGGCTGGCAAACCGGCTTTTGGCGCGAAGAGAATCCACGACCCCAGCCTTCGGATATGTTGAACGGCGATCTCGAAGTGGTCGGCGGCAATTATTTTTCGACGCTCAAGGTGCCGTTGTTGCGTGGTCGCATGTTTGACGAGCGCGACACCAAAGACTCGCCGCGAGTCATCATTATCGATCAAGCCATGGCCGAACAGTACTTTCCCGGAGAAAATCCGATCGGCAAACGCCTCGGCGTTGATGCCGGCAACGACGAGGAAGGCTGGGTGATGAGCGAAGTCGTCGGTGTGGTTGCGCGGATGCGCTTTCATGCGGTGGACGAGATGGCGCCATTGCCGGTGATTTATTGTTCGTTAGGCCAAGTCCAGCGAACCAGTCTCACGCTGTTCGTAAGATCGACAATCGCCTCTGCGGCACTCGAGCGTTCGATTCGAGACGCTGTGACTTCAATCGATTCCTCGCTGCCGGTGTTCGATGCCCGGTCGATGAGCGGTCGGGTCCGCGAGACTTGGGGCGCGCAGCGTCTGTTAAGTTTTCTCTTCTCCGTCTTCTCCGGGCTCGCGCTGGTGCTGGCCACTATCGGTCTTTACGGACTTCTCGCTTATACCACGCTCAAACGCGTCCGTGAAATCGGTATCCGGCTCGCGCTCGGCGCGCGCCCGGCCCAAATCCGCACGCTCGTTCTTTCCCACGGGATGCAGTTACTGCTGATCGGTTCGGCGATCGGTTTGCTTGCAGCCTTCGCCCTTTCGCGCGCGCTGCAAAGCGTTCTTTTCGAGGTGCAAGGGATCGATCCGAAAGTTTATCTTGGCGGTGGCGCGCTTCTGTTAGTCTCGACATTTTCTGCCTCCTGGATCCCGGCGCGCCGCGCTTCGCGAGTCGATCCCATTGTCGCTTTGCGCACAGAATAGTTTCGTCCGATGCAAAATTTTCGTCATTCGTTGCGCGGTTTGCTGAAGCAACCGCTCTTCAGCGGAATTGTGATTTTGACGTTGGCGCTCGGGATCGGCGCCAACAGCGCCATGTTTAGCGTCGTCAACGCAGTGTTGTTGCGGCCGTTGCCGTTCCACGATCCGCAAAATCTTGTCGCGCTGGGTGAGTATGATGTGCGCGAGAAAGCTGATCCCGGAACGGAGATCAATTCCATCTCATATCTCGATTACGTCGATTGGCGAATACAGAATCAGGTTTTCGAGCGCGTCGCGGTTTACACAAACCAGGGCGTCACCACGCTGACCAACGGAACGGAGGCGATGCACGTTCAGGGCGAATCGGTCTCGACCGAGTTATTTCCACTGCTGGGAATCCAACCAGTCCTCGGCCGTGTCTTTTTGCCCAACGAAGACGAGCCCGGAAACCACGTTGTCATTTTGAGTCACGAACTGTGGCAGCGGCGGTTCGGAGCTGATCGCAACGTTCTCGGAAAAAATATCATGCTCAACGGTCAGAGCTTCCACGTGATCGGCGTGATGCCGCCGCGATTCACTTTCCCGATCTCGTCCATCTCGCCGGAGCTTTGGATTCCGGTGTCGATCTTGCGGGAATCGAAAGACGGATCACCACCGATGACCGAGCAACGCGACAATGATTTCTTCTCTTGCGTCGCGCGCTTGAAACCGAATGTCTCCCTTCAACAAGCGCAGGCGAACATCGACACGATCACGGCGAACTGGCGGCAGCGATATCCGGACGCGAAGCTCCATGTTGGCGCGAAAGTTATTCCCCAAATTAGCGCGATGATCGGCAGCACGCATTCAGCGCTGCTGATGTTGTTTGCGATGGCAGGCTGCGTTCTGCTCGTCGCTTGTGTAAACGTGGCCAATTTGTTGCTGGCGCGTTCGCTGTCGCGCAATCGAGAAATAAGCATCCGGGCCGCGCTCGGCGCCGGACGCTGGCATATTGTTCAGCAACTGCTGGCTGAAAGTACGTTGCTCGGTGCGCTCGGCGGTCTTGCCGGGTTGTTGATTGCGTTTTGGGGCATCGACTCGCTCAAGGCTTTTCTGCCGAGTATTCCGCGAATCGATGAAATCTCACTCGACCTCCGTGTTCTCGTGTTCACAGCGCTGATTAGTCTTGGAGTTGGGATGATTGCCGGTCTCCTGCCTGCATGGCGCGCATCGCGTCCTAATCTCGCCGGTTCGTTGAACGAAAGTTCGCGCGGCTCGACCGAAGGGACCGGCGGTCGTCGCACGCGCGCAGCCCTCGTCGTGACTGAAATCGTTCTCGCGCTCGTGCTTCTGGCCAGCGCGGGACTGCTGGTCGGAAGCTTTCTTCGCCTTCAAAAAGTTCCGGCCGGATTTGACGTCACGAATGTCACGACCGCGCGGGTCGCGCTTCCGGAGGTAAATTACGGCAAGCCGGAGCAAGCGGCTGGTTTCTACAAAAAACTCCTCGACCGCGTGTCCACTCTTCCGGGCGTGCAATCGGCTGGAGCAGCGTGGTGGGTTCCGCTCAGTGGAAGCGAAATTAGTTTTACTTTTAATTTCGAACAACGCCCGGTGCCAGCCAGCCAGGAACCGGCCGCCCAGGTGAACGTGGTCACGCCTGACTACTTTCAAGCGATGCGCGTCACAACCCGCAACGGTCGCGCTTTCACCGACCACGACGACCGGAATTCGCTGCCGGTCGCGATTGTGTCTGAGGGCTTCGCAAAACAATTTTTTCCCGGCGAAGATCCAATCGGCAAGCGCATCATTCCGAACGGATCGGTCGATCCGGGCAAGCCGCCGGTGCGTGAGATCGTCGGCGTTGTCGCCGACATGCATTTGATCAGTCTGCGCTCGGCGCCGAAGCCGCAGATTTACATTCCGCATCAACAGTTCGCAATTCCGTCAATGTCGATTTTCGTTCGGACCCAAATGGATCCGCAAACATTGGTTGGCACTTTGCGCCGGACGGTTGGTGAGATCGATAAGGAGGTGCCCGTTTATCGGACTCGAACACTGGCGGACTACATGTCGAAGTCAATCGCGCAGCCGCGTTTGAACGCAATGCTGGTTGGGTTGTTCGCTCTGATCGCGCTCCTGCTTGCCGCCGCAGGGATTTTCGGAGTCATGAGCTACTCAGTCACGCAGCGGACGCAGGAGATTGGAATTCGTCTCGCACTTGGCGCGCAACGCTACGACGTACTTCGCCTCGTCATCGGCCAGGGGATGCGTTTCGTCACCGCCGGCGTTGTGCTCGGTCTGATCGGCGTTTTTGTTTGCACGCGTTTGCTGCAAAGCTTGCTTTTCGGCGTCGGCGCAACCGATCTCCTGACAATGTTCGCGGTCATTATCATTTTGATCGCTGTCGCCTTCGTCGCCTGTTTGTTGCCGGCGCGGCGAGCAACTCTGGTTGATCCTGTCCGCGCTCTGCGCGCCGAATGAACTTACCGAAACAACTCAACCCTACCTCAACATGAACGACATTCGTTTTGCCCTTCGCAAACTTCGGCAATCCCCCGCGTTCACGGCGATAGCTGTGATTACGCTTGCGCTCGGGATCGGGCTCAACACCGCGATCTTCAGCTTAGTGAACGACCTTTTTCTGCGCGGGCTGCCATTCAAGGAGCCGTCGCGCGTTCTCCATCTGTTTACTGGCGACAAGTCGCGCGACCTGGTCGACATCCCTGTATCCGCGCCACGCTACCAGCATTATCGCGACGGGCAGACAATTTTCGATGGTTTCGCGGGAGAGAATTTCTTTGCCTTCACTCTAACCGGTCTCGGCGATCCGGCGCAGGTTTTTGGCGGGCGATTGACCTCCAACTATTTCGATGTGCTCGGGGTGCGCCCAATTCTGGGCCGGAATTTTTTGCCGGAAGAAGAAGAGAAGGCGGATGTCGCCGTGGTGACGAAGAATTTCTGGCAGAAGCGACTGGGCGGTGATCCAAATGTGATCGGTCGCAGCATTACACTCGATGGCGTGTCGCACACCATTGTCGGCGTCTTGCCAAACATGCCAGCAACCTGGTTTGGAGCGAACCCGATCGCGGAAGTTTGGACAACCAAACCATTCCAGCTACCGGGATTTAGTTACGAACGGATGATGCGCGGGACGGCTTTTCTTCGAGTAGTCGGGCGGTTGAAACCTGGGATGACCGTTCAACAGGCACGTGCCGCGTTGCCGTCATTGGAGCAAAGCTATAGCACGCAGTATCCGAACAAGATCGATAGCACAATGACGACTATGCTCAGAGCGCTGCCGCAGGACACAACCCAGAATTTTCGAGCGGGTTTTGCGACGCTCTTTGCGGCGGTCAGCTTCGTCTTACTGATTGCCTGCAGCAACGTCGCCAATCTCCTGCTGGTTCGTTTCAGCGGCCGCCGGCGCGAGATCGCGTTGCGAATGGCGATTGGGGCCTCGCGCACGAGCATAGTGCGCTTGTTCGTTTTCGAAAGCTTGCTCGTCAGCATTATCGCAGGAACGGTCGGCGCGTTCGTGGCCTGGCGATTAGTGCCCTTGATTCCGCAACTGGCGTCCAATTTTCTTCCGTTGGAAGCGAACACCGCGACCAGTCTTTCGCTTCCAGTCCTCGCGTTCACCATCGGCCTGTCGATCTTAACCGGTCTGTTGATGGGGATTTATCCCGCGCTGCAAGGGTCGCATGCCGATCTGGTGGATGGTTTGAAAGAAGGCGGCCGCGGAACCAGTGGCAGCGTGCGGCAACAGCGCTTCCGCAAGATTTTGGTCGGCGCTCAAGTCGCTCTGTCGGTCACGCTTTTGGCCGGCGCCGCATTGCTGATCACGAGTTTCATTCGATTAAGTCAACAGAACATCGGCTTTCGCTCCCAAAATCTTTGGACCGGAGCAATCACATTGCCGGTTTCACAATATTCCGACGCAGCGTCGCGGCAGCGTTTTGTCGAACAAACGCTCGACGCGTTGCGTGATGTTGCCGGATTAGAGAGTGCGACCGTCAGCGGCGATATTCCTTTGGCCGGCGGCAACCGCACTCTCTACGCCCGCGGCGATCGCGACGTTCCGCCGATCGAGAAGCGCGCGAACGGGCCGAGTCATGACATTGCGCCCGCCTACTTTAAGACTTGGGGCGTTCCGCTCCTGGCCGGCCGTGAGTTCAACGAACACGACCTGGCCGACGGTCAGCAGGTTTGCTTGATCAGCCAGGCCGGCGCGAAAAAGGTTTATCCGAACGAAGATCCAATCGGCAAAACGCTCCTTGTCACCAGCCTCGCGGTGCCGTGTGAGATCGTCGGCATCGTCGGCGATGTTCGTTCAATCCGAGTTGCCGAAGCGCCAGGCATGGAATTTTACCGGCCATGGGCGCAGGAAAACTTTCCGTTCCTTAACATAACCGTTCGCAGCAACCTCAAAGTGGACGCAGTGACGAAGTTGGTGCAATCCGCATTGATCAAAGTCAATCCGGGACTGGCGATCGCAGTCCCGCAGACGGTGGACGCGGTTGTTGCCCAAGCGCTTGGCCAGGCGCGGTTGATGACATGGCTCCTTGGAATTTTCGCCGGCGTCGCGTTGCTGCTGGCGAGCATCGGAATTTATGGCGCAGTCGCTTACACGGTTGAACAACGCACCGGCGAGATTGGCGTGCGCATGGCGCTCGGCGCGCAAACTCGCGATGTCCTGCGGCTGGTCATCAATCAGGGAATGAAACCGGTCGTGATTGGACTCGCCATCGGGATCGTGGCCGCGTTTGCGCTCGGCCGATTAATCGCTTCGCAACTCTTTGAAGTTTCAGCGCACAATCCGGCGCTGCTCGGCGGAGCCACCGTGTTGCTCGCGGCGATCGCGCTGCTTGCCTGTTTGTTGCCGGCCCGACGCGCCACCCTGGTCGACCCGGTCCAGGCTTTGCGTATTGAATAATTTTTCAGGGCGCATATTCAAATGGACAATATTCGCTTCGCGTTTCGGAAACTTCGGAAATCGCCCGCCTTCACCTTTATTGCCATCGCCACGCTTGCGCTCGGCATTGGCTTGAACACCGCGATCTTCAGTCTAATCAACGATCTTTTCTTGCGTCCGCTGCCGTTCAAAGATCCCTCGCGTTTGGTGCACATGTATTCCAACGCTCGCGAGCGCAACCTGCTCGAGCTCGCGATTTCCATACCCCGTTTTCAGCATTATCGGGACGGCCAAACAATGTTCGAAGCGTTTGGCGGCGAAAACGTCTCTGCTTTTACCCTGACCGGACTCGGCGATGCGGTCCATCTGTTTGGCGGCCGGGTGACCTCTAATTATTTCGATGTCCTTGGCGTGCATCCAATTCGCGGCCGGAATTTCTTGCCGGAAGAAGAAGAGGGCGCGGACGTCGCGATGGTGACGGAGAATTTTTGGCAAAAGCGAATGGGTGGCGATCCGAACGTGATTGGCCGCAGCATCACGCTCAATGGCATCGCCCACACGGTGGTCGGAATCTTACCGGATCTTCCGTTCTCGTGGGTGGGACCAAACGCCGAAGTTTGGACGACGAAGCCGTACGTGATTCCTGGATTCACCCGTGAACAACTAATGCGTGGCAGCGGCATTTTCCGTGTCGTCGGTCGGTTGAAACCGGGCATGACACTCGAACAGACGCGAGCGGCGCTTCCATCGCTCGGTGAAAGTTACCGAGTTGCGCACCCAGACAAGATCGACAGCTCGTCGGTCATAACACTGAAAACCCTGCCGCAAGATGTGACGGGAAATTTGCGGCCGGCGTTTGCGACCCTTCTCGCGGCAGTCGCATTTGTTCTGCTGATCGCATGCAGCAACGTTGCGAATCTTTTGCTGGTGCGATTCACCGGCCGTCGCCGCGAAATCGCGTTGCGAATGGCGATCGGTGCGTCGCGGGCGAGTATCATCCGCCTATTCGTTTTCGAAAGTCTGCTCGTCAGCGCGATCGCCGGTGTAGTCGGCGCGCTCTTGGCGTGGCAACTCGTTCCGATTATTCCGAAAATGGCGGCCAATTTTCTGCCTTTCGATCCCGACGCGCGACTCGAGCTTTCCGTGCCGGTGCTCCTCTTCACGATTGGCTTGTCGATTTTGACCGGCATCGCCATGGGAATTTATCCGGCGCTGCAAAGTTCGCGCGCCGATCTGGTTGACGGATTGAAGGAAGGGGGACGCGGAGCGAGTGGCAGCGCGCATCAACAACGCTTTCGAAAGATTCTAGTCGGTGCGCAGGTCGCGCTATCGGTTACGTTGCTCGCCGGCGCCGCGTTGCTGATCACCAGTTTCGTCCGACTGAGTCAGCAAAATATTGGATTCCATCCCGAACATCGTTGGATCGGCTTCATCACGTTGCCTGAGGCGCAATATCCGGATCTCGCTGCCCGTCAGCGTTTTGCCGAGAAAACGCTCGCTGCCCTCCACACCGTTCCGGCTTTCGAAAGCGCGACGATTAGTGCGGATATTCCGTTATTGGCCGGCGCCATCGGAAACGTGCTTTACGCTCGCCCCGACCGTGAAGTTCTGCCTATCGACAAACGCGCAGCTGCGGTATTCCACAGTATCACTGCTGATTATTTCAAAACCTGGGGCATTTCAGTCTTAGCCGGACGCGATTTCGACGAGCACGATACGGCTGATCGGCAAAACGTGATGATTATTAGTCAGACTGGCGCCAAAAAGGTGTTTGGCGATGAAAACCCGATTGGCAAAACATTACTCGTCGGTAATGCCAGCGTGCCTTGCGAGATCGTCGGCATTGTCGGCGACGTGCGCTCACGCAAAGTGTCGGATCCGGACGATGTGGAAATTTATCGACCTTGGGCCCAGCAGAATTTTCCTTTCCCATGCATTCTCGTACGCAGCCAGCTCAAACCGGACACCGTGACAAAATTGGCGCAGTCGGCGCTTGCCACCGTTGATCCCGGGGTGGCAATCGCTATTCCACAATCGATGGACGAAATTGTCGCGCAAGCCCTCGGACAAACGCGGCTAATGATGTGGTTGCTCGGGACTTTCGCCGGCGTCGCCTTGTTGCTTGCGAGCATCGGAATTTATGGCGCCGTTGCTTACACCGTCGAACAGCG
This sequence comes from Chthoniobacterales bacterium, assembly GCA_035538875.1. GTDB lineage: Bacteria > Verrucomicrobiota > Verrucomicrobiia > Chthoniobacterales > UBA10450 > AV40. The sequence goes on along the minus strand of DATLJP010000028.1, from coordinate 15,266 downwards.
CACGGGAGAAATCGGCGTTCGCATGGCGCTTGGCGCACAAACACACGATGTCGTGCGCCTGGTAGTGAATCAGGGAATGAAGCCAGTCATCATCGGTCTCGCGATCGGTATTGCCTCCGCCTTTGCCCTCGGACGCTTCATCGCGGCCCAGCTCTATCAGGTCTCCGCGCACAATCCGGCGTTGCTGGGCGGCGCAACTGTGTTGCTCGCGGCGACGGCTTTAATCGCCTGTCTGTTGCCAGCCCGCAGGGCCACCCTTGTCGATCCGGTCCAGGCCTTACGAACCGAGTAATCAATCAACGACTTGGACGCCTTCGCTTGCCGTCCGCTTGGCGTAGAGTTCGCTTAAGCGTTTCGTCATCGGGCCGATCTTTCCGTCGCCGATTGCGCGCTGATCGAGCTGGATCACCCCGGCTAGCTCGCCCATCGTGCCGGTGCAAAACATTTCGTCGGCGCCGTAAACGTCGACCGGCGAAAGATCGGCTTCGACGCAGCGAATTCTTTCCGTGGCGCAGATCTCGATCACGGTTGCACGCGTGATTCCTTCTGGACAGGCGACCACTTTGCTGGTGGCCAGATCGCCCTTGCGAACGATGAAAACATTGGTCGCGTTGGTTTCGGCGACGAATCCGTTGGTATCGAGCATGAGCGCGTCATCGGCGCCAGCATTGTTCGCTTCGATTTTGGCCAGAATGGAATTGAGCAGGTTCGCATGATGAATTCGCGCATCAAGAACCTCCGGCGGCGGCCGGCGCACAGAGGCGGTGATCAACTTGAGGCCATCCTTCGAGTAAACCGGCGCCTTGTGTTCGGCCAGAATGATCAACGTCGCGCCGCTCTGGTTTAAGCGCGGATCCATCCCGGACGTAATTTTCACCCCGCGCGTTAACGTGAGGCGAACGTGCACGCCGCCGCGCATTTTGTTCGCAGCCAGCGTGCGCTTCAGTTCTTCGATAATTTTTTCGCGCGGCTGTAGATCGTCAATTGCGATCGCGCGCGCCGACTTCTCGAGCCGGTCAAGATGCTCCAGCAATTTGAAAATGCGACCGTTGTAGAGCCGCAATCCTTCCCAGACCGCGTCTCCGCCTTGAACGGCCGAATCAAACGGGCTCACGCCCGCGTCGTCGCGATGCAAGAGCTGACCGTTGATATTAACGATCAGGTCCTTGTTCTTCGGATTAAATTTCTGCTGCATTTAGGTCAGGCGGTGTTGGTGAAGGTGCTCGTAACATTCGCGGCACTTTTCGTAAATGTCGTGCAGCGAATCAGGGACATTTCCCTTGCGCGGCCGGTAAGGTTCGAACGATGTCGATTTTGCAACGGCGTCGTACCAATGTTTTGCCCAAATTCCGTCGGTCTCCCGCAATCCCGGCGGCCAGGAGAGCATTGCCTTGTCGAATTCAATGCCGATCGCATTGCAAAGTGAGCGTAATATTCGCTCGGGATTCTCCAAGACGTCTTTTGCATCCACGACCGGCGGCATCGAATTCGTTCGCTCGCGCACGAAATCGAAAATCTCGCGCTGTTGAATGAACCCAAGATCCTCAACACCCGGGTCCGGGCTCTTTTTGATGTAGGAGAGAATTACTTCCCGCGGATCGCGAATGAGAAAGCAATTCGTGAGGCCGGCAATCCATTCGCGTTCGATCTCCGGAAGCAGATGATGCGTCATCTGTTTTTGGAAAAAGACGCCCTTCCCAGCTGGCAGAGGCTCGCGGGTCAGGCGGTTGGCAATTTTGTGCCAATCAATCTCGCCTTGTGCTATCACCTCCGTGCCGCCAGGATGCTCTCTACCGGTTCTCTTTAAATAGTACGCGTAAAGTGGCTCGTCGACGACGACAGTGTCAGGGCGATTGCCCCACGAGCGCATCATCGCGGTGGAGATGTTTCGGGGACCCGACCACATCCCGATCCGAACAGAAAACCGACTGCTGATCATAGGTTTAATCAATAAACGCCGGCAGCGCTACAAAACGGTACCCGATTCCGGGTTCGGTCTTGATCAGGGCCGGCGCGGCCGGGTCGGGCTCGATCTTCTGGCGAAGATGGGTGACGTAGACGCGCAGGTATTGACGGTGTTCCTCTGACTTCGGTCCCCAGATTTTGCGCAAGATGTAACGATGGGTCAGTACACGGCCCGGATGTTTCACGAACAAACGCAGCAGCGCGTACTCCGTCGCGGTCAGCTTCAGTTCTTTGTCCCCACGCGTGACCACGTGCGCGGTAAGATCGACAACGAGATCACCGTGTTTGAAGACAGAAATCTCCTCGGCCGGCCGGTTCTTGCGTTGGACCGCGCGGAGGCGCGCGAGCAATTCGGGAGAACTGAAGGGCTTCGTCACGTAGTCATCGGCGCCGGCGTCCAGCGCAGCGACTTTGCCCTGTTCGTCGTCGCGGACCGAGAGAATAACGACTGGCACTTCACTCCACTCACGCAATCGTTGCAAAACGTCGAGCCCGTCAATGTCCGGTAAACCGAGATCGAGAAGAATGACAGAGGGTTTGCAGTTGGTGATCTCAACCAAGCCCTGCTGGCCGTTTTTTGCTTCTTGGACTTGATAATTTTCATTTTCGAGCGCAACCCGCAAAAGACGGCGAATTTGAATTTCGTCGTCGATAATTAAGGCGATCGGCTTATTCATGCCGTCGCTTCAGCAGCCGGGAGTCGCATGGCCTCGCCGATCGGGAGGCGAATGGAGAAGCGCGCGCCACCTCCTTCAAGGTTCTGAGCCGTGATTTGCCCGCCGTGTGCTTCAACCAATTGGCGCGCAATCCAGAGGCCGAGGCCTAACCCGCCGGGGGCAGTTCCCGGACGACGATAAAATTTCTCGAAAACTTTATTCTCCTCACCCACGACGAGACCGGGGCCATGGTCGGCGACCGAAAAGATAATCATCGAGTTATCACGCGCGACACTAATCTCGATCGGTTCTTTGCTGGCCCCATGCTGAGCAGCGTTCGCCAGCACGGAAATCAGAGCCTGCTCGATCAAACGCGAGTCTACCGAAATCGCCGGCAAATCCGGACCAACATTGACTTTGATTGCTTTTTCCTTGAGCCGCGCTTGTGCGATTGCGTCACGCAACAATTCTCCCGGGTCGCACCATTCACGGACCGGCTGCAACAAACCGGATTCTAATCGCGTGGCGTCGAGCAGGTGGTCGACCGTGCTGTTCAAACGTCCGACCGCTTGCTTTAGTTCGGCCCGATTCGGTTGTGATTGTTGCAAGGCGGCGGAAATCGCCGCGAGCGGGGTCTTCAGTTCGTGGGAGACAGAATCAAAAAGCGCGCGCTGTAATTTCTCTGATTGCCGCGCGACCTGAGCGGCGCGGCTTTCCTCCAACGCGCTCTCTTTATTCACGAAAAGCGCAAGCTGCGCGGCAAAGGCGTCGAGCAAATCGCGTTGCTCCAAAGTGGGAGGATTCGCGAGACGAACACTCAGCACCCCTTCCGCGCTGTCGCCGGTCACGAGCGGAACGTGGAGCGATTCGGCGTCGGGTAGGGTGTCGGTTGATCGTCCGGCCGCTTGTTTTTTTTGAAAAGCCCATACGGCGACGCTTTCATCTTTGCTCGAAGGAGCAAAAGTACTGGCGGGATGCCGCGACAAGCCATTCTCATCACAGAGCCACACCGCCACATCGGTTTGGAAACTTTCTTTCATCAACGCCAACGCTTTCGGCAGCGCTTCATCGAGGTCGCGGCTGGCCGCGAGCGAGCGAGTGAAGCGATACAAGGCGACTGCGCGCTCCTCGCGTCGGCGTTCCGCTTGTTCCCGCTGGCGTAGCTTTGTGGCGAGGTGCGCGATGATCAGCGCGATCGCGAAATACGCTCCGAACATTAACAGGTCCGGAATCTGACTGATGTAAAAGGTAAACCGGGGCGGGACAAACAGAAAGTCCCAGAGGAGTGCGCTGAGCGCGGCCAGAAAAAGCGTTGGCCAGCGACGCAGGCGCATTCCTGCCAGGACCACGGCGAAAAGGTAAAACAAGGCGACCGCGGAATAGCCGGTGAATTCGAAGATCATCAATGAAAAAGCCGTTACCGCCGCGGCGATGAGGAGTGCGATACCGAAATCGCGCCACGGCACGCGCGCCAACCGCTCATCGATTGGTTCCCTACGTGGTTGAAGGACTTCCTCCGCGGGGATCATATGGATGTCGATGTTGCCACTGTTTCGTATGAGCCAGCGCAACGGATCTCGTTCCCAAAATTGAAGCCAGGTCGCGCCGAGCGGCTTACCGATGACGATTTGGGTCACATTGTTCTGGTGCGCAATTCGCAACAGCGTTTCGCCTACATCTCTGCCCGGAGTCGAAATCACTTCGGCGCCAAGTTGGCGCGCGAGCGCTTGATAACGAGTCAGTCGCGCCTGTTCTTTTTCCGAAAGCGTCCGCGGTTGCTCAATGTTTGCGACAATCCAGGAAGCCTCCATCGACGACGCAAGCCGGCGCGTGTAACGAATCAATCTTTCTGAGTAGGGACTGGCACTGACCGCGACCAGAAGGCGGTCGCCGCTTTTCCACGGGCCGGCGATTTTTTCTTCCGACATGATTTCGCGCAGATTGCGGTCGACGTGTTCGGCGACGACGCGCAGCGCCATTTCGCGCAACGCGGTTAAGTTGCTCTCGCGGAAGAAATTACGCGCGGCCCATTCCGCTCGCTCGCCGAGATAAACTTTTCCTTCAGCCAGGCGAGTGCGCAGTTGCTCGGGTGTTAAATCGACAAGAACAATTTCATCCGCGAGATCGATCACCGAATCGGGCACAGTTTCACTGACCGTGATCCCGCTGATTTGGCGAACGGTATCGCTTCGACTGGCGACATGCTGGACATTGAGTGTCGTGTAAACGTCGATCCCGGCGTCGAGCAGCTCGAGGACATCCTGATATCGTTTTGGGTGGCGGGAACCCGGCGCGTTGGTGTGCGCGAGTTCGTCGACGACGGCGAGACCCGGATGCCAGGTGAGAATGGCATCGAGGTCCATCTCAGTAAGTTTGGTGCCGCGATAGTCGATCTGGGTCCGGGGCATGATCGGCATTCCCTCGAGCAACGCTTCGGTCTCTTTGCGGCCGTGCGTTTCGACAATTCCGACAACGACCTCGCAACCTTCGGCCTGTTTTTCGCGCGCGGCCAGGAGCATCGCGTAGGTCTTTCCTACGCCGGGCGACATGCCGAAGAAAATCTTCAGCTTGCCGCGGTTAGAATCCGCTTCTTCACGCTTCAATTGCGCGAGAAGTGCATCTGGATCAGGCCGTTCCGCTTCGCTCATGGATAAAACTTACCATGCTGTGATGTCGTTGGGAAAAGAGGAAGCCGCCGGGTCTCACACTAACGAGCTACATTGACTAGGGATGCATCGAGAGATGTTCGACGATGGGGCCGAGCGCCAGAGCGGGGAAAAAACTGAGTGCGCCGACAAGCAGTGCGGTCCGCAGGAGCAGCGCGCCGAATGGAAATCCGTCGGAGGGCATGGTGCCGGAGCTTTTTGGACGTCCGCGCTGGGACCAATAGCACGATGGATCAATCGCTCCAACGGGCGAAGCACCGGGTCGAGCCTGGTCGATTTGTGCTCGAACACGCGCTCCAGATACGCACCGGCCGGCCTAATGAGAATAATGACGACTGCGAGCAGAAGGCCGGCTTGAAGTACGCCGGTTCTGTTCATGGCGTTTAAAAATGGAAGATCACGTCGGTCGTAAACACGAACTGATCTTTCCGCGTGCCGTTATTGTAAGCAGGAACGTCGTAGGAATGATCGTAGCGCAGTTCCGGACGAATCGTGATGAGCTTATCTGGCCACCAGGTGATGCCGATGGAATGTTCGGTATAGGGCGTCGCAAAGCCGGTGCGATTGCCGACCTTATCCTTGAAATATTCGTTGCGCACAGTGAAGAACGCGTCTCGCGAAATCCTAAACATCGTGTAATTCAGAATCGCCCACTCGGGCGCATAGCCATTCCGCACCGGGAATGATCCGTTCTGGAACGGTACTTCCTTGGTTGGATGATCGATCGCGTCTTCCATGAACATGTACCAGGCTTCGGTCGCGCTGTAGATCTTATCGTTGAACTTATGCGTCCAAGTCCCGACATATTGCTGCAGATTGTTGTAGCCAAATTTCGCGTTGTTGAAACTGTTGGCTCCGGCGTAAATGGAATCCATCTGGTCAGGCGTGGTGTATTGGATCATTACCGTGCCAGTTGGCTGCCGCCCCGGATCACTTTGCCAGATTGCGACGTCGGTACCGGTGTCGATTCCAGCCTGAATCGTCCACTGATCGTTGAACTTCGTAGTCGTGAAAATTCCTTCATGACAATAGTCATCAAAGCCATAAAGCAGCGAGTGAGTGGCCATCAGATTGTTCGGAGCGAGCTGTGCTTCGATGTCCGGTTCGGAAATGATTCGCCCGATCCGAATGTTCATTCCCTGAAAAAAATACGGAATGTAGATGTCCAGATAGATCATCGGCATGTCGTAGCCGGAGTAGCTATTGTGCTTGAGTAACTGGTCGCTCAGGAAGCCGTAGGTGGTGGTGAACCGGTAGTCGAGCCCATAAAGCCCGGAGATTCGAAAGCCCCAATCGATGTGATCGGTTTGGTTTTCGTCAGCCAAACGTTCAACGTAGAGGACGATCTGATTTAACTCCATCCGGTTCGGGCGCAGATCGTAAATCAGCGGGAAATTTCCATTCTCGCTCGTTTTTGATGGATGCGACGTACTAATGTTGCCGGAAAAATTCACCCAACCGTAGATTTGGACTTTGCTGTCTTTCCATGCTTGTCCGCCGGGTCCCTCGTAAATTGCCTGCATCAATGGATATGGTGGCAGTTCTCCGGGATCGCCAATGATTTGGCTCCCGCCGATCTGCCAATCGCCGCTTGGAAACGGCGGCGAATCGAATGGCGCAGGCGGAATGCGGCGCGGTGTTGGAGTTGAACCCGGCTCGGGCGGCGTGTAAGCAGGCGACCCTAATTGTTCTAGAAACGCTTCGTCCAGACGTTTCCAGAACGGTTCGTGCAGCTTCCTTTCGGCACGCACGGCCTTCTCCTGTTCTTGCTTGCTCTCGGCTTTCGCTTGCTCGTGTCTTACCTTGGCTTTTTCTTCCTCACGAGACCGCAGAGTGGAATTTGCTGTGGCCCTTTCTTTTTCAGCCAATTTTTTCTCTCGTTCATCTAATGCCTTCTCGCGCGCGTCCAGCTCGGCTTTGCGTTGAGCAAGCTGTTGTTCCGCGGTTGAATCTTCAGACGCCTCCTGGCCGTACGCAATCTGAATGAGGACGGTCGCACAAATAATCGCGATCAGATTTTTCATTTTACTTCTCCTTGTTTGCAAATTGCCAACGGCCACATGGCGCCACTGATCGAGGTGGATTGTCAAGAAACCAGGTCCAGAACGGCACGCGAGCGCAAGTTGTTCGAGTGCCGTCGGCAAAACCCTCGCGCGCTTTTGCGCAGCGCGGTCTGCTCGCCGGCAATTGTCGATCTTGCGTCGTCGTAGCAGCACGCACGAAGACCAACACGAATGTCGTCGACCTGGTGCAGTGCCGCGCGATTTCGCCGATCGCACGCAAAATTGAAAATGGATCTCTCACGGCTATTTTGCACCGGCATCGAGCGCGAGGTTAAGGTTCAAAACATTCACCCCTGGCTCGCCCAGAAAACCGAAATCGCGACCGTCCGTATTTTGCCGGACCAATTCGCGCACTTTGTCGATGTCCAAAGCGCGGGTCCCTGCCACACGAGGAATTTGCAGTTCGGCATTCTGCACGCTGATGTGAGGATCGAGACCGCTGCCCGACGCCGTAACAGCGTCGGCGGGAATCTTGTCGGTTTCCCTCAAACCATTCTCGGCACGATACGCCGCGATGCGATCCGTGATCGCGTCGTTCAACCTTTTCGAGGTTGGTCCAAGATTGCTGGCGCCGGAATTTGCGGCGTCATAGCCGTTGCCCGCGGCTGAAGGTCGCGGATGGAAATACTTCGGATCGGTAAATCCTTGCGCCAGCAACTTTGATCCGCGCACGGCGCCACTATTTCGATCGACAATCAAACTACCATTGGCCTTGTCGTGAAACAGCGCCTGCCCAAGTCCGTAAACAATGAGCGGGTAAACTCCGCAGCAGATTACTGCTAGGACCAACGTGGAGAGAACCGCGGCGCGAATTTCGGAAAAGAAGTCTTTCATAACTAAATGAAATGGAGGCCCGTGATGACTAGATCGATGAGCTTGATTCCGATGAACGGCACGATCACGCCGCCAAGTCCGTAGATCAGAAGGTTGCGCTGCAAAATTGCGAGCGCGCCAATCGGTTTGTAAGCCACGCCGCGCAAGGCAAGGGGAATAAGCGCAATGATTATAAGCGCGTTGAAAATGACTGCACTCAGGATGGCGCTGGTCGAACTTTGCAGGCGCATGATGTTCAAAGGCGCGATCGCCGGAAATGTTTTCATCAGCATCGCAGGGATGATGGCGAAATATTTTGCAACGTCGTTGGCGATGCTGAACGTAGTAAGCGAGCCGCGCGTGATCAGCATCTGTTTCCCGATCTCGACAATGTCGATCAACTTGGTCGGATTGCTGTCGAGATCGACCATGTTACCGGCTTCACGCGCGGCTTGCGTGCCGGTATTCATCGCGACGCCAACATCGGCTTGCGCGAGCGCGGGGGCGTCGTTCGTGCCATCGCCAGTCATCGCGATTAAGCGGCCTTCGGCTTGCTCCGCGCGAATGCGCTTGAGTTTGTCTTCCGGCGTCGCCTGCGCCATGAAATCGTCCACGCCGGCTTCGGCGGCAATCGAGGCAGCGGTGAGCGGGTTGTCGCCCGTTATCATCACCGTGCGAATTCCCATTTTGCGCAACTGCGCGAAGCGTTCCTTAATTCCGCCTTTGACGATGTCTTTTAGTTCGATCACGCCGAGCGTTTGTCGATCTTCGGCGACTGCCAGCGGCGTTGCGCCGCGCCGTGAAATTTCATCGACCGTTTTTTGGACGGCTTGCGGAAACGCGCCTCCGTTGGACTCCACAAAGCTGCATACCGCTTCGGCCGCGCCTTTGCGGATGCGAATCGTCGGCTCTGCAGCGTCCGTGTGGAGGTCGATTCCGCTCATGCGCGTTTGCGCGGTGAACGGGATGAACGTGGCCTCGAGCTCGTGCATTTCGCGTGCGCGCAGTCCGAACTTTTCTTTCGCGAGCACGACGATGCTCCGACCTTCCGGAGTTTCGTCGGCGAGTGAGCCTAATTGCGATGCACCTGCCAGATAACCTTCTTCCACTCCAGGCGCGGCATGAAACGCCGTCGCCATTCGGTTGCCGAGCGTAATAGTGCCCGTTTTGTCGAGCAGAAGAACATCGACATCTCCCGATGCTTCGACAGCTCGTCCACTCATTGCCAGCACATTGCGCTGCAGAACACGATCCATTCCTGCGATGCCGATTGCGCTGAGCAATCCGCCAATCGTTGTCGGGATCAGGCAAACGAGCAGTGCAATCAAAACTGGGATCGAAAAGGCTGTCCCTGAATAAATGCCGAACGGTTTCAGTGTAACGCAGACGAGCAGGAAGATGAAGGTCAATGCTGCGAGCAAAATTGTGAGCGCGATTTCGTTAGGCGTTTTTTGACGCTGAGCGCCTTCAACTAGCGCGATCATCCGCTCAAGGAAGCCCTGGCCTTTTTCCATCGTCACGCGAATCACGATTCGGTCACTCAGTACTCGGGTGCCTCCCGTCACCGCGCTTCGGTCGCCGCCGCTTTCACGAATCACGGGCGCGGATTCGCCGGTAATGGCGGCCTCGTCGACGCTCGCGATACCTTCGATTACATCGCCGTCGGCGGGAATAATGTCTCCGGCTTCGCAAACGACTGTGTCGCCTTTCTGTAAATCGGCCGCCGGAACTCTGTCTTCCAAGCCGTCCCTCACCCGTCGCGCCATCGTCGTTGTGCGCATGCGGCGGAGCGTCGCAGCCTGCGCTTTGCCGCGCCCTTCAGCCATCGCCTCCGCGAAATTGGCGAATAGCACCGTGAACCAGAGCCAGATCGCCAATTGAGTGACGAAGGAGCGCAACGATCCTTCCGCCGTAAAAACTCCAACCGACGTGAGTGCTGCGCCGACCATGGTCACGAACATGACCGGATTCTTGAGCATCCAACGTGGGTTCAGCTTCTTGAATGCGTCACCGATGGCAGGGCAAACAATCTTCCAATCAAACAACGAGCGACGTGTTGGTTTCATCTGGGGTCTTAGAAAAGCTTTCCGCCTTGCATCAGGAAATGCTCGACCACTGGACCGAGCGTGAGTGCCGGAAGAAAATTGAGGGCGCCAATCAACAGCACTGTCCCAATGAGGAGAACGAAAAAGGTGCCGCCGTGGACGGGAAATGTCCCAGCGCTAAGCGGCGTCAGCTTTTTTCGCACGAGCGAACCTGCAAGCGCGAGGATCGGAACGATCATCAGGAACCGTCCGATCAGCATCGCGATGCCAAGCGTCGTGTTGTACCACAGACTGTTGCCGTTTAATCCGGCGAAAGCGCTGCCATTATTTCCTGTCGTGGAACTGAACGCGTAAAGAATCTCACTCAAGCCGTGCGGACCATTATTGTTGCGTCCGGCGAGTCCCCATTTGCTTACAACTGCCCATGCGGCAAACGCAAGAATGTCGATGGCCAGAATAAGCAGCGCGAGCATCGCCATCTTCACGTCGTAGGACTCGATCTTTTTCCCGAGATATTCGGGTGTCCGGCCGACCATCAAGCCGGCGATGAAAACAGCCAGCACGACAAAAACGAGCATGCCGTAGAGACCGGCGCCTACGCCGCCGAAAATAATTTCGCCGAGCTGGATGTTGAACAATGGTACGAAACCACCGAGCGGCGTGAACGAATCGTGCATTGAGTTGACCGCGCCGCACGATGCATCCGTCGTAATGGTGGCGAATAGAGCCGAATTGAAAATTCCGAAACGGACTTCCTTGCCTTCCATGTTTCCGTCCGCTGATGCGACACCGAGGTGATGATGAATCGGATTACCGTTGGTTTCCGACCACCAACAGAGCGACGTGCCCCCAATGAATAACGCAAGCATCGCCGCCCAAACGGTCCAGCCGTGCTTTTGGTTCTTGACCATGCGACCGAGGTAATAAGTGAGGCCGCTTCCGATCGAGAAAATCGACAACATCTGCATGAAATTTGAAAGCGGCGTCGGATTTTCGAACGGATGCGACGCGTTCGCGTTGACGTAACCGCCACCGTTCGTGCCGAGCATCTTGATTGCGATCTGCGACGCCATCGGACCTTGCACGATGTTTTGCTCGGTCACGATTTGCTCTTCCATGATCGCTTTGCCCTCCGCGTCTTTGATCGTCTCGCCCTGGTCGTCCTTTTTCTCGACCTGCACTTTCATCGGCTCGACCAACTGTGCTTTATCGTACGATTTGAAGTTTTGAATCATTCCCTGCGAGACGAGGAAAACTGCCAACGCGACGCAGATCGGGATGAGCAGATAGTAAGTGACGCGAACGAGATCGACCCAGAAATTACCGAGGGTTTGAGCCGAATGTCGCGCGATTCCGCGCACGAGCGCCGCGGCAATGGCGATGCCGGTTGCGGCAGAGACGAAATTGTGGAACGCAAGTCCGACCATCTGCGAGAAATACGACATCGTTGCTTCGCCACCGTAGTTCTGCCAGTTGGTGTTGGTGGTGAAACTCGCTGCCGTGTTGAAGGACAGGTCGGGACTGACGCCAGTGAGATGTTGCGGATTCAGCGGCAGATAATATTGCAGGCGCAGGATCGCGTAAGTGAACAGACAGCCGACAAGGCTGAAGAGCAGCATTGCGAAGGTGTATTGTTTCCAATCGTGCTCCTTGTTCGGGTTGATGCCCATGACGCGATACGTCCCGTGCACAAGCGGAGCCAGGACCGGATCGAGGCAGGTTTTGCCATTCACGTCAAGAACGCGCAGTAGATAAAGCCCCATGGGCTTTGTGATCAGCGCAAGCGCTGCGATGTAGATTCCAAACTGAAGCCAACCCGAAGCTTGCATTTTTTTCCTTAAAATTTTTCCGGACGAATCATCGCCACGAGTAAATAAATAAAGAGCAGTAAGGCGATAATACTGACGATGATTGTTTCCATGGCGTTGTCCTAAAGCTTGTCGCAAAAGCGAACGTAGAGAGCGCTGACGACGAAAAACACGACGACGATGCCGGTGAAGATTAGATCGTTCATGGATGCTGTCGCACTAAGACCGTCCGTTTAGAACGCGGCTAAGCGAGATTTGCGGTGGTTTGTGCGTAACTTAGCCGCGGACCTCGCCGTAGACCCCTGGTCCCACTTTAACCAGCCCAGATAGAGCAGATTTCCGCCGGCAAAAACACTGATTCCTACAATGAATTCCATCATAAGCGACGTACGATCTGCAAACTTTGGTCGGCCGTTAATTAAACAAGTGGCGAAAAGTATTAAAAAAACATTAACGTCATGATCGGTAGATGATAGGGGCCAACATCAAGCGACCGCGCAACGTCGACTGGAAGCGGGCGGCGGCGATCCTTTACGGCGACTGGGGCACGAGCAAAGCTTACGTGATCGGACTTGCATTCGCAGTCGGCGGTTACGCTTCATTTTGGCTGATCGCCGCGATGTGTGTCCTGACCGCGCTGGTCGGGCTCAACTATATGGTCATCTGCCGGCTGTACCCCGACGGTGGCGGCGTTTATGCGAGCGTCCGACATCGTAGTGAAGTGGTTGCGATCGTGGGCGCGTTTTTGCTCATCGCCGATTATCTGGTGACTGCGGCGATCAGTTCACTGTCGGCTTTCGCCTATCTTGGTGTGCCCCATCCGGAAAAATTTGCGGCGACGGCGATTCTAATCATCGGGTTGCTGAATCTCCTCGGTCCGAGAAATACCGGCAGCCTTGCGTTCCTGATCTCGGTCCCAACCGCGCTTGTCGTGATCGCACTGGGACTTTTCAGTTTACCGCACATGCAGGAAGCGGTCGCGCATTTGAAGCCCTTGCAGGGAGGTTTTTGGCAGAGCTGGGCGGGTTTCGTCGGGATCGTGCTTGCTCTCTCGGGAGTGGAAGCAATCGCGAATGCTACCGGCGTAATGAAGCTCGATCCCGGTAGTACCGAGGATCGTCCGTGCGTCGTGAAAACGTCAACGCCCGCAATTTTGGTGGTGATGGTCGAAGTCTGCGTGTTCACGGCGTTGCTCGGGCTGGCGATGCACGCGCTCAACGGTTTGCAGATCGTGAACGGCGACGTGAATGCGCCCGGCGCGGAAGGCGTTCGCGATTATATGCTCCGCTACATAGGAACAATCTTCGTGGGCGGCGCGTTTGGTCCGACGTTTGGCCACGTGTTTGGCTTTGTCGTCAGCATCGTGTTTGCGCTGCTGCTGCTCTCTGCCGTGAACACGGCGATCGTCGATCTCATAATGATCCAGTTTCTTATGTCGCGTGATCGCGAGTTGCCCGCCGTTTTTCATCGTATGAATAAATGGGGAGTGCCGAGTCTAGGCGCGCTGATCGCGACACTCGTTCCCATGGCGCTCGTAATCTTTGTGAAAGATATGGCTGGACTGGCGGAGCTGTATGCCGTCGGTGTCGTCGGAGCAATCGCTACGAACCTCGGAGCGACTTCGACTGATCGAAAGCTTGCAATCAGAGGATGGGAGCGAACGCTCATGTTTGCCATGTTTATCGTTATGGCGGCGATTGAGCTTTCGCTGCTGATCGATAAGCCCAATGCTCGCTATTTTGCGATAACCATTCTGCTAATCGGTTTAATTTTGCGTGCGCTGGTCCTGGAGCGGCGCATGAAGAAAGAACCCAGTCGCCCACTGCCGCAGATTTCCGCCGTCGCTGTGACCACCACAAACGCCACAGGACTGGAAGTCATGCCAAGCGGCGAGGCAATCCTTTGCGCGATCCGCGGAACCGGACGCACTCTCGATTTTGCTTTGCGCGAAGCACAACGACTCAGCGCGCGTCTTTATCTGCTGTTTGTGCGCGAGCAGGCATTTGTTACAGAGCAGGATCGCAAACGCAAATGGCAGGATGACGCGGAAGCGAGCAGAATCTTCACCGAAGCCAAACTGAAAGCCGGGGATCAGCAGCCGTTGTTTGCTTACGCTATCAGCCCGTCCGCCGCGGCGACGATTGTCGATTTTGCCGCGACACTGGGCGCGTCTCGTTTGATCCTTGGCGCGCCACAGCGAAACGCATTCCTGAATCTCTTGCGCGGCAACGTGATTCGCGAAGTTTCGAGTTCGCTTCCGGAAGAAATCGATCTGCTCGTCTATGCTTGATTCGCAGGCTGCGTTGGCTGGGAGAGCAACCCGTTGATCGAAGGCGAGCAAAAATTTGCGTCCGCTCAATTGGTGATTAGATTCAAAAACCTTAATTTAGAACTTTCAGAAATCCCGCTCGTTCTGCGGGATTTACGTTGAATGCCCGATTGGGCGAATTCGTCGAACCATGAGTATAAGATTTTTATTCACAACGATTGGCTCTGCTTTTTTGTTCGCGACTCCGGCTTTCGCGATCGAAAATCCGCTGCTCGCCCGGATCACGGTTTACTGGCCGGGCGAAGGTCAAGTGCGCGCATGTTCCAATGGCGCGCGGCTTCGCGCCGGGAATTGCGCGGTTGATCCAAAACGAATTCCTTTCGGAAGTCGCGTGTTGTTTCCCGACGCGACGTGCTTGGCGGTCGATAGCGGACCCGCAGTAGTGCATCGCTCAGCCGCTCGCTCGTGCGGGCGAACTGCAGCGCAGCGGAACGCCATTGTCATCGATCGATTTTTTGAAACAAAACAGGCCGCGCTCGATTGGGCAAATTCGCATTCGGAATTCATGACGGTGCGAATCGTTGAACCCGGATCACACGACGGAATGCAGGGGACCGTCGCTGTGTCTGATGATTCTGAACGCGCGCCAAAGCCGCCAACGAAACGAAATCTCCCGGGTCCGGTGTTGCCAACAGGTGGCAGCTCAGCTACTGCGATGACAATAGCGAGCAATGCGCCAGCGACTGGCCCTACTGGCGGTATAATCAGAAATCCGTTAGGCCGGCTCGGCCGCTAAGGCCTTTCGTTGATCTGTTGCGAAAACCGACGTCTGCGATTTACGACTTCGCGTAGGCGCCGATCAACGGTCGCGGCGAAGGAATCTTGGAACGAAAGTCACTCGCGAATCCGCTTTTGGTCCTGATCTCCACGTGCCCAGCGCCTCGGCTGTTATTGTAAACGAGAACCGATCCAACGGGTGCT
>DATLJP010000027.1:0-2713 GCA_035538875.1 Chthoniobacterales bacterium | reverse complement strand
GAACGCTGAACTCCACGACATGACGCATCGATTCTGGATCGGCGTCGTTCTGAGCGCGCCGGTATTCGCGCTTGCGATGGCGCACATTTTTCCAAACGCGCCGCATTGGGTTCAGGGCGATTTTTCGCGCTGGACACAATTTATTCTTAGCTCGCCTGTCGTCCTTTGGTGCGGCTGGCCTTTCTTTCAACGCGGCTGGCAGTCGATTCTCAACCGCTCACTAAATATGTTTACGCTAATCGCGCTCGGGGTTGGCGTCGCGTATTTCTACAGCGCTATTGTGATGCTGCTGCCGCAATTGTTTCCGCCGTCATTCGCGGCACACGGTAAAATCGGAATTTACTTTGAGGCCGCCGCCATCATCACGGTTCTCGTTTTGCTAGGCCAAGTCCTTGAATTACGCGCGCGAAGTAGGACTGGCAGCGCGATTCGCGCGTTGCTCGATCTCGCGCCGAAGGTCGCACACGTCGTTCACAACGGACATGAAGAAGATGTCGATCTTGCAAGCGTCGCGAAGGGCGACCGTTTACGCATTCGACCGGGCGAGAAAGTTCCAGTGGATGGACGCGTGATTGATGGACGGACCAACATCGACGAATCGATGATTACCGGCGAGTCGATGCCGATGCAAAAAGCAACCGGTGATCGGGTGACTGGCGGAACAGTCAATCAAACTGGCAGCATCATCATTCAAGCGGAGCGCGTCGGTGCCGAAACGGTGCTTTCGCAAATCGTCAGCATGGTTGCGGAGGCGCAACGCAGCCGAGCGCCAATTCAAGGATTGGCCGACAAAGTTGCTAGCTGGTTTGTGCCGGCCGTCATCGCAGTTTCGGTGTTGACATTCATCGTTTGGTCACTGTTAGGCCCTGAGCCACGATTCGCGCATGCAATCGTGAATGCTGTTGCCGTTTTGATAATCGCCTGCCCGTGCGCACTCGGCTTGGCAACTCCGATGTCGATCATGGTTGGTGTTGGCCGCGGCGCGCAAGCCGGTGTGCTGATAAAGAAAGCGGAATCGATCGAGTTGATGGAAAAGGTTCGGACACTTGTCGTCGACAAAACAGGCACGCTTACAGAAGGACGACCCACAGTTACAACTGTAATCTTGGCGGACGAAATATCCGAAAATGAGCTGCTGAACTTGGCTGCCTCGGTTGAAAGCAACAGTGAGCATCCGCTCGCCGTTGCGATTGTGAATGGCGCCAAAGAGCGAGGATTGGCAATCGAACCAGTATCTGATTTTCAGTCGACTACGGGCAAAGGAGTGAGCGGACGGGTGGGCCCACGACATGTCCTTGTCGGAAGAGCGGAATTTCTGCGTAGCTTGAATATTGCCGGAATTGAGAAGATCGATCGCACCGCTCGTGAACTGCAGACGCAAGGGCAAGGTGTCATGTTTGTGGCGATAGATGGCAAACTTGCTGGGGCAATCGCCGTTGCCGATCTAATCAAGCAATCAACACCAAGCGTGATCGATCATCTTCATCGGCTCGGCATCAAAATTACTATGCTGACCGGTGATAATGAGAGGACCGCTCGCGCGGTCGCAAGCAAACTCGGGATCGATGAAGTCGAAGCCGGAGTTGAACCGAAGCACAAACACGAGCGCGTTAAGCAACTGCGAGATTCCAAACATCTTGTCGCGATGGCCGGTGATGGAGTCAATGATGCCCCGGCTCTGGCCGCTGCTGATGTCGGTATCGCAATGGGCACAGGTACCGACGTGGCGATGCAAAGTGCTGGTATCACTTTAGTAAAAGGTGATCTGCGCGGAATCGAAAAAGCGATTCTGCTCAGTCGGGCGATGATGCGCAACATCCGGCAGAATTTGTTCTTCGCCTTTATATATAATGTACTCGGCGTCCCGATCGCAGCCGGAGTGCTCTACCCATTCTTCGGGATTCTGCTGAGTCCAATCATTGCCGGCGCAGCAATGAGCCTGAGTTCCGTTTCCGTTATCGCAAATGCTTTGAGGCTGCGTTCCGTGCGTTTCTCGGCGAAAGAAGGCCTCGTCCGATTGCCCTCTTTATTTTACACGTAGTCAAAGAGCGCCATGAAACCGACGTCCATGTGCAATTGTTGGTAGCAATGGGAAAAAGTGAGGCGGCGTAGACGGCACCAATGTGTCCGCTATCTTCTAAGTTAAGTGGCAGATATTCAGCTTACCGCGACGCAAATTTGGCTCTACGCGGCTCTCTGGGGCGCTTTTTGTGTCACCATCGGTTGGTTCGCTAACTTCGGCGTCAGCGCTTACCGTCTCCATGTAGCTCGCAAACATGCTTTGGATGACGCTCAGGAAGATCGACGCCGGAAATTTTTGGGGTTTTTGGGTGCTTGGGCGGCGGACGTTGAGGTTAATCGCAGGATGGTCACCGCGAACGGTGTTTTCGTAACGGCAGCTGGACGGTTCGATAGGAAACGGCTTGAATTGGTTAGAGAAGCCTCGCAGGTGGAATTAGATCTTCGGGGCGACAGAGTAATCGAGTTCATAGATTTGGTGAATAGAATCGTCGTTATGAGACCCGGTAGCATAGAGGGCGACGACGGCAGACAAGAGCTTTTGAAGGCGATCCGCAGCCTTACAGTGTTTCTGAAAGAGAAATAAACTAGCACTACATTTCTCGATAAATGATATTTTCGCGACATGTACGCGCGTACAGGTGTCGAAATTCCAGACAACCTTACTTATCGATAAGTTCGAGTGCCTTGTGTA
>DATLJP010000026.1:0-11369 GCA_035538875.1 Chthoniobacterales bacterium | reverse complement strand
TTCAATCGTCACCGGATCGCTGACCTCGAAAGTAGTATTCTCGTTCGCGCCGACTCGCCAAACCTTCCCGTAGGGCACGAGGCCACCCCATATTTGTCGACCCTTCACGAGTGGCCGGTGATAATTAATGGTTACATCCGTCAGCGCGATCCGTTGTTTGATCTCGGCAGCCTGGCTGACGTCGGGGAGACTGAGATCGTTCTGGGCCCGCGCGGTACAGGCGAAGGCAACAAGGGTAAGGGAGAAGTTAATGAGCTTGGGACGAGTTAGTTTCATAAAGCGAAGAAATGAACATCCACTATTTGTCAGAATTTAGGACGCTGCCACTAGATAATTCAATCATGGATCGAGACCGTCGCGCGAAATGTCGAATGGTTCGTCATCGAGATCGCAGAAACGGGTACCAGCAAAATTGCCAGCAAAACGCAGTGAAATAGTTCACGCGAGCAGTTGCTCAGTTCGCTTGATTACTCAAGTGTAAGCTGCTTCAGTGCAGCAAAATACAGGGAAGACAGCGCCGAATCCTATCTCTGGAGCCATTGCGTGATGGATTTTTCTTCTTCCCTGATTGAATCGTTGCGCGCTGCTCAAAGAATTGTCGCGCTAACCGGGGCCGGAATTTCCGCTGAAAGTGGTCTTGCAACTTTTCGCGACGCCCAGACTGGACTCTGGAGCAAGTTCAAACCGGAAGAGCTCGCGTCGGCGGACGCGTTTCGCCGAAATCCAAAATTGGTTTGGGATTGGTATGCATGGCGCCGCGCATTGGCGCTCAAAGCCGAACCGAACGCTGGCCACTTGGCGGTCGCCGATATGGAAAAACGCGTGTCCGAATTCTTGCTCGTTACTCAAAATGTTGATGGCCTTCACGCGCGTGCTGGCAGTCGACGAATCGTCGAGCTCCACGGAAATCTTCATCGCTTCCGTTGCTTCGAGAACGATTGCCCGTACGAAAACTTCGATGTTGAACAAGGCCGATGTCGATCTTGCGGTTCCAATTTGCGGCCCGATATAGTTTGGTTTGGCGAAATGCTAGCCCTCGAGGCGCTCGAGGCGGCAATCGACGCCGCCGCAAAATGCGACGTCTTCTTTTCAATCGGAACTTCAAGCGTTGTTTATCCCGCAGCTGATTTATGGCGACGCGCGAAGGAGTGCGGTGCGGTTGTCATCGAAATCAATAAGGATCCAACGCCGCTAACTCCCCTCGCCGACTATTCTTTTCTTGGCAAAGCCGGCGAAGTACTACCGGCACTCGTTCAACAAATTTGGATTCACGGAACGGATAGAGCGCACTAGCATCGCGGTCCGGGCTTATGATTGCGCCCGGTTCGTCGGATTCGCGATTGCATTTGTCGTTTATCTCACGCTGGGCACTTTGCAGAAAAGATCGACACCCAAACCTTGATCGATGACCGAGCGAAAGAAACATCGCGAAATCCCAGAGGAAGCGCGCGCACAGGAACACCTTGCCAACGAGCGGACTTTTCTCGCCTGGGTGCGGACGACGATTGCACTTGTCAGCCTGGGGTTCGTCATCGCGCGACTGGGCCTGTGGTTGCGCGAAACGGGAATGAACGTGCCGCGCCTCACCCATGATTTTTCACCGCTGGGCATTGGTTTAATGGGATTCGGCGCGCTTCTGACCGTTCTGGCAGCGTGGCGATACGAAGCAGTCAATCGACAAATCGAAGCCGGGCTGGTCAAAACTGATCGCGCCCTTGTCTGGTTTGTCACCGTCGCTATTACACTGATATCTGTAGCACTAGTCATTTATATGATTAGTAACAGCACATCATAGGATCGACATGAAACTTCCCGACCTTCCGCCGTTCGAACATCAACCGAAAAAATATACCGGCCCATCGACCGATGAAGTGTTGCGACTGCGCAAGGAATTCCTGAATCCTGGAATTTTTCTCTACTACAAAAAGCCCTTTATGATGGTGGAAGGGAAAATGCAATATGTCTGGGACGAGCACGGACGTCGATATCTCGACGCGCTGGGCGGAATCGTGACTGTGAGCGTTGGGCATTGCCATCCGGACGTCGTCGATGTTGTGCGGAAGCAAAATGAAACGCTCCAACATTCGACCACGATTTATCTGCAACCGAACATCGCCGAGTACGCCAAAAAGCTGGCGGCAAAACTGCCGGGCGAGCTGAAAGTTTGCTATTTCACGAACTCCGGATCGGAAGCGAACGATCTCGCCCTGTTGATGGCCCGCGCTTACACCGGCAACTACGACGTCGTTTCGCTGCGCAACGCGTATCACGGTGGCAGCACATTGACGATGGGAACGACCGGCAATCGCGGTTGGAAATTCAATGTGCCGCACAGCTTTGGTGTCCATCACGCGATGACGCCTGATCCGTATCGCGGATTGTGGGGACGCGACGATGTCGATGCCGGAAAAAAATATGCGGCCGACGTGAAGAACCTGATCGACTTCGCGACCTCCGGACAAATCGCGGCGTTCATCGCCGAATCGATTCAAGGCGTCGGCGGCTGCGTAGTTTTTCCCGACAATTATTTGAAACACGCTTATCAGCACGCGCGCGCCGCGGGCGGTATGTGCATCGCCGATGAAGTCCAAGCCGGCTTCGGTCGAACGGGAACGCATTACTGGGGATTCGAAACGCAAGGTGTGATTCCCGACATCGTGACGATGGCAAAAGGGATCGGGAACGGTTGTCCGCTCGGCGCTGTTGTCACGACCTCGAAAATCGCCGCCGCGCTTGCGCAACGAACGCACTTCAACACGTTTGGCGGAAATCCGGTTGTCTGCGCGCAAGGCAGCGTGGTGCTTGACGTGATCGATCGCGAGAAACTTCAGGCGAACTCGTTGAAGATCGGGAACAGAATTAGCGCCGGCCTGAACAAACTCAAAGAGAAGCACAACGTCATCGGCGACGTTCGCGGCAAAGGATTACTTCTTGGGATCGAACTCGTGAAAGATCGACAATCGAAGGAGCCGGCGAAGGAACAATGCGCGCAAGTGATGGAAATTTCTAAAGAAATGGGACTTCTTCTCGGTAAAGGTGGACTCTGGGGACAAACAATCCGTTTCTCGCCGCCAATGTGCGTCAACGAGCAAGACGCCGACTTTCTCCTCGAAGTCCTCGACCGCGCGCTCGCGAGTTTGTGATGTGTTGTGCACGGAGCGGTCTGGGCGTTCTGGTCGCTGGATGGTTGCGTATGCTTTGTCCAACTGGCTACTTTTGTTAGCAGCTCGTTCTATCAACACCACGAAGCGCTGCTCGCGAGCCTAGCTCCTTCGTTAATTCCTCTCGTCGGCATCGTGCTTGTGGCAATCGGCGTCTTCCGAAGTTCACCGAGCCAGACTTAACCTGGGTGACATCGCCTTTGAGCGCGTTATTATCGCGCCGTGCGACTCGCGATCCTTTCAGTTGTTCTTTTCCTCTCGGGAATCAGCGCACTGATTTTTGAGACGCTCTGGCTGCGATTGAGCGGGCTCGCGTTCGGGAATTCGATCTGGGCGGCGGCGCTGATCCTTTCGAGTTTCATGGCCGGCCTCGCGCTCGGGACTGCGATCGCCGCATCAGCGAAGCTTAAAACTCGTCCGCTCAAACTCTACGCCGAGCTCGAAGTCGCAGTTGCGATCCTCGGTTGCACGATTGTTTTCGTGCTGCCGATCATCGGCGAGCTCTTGCGTCCGCTCTTTCAAACGCTCTGGAGTCATCAAACAATCCTGCTCGCACTGCGCATTCTATTTTCGTTCGCTATCTTGTTGATCCCAACGACCGCGATGGGATTGACCCTGCCGCTCGTTCTGGAAGATTCGGTTCTTGCCAACCAACAATTCGGTCGCGCGCTTGGCTTTCTTTACGGATTCAACACGCTCGGTGCGGTCGCGGGCGCGTTGGTTGGCGAACTTTTTCTCGTCAAAGCTTTTGGACTTTGGGGCACGAGCCTGGTCGCGGGCTTACTCAATTGCGTGGCGGCGATCATCGCGTTGTCACTGACGAAAACGGGCGTGATCGGATCGACATCATGGGAACAATCTCGGTGGCTGCGATTCGAATTGAATTATCGAGTACCGTGGCGAGCGCTCTTAACCAGCCTTGGCGCAGGCTGCGTTCTGCTCGCACTCGAAATTGTTTGGTTTCGCTTCTTACGATTGTATGTCGCGTCTTCGGCGACTGCATTTAGCGTGATGCTCGCAACCGTTCTTGCCGGAATCGGGCTCGGTGGTGTCGCGTCTGGTGCCCTCTCAAAAAACATTCGGAACTCGGCGCTTCCAATTCTTCTCGTTATCGCCGCAATCTTAACGCTGGCTTGCTACGTCTTTTTCCCGATTCCAAAACTTGGAGAGAACGAGAAGAACTTTTATTTGGAGTCGTGGTTACAGATCGCGTTGCTGTCCATCGCCCTGATGTTTCCAGTCTCCTTTCTCTCGGGAATTCTGTTTCCAGCAATCGCGGCACGGGTTCATGAAAGCGTCCGGAACCGGATGAATAGCGCCGGAATCATGACTTTGTTCAACACCGCCGGCGCGGCGATTGGACCGTTGCTCGCCGGATTCGTTTTGCTGCCGCAACTCGGCTTTCAAACAAGCTTGATCATCTGTGCAATCGGTTACGCAATTCTTTCCCTGACGATCGGCTGCGGAAGCAATTGGTCACCGCAACGTCCGGCGCTAATCGCTCTGAGTCTTCTATTTGTTGCGTGCGTTGCGCTATTTCCATTCCACCGCGACGAAATGCATTTCGCGAATGCGCGAAAGTTGTACGAATCAGAAGAGCAACATCTCGTCAAAAAAATCCAAGGGGAAACCGGGACCTGGCAATTACTGCGGCGCGATCTGTTTGGTCAGCCGTACTACTACCGATTGATGACCGACGGATTTTCGATGTCGGCCACCAATCCGCGCAATCAGCGTTACATGCGATTGTTCGCATATCTCCCGTTGACCCTGCAGCCGCGACCGCAGAACGCGCTCTTGATTGCGTTCGGTTGCGGCGTGACCGCGAACGCGCTCACCCAAGATGCAGATCTTAAACACATTGATGTCGTCGATATCTCTAAAGAAGCGTTCGCCCTGGCGGATGATTATCGCGGCGCGGGCTACTCGAACGCCCTGCGCGATCCGCGCGTGAGCGTGATCGTCCAGGATGGCCGATTTTTTCTGCAAGCCAGTCCCGAGCGCTACGACGTGGTCACCGGCGAACCGCCGCCACCGAAAGTTCTCGGTTCGGTCAATCTCTACACCGAACAATTTTTTAAACTTATCATCGATCGCTTGAACGATGGCGGCATCGCCACGTTTTGGCTGCCGATCTATCAACTGAATGTTGACGAAGCGAAATCAATTCTCTGCGCGTTTCATGCCGCGTTCCCGAACACGCTCATCTGGTCGAGCTCTGACGAGGAATGGATCATGATGGGCATCAAGGGAGCACCGCACAAGATCGACAATCAACGACTCCTGAAATTTTGGGATTACTCGCACGCGCGCGAGGATCTTGTGCGAATTGGAATCGAAGTTCCGGAGCAACTTGCGGCGTTGTTCGTGATGGACGGAGATGAGATTAATCGGATCACGAGAGACGCGAAAGCGCTGACCGATTTTTTCCCGAAGCGCCTCGGCGATGTGACCGCCGAGGACAAATCGATTCACGAATTCACGCGCGGCTACATGCACGCTGCCGACGCGGCCCGGCGTTTCCGATCGTCGCGATTAATTCAGCAAACACTCCCTGATGAAATTATAAACGCGCAGCTTGATCCATTTTTTGTTATTCGCGAAATGCGCTATCGCGCCGGATTTGCTGACACGAATTGGCTGGCTGAATTGGACATTCACCTGCGCGGTTCGCGCCTGCGCGAGCCGGTGCTCGAAGTTCTTGATACAAATTCGTTTCGCCTCGCCCTTGCCAGGAAAATTGCCGATGATTTGCACCCGCCACCGCTCGACTTATTGCCGGACTTGGTCGCCGGGGCTCTCGCGCAACGCGATTATCATGAAGCGATTCGCTTGCTGGAAGACAAGCGCGCGAGGGGCACTCTAACACCGGACAATATTTATTTGCTCACGTACCTGTATTGCCTGAACGGCCAAATCACCAACGCAGAATCGATCGCGGCGTCGTTACCTGATCGCAACGGAGACTTCGCGAAATGGCTGTGGCGAAAGTTGCAGGCCGAATATGGCTTTCGCGGGCCGGAATGAAACCAAAATCTGCCGCAGACTCTCGGCTCCTACTTTCGGACGGCAATGATCAGCGACGAGCGGTCAGGTCGCCATTCGTAGCCAAAACCGAACCCTAGCAGAGTGGCTTTCGCGGCCGCGTAATTGTTCGCGAGATCGGGCTGCCAGTATTGTTTGAAGGTCGGGATCGGGCCGGCGTAGTTGCCCCAGTAGCGGATGTTCCACCTGCTATCGTCGAAGTACTTTCTCGGAATTCCGGAATCGTCTTCCACAACGATCTTGCTGCGGGTGAGAAGAAAGTCACGAACCGTTTCAAATTCGCCTTCGTGCACCAAATACGATGAAGCTTTGAGCATACTCAATCCGGGCGCTTGTTTTTCACAAAATCTGATGAATCCGGGCGCCGACTTGATCCCGTCGTTCGAGACGTCGGTTGAAAAATAGTAAAGCGTCTGCTCCGGCCCGCCCGAATTCGTGAAGACAATCTTAACTCCGGGGGTTTTGCCTTCATCGCCATCGAGGATGTTGGCGTCCTTATCAAGCGAGACCAACGAGACTGATTCAATCGTACTGCCGGCTCGCGCCAAGAAAACGTAAAGAACGGGTAACGTGCCGCTTAATTGCGTTTGAGCGATATCGATTCTCAACTGTTTCGTGATGAAAAAGCTCCAGCTCAAGACTGAGTCGAGCGATTTACGCAGATTTGCCAGGGCCGTCGGCAGCGCTTTCGGGATGATCGCCTCGATATTGGGAATCGAACCGACCGGCTCTTTCGCGCAAAGAACGTAGGTTTTGGCGCTCGGGAAGAATGCATTCGCGTAGAGAAAATCCGGCCCACTGAAGAAATAAAACACCGACGCGGTGTCATTGTAGAAATCACCAAGAGACTGCGGCCCCCAGGCCCGGATTTTCGACAGCTGCTCCTCCTCCAGACGGTTCCACGCACGATCCATCTCCGCGGCATGTGTCGCCCATTCCGGATCCAGGCTTTGTTTTTCGAGCGCTGTGCCACGGACCGGCAACCCAGCAAGGAATTTCGCTGTTGCGTCGTCAATGTTGTCCGCCGCGCCAACGCGGAGAGCGACACTGGCCAGAATGAGCGACAACACACGTTTCATTGGACGAGTTGTTTGATGACAGCGCGCGCCCTCTGTTCAATTTAGGTTCGTTCTCGCGAAACTATGTCTTCAATATGCCCATCGCAGCTGCTTTAATTGAAATTATCGCGCATGTCCCTATCTTGCGCGCGAGAGATGAGATTTTTCAGCGCGGGAATTCTAGCGTTAGCGCTTTTGGCTCAGCCGCTTTTTGCCGGTGGCGGCGATCTTACTCCAACTGAAACGCTTAATCCGCCGCGGTTCGAGGTCGCGCTTCAATCCGGCTATCTGCTCGGCGTCCTCGGCAACCCCGACAGTTACGAAATCGGCCCCGAATTCATCACCGGCAGAATTCGTTGGGGCATAAACAACAGCGACAGTTGGACGCGCGGCTACAATCAATTTTGTCTGACTGTGCTTTTGGAGCCCATCTTTCGGGGCGTGGAGAATCATTACTTCGGGGTGAATTTCGGCGGCCGTTACAATTTTGTCCGCCCCTACTGGAGGCTTGTCCCGTACGTTACGGGCGGACTCGGCCTCGGTTGGATCGACAGCCACCCGGACATGCGCGGATCGCAGGGTCAGGATTTCACATTCAACATTTTGACCGGCGCTGGTGTGTCCTACGAAATCAACGAGCAATGGAAAGTGGACGCCGGTATTCTTTATCAGCATCTGTCGAACGGTGGGCAAACTGATCCGAATCCGAGTTTGAACCTGCTCGGTCCGCAGGTCGGCATCAGTTACTCGTTTTAGACCGGTCGGATGAATCCGCAGGAGGAGAACGTCTTGGTAATCAAGCGCTCGTTGCTTGATCAGCTTGGCAGCTTTCAGGGACTGAATTACGAGCCGCGCAAATATTTGGACGCGATCCTTTCGCGCGGAAATAATTTCTTTTTGCGTCGCGCGCAGGCGGAGAAAGATCCGAGTCACAAGCAAATCATTCCCTATGTTTTGCTCGCGCATGGTGACCGCGTGCTTTTTTATGTTCGCGGCAAAAAAGTCGGCGAACAACGGCTCGTGGCGAAAGGCTCGATCGGAATTGGCGGCCACATGAACGAAAGCGACGAATCCCTTTTCGCCCTGGACAAAGCGGCTTATCGCGCTGGCGTCGAGCGCGAAGTCGGCGAAGAGATCGCAATCAACACGAAATTCGAAGATCAAATCGTCGCGCTGTTAAACGACGACAGCACCGAGGTTGGCCAGGTTCATCTCGGCGTCGTCCACGTGTTCAGACTGGCCGAGCCGAAGGTCGAAAAGCGTGAGGCGATGATCACTAACGTCGCATTTCTCGGTAAACAAGAATTGCTTGCGCGGCGCGACTCGTTAGAAACCTGGTCGCAGATCTGTTTAGATTCGCTCGATCGGCTTTTCGCCTAGGGAATCGATAAAGGATCGACAACCTCGAAATACCCGCTCAGTGCGGCACCGTTCCCGGAGTGAACGTGATGTTATCAATCTGCCATCGGGTCTCCGGATGTGATGTTGCCAGCTGCAAGGTCGCGCCCTGGCCCGGGTAATTTAAACGCGCCGTGAAAATACCTCGCGGTTGGAAGAAGTAGGATTCGAAAGTGATGATTTCATCGATTTGAATCGGTTGCTGCGGAACGCCAAACTGCGCGAAGCGCTGAATCAAGTAGTCACGCATCGACGGTGCTAGATCGAGCTTGGCCTGCGGACTGAGGTACGCGTCCACGTATTGACGATCATGATCGACAGTGAGTCGTTTAATAGTTTCGCGGCCGAAAGCACGCGCGTCGCGATCGGTGGCAGCTTTGGTGGAATAAAGATACCACAAGATGGCGCCAATGATCGCCAGCACAATAATGACAATAACCAGACCTTCGCCTGACAGTTTCGATCGGGTAAGTTTCATAGTCTTCATCAGTAACCTAATCCTAAGCCCTTAATCACTTCACCATTTTTGATGAGCGCGCCGTGTTGCTGCATTCCGGTGTAAGTGCCAAAGCGATTGCGCGCGTTCACTCTAAACTGGACGAGATAACCGTAAAGATGCTGGCCGTTTTTGCCGAGATCGGCCGGTTTCGGCTCGCCTTGCCATTCGATCCGCGCGCTTGGGGCGTCAAGGAGTTGTTGGCTGAGCCAGTTCATTACGATTTCCTTGTAGTTCGTTGGATAGGGGCCATACAGCGCAGGATCCGTCAGCGAAGGCTGTTGCGCCTGGTTGAACAGATTGCCGACCAAAAACAATATCGCCGCGTAAAACGCAAGCCCTTTCATCGGCTGCAATTTTTCCTTGGTTGAAATTCTTAGTCCAGTCGATTCGACCAGTGAGGCGCGCGGATGATCTTGAAAGAATTTCACAATGAGCGGCGTGACCTGTGACGGATAAAAGTGTCCCAGTGGATGAATGAGTGTCGCCACCGGCGGGCCATTTGAAGAATTGTAAATTGTGCAGTCTAATCCGCACGGTTCGCCCCGCTCTGAGCAACCATTGAACTTCCGAAGCTGCTTAACCGTTGCTTCCTTTTTCGAATTGCGCCTTTTCCGTCGTAATGATCCCGCGGTGACCGTGAAACGCGAGAATCACCGGCGGTTTGAATTTGGCGGAGGTCGATGGAAGATAAAAGAGCGCCTCGCGTTCAACGCCGGCCACCGTCCACTTGGTCAAAGATCTCATACCATCGAGAGATCGCCGAGCATCGCTGCCCGGTACGCCCGACAAAACAGACTTCTTTTCTTCGGCCACCGGTTTCATTATCCAACGCGCTATGATCTGGCGACTGATTCTGTTCGGGCTCGTATTCATTTTCACGTTTTTGAGTCTCGTTCCGGCGAATCAAGTTTCGTCTTCGTCATCAACATCGCCGATCGCCGAAACGGGAAAATTTGATCCCGCGGCCGCCACCAAAGCCTGGCTGGAAACGGTCCCGGCTGACAAGCGCGCAAAATCAGACGCCTACTTCGAAGGCGGCTATTGGTTGTTGGTTTGGAATTTTCTGATCGCCGCCGCGATCGCGATTTTTCTGCTCTGTTCAAAAATTTCTGCACGCCTGCGCGATCTCGCCGAGCGAATGACCAATTCCAAAACGCGCCAGGTCATGCTTTACGCCGTCGGCTACATTCTCATCGTCGCCATTCTGAGTTCTCCACTCGCTGTTTATCAGGAGTTTATTCGCGAGCACCAATACGGCTTCGCCACGCAAACCTTCGGACAATGGTTGGCTGAACAATTAGTTAGCCTCGTCGTCACGCTCACCGCCGGCACTATCGCGTTGCCGATCTTTTATGCCGTGTTTCGGTGCGCGCCGCGAAATTGGTGGATATGGGGAACGCTCGTCGCCGTTGTTCTTTCGTTCATCGGAAATTTCATCGCGCCCGTTTACGTCGAGCCGCTCTTTAACACTTACAAACCGATCACTGATCCAAAAATTCGCGATCCGATTCTGGCTATGGCGCAGGCGAATGAGATTCCGGTCAACCAAGTGTTCGAAGTTGACGCGTCACGCCAGACCACCCGCGTGAGCGCGAATGTCTCCGGGCTCCTCGGAACAACGCGCATCGCGTTGAACGATAATTTGCTCAAGCAATGCACACTTCCCGAGATTCGCGCGGTGATGGCGCATGAGATAGGACATTATGTTCTCAACCACGGCGCCAAGCTGACGATTTATTTGGGAATCGTCGCGTTTTTTGGTTTCGCGGTCGCGCGCGCGGTTTCCGATTGGGCGCTGCGGCGCTGGGGCGAATGGTGGAACGTCCGTGGCATCGCCGATCCGGCCGGCTTTCCGTTATTGATGTTGATCTTTGTGACATTCGCATTTCTGATGACGCCTGTCCTGAATTCGGTCGTGCGCATCACTGAACGCGAAGCGGACCAATTCGGTATTAACACGTCGCGCGAGCCGGATGGCGTTGCGAAAGTTTCGCTGAAACTTGGCGTATATCGCAAACTCGATCCAACGCCAATTGAAGAAGTCATTTTCTTCAATCATCCAAGCGGCCGAGCGCGGATCCAAATGGCGATGGACTGGAAAGCCGCGCATTTGCCGGCCGGAAATCTCGACGCCCCCGAGCCCGCGAAAAACTAAGTTAATATTTGATCCATGCGATCAATGTGTCGGCGATTGTCGCCGGAGTTTCA
>DATLJP010000025.1:0-4015 GCA_035538875.1 Chthoniobacterales bacterium | reverse complement strand
TCCTGCTGCATGGTGAGCGACGTGCCCGCTGGACTTCGTAATGGGCGAAGGCGACAGATGAATATGTCGACCTTTAAGTTGATACCCCGGCTCGTAGCGACATTGCGAGCATGATTAAGAGTAAGAGCAAGATTACGATTTAAGAATCATGGCCTACACTGTTGCACGACCGAAGCTCAACTGGCGTGAGCGCATGTATTTGCCGGCAATCGTCGGCGGCCTCACCATCACCCTGAAGCATTTCACAAATATGCTGCTCGGGCGCACCAAGATCACGATGCAATATCCCGAGGAAAAATGGGACAGCAGCCTGCCGGACCATTATCGGGGCGCGCCCGCGCTTGTGCGGGATTGGGACGGGCGTGTGCGCTGCGTTGCCTGTCAGCTATGCGAATTCATCTGTCCGCCGCGCGCGATCAAAATTATTCCAGGCGAGATTCCTTCGACAGACCGGTTCGCCAAAGTCGAAAAATATCCAGAGGAATTCGATATCGACATGATTCGCTGCATTTTCTGCGGGATGTGCGAGGAGGTCTGTCCGGAGCAGGCGATTTTTCTGCGCAAGGATTACGCCATCACTGGATTCACGCGCGCTGATATGGTGCATCACAAGGAAAAGCTATTGGAGATCGGCGGTGTGATGCACGGCGTCGTTCTAAAGTGGAACGAGAAGAAGTGAACGCCACAGATTGACACTGACTGGTGCGAAACCACGATCCACGAAATAGTTTAATGTGGCCGTTCACGCGATACTAGTTTTCTTGTTGCTGCTAATTGAGGGACCCGTTTGGGCACGGAGCAAAGGGTGCTTAAATTGGGCGAGGTGAAGCCAACAACGGAGTAATGGAGTATCAGGAAAAGGGAGTGATGAAGGAAGAATGAGCGAGCAAATCGACGAAGCATTACGCAGCGAACTCCAACGGCAGGGAGTCTGGGTGACTTCGATGCAGGAACTTTACAACTGGGGACGCAAGAACTCGATCTGGCCGCTGCAATTCGGTCTTGCGTGTTGCGCCATTGAAATGATCGCAACGGCAGCGTCGCGCTACGACATCGCGCGCTTTGGCGGTGAAATCTTCCGGCCATCACCGCGCCAGGCGGACCTGATGATCGTGGCCGGCACGGTGACGAAGAAAATGGCGCCGCAAATCGTGCGGCTCTACAACCAGATGCCCGACCCAAAATACGTCATTTCCATGGGCGCCTGCGCAATCTCTGGCGGACCGTTCAAAGAAGGCTACAACGTGCTCAAAGGCATCGACCGCTATATCCCAGTCGATGTTTACATTCCCGGCTGCCCGCCCCGGCCCGAAGCATTGCTACACGCGTTCATGGAGCTGCAGCGCAAGATCGACAACCAGAAACTGACTGGCACTAACAAGGCCGAGCATCTCAATGCGGCGCAACCAAGTGAGTTTCCAGTGCCATCGTTCGGCGCACACGACTTGGAACCGCCAGCGAATCCTGATGTCTTTCATCCGCCAAAGATCGAGCGCACGTAATCATGGAATCGTTGGAACAAATCAGGGCACGCGCTGAGGCGGCCGTGCCCGGCGCTGAAATCGACATCGTCCCTACCGAAATCCGCGATTCTCGGCGAAACCGACAGCGGTCCGGACATCGACGCGCTTAAGACCGTTGCGCACTGAGTCAATTCGTTGCGTAGTCCCGATCTCGGCGTATTGTCAATTATTCCCGATTATGTGCACGTTATGGTGGCGGGGCGAATTGTTCGGAGCGGGCGGAAAGAGCTCGCTCTCGAGCTCGAAGAGAGAGGTTACGATTGGGCGCGCGAAGAGGCGGCTGAACCAGTGCTAAGGTAAACAAGGGTCACAATGAAAACCGAAACTTCAGCAGTGGACATCGATCGGAGCATCGGAGACTTCGCTTACCCGGAAGTGCACGTACGCGATGCGGGCACCGGCCTGAGTGAGCGAACGATCCATTACATCTCGGACGTTAAAGACGACCCGGATTGGGTACGCGAGTTTCGTCTCAGAGGTCTAAAGACGTTTCTGGAAAAACCGCTTCCCACGCACTGGGCAAGCAAGGATCTCGAAGCGATCGACTTCGACAGAATTCGTTACTATCTTTCCCCCGGGACCACGACTAAACGCAGTTGGGATGAAGTGCCGGAGGATATCAAGCGCACATTCGAGCGGCTCGGCATTCCCGAACAGGAACGAAAATTCCTTGCCGGCGTGGAAGCGCAGTTCGACAGCGAGGCCGTCTATTCGAACATCAAGAAAGCGGTGGGCGAACAAGGCGTCATTTTCGTTGGCTCGACCGAAGGACTGAAACATTACCCGGAAATCTTCCGGAAGTGGTTCGGCAAGGTCATTCCAATCGCTGACAACAAATTTAGCGCGCTTAACTCGGCGGTCTTTAGCGGTGGCTCGTTCATTTACGTGCCGCCCGGCGTCAAAGTGAAGCACCCGCTGCAAGCGTATTTCCGTATCAATGCCGAAAATTTCGGCCAATTCGAGCGCACACTGATTATTGCCGATGAAGGCTCGGAAGTGACTTACATGGAGGGCTGCACGGCGCCGAAGTTCAACACTCCGACACTTCACAGCGCTGTCGTGGAACTCGTCGCTCTAAAAGGCGCAAAGATTCAATACATCACCGTGCAGAACTGGGCGTCCAACGTTTTCAACCTCGTGACGAAACGCGGTCTCGCGCAGGAGAACGCCGAGGTAAAATGGATCGATTGCAACATCGGCTCACGTCTCACCATGAAATATCCCAGCGTGATCATGAAAGGTCGCAAGGCGCGTGGCGAAGTTCTTTCCATAGCGCTCGCCAACGACGGCCAGCATCAGGACACTGGAGCGAAGATGATTCATGCTGCCGATGAAACGACCAGCAACATTATTTCAAAATCGATCTCCATCGGCAAAGGCCGAGCCACTTACCGCGGTTTGGTTCACGTACCGAAGCATCTCAAGAATTGTAAAAACAACACCGAGTGCGATGCCCTCCTGATCAACGCCACGTCGCGCACGGACACTTATCCGGCCATCACCGTGCGCGGAACCGGCAATGCCGTGCAGCACGAAGCAAGTGTCAGCCAGGTGAGCGCCGAGCAGATTTTCTACATGCAACAGCGCTGCTTGAGCAAAGCGCAGGCCATGAGCTTGAGCGTCAACGGGTTCGTGAACGATCTCGTCCGCCACTTCCCGATGGAATACAGCGTCGAGCTCAAGCGCCTGATCGAGCTTCAGATGGAAGGTTCGGTCGGATAAGTTCCGGCCCCAGACAAGATGTGATCGAACTAGGCTGCGGCCACGGAACGTTCACGTTCCCCGTCGCGCGACGCAGCGGCATCGGCACGGGCGGCCCGTCTGGTATGACACCGAGTTCTCTCACCATTGTCGCTGACCTCGGGAGCTTGAAGGCTTACCGGGTGAATGAAATGCCCACTCGCGGCCTGAATGCCTGGTCGATTTCAATAACAACCCAGCGAAACAAAATGTAAAAATGGAGTATAAACTTATGGCTAAATGCGAACATTGCGGAAATGAATATGACAAGACATTCGAGGTCACGTTCAAGGGGAAAACGCACGTCTTCGACAGCTTCGAGTGCGCGATCCACGTTATTGCGCCCGAATGTGATCACTGCCGGTGCAAAATCATCGGCCACGGTGTGGAAAACAGCGGCAAAATTTTTTGCTGCGCCAACTGCGCGCGGGAAAGTGGCGAAAACCGGTTGCGGGATCGCGTCTAAGCCATGTTGGAACCGTTCCGGTGATTTTACCGGAACAAAAAATACACGTTTACGAAGTGCGACCCCGCAGCGATAAACGCGGCTTTGATCTAATCAGCGACGCGCTGGCTTTGGTCGGCTGTGGTACAGCGAGCCGAACGCTATCGGATATGCAATGTCTGGACAGCGCAAAGTGCAAGCAAACCCGTACAGGTCAAGCCAGTGACCTTGCAACCGCAACCAATCGAAGGTGAATCGAGACAAGCTTTCGCAGCCTTCCGCGCTTACGTACGGCAAGGCGAGAAAC
>DATLJP010000024.1:0-27429 GCA_035538875.1 Chthoniobacterales bacterium | reverse complement strand
ATAATCGCGCCGCTTCCGAGATGCTCAAAATCCCGACATCGCCGCTCGGTTCTTTGGCCTTGTCAGTTTTTCCCGCCGGATTGTCGGTCGCATATCCGCGCTTCACGGCGAAGTTGAACGCGAGCACGATCAAGCGGCGGTAGTGATTGCGCGTGACCGGCGAAACGGGGAGGGAGCGCAACCAATCGTCGATCTCGCGGCTGGTGATCGTTGCAACCGGCTGGCCGTCGAATTTGTTGGCGAAGATGTTGAGGCGGCTGCGAAGGTCTGACACATGCCGCGCACTTGCGCCGTCGTGTTCTTTGGCCGCGACAAGTTCCTTCACCAGTTGAACAGCCGTGCACGACTTCGCGCTCGCTTTGAGATGCGCGATGAAAAACTCTGTCGCGTCCTTAATCGTCTTGCCGTAGGCGGTCAGAGCCTCTTTGCATTCTTGTGCCATGACCCGCAAGGCTGTTGGAAACTCCGCGCCCTCGACGCCGTTGCGTTTCAATTCCGCGTTCTTGAACGCGACGAACGACTCGGCGGCGGCTTTGGTTTCAAAGAAAGAGCGTTTCCGCTTTCCGGCCTCGCGGTAGTTGACCACGAATTTAAGATGCGGACTCTGTTCCGCGCAGTATTTGCGAACCTTGATTTTGCGTTGTCTCATGGCCTACCATTGCCATGTCATTGCCGCAAAAACAAGTAAAATCGCGTTATTTTGGGTTTTTATGTGTTACAATAAAAGAGGCTCGAAAAGCGATTTTTTCATAGGTAAAATGACCGTTTTAGAGGGCAAAAGCCGATGTGGCGAAATGGCAGACGCAACGGACTTAAAATCCGTTCCTGCGAAAGCGGGGTCTGGGTTCGAATCCCGGCATCGGCACCCTCGGAAACGCGATTTCACGAGGGAAACTGGCCCGACTTTGCAATTTAGATCAGTGCGAACAGTCGCTACGTTTTGAGGCGATTTTGTGTTGCGCGAGGCGAAGACTGCTGTTTTGAGTGACCGTTATTGTACTCATCGTTTCCTTCCTTTCTCAGGGGGACATGAGGCAATTGGGCATATTGCGCATATTGGGCGTATTACGCATATTGGGCGTATTGGACTTTGGTCCTATATGCGTATGACTTTTGGCGTTAAGCCACTTCGGCACATCGCATTCACACGAATTAGTTTGCGCCGGCAAAGCCGATGCCCCGTCTTTTCCGACATGCCCAAGAAACGCGGCCGCTTCCTTCATTATCGTCGGCGGCGAAGCGGCGGCCATGTTTCTTTCTTTCAGCGTTCGGCGGTTCGCGAAATAGTCGTGTGGCCAGGTTTCAGTTTTTCGGACAAAAATCGTTTCGGATTGTTTCGGATTGTATTCAGTCGAGCCGCCGAGTTAACTCCTCGGGGTTAATGCCCCATTCACGAAACATTTGGTTGTTTTTCGGTCTCATTGCCCTTGGGGTTCCGCTTTTAGCGGATGCGGGCAGCTTTTCGTTAAATGAACAAAGCGTGAGCGGTCTTGGCACCGCCTACGCTGGCGGTGCGGCGCAGGCCGAAGATGCTTCCACTCTGTTTTTTAATCCAGCTGGGATCGTATTACTGGACCAGAGCGAGCTGCAGTTCGGCGGACACGTGCTCGTACCGAGCGCGACATTCACAAACCAGGGCTCCCGCTACAACTTGCCGGGCACGCCGTTCAACGGTTTGCCGATAACTGGTGGTAACGACGGCGACGCTGGCGTCACACACGTATTGCCGAATTTGTATTTAACGCAGCCGGTCTTTCGTAACTCACCGTACGGCGACCTTACGCTCGGCATCGGTGTGACTGTTCCGTTCGGCTTGGAAACCGATTACAGTCCGGGCTGGGTCGGGCGTTATGAAGCGCTGCGCGCCAAACTGACGACGTTCGACCTCCAACCGACGATTGCGTATCGAATCTGGAATCGGGTTTCGCTCGGAGCGGGTCTGGACATTCAATACGTCTCAGCGCGGCTCTCACAGGCGATCGACTTCGGTCTCGCCGCGCAAGGGCCGCTCAGCCAATTCTTTGCTGCGCTGCCGCCGTTTCTTGCCGGCCCGACGCAACTTGCTTATCTCAATGCTGGTTTCTTCCCGGGCGGTCGCGATGGCGTTTCCGAGGTAACAGGCAATGATTGGAGCGTTGGTTTCACGGTCGGCGGCTTGGTCGAGTACCTGAAAGGCAACGACGAATCTTTTTTTCAGGACGGTCGCTTCGGCGTGAGTTTTCGCTCGGCGATCGATCACACGATCGAAGGTCGGGCCGATTTTCGCGAGGTGCCGGCGATCACCGCACTGGGCGCGCCGGTGCAATTCCCGGTGCCCGGCCTTTTCCAAGATCTATTTTTCAACCAGGGCGCAACGGCCCAACTCGATCTTCCGTCTATTCTTCGCCTGAGCGTTTATCAGCGCTTCGAACGGCAGTTTGCGTTGATGGGCGACATTACCTGGACAGAATGGAGCCGGCTACAGCGTGTACCGATTGTGTTTCAGAACGCGGCGACACCGTCGAACATCCTTCCGGTTAATTACGATGACACGGTGCGTTGTTCAGCGGGATTCGAATGGTACGCGAACAAGGATTGGACGTTGCGTCTCGGATTCGCTTACGACGAAACGCCTATTCAAAGCCCCCAGTTCGGCACCCCGCGCATTCCGGATAACAATCGCTACTTTCTTGGCGCTGGATTCCGCTGGTCACCGACTCATTTCATGGATGTCGATTTTGGCTATGCGCATTTGTTCGTCGAGGAACAGCGCGTCGATTTCACCGACAGCCAGGGCCACGAATTGCGCGGAAAGTTTGATATCTCCGTCGACATCGTGAGCGCGGCTGTGACTTTCCGATGGGGCGGCCCGCGCGAAGTTGCCCCAGTGCTAGGCAAAGACGCACTCGGCTACAAAAAATAACTACGGTGTTCCTTCAGGCGCCGACCGCGGACTGTCCGCGCGGACGGATCCGCCGTGACCAGGCGCTGCTTCCTGCGCTCGCGCGCTTTCGCCCTTTTCTCTCGGCGACAAGATCTAGAACTGCTCGGCGCAGTTTTGCGCGCTCTGCTGGATTGTCCAGGTCAAGTTTAAGGTTCATCGCTTCCGCCACGGTTTTAGCGTAAGCAATGCCCTGCTGCTCGACCAATCGCTCCCAACGTTCATCGGCCATAACCTCGATAAGGTTGGAGACGGAACGCTTCTCTAACGCTGCCATTTGTTCCAGTTTGTTTCGTTGCTCTTCACGCACCGAAAGGTTGAGCTTCGGTTTGGTCTTGTTCTTCCCAGATTTTACCATTTGCACCTAAATCGCGCCTCCGACCCCTTATCGGCCCTAAAATACTTAAAAAAACTGGCTTGACGAGCTGCGCAGGGTTTGCGCATAAACCGCGCCATAGATTTGAATCCGGGTCAGGGTTACCCGAAGTAGTTTGGGGTGGAAAGGTGAAAAGCAAATCCGTCGTCCTCTTTTTGCCTAAGCAAACGATCAAGCCAACGGTCCAATTGCAAGAAAACTTTACCGCGTTTGAATCTGGATCGCTAGGGGCAGTTCATTCTGTAGAATTCTGTTAATCCTGCCGACATGGAACGCCCACTTTTTATTCCCGTAATTCTCGGCACCGCCCGTCAGGGCCGTGAAAGCGAAAACGCCGCGCGATTCGTCTTTGAACAAACGAAGAAGCGCGCCGGCGTGGAATCAGAGTTTATCGACGTATGCACGTTGCCGATGAAACTGGATGATGCGGGCGAACAGATTAAGGACCCGAAATTTTCGGCGACGATCCAGCGCTGCGACGGCCTCATCGTCGTTACGCCCGAGTACAACCACAGTTTCCCGGGTCTACTGAAACACGCGCTCGACATGAACCTAAAGGAATACATTCACAAGGCGGTCGGCATTTGCGGCGTGTCGGCTGGCGCGTTCGGCGGCGCGCGCGCAATTGAGAGCTTGCTTCCGGTCATGCGCGAGCTCGGATTGGTGACGATCTTTGAAGATGTTAACTTCGGCCGAATCGGAACTCTGTTCGACGAACATGGCAATTTGCTCGATCAAAATTTCGTTCGCCGCGTCGACACATTCCTCAACGAGCTCATCTGGATGTCGCGCGTCCTCCGCCACGGCCGTGAAAACATAGCCTCGGCTTGATTTCTCGGGTCCGAAGGAGGCGTATTTTACACCGGCCAGTCCGATGGTAGATTTTTCGGGAGACGGCCGTGTTTTGAACGCCGAGCCAGCGCCAGTGGTCACAAATCGCCGCCATAGAGGCAAATTAATGGAGCAGAATCCGCCGCCAACGTTTCCTTCCCCCGAGGAGCTGAAGACGAAGATCACCGAGTTTATGAAACAGAACTTCGGCGATCGTGTCTCCGTTGCGGCATTTCCTGCACCCGAACCGGCGGAATCGCAGGTCGAGGAAAAGCCGGAGAAGATCGATAGCGACAAGTTTGAGTTCAGTTTTTTACCGCGCGATATCAAGGCGCACCTCGACCGGTTCGTGATCAAGCAGGACGAAGCGAAGAAGGTGCTCGCGATCGCGGTCTGCGATCATTACAACCACGCGAAGTATCTGCTTCAACTCGAGAAAGAAAATCCGGAAGCGGCCGAGCATCTCGAATACACGAAGCAAAATGTGATCCTGGTCGGCCCGACCGGGGTGGGAAAAACCTATCTAATCAAGCACATCGCCGATTTGATCAAGGTGCCGTTCGTGAAAGCGGACGCGACCAAGTTCAGTGAGACGGGTTACGTCGGTGGCGACGTCGAAGATCTCGTGCGCGAGCTCGTGCATAAAGCCAACGGGGACGTGAATCTCGCGCAGTTCGGGATCATTTACATCGACGAGATCGACAAGATTGCGTCGGCCGGGAATTTGATCGGACGCGACGTGAGCGGGCGCGGTGTCCAAACGACGTTGCTCAAGCTGATGGAGGAAACCGAGGTGCCTGTGCGCAGCATGAATGATCTGCAGGCGCAATTGCAAGCGGCGTTTGAATTTCAGCGCAAAGGCAAAGCTAAGCGTGAGACGATCAACACGCGCCATATTCTGTTCGTGGTCAGCGGGGCATTTGAAAAATTGAAGGAGCAAGTGGCGCGGCGTGTGCGTCAGGGACAGATCGGTTTTCGAGCTGAGCCAGTCGATGTGATGGATAACGAATTGTTTCAGCACGTGACAACGAATGATTTTGTCGAGTACGGATTTGAGCCGGAGTTTATTGGCCGTTTGCCGGTGCGAGTGGTCTGTCTGGATCTCGACGCGGACGATCTGTTCAAGATCATGAAATTTTCGGAAGGTAGTTTGCTCCGCCAATATGAGCGCGCTTTTCGTGCCTACGGGATCGACATCAGCTTTGATGACGAGGCCCTCCGCTTGATCGCCGAAGCCGCAGCCGAGGAAAAAACCGGTGCACGGGGATTGCTGACTGTGTTCGAAAAACTTTTCCGCGATTACAAATATTACCTGGCGGGTTCAGGTTTAAGTCAGCTGCGCGTGACGGCTGAGCTCGTCCGTGAGCCGAAGCGCGTCCTCGATCGCCTCATGGTGGAGGGGGAAAAACAGGAAGCAAAAATGCTGGAGGGCGCGGCCCGCCAATGGGCCGAGGTCTTTGGGAAGGCGCACGGGCTCGAAATTGTCTTTGACGATTCGGCCTTGCGGCGTTTGGTGGAACGGGCCCAAACCGAGCGGATGAACATGAACGATCTCTGCGCCCATCTGTTCAAGGATTACCAATTTGGCCTGAACTTGGTGAAAAAGAACACCGGCCGGACCAAATTCATCCTCGGCGCCGAGGCGGTCGGCACTCCGGATAGATGTTTGAGCGAACTGGTAGTCCAATCGTATTATCCGGCAAGCGCAAACGCGAAATCCTGATTTGCCTTCATGAAACGCCCACTTCTAACCACTTTGATCATTGGCGTTGTCGTCGTGGTCGCGGTACGGGCGCTGCATCTCACCCAGCTACTCGTGCAATTCGAAGACCGCGCTGCGAATTACATTTCTTCGTGGGACGCGGCGACGCGCGTCGTTTCAAAACCGGCGCAATATGCAATCTTGTCGATTTTATCATTCGGCGTCGTCGCGTTGACTCTAACAAGTTTGCGGCGTGAGCGAATCGGTTTGATCGCACTTGGATTGATCATCGAGCTGGTGGCGCTTTCATGGGTTTGCTCGCTCTACAAAGTTTTTTTCCAACCGTTCCCTTCGCTGCTCGCGGTCGCGCTCGCTTTTGTCGTGGCCGACCGTTACAGGGCTATCGTGCAACGCGGCGGTTCGGTAACTGCACGTACATTTTTCAGCGGTCGGCTTTCGAAAGACCAGTTGCAGCGCATAATCAACGGGGAGATTCGGTTTGATCCGGAAGCGAAGACCTACGAGACGACAGTGGCCGTTTGCGACGTCGCGAACAAATACGATCTAGCAGACGAATGTGAGCCACCGGTCTTCGGCAAAATTACAGAGGAATTTATCCGACGCGTGAAGGACGCTTTCATGCAGGCGGGCGCTTATATTCAAACAGCGGATGCGGAGGGCGTGGTTGCGCTTTTTGGTTTTCCGGAAACGGATGCGCATCATGGTGACAAAGCGGTCCGCGTCGCGCTCGATATAGTCGAACGGTTCCGTCAGTCCTGCCTCGCCAACGGCGACGCGAGATGCGATGTGCATCTGGGCGTGAGCTCGGGAACGATGATTGTGGCTCCGCTGCAAGACGGCGAACGTCCCGGACTGATCACCAGCGGCGAGCCGGTCGAGTTGGCGCGGCGTTTTTGTGTCGCGAACCGTTTTTATGGCTCTAAAGTTTTGATTGGGCCGCGCACATTCGACCTCGCCAGCAGATACGTCGTCGCACGTCCGATCGATTTTCTGAGCGGCGTCAACTCGCGGGAGCGTCATGAAATTTACGAACCACTCTGGCTGGCGGCGAAAGCGAACCCGGAGCAATTGGCGCGGCGCGATTGTTTCTGGAACGGCGTTGTGTTTTATCGAGAAAAACGCTGGGCCGAAGCATATTCTGAATTTGTAAAGGCGCGCGGGCCTAACCAGGAAGAAGATCCGCCGCTGCAACTGTATCTCCGCCGTCTCGAACCGCTCGCGCTGAATTTGGGCGAAATGCCGGTGAAGCACGGGTAAGAGGGGCGGGGTCTTGAGAAAAGCGGAATATCCACCCGCGTTGCGGGATTTGGTGGCGCAACTTCGACAAATGCCCGGCGTCGGCCCGCGCTCAGCCGAGCGAATTGCGCTCTGGATGGTGCAGGCGCGCGGCGATCAGCCCGAACAGATCGCGCGCGCAATTTCCGAAACTCGCAAGGGCATTCATCCCTGCAAACTTTGCGGCTATTTCGCGACCAATGAACTTTGCGATATTTGCGCGGATTCTTCGCGCGCGGTTGAGCTGCTCTGTCTAGTGGAACAGCCGACTGATATTTTACCACTTGAGAAAACGGGGACGTTCCGCGGGCGCTACCATTCGTTAGGCGGCCGCATTTCGCCGCTCGATCATATCGGCCCGGAAGATCTGCGGATAAAAGAATTGCTCGAGCGCATCGAGAAAGAGAAATTCGCCGAAATTATTTTCGCGTTGGCGGCTGACGTGGAAGGCGAGGCAACGATAAATTACCTTGTCGATCTTTTAAAAGACAAACCGGTTTCCCTCACGCGAATTGCGCGCGGTCTTCCGGCAGGCGCAGGTTTGGAATCGGCCGACGAACTGACGTTACAACAAGCGCTCTCGGGAAGAACGAAATTGTAGCCAGTGCATCGGAATGCGAATCAAGAACTTCGTTGGTTCCGACTGTTTTGCTGCCTTTGTCTGGGGATCAACCTCAACGCCACAGTCGCTTCGGCCGGTAACGTCCAGTTGTTTTGTGTTGCCACGGTCGCAGTTTCGGCCCCGCCGTAGCGCGCCGATTCGCTTGACCAAAGAGTTTTCCATTCCAAGCCAGGCGGTGGCGCGAGCAACGGCTCTGGGACGGGATTTAGTTCGCTGAGCTTGCCAAGGTTAACAACAAGGAGTCGATCGTCCTGGTTGTCTTCGCTGAAATAACGCAGAACAAATCTGGCCGGGCCCAGAACGGCACCGTCAACGCCATTCGTTCTTTGTTCGCGAAAGCGCGAATCTTCACGCCGCAACCGCAATAGATCGACATGCAGATCATAGAGCTCTTTGTTTCTTTCGCGTTCGGAGAAATCCAATCTGCAACTGTCGAACACGGTTGGATCTGAAGGCACTGGTAAACGGTCCTGGGCCTCCTTCGTAGCCAAGGACGGGAATCGCGCCAGAGATTCGAACCGTCCTTTGCGAATCGCCTCGCGCATCGGAGCGTCTCCAATGTCAGTAAAAAATGTAAACGGCGTGGAGGCACCGAATTCTTCACCTTGGAAAAGGAGCGGCGTCCAGGGACCGAGCAGCAAGAGTCCAGTCATCGCGCGGTAACGACCCGGCGACGTTTGGAAACGCAACCGTTCGCCGGCTGCGGTGTTCGCGACTTGATCGTGATTCTCGATAAAGGAGACAAACGCTTCCGGCTTTGCTCCAAAGGTTAGTGTGCCGCGCCGCCCTTGCCGCCAAAAATAAGGCTGGCCTTGAAACAAATAACCGTACTTGGCCGCGGAAATAAACTCCTGCGAGCTGCCGAGATAATCGGTGTAGTAGCCTTCGCGTTTTCCAGTCAACGCTACGACGGCAGCATGATGAAAATCGTCATTCCAGACTGCGTCCAAATCGTCGCCGCCTTTTTCGCGTGGTTGGATTACCTTTCCTTCCTGCCGCTCGTTCTCAGCAATCAAAATGATATCGCGCGGTTTGGCCGCTTCGCGTGCGGCGCGCCCGATCGCGCCGATGATATATTCGCCCGAACTGTCTTTGACTTCGTGGGTGGCATCGAAGCGGAAGCCGTCGAAATGAAACTCGTCGATCCAGTAGCGGCCGTTGGTGATGAAAAATTCGCGCACCGGGCCTGCGTCCGCTCCGTCAAAATTAATCGATTCACCCCACTCGTTTTCTTCGTAACGCTTGGTGAAGTAATGATCGGAGAAAACTCGGATGTAATTTCCGTCGGGACCGAAGTGGTTGTAAACGACGTCCAGGATCACGGCCAGGCCTAACGAGTGCGCGCGATCGACGAACGCGCGCAGATCATCCGGTGTTCCGTAAACGTGGAACGGCGCAAAAAGGTCGACCCCGTCATAACCCCAGCCAAAGTTTCCCGGGAAATCGGCAATCGGCATCATCTCGACCACTGTGATTCCGATTCGCGCAAGTTCTTCCAATTGTCCGGCGGCCGCCCGCCACGTTCCTTCTTTTGTGAAAGTGCCGACATGCATTTCGTAAATGACCCGGCCTTTCATTTTCACGCCTCGCCATTTCGAATCGGTCCATTTGAATTGCGTTGGATCGACAACGCACGACGGCCCGTGCGGACCTTGTGGTTGAAATCGCGAAGCCGGGTCGGGATGGAAATGGTCGGCTTTGTTGACGCGAAAGCGGTAGAGCGCGGCCGCACCGACGTTCGCGCTACCCGAAAAATACCCGCCTTCTTCGCGTTGCAGCGGATGAAACGTGCGCTTGGCGTTTTTTTGGGTGTTCTCTTCCAAGACAAGATCGACCTGCCGCGCTTTCGGCGCCCAAATACGGAAATGCGTCTCGTTAGGATTAATTACTTCAGCGCCAATCGGATATCGGCGGGCCGTCCCTCGCTCCATAAGCAGTAACCCTACACAAAAACGTCGGACGCGCAGTGAGAGAGCTTGATCAATACTTGCCGAGCCGCTCAAATGATCTTGTGAACGGTGCGACCGGTAAGATCGAGATCATCAAACCGTTCGAAGAATCCTTCGAGGTGACGAAGAGGATTCTTTTTCAACCGTTTGTTTTTGAAAAATGGCTGATCATCGGGTTCGCCGCGCTTCTGTCCGGGCACTTTGGCGGTGGTGGCTTCAATTTTCCGTTTGGAAATTTTCCGCCAAGAAGGGCGAAGCAAAACTTTGTTTTTCCGGACTGGGAGCAATGGAAGCCGTGGCTGCCAATCGCGATCGCAGTCTTTGGGTTTTTCATGCTTGTCTTGATTGTTCTGTTCTTGTGGCTCCGGGCGCGTGGCAATTTCATTTTCACAGATTGCATTGCTCGAAATCGCGCCGCCATTGCCGAGCCGTGGCGCGAGTATCGGCAGGAAGGCAATAGTTATTTCCTTTTTCTCTCATTGGTGGTGTTTGGCTCAATGGCTGTTTTTGGATTGTTCTGTCTTAGCGTGCTTGTTCCACTCGGGATCTTTGGTCAGGGAGTAAGCATAAGTGATACGATGACACCGCTGTTCATCATTTTGTTTGCCCTGCTTTTTTTGGCCTGGATCTGTTTCGTGTTCTTTTTCGGGGTGACGAGCTATTTTATGGTTCCACTAATGTACGTTCGCCGGCTCCGGGCGGTGGAAGCATTTCGTCAAGTGGCGACGCTACTCTTGGAGGATCCGGGACCGTTTATCTTATTTTGTCTGTTTGGGATCTGCCTGCTCATCGCAACAGCGATGATCGCTGGGATAGCCACGTGCGCGACTTGTTGCATCGCGGCCTTACCGTATGTCGGCACTGTCATTTTGCTTCCGGTTTACGTTTGTCTGCGCGCATTCGGTCTGCGGTTCATCCGACAATTCGGACCGGACTACGATGTCTGGGCCGTGGTTTCCAACCCGCCGCCCGTGAAAGCGACCGAACCGCCGCCATTGCCGAGCTAATTAACTAACTTCAGTCGCTGCCCAGAATCTCCGAAACGCGTTCGGCCAAGTGCGATCAATCACGCTTTCGCGCGCGAGATCGCCCATTCGTTTGCGCCGTTCGGGATTCGTCGCGAGCTCTCGAATCGCACGAGTAAGATCTTCCACATCGTGCGATTTCGTGATCAAGCCGTTGCAATCGTTTTCAACCAATTCTTTTGGTCCACCCGAATCGGAGACGATCACCGGAACGCCCGAAGCCTGCGCTTCGATGATCACATTCCCAAACGTGTCGGTCGTGCTTGGGAAAACAAAAATGTCGGCCGACGCATAGGCGGCCGCCAACTCTTTGCCGGTGAGATATCCGATAAAAAGAGCTTCCGGCAACGATTCGGAAAATTCTTTCGAATAGGGACCATGACCGACGACGCAGAGTTGGATCGACAAACCCTCGGCGCGTAGACGCCGATAAGCCTGAGCAAGAAGATCGAGATCTTTCTCCCGTGAGACGCGGCCGACATACAGCAATCGGACCTGTCCATTCTTTGCGCCAAACTTTTCGAAGAACGCGGGGTCGCGCCGCGTCGGGTGGAAAAGCTTTGTATCGAGTCCACGCGGGAAAATCCTTAATTTTTCCGGTTCAAAACCGCGCTTAATCCAGCTTTCGCGATATTCCTCCGAGTTTACGAAGACGGTGTCGAGCTGGCCATAAAACCAGTGCATGTAACGCCAGGTGACGCTTTCGAGAAAACTATCCTCGGTTAGGATGCGGACGTATTGCGGGAAGTCGGTGTGATAAATTCCGCTCGTTTGGAGATTGAGCATTTTCGCCGCGAGCAACGCGGTCAGGCCGATCGGTCCAGGCGTGCTGATGATCACTTCGCTGAATCTTTTGCGCTG
Source organism: Chthoniobacterales bacterium (assembly GCA_035538875.1). Lineage (GTDB taxonomy): Bacteria > Verrucomicrobiota > Verrucomicrobiia > Chthoniobacterales > UBA10450 > AV40. Next base: position 15,847 of record DATLJP010000024.1, on the reverse strand, counting down.
AATGTAATCGAGCATTTGCAAGATCGGCGGGAAACTGAGCTTTTGCAGTTCATACTCCGGCAGTTCGAATTCGCCGATCGGTTTGAAATTTTTGATCGGGATATCGTCGACTGTCAGCTCATTGCGCGATGTGATCACGATCAGTTCTTTCCCGGCACCCGCGCCGGCCGCAGTCATTTTTCGGATCGTGGTCGCGACGCCGTTGACGTCTTCGAGCGTGTCGGTGAACCAGGCCCGCTTGTTGTTTTGCAGCGCCAGCGGGATTCTCCCGGTCAACTCGCGGAAAATTTTCTGCAGCCATTTTCGCGACGGCGCCTGGCTGTGAAAACCGTAAATGTAAGGCGCGAGAATTATCAGGATTGGGGCGATTGCGCTGATTGCCTGCATGCTTTCGACTAAATTGCCGCTGCCGACTTGCTGGACAAATTTCTTGAACAGTCGATAGGCCAACTGCTCCGCGACTGCGTTCGCCATCAGGAACGTTCTGCGCTCCGGCTCGGAAGCGCCCTTTAGCTCGAATTCGGTGTTTGCCTTTGCCTGGGCTTCCTGGAATTGGTTCGACAATTCTTTCCAAAGCGACATGTTCGTCGGTTTCATCAGGTCGAAAATTTTTCCGGAGACCACGCCCTGGGCGAAAACCGTCGCTTTGTCCTTCAACGTCAGCTCAGTCGGATCGCGCCCTTCCATGAAGCGCGAGAACATCTGCTCCACCAAGGGTGCGCTCGCTCCGAGTTTTTCGTGAAAGTGATCCTGAATAAAACTGGCGACCGTGTTGTAAAAACCATGCGAGAGCGCGAGTGGAGTGCCGCCTTTACCACATGCTTGGCAAGCACCGCTCCGCAAGTGCGCAAGAAATTTTTCAGCTGAATCGGCCTTCGGCGTCTCGGTAAACGCCGAAGCGATGAATTTTCCGCCGTGATCATCCGACCCGCCGACCGGAATTTTTTTCCACGGCTCGCGATGAGTCGGCTCGAGATTGTGGCGCTCGGCCAATTCCTCGATTTTCTTTGGTGTTAGCGATGCGAACAGTTCTTGCGCCAGTTCGCTCAAGAGCGCATCACGCAGCCCGTTGACGCCTTCGAAATGCTTGAAGAGCAAGATCAGGCGCTCTAGGTGTGACGTTTCGAGCTTACCGTTGACGCTGTAGAGCGGATGCGCGACCGCGTGCGCGATTCGTTCGCTCTGCAAATATCGCTGCAGCGAAAAAACATTTTCTCGAATGAGGACGATGTCGGCGTGTTGCCTTTCGGTAATCCCCCAGACCAGGATGTGGATCTTACAGGGGTCCTGTGGAAAATAAGTCGAGACTTGTTCGCTGATGAACGTTTTCGGGAAGTCCTGAATTTCCAGGCAACCGTCGATCGAGTCGTGATCGGTGATCGTGACGAAATCCATTCCGTGCTTAAGCAATTGCCGATGCAGCTCGCGCGGATCGGAATAAGAATCCGGAAAATCAAGGCGCCGAAATAGCCACTCTTCCGAGCGCGCGCTGAAACGGGAGTGAATATGGAGGTCACATTTGCTCATATAAGAATCAGAGCCCGTGCTTGAGGCGCTGCTCAGTGATCCAATCCTGATATGTTGTTGACGTTCGAATAAGTGCCATTTCACTGATAAGATCGACAATCTGCCGCCAAATGGTCGGATGGGAAAAATCCGGCGGATGAATACTCAGACGAACGAGCGGATTGTCCTTGACGACGTGGCTGAGCGCAGCGTTCCAAGCCAGGCTCGTCGCGCGTCGCCAGCCGTTGTGTACGCTGTAAACGAGCGATCGCGCGGAGAAGGTTTCACCGAAGCGTAAATCGTGCACTGTTCGAAGCCGGGTTGTATATTCCATTTCTGCATCGCGGGCCGCGCGCTCCGCGTCCGAGCTGAGCAACCAAGCCGGCGCGACAAAACCACGCGGCTTTAAGCCCACTGCCTGAAATTCGTCGCGCGCCGTTTTGATTCGCCGCCAGGCTTCATCGTAACCGAGATCGTAAAATTCGCCTTCGCCCTGGGTGTAAAATCGGGTCGCGAATTTTTCGAGAAAACTTTCGTGCGCACGCTGCGGCCGCTCGTGAAAATAGCCGTGGATCACGATCTCGTGCCCGGTCGCTTCAAGATTGCGCAACCAGGAAACAAACTGCCGATCTTGCATCGACGCGCCCCGGTGATGGTAATCGGGGACGATCAGGAGCGAGCAATGCCGGATTCCTCTTTGCGTCAGCTCGGAAATGATTCTGTCTGCGACCAGTTGAGTGGCAGGTGCGACGTCGTGAAGGGAGACAACGAGATAGTCTTTGGTCGCACTCGCCGCCGCGACAGCCGGCAGAAACTGCGTGGCCACAGCCGATGTCATTTTGCCAAATTTCGACCGCGCTTCCTACTAGGACAAGTAAATTAACTAACCAGCCATTCCGACAATGAAGCCGAACTCCTTGGCGACCAACGGCATAACCGACAGACGCGACTGCCGAACGAGCGCGATTTTCTTTAACTGCGACTTCGATTTTATTTCCGCAAGGGTTACCGGTTTCGGCAACGCTTTGATCGGAACGAGATCGACCGCGCTCCAATCGCCTTCTTTCGCGGTCGCGTCGCGATAGGCCGCGCGCGCGACCTTGGCAATGCCAACGACCGCCTTTTCTTCACCGCTGTGATAAAAGAGAACGCGATCGCCTTTGGACATCCGGCGCAGATTATTACGCGCCGCGAAATTTCGCACTCCGGTCCAACTTGTGCCGCCATCAGCAACAAAATCGGACCATGAATAATCAGATGGTTCCTGTTTCACGAGCCAGAACTTTTTCATCGGTTCCATCTTAACCCGGTTCGACATTTGTCGATCTTTGTTTGAAGATCGACATGGTCATGGTGCGGCTGCCTTTTGTGACATTCGAGGGCTCTGAGGGTTGTGGAAAATCGACCCAGGTGCAGTTGCTGGCCAACCGTCTCGACGCGGCGGGCGTTCCGTTTTTGATTACGCGCGAACCGGGCGGCACGGCCATCGGCGAAACCATTCGCGAACTCTTGCAATTTGCGCCGGAAAGCGCCGGCATGACTCCGGAAACCGAGCTGCTTTTGTTTGAGGCGAGCCGCGCGCAACTGGTTCGCGAAGTGATCAAACCGGCGTTGGAACGCGGCGAATGCGTGATTGCGGACCGATTCTTTGACTCGACCACTGTTTATCAAGGTGTCGCGCGCAAACTGGACAAAACAATTGTCCGGCACTTGAACGCTTTTGCCGTTGCCGGTTGCATCCCGGAGGTTACGTTCCTGCTCGATGTCGATCTTGAAACGACGCGCGCGCGCATGAAAGGTCCGCGTCGGCCGGATCGAATGGAGCAGGAACGCGACGAATTTTACGAGAAGATCCGCGATGGCTATCTGAAATTCGCGAAGCGGCAGAAAGATCGCGTGGTGGTGATCAAAGGCTGGGAATCGCCCGCTGACATCGCGGATCAGATTTGGGAAATTCTTTCGAAGCGTTTTCCGGATTTAGCGAAGACCGCGAGTTAATATGGCGTTCACCCGCAAAGCAGCGATCGGATTTTTGCGGCGAGCGCATGAACAGAAGCGCTTGGCGCATGCGTATTTGATTTCGGGGCCGACTGGCAGCGGCAAACGAGAGGTCGCGGCGGAACTCGCAAATGCCGTCAACGGAACTGATCCGGCCGATGTGTTTTCTGCGAGGGCGCACGAAATTTTTGTGGCCGAGCCCGAATCAAGGTCGCGCCGAATTCTGATTAAGCAGATCCGGGAACTGGAACACGGACTTCAAATGCGTGGAAGCAAAGGCCGCCGCAAAGTTGCAATCATTACCGAAGCGGACCGGTTGCAACCGGAGGCCGCGAACGCATTTTTGAAGACGCTGGAAGAGCCGCCGGCGAATTCGCTTCTGCTTTTGCTCAGCGCGCTGCCGGAAGCGTTGCCGGACACTATTGTCTCGCGTTGCATTTCCATTCCGCTGGCGGCGAACGGCGAAGAAATCGAAATGCCTGAGCGCGCTGAACTGGTGGAACTGCTTCGCAATACCGCGCGGGAAAAGAATTGGGGCGTCCAGCAAGCGTATCGCGTTACTCAAGGGATGCAGTCGTTGCTTGGCGAAATTCGCGAGCAAATCAAAACCCAAACCGCGGACGCATTTAAAGAAGAGGAAACGCGTTACCGCAATTGCACTGACGGCGCATGGCTGGACGATCGAGAAGAATATTACAAGGCGCTGACCGAAAGCCTCTACATTCAACGGCGGGCGATGCTTGTGGAAGTGCTTCTGGAATGGTGGTCCGATGTTTTGCGCGCGTGCAGCAATATAGCGCGGCGGGATTTCCCTGCGGCGAAAAAGGAAATCACCACGCTCGCAGAACGACTCAGCGCCGCGGAAGTGTTGCGACGAATCCAGCGCCTGGAAGAACTACGCGACAATCTCGGCCGCAACGTTCGGGAACCACTCGCGTTCGAGGTCGCTTTTCTCGATGTGTTTGGCTCCTGAGACCGAGCTTTCGCCGAGCAATTCTGTTTGAGCCGAAGATTTCGCGAACTTCGCCGTCGGGAAATCGTAACCGGGCGACGGTAAAACCCGATCGTTGATCAGAATTCTCTGCGCTCATGTTGTGTTGACACTTTCGGAGCAACGCGCAGCATTGCGATCTGAGGATGAGATTCGAAGATCAGGCGGCAATCGTGACCGGTGCAGGGCGGGGGATTGGGCATGCGATCGCGCTACGCCTTGCGTGTGAGGGTGCCCGCATTGCGTGCGTCAGCCAGAGCGAGGAAAACGCGAAGCGAACTGCTGGCGAACTGAATATTCTGCGCGCGGGTTCAGCGAAACATTACGCAGTCGATGTTGCTGATCATGCGGCCGTGCAAAAAGTCGGCGCCCAAATCCTTAGCGACTTCGCGAAGGTCGATATCCTCATCAACAATGCGGGAGTGACGCGCGACGGTCTCGCGATGCGGATGTCAGTCGAAGATTGGGACGCCGTCATTAACACGAATCTGCGGGGCGCGTTTAATTTTACGCAGTCAATTCTGCGGGCGATGATCAAGCAGCGCTCCGGCCGCATCCTCAACATTAGTTCGGTGGTCGGTTTGATCGGCAACGCCGGGCAAACGAATTACGCTGCGAGCAAAGCCGGGCTGATCGGTTTCACGAAATCGCTCGCGCGCGAATTGGCCAGTCGCAATATCACCGTGAACGCAATCGCGCCGGGCTTTATCACGACCGACCTGACGACGGGCTTGTCCGACGAAATCAAGAAAATGATTCAATCGAAGATTCCGCTCGGCAAAACCGGCACGCCCGAAGACGTCGCGAACTTGGTGGGGTTTCTCGCGTCACCGGAAGCCAATTACATTACGGGCCAGGTCGTCTGTGTAGACGGCGGAATGGTGATGTAAGTAGTCGCTTCTGACCGTCCTGCCGATTCATTGTTGATCGGCCTCAGTCGGTCAGGCGCGCTAGCACACGATCGAAGCGCGGATCACCAATGAATCCCATTGCGGGTGCAATAACCAGCCTCGCGACGGCGAAGTGGATGCAGTTACGCGGCGGCTTCGGCGCGTTCATTCGGCTTGCTCAACGGCGAAGTCGAAAAGCCAAATCGCTCGCAGTATTCCTCAAATCCGCTCACTCCGCTTAATCTGAAGTAGGCAGCGTCGTATCGATGCACGCCATTTTTTTGCGACGTTTGTTGGGCGAGTGCGCTACGCATTCGTGCGTCAATCTCACTCGAGAAGCTCCAACCGAAATGTTCGTAAACGCATCGCGTGGCTGCGATCGGATCGCAGCACAGATCGGTATAACGCAGATCGCAAACGCGTGACGTCGTAAGTTGGTCTCTGGCGCGCAGGAAAGTCTTTAATGCCTGTGACCAGTAAAACAGCGCATCACTTCCGACCTGAACAGGGTCGACCGAATCACTGAAGACGCGTCGTAAAATGGTGACCAGACTTGAAACCGAAGCGACCGCTTCCAGCGGGTCGCGATGAATTTGAACAAATCGCGCGTCAGGATAGATCGACAACAACGCAGGCGCGGCGAACATGTGCGCCGGCGCTTTCAGGATCCATCGCTCCGCCGATTCGCGAAACTGCAGGTGTTGCAAAGAGCGGCGATGAAATTCGTAAGCCGGTCGCAAATCCTGACTAAAAAACCAGGCCCGGTACGTCGGCATGTTATACATCGTGTCAAATTGGTCGCTCATAAACGTGGGGCTCATTAGCGAAACGCATTCCTGAGGCAATTCCGCGCCGGTGGTGTGAACCGTTTCGAAGGTCGGAGCCAGCCAACGCAGCGCCGCCAGATCGCGCGTTGCCTGTCGGATGCGTTTTTCTCGGTCATCTGAGGTCGGTGGGGAGGGGGACATCACTTCCCAGGTGATTGGTGCACGATGCGCCGGATCAGCTGCCAACAGAATGTGCAACAAAGTTGTTCCACTCCGTGGCAAGCCGACAATGAACAGCGGTTCGCGGATTTCCTGTTGCGCGATCTCGGGATACAGCGGTCGATCGCGCGTCAGCAAAAGGCGGTTGCACAAAATTCGAACCACATCGCTTCGCACTGCCATTTTGCCGATCACATTTAGCCGCGCCTCGCGATGGCACGCGTCTAATAAACGCGAGAGTGCTTCGCGAAATTCGCCGTCGCCAAAATCCTCCAGCTGACAACGACGCCTCGCGTGCTCGATCAATTGTTTCGGGGAAGGGATTCTCGATCCAATGCCGATCTTTTCGAGTGCGGCTCCGCATCTGTTGATGAGACGAATTGGTATCGGCGCACGGGTTTGTTCGACAGTCGTTAGGCTCGACATGACATCGACATCGTTGTTGCGCGCCAGCGGGATTTCAAGCGTCAACTTGTACGGCTTGCGTCGTACTCAGCGTCGTTCGATTGTTCGGAATGGCAACGGAGAAAGCGACGTTTGGCGCGGGCTGTTTTTGGGGGGTGGAAGAAACTTTCCGCAAACTCAAGGGCGTGACATCGAGTGCGGTCGGCTACGCCGGCGGCAACAGAGAGAATCCGAGTTACGAAGATGTTTGCACGGACAAAACCGGACACGCCGAGGTTGTTCAACTCGAGTTCGATCCCACGCAAATTAGTTACGAGCAACTCCTTGATGTTTTCTGGTCGAACCACAATCCGACCACGTTAAATCGTCAGGGCCCCGATTTTGGGACGCAATATCGTTCGGTGATTTTTTATCATTCGCCCGAGCAAAAAGCTGCGGCGGAAGCGTCGAAACAAAAACTTTCCGCGATCGGCAAATTTAATCGTCCGATCGTTACTCGGATTGAGCCGGCTCCAAAGTTTTGGCGCGCCGAAGAATATCATCAGCGCTATTTGGAAAAGCGCGGCCAATCGCACTGCGCGATCTGAGGCATGGCTGGCGAAGTTGTTCGCACGAAGGACTTCGTCGCCGACGCGGCCAACTTCATTTTCAATCTTGCGCACAAAGCGCTCGCCGAGCGGCATGAATTTCGGATCGCGCTATCGGGCGGCAACACTCCGCGCCCGGTTTATTCGGAAATCGCGCGAATTGGCCGCGATTTCGCGTGGGACCGGACTTTGATCACATTCGGGGACGAGCGGTGTGTTCCACCGGATGACAAACAGAGCAATTTTCGGATGGCTCGCGAAACGTTATTTCTTTCTGCGAACGTTCCGGACAAATCGATCATGCGAATGCGCGGCGAACTCGAGCCGCATATCGCGGCGCAGCAATATCAGGACGATCTCGACCTTTTGGCGACGCAGCGCGGCGAACAGATTTATCGGCACGATCTAGTTTTGCTCGGTGTGGGCGCTGATGGTCACACGGCTTCGTTGTTTCCCGAAACCGTTGCGCTCAATGAAATGACGCAGCGTGTGGTCGCGAATTTTGTTCCCAAACTGGACGCATGGCGGCTAACCTTCACTTTTCCACTTATCAATCATGCACGGCACGTGTGCTTTTTGGTGAATGCGAAGAAGCAGCCGGAATTAATCGAGCGCGTGATCAGTGGCGGCACTCAGTATCCGGCCGCGCGCGTAGATCCGACTTCGGGCAACCTGACCTGGATCCTCGGCGAGTGATTTCTGCGGTTATGTCAACCACTCAACTTCTCCACAACTCAATCTAGTATTGCTCGCCTTCGTCGGGAGTCGGCGTTATGCGATCGTCAATGGCCCAGGCGTGAACCATCACGCCAATCCAATAGAAAACGAGCAGTCCGATTCCGAATCCGGCCGAAGCGAACGCGGCCAGAAGTCCAAACACGATCGCGATTGGCGTTACCAGGAAGAGTAGGACCGAGCCAACGGCGCGATGACCTTTGTAAATGTGACCTAGCCCGGGAATGACGCTGAGCAAAATCGCCATCGCATCGCTGGCTTTCGGTTCCGCCGGCTTGGTCGCTTCAATTGTCCAATCACAGTTCGTACACGCAGTCGCGTTAAGCGGCAACGCCGTGCCACAAAAAGGACAGTGCATCGTGTCCCCGCTTACCCGCTTGGGTTGTGGCGGTGCGTCGGTGTATTCCATTCCGAGTTAAATCGCACCAGAACGTCACAGGAGCCGCCGATTTCGTCAAGCATTCCTTGTCATTCTATGCGAAGTCGAGGAGTCTGTGAATTCGATGCCTTCAGTTCCCGAAATCATCGAATACACCAACGACTATCTGTGCGTTGCGGAAATCGAAGACTGGCCGAATGCATTGAACGGTCTGCAGATCGAAAATTCCGGGCGCGTGACGAAAATCGGTGCTGCGGTTGATGTTTCGACGCGTGTCTTAACGGCCGCCGCGAGAAAAAATGTCGACCTTCTAATTGTGCATCACGGATTATTTTGGCCGGGATTGCAAACCGTGACCGGTGCGTTGCGGCGTCAATTACAGCTCGCTTTTCAAAACGACATCGCGCTCTACAGCGCGCATTTGCCGCTGGATGTACATCCGAAAGTCGGCAACAACGCGCAACTCGCATTAGCGCTGGGGTTGAAATCGGCAACGCCCTTTCTGGAAGAAAAAGGCCGGCTTCTCGGTGTTCGAGCAAATACTTCGAGTTCGCGCGACGATTTGATTCGAAAACTGCGGAAGGCGGTTGGCGGCCGGGTCAAAGCATTTCCCTGCGGTCCGAAAAATCCAAAACGTGTCGGGATTGTGACCGGCGGGGGAACTTCAGAAGTTTATCGAGCCGCCGCGGAAAAGATCGACACCTTCATCAGCGGTGAAGCTCCGCATTGGGCCGCAGTCGCTGTTGAAGAGCTCGGAATGAATCTTCTGCTCGGCGGCCACTACGCGACTGAAACTTTTGGCGTCAAAGCTCTCGCTGTTCATTTGTCGGCGCGATTTAAATTGCCATGGGAATTTCTACGCTTCCCGACCGGACTTTGATTCACGGTGAACTAGCTGTGGTTTGTTTTCGCTTTACGCTTAAGTTCGTTTGCCCGCGCAAGCGCGTTCGCGGACGCCTGCCGATTTCCCGAAACTCCTTCGGCTCTTGAAAGTTGGAGCCAGGCTGTAAACGAAGAGGGCGAAACAACCGTTGCCCGTCGTGCGTACTCGAGACAATCGCCCTTCCGTCCGAGTTTTTCCGCGCACGCGCTCATCCCAATCCATCCGACGTCCGTGTACGGATATAACCGTGTGATCTGGCGAAAATTGGACAGCGCAGCGTTGATGTGATTTTGCGAAGCCTCGCTCAAAGCGAGTCCGACATAGGCAAAGGCAAGGTTTGGTTGGATCGAAATTGCTTTGTGAAAGGCGTCGGATGCTTCTGGATAACGGCGCATTAGGAGCGCGAGCTGTCCGTGGAGTAAGTGCGCATCGGCGCTCTGGGGATAGCGCGCCACCAGTTTTTGCGACATCGCGTAGGCGTTGCCGAAATTCATCCCCTTGACCGCATCGACAATCCTCTTGGCGGATGGATCGCTCGAAGCCGGTTCCGCCTTCACCACCTTTTCCGGTGGCGGTAGTTTGCTGATGAGTTTGTCGATCGATGCATCTTCCGCTGTGACGAGACGAGCGGGTCCAAGAGCGACAAGAAGAGCGGCGATGATGAAAATATGAGGGGGACGAATCTTCATGGGATCGCTTCTAGTTCGCACAATTGGCAAAGTGCGCAAATTGATTACCGCTTGCTCACGTTTGGTCGCAGTGATAGAGGCGCTCCATGTTCTCCAAAAGTTTTCCTGGTTCACGGCTCTTCGTACTCGCCGCGATTCTTGGATCTGTCGCTGATGTCGCGAACGCAGCCTCAGTTTGGAAAGTGTCCAGCCCCAATGGCGGCATTCTTTACCTCGGTGGATCAATCCACGCGTTGCGGAGTCAGGATTATCCCTTGCCTGCTGCCTACAGTCGCGCTTTCGATGCCTCGACCAGCATGGCATTGGAAGTTGATGAGAAAGCGGTGGTCGAAGCCAGCCGTACCATCAGCAAAGCCGGCGAATACTCCCGCAATGACAGCTTGAAGAATCATGTCGATCCGCGGACTTACGCGTATTTGCGGAGACTTTTTGGTTTGCTCGGAATTGCCGAAGAAAAATACTCGCGGTATCGCCCATGGTATTTGGCGCTGTTACTGGAAGCGCCGAGTCTGCACGGCCGCTCTGAGGACCTCGGCGTCGATAAATATTTGATCGGCCGCGCACACGCGCGTCACAAGCCCGTCGTCGGTTTGGAGTCGGCCCGCGAACATGCCGAGGTTTTTTCCGGCCTGAGCGATCGGCAAGGCGAAGCGTATCTCTTGCTCGAATTCATTCCCCAAAGCGAAGGAATCACCAGCGCGCAAACGATGGAGGCATGGCGAAAAGGCGATGCCGACGTTGTGGCCCAGGAATTTCACGAAGCTTTTCGCGATTTTCCGTCACTCGCGGTGCGGCTTCTCGACAATCGAAATCGAAACTGGATTCCGAGAATCGAAGGTTATTTGCAGAGCGGGAAACCTTGCTTTGTCGTCGTCGGAGCGGCGCACTTGGGCGGTCCAAACGGCGTGATCGCGCTGTTGAAAGCCCGCGGTTTCACCGTTGAGCAGCTGTAGATTCTCGTGCGGTCGTAAGCTCAAGATCGTCTGCTGCGCCAGAATTTTTTGCTTTAGTAAATTCGCAGACGTTGTTCTTTGTTCGCCGATGGCTGAGCAGCCTCAGCGGATAAGCACACGTGCGACCGGCGTGGTCGGTATCGCGGTGCTTTGCTCGCGTGTGCTGGGGCTGATTCGGGAACAAGTCTTTGCCGGGCTTTTTGGCGCCGGGAAAAATCTCGACGCGTTCCTGATAGCGTTCCGCGTTCCAAATTTACTGCGTGATTTGTTTGCCGAAGGCGCGCTCTCAACCGCGTTCATTACAACTTTTTCAAAGAAGATCGCGACCGAAGGGGATGAATCGGCGTGGCGGCTCGGAAACAAAGTCGCGACCCTGACGGCCGTTTTTATGAGCACCGTCACGCTGCTTGGAATCATTTTCGCGCCGCAAATTATTTACGTGATGACGGGGTTCGGCGGCTGGTCGCCCGAAAAAACCGAGACCACGATTTTGCTCACGCGAATCATGTGGCCATTCATCATGCTCGTTTCGCTGGCCGCGCTGGTGATGGGAATGCTCAATGCGAAGAATGTTTTCGGCGCGCCGGCGATGGCCTCGAGTTATTTCAATCTCGGATCAATCATCGGCGGCGTTGCGCTTGGTTGGTGGCTCGATCCGCATTTTGGAACTCGCTCGTTGATCGGATTGTCGATCGGCACGCTGATCGGGGGGCTATGGCAATTGTCAGCGCAGTTTCCGCCGTTGCGGCGGGTCGGCTACAAATACCGCGCGGATTTTCAATGGCGCGACGAGGGTGTTCGAACGGTGCTCACCTTGATGGGTCCGGCGGTGATTGCGGCCAGCGCGGTCCAAGTAAACGTTCTTATCAACAGCGCATTCGCCGCACGGGTAACCGATGCAGCTGGTCACGTGATCGATGGCCCAGTGAGCTGGTTGAATATTGCGTTTCGTTTGATGCAATTGCCGCTCGGAATTTTCGGTGTTGCAGTCGGGACCGTGACGTTGCCGCTTGTTTCCCGCACCGCCGCGCTCGGCGACATGGCCGGGTTTCGTTCTGCGTTGGCGCACGCGATTCGACTTGTCACCTTGCTGACAGTTCCGGCCGCGATCGGATTGATCCTTCTCGCGGAACCGATCATCAGCGTGATTTACCAGCACGGTCGTTTCACGGCCGAGGCAACGCGACAAACCGCGGCCGCATTGCAATTTTATGCGATTGGTCTGGCTGCGTACTCGGCAGTGAAAGTTCTCGCGCCCGCGTTTTATGCGCTTAATAAGCGCTACCTGCCAATGATGGTCAGCATTTTCTCGATCATGATCAACTTGGTCTTGAACTGGTTTTTCATGTTCAAGGTTGGCCTCGGTCATCGCGGATTGGCGCTTTCCACGAGCCTGGTCGCGCTGACGAACTTCCTGCTCTTGTACGTAATGATGCGAAAATACGCCGGCCCACTCGAGACCAGTGCGCTTTTCGGATTACTCGCGAAACTCGTAATTCCACTGGCGCTGCTGGCCGGCATTTGCTGGCTCTCACTCGAAACAATGTTCCAGCCGGGCGCGCATTTGCCCGAGTGGCAGAGAATTTTTGGAGTCCTCCTTGTGATTGCTGTCGCCGCGGCTGTGTTCTTCGGAAGCGCGTTTCTGTTCCGAGTCGATGAAGTGCGCGATGTTGTCGACCTTGTCCGGCGAAAATTCGGTCGGAGCAATCAGGCAAGCGCTTGATCGAGGTCTGCGATCAAGTCGTCGGCGTTTTCGAGCCCGATAGACAACCGAATCAAACCTTCCGGCGATTTTGTGCCCGGCCCTTCAATTGACGCCCGATGCTCGATCAAGCTTTCGACGCCGCCGAGACTCGTCGCACGGATAAAGACTTTGGTGCGCGTTGTGACTTTCATCGCCGCATCGCGCCCACCTTTCACTTCGAAGGAGAGCATTCCACCGAACATCGACATTTGCGCCTTAGCGATGTCGTGACCTGGATGCGATTTCAGTCCGGGATAATGGACACGCTCGACTTTGCGATGTTGCATCAGAAATTCCGCAACTTTCGCTGCGTTTTGGGAATGTGCGCACATCCGCCAGGGCAGCGTGCGCATTCCGCGCAGAACGAGCCAGCAATCAAACGGTGAGGGGACCGCGCCGCCTTCGTATTGGATGCGGCGAATGCGCTGGAAAAGTTCGCCGTCTTTCTTTGCGACGACGATTCCGCCCAGCACGTCGCAATGGCCGCCGAAATATTTCGTGGTCGAATGCATGATGAAGTCGGCGCCGAGATCGAACGGGCGTTGGAGAATCGGCGCCCATGTGTTGTCACAAACGCAAAGGGCGCCGGCTGCGTGCGCGACTTTCGCGATTCCGCCAAGATCGACAATTTTCAGTAAAGGATTGGAGGGTGTTTCCATCCAGGCCAGCTTTGTCGTCGGGCGAAGCGCTTTCTTCACTGCTCTGAGGTCGCTCATGTCGATGAAGTCGGCTTCGAGTCCCCAGCGCAGAAAAATTTCCCGAAGCAAGCGAGTCGTCCCGTAGTAGGCGTCCACGTGTGCGAGGACGTGATCGCCAGGGGCGAGCGCCTGAAAAATTGCTCCGGTCGTCGCTGCTCCGGAAGCGAATGCGGCTGCCTCAGCGCCACCTTCAAGCGCGCTGACTCCCTCCTCGAGTGCTTTTCGATTCGGGTTGTCGTTGCGGGTGTACATAAATCCGCGCGAGTAAGTCCCTTCGACGTCGCGTTCGAACGTGGTCGAAAGATGAATCGGAGCCGACACAGCGCCGGTGGCGGAATCAACCCGATGCCCGGCATGCACTGCGAGGGTTTCAATTTTCATTGTTTGCGAAGACGTTACAAGTTCAGACGAGATTGTCGATTGTGTCGCCCAACTAAGTCTTTTTTAAACCGGCATCGGTCGACCCGTAAATATTTCTCCCCGGCGCGCTCTCGCTCTTGATCTTCATGTCTTGCAACGCGCCAATAATCCGCGAAGCCAGTTCCGAACACTCGAACCATCCCAGCCGGTGCTTCCGCGGGATCGTACTGGCCAAGGTGAGCCGCGTCTGCCCGGGTGTTTTAACTAAGTGAATGCTTTCTGAGTTGACGGAGCGCGTTTACGAAGCAAATAGCACCTGCGTTTTTTCGGCGGATACTCTACAATCCGTTTTTGCTTCATGACAATTTACGACGACGAAGTTTTCAAAATGGCCTGCGACCAGTTCCGGGTCATTGCCGATTACCTGAATATTGACAAGAACGATCGCGAGTGGGCGACATATCCCAAGCGCGCCATGGCCGTGACCTTGCCGGTGCACATGGACGACGGGAGCACGAAGGCGTTTCAAGGCTATCGAGTTCAACACCACATTGCGCTCGGGCCGACCAAGGGTGGCACGCGCTTCGCGCCGTCGTTGTCGATGGGAGAAACGGCCGCGCTCGCGATGTGGATGAGCTGGAAATGCGCGCTGGCGAACTTGCCCTACGGAGGCGCGAAAGGCGGAGTGGCCGTCGATCCGACCAAATTATCGCACACCGAACTCGAAGCCGTCTCGCGCCGCTATATGCAGGAAATGATTCCGTTCGTGGGGCCGCACACCGACATTATGGGCCCAGACATGGGCACCAACGAACAGATCATGGCTTGGTTCATGGACACCTATTCGGTTTACCAAGGCTTCGCCGTCAACGAAATCGTAACCGGCAAGCCAGTCGCGATTGGCGGAACCGAAGGCCGCCGTGAAGCGACGGGCCGCGGAGTAGTTTATTTGATCGAGCGCGCGATGAACATGATGAAACTGGATCCCGAAAAGTGCTCTGCGATCGTGCAGGGATTCGGTAATGTCGGTTCGGTTGCGGCACTATCGCTCGCGCTCAAGAGCGGTGTCAAAGTGGTCGGAATTAGTGACGCCTATGCCGCGATTTATAACCCAAAAGGGATCGACGTGAAAGCGGCTGAGCAGCACGTTTTGAAAAAAGGGAATCTGCGCGCGTTCGATCAAGGAGATCATGTCGATCCAAAGGAACTGCTGATCTTGCCGTGCGATGTGCTTGCGCCATGCGCGGTCGATCGCGTCATCACAGAAAAGAATGCCGCCAAGATCAAATGCAGAATTCTGGCGGAAGGCGCCAATGGCCCGACTACCCCGGAAGCAGACATCATTTTGGAAAAACGCTGGGACGAGATTTTTGTGATCCCGGATATTTTGTGCAACGCCGGCGGCGTGATCGTTTCTTATTTCGAGTGGGTACAGGGATTGCAAAGTTTCCTTTGGACCGAATCGGAAGTGACCGACAAGCTTTTCCGCATCCTGGAACATTCCTTCTCGCAAGTGATCCGGCGGGCCAAGGAGCACAAAATCTCGCATCGCACCGCGGCGATGGCGATTGGCGTCGAGCGCGTGCTCAAGGCTAAACAAATGCGCGGTCTATTCCCGTAAAGGTTGCTCCGAACAAGTACACGAAAAAAACCGCGCTGCGGAATCGAACCACAGCGCGGTCTCGTTTTCTCTTAAAGAGCTAACTCTAGCTTACGCCAGTACCAGTCACGCCGGTGCCAGTCACGCCAGTGCCAGTCACGCCAGTGCCAGTCACGCCAGTGCCAGTAATCGTGTGGCCGCCACCTTTAACGTCTTTCTTCAGTTTAAGATCACGAACTTTGAGGTTTTTCTTTTTTATTGGTTTTGCCATATCAGCTTTCTTAGTTTGGGTTGTTGGTTGTGTTTTCTGCGTCAGTGATGCCGAACAACAAGTTACGGCCACCGGTGACGTTCTGTTTTGGAATCAGATCATCAAGGCGGATTAGTTTTTGCTTTCCGTGCTTAGGCCGGTGACCTGTTGATTCAGCCGCCTTCGCTTGTTT
>DATLJP010000023.1:0-28614 GCA_035538875.1 Chthoniobacterales bacterium | reverse complement strand
AACTGATCCGCGGCATAAAACCGGTCGTGCTACGCGAAAGCGAGTTTGTTGCGGTAACTTCCGTTACAACTTCGGCGGCGATTGGATAGCACGGCGTGGCGTCGGTGTTTTGAAATAAGAATTACTTCTTACTGACGGGGGGCAGGAACGTGTGGTCGAAGACGTAGTTGGCGACGTTGCGGCCCTGGGCGATGGCCTGGGGCTTGTCGAAGCCGTCTTTGTTTTGTGAGGCAAACGACAGCAAGAGGATTGCCGTTTTCTGCGGAACAACTCAATTGAAATCGCCTGAATAGAGTAATTTAGGCAGCAAGATCTTACTCTAATGAATCTCAAAGCCGCCGGACCCGGGCGGGCGATTATTTGCGGCGAAGAGGAACCACCATCTCTCCATCGCGGCGGCCCAAGATTACCCGGCCATTCTTGCGACGAAGGGGCCACGCCCTTACGCTTTCCCAAATCAATGTCGAGAACAAGGAATCCGCGCCTTTCGCCGTGATGCTGGCAGATGTAGCGCGAAACGTGCCCTACGACGGCGCTTTTTCAATCGTGCCCTCTTGGGCGGAACCGCTTCGCTAAGCCGCCGAAATTCAAGCAGCTACCTTGCGTTGATAGCCGAAAAATTCGCGCTCCTTGATGATCTGCGCGACTTCCGGCGGCACCATTTCCTCCCAGCTCCTGTCGCCGGCTTTGAGCTTGGCCAGGACCGCCGGCGGATAAATCCGCAGAAAATCCTGCCGGTAATCGGTGATCTCTTTGATGTGGCGATTGTCGATCAAATATTGAAAGAGTGAACGCAGATTAGGCGCGACCTCGACATGTTTCGCCGTCAAAATCTTGCCCGTCTTTTCGTCCATTATCGGATACACGTAGAGTTTCAGGCCTTGTTTGAACATCCGGCCGAGCGCTTCCAAAATTCCGCCCTCGAGATTGAGGTAGTATTTTTCGTCGAAAATTTCCAGCAAGCTCGGCACACCCATTACCAGGCCGATCATTCTATTGGTGTAACGCGAAAGATAGCCCGCGAGCCGATAATATTCGCCGAACTTCGAGATCAAAACCGTTCGACCAAGCGCGCCGAGGATGTCTACTCGCGCCAGAAAATCGGCGTGATTGAGCTGGCCTTCGGAGAGCAAATTTTCCAGAGTCATCTCCATTAAGACGACCAAGTCTTTTTCCGAAGAACCGGTTTCTTTCAGGAATTGGCGGCGCGAGCCTTCGAGCATGTCGTTCGTTGCATAAGTCACAGGACGAAAGCTGCCGCGCTCAATCAGGATTGCTTTCTTGTAAAGAACGTCGGACGGCTGGACCATTTCTCCGTCTGCTGTGAACATCACTGCATCGGTCAACCCCTGGCTCACAAGTTGCAAACTCATCAGGCGATTGTCGATAGCGGCGAACGCCGGTCCGGAAAATTTGATCAGGTCGACCTGAATTCTTCCGGCCGCGAGATTTTCCTGGAGTGACGAGATCAATCGCTCGGGCTGCGGTTGATAGAACGCGCCGTAAAGCAAGTTCACGCCGATCACGCCGAGCGCTTCCTGTTGATCGACGTTCGCTTCATCGAGCATGCGCACGTGAATGATGATCTGGCTCGGCTCACCGCTCGGCTGGTTTTGAAAACGGACTCCAAGCCAGCCGTGCGATTCATTGTGTTCTTTGAAATTTCGTGCCGCAACAGTATCGGCAAAAACGAAAAACGTCTTTTCGCCGCCGAGTTTTCGCTCCAGCCGCTCAATCAAGAGATCATACTCGCGATCGAGCATCGTTTGCAGGCGCCGCCGGCTGACATAGCGATCGGTCGGGCCGTAAATCGCGTCGCTGAACGTCATGTCGTAGGCCGACATCGTTTTGGCGATCGTGCCGGACGCGCCGCCTACGTGAAAGAATCGGCGCGCCACTTCTTGACCGGCGCCGATTTCCGCGAACGTCCCATACTTGTGCCGATCGAGATTAATGTGGAAGGCCTTCCGGTTCGTCCCAACATCCATCTCCGCCTTCATCTAAAAATCTTCCTCTTAGTCTTAATCTTCACGCTAACGACTTGGCGGGTCGCTTCAAGGCGAGGCGGCTGCAGGCGGCCGATGAGCGGGCAGGTACCTTTACAATCTGACCTGCTCAGCGCTGCTCGCCGGCATCCAGCCGCGCAAATTATTGGGCAGCGCTGAGTAAATCCAATCCCCGCGGCGACTCAGGACCTGAATCTCGCTGCCAGCCGGCAAGGTTAACACGCGATTGGCAGTATCGGCAGTCGCCAGGCGCGCTTCCACATTGTCTGTGGTTACAATTGCCAACGCGCGATCATCTCTTCCCTGACTCAGCTGCCAAATCGCCACAACAGAAAACGTCAGGATCGATAACGACAAGATCGACAACCAGATCGCGCTGCGGCGTCGATTAAAAATGAACCCCATGGTCGCGAAGATGCCGATCCAAAACGCAATCGCCGCGGCGATGGCGTATTGATTGGAGTTTGCAAATGCGAACCATCGTTCCCACCTGCTGGGAATCAGTTCGAGTGCGCGCGCTTCATCTCGCACGATCCGCAAATTCGCCTGCGCTTCCGGATGACGCGGGTCGAGCGCGAGCGCGCGTTCGTAGTTGAGGATCGCCCGGCCAAAATCTTTTTGCCTGAAGTAAGCGTTGCCCAAATTGTAAAAAAGATTCGGCGTGTCCTGTGCCGCACGCACGAGTTCTTCGTAGTCGCGGATCGCCGCTTTGAAATCGCCGGCGGCGTATTCCTGATTGGCTTTCGCAAACTGCGCGCCTAGTTGCGCCACTCCGATTGACCTGCCGACCAGGAGAATTGCCAAAACAAAAGCGATTCGCGTTTTCATGCGCGCAAACTTTCCAGGAATCTCAAAACTTCTTCTCGCTCATCGCGTGAAATCGTTTGGGCGCCATTGCCGGTTCCGCTATAACTCAACTCGTCGCTGCGTTCGAACAATTGACGCAATTGTGCTCGCTCGTTTTCCTTCAAATCGAAAGCCCTCGCAACCGTTTCCGCGTCCACCGCATTCGGGTTGATATTTTTGGCGAGCGCCGTTTTCAAGTACACGACGCGCGCGGCTTGTGAAAAATACACTTGCGGCGAAACAGTTCCGCGGCGCAATTCTCGCAGCAAATTGGCGATCTCATGTTGTCTGGCAGCGATCCCCTGTCTTTCGCGGTCCCCGATCTTCGCTTGACGGAGTTTCCAACCAACGAATCCAAGCAACAGAATTAGCGGCGCGAGTTGCGCGAGCCAGAAGGTCGGTCGCTCGAAAATGGGCGTGAACGATCGCACACGGCCGAGTTGACTCATTTGGTACAAAATATCCGCCGGCTTGGCCGCAAGAGGAGGCGTAGCAGCGACCGTAGCCGGTGCTGCGGCCGGTGGAGCTGCCCCAGCACGTGGCGCGGGCGCGGCAGCGCCCTCAACTTGAATTGGCACCGCATCGCTCCGCAATGTGACATAATTCTCCTTGCTTGGATCGAAATAAGCGAAGATTAACGGCGGCACGGCCGATTTCTTTTCATTGGGCGCTAACACCATTTCGAAAGTTTTTTCGCCGCTGATCCCGACGTCGTCGTCCTGTTTGAATTTTGAAGACGGTGGATACTTATGCCAGCCGTGCTCATCTCCGAGTGCGGGCGCGTTCATTCGGTCGAAATTTCCGCGACCTGTGATTGTCGATGTTACCGTGATCGGATCGCCCACTTGCACCGTTGTCGGTTTCGCGTCCACCGCCATCGTAAAATTGCCAACGGCGCCGGAGAAATTCGGAGGCGCGTTTGGAGGAAGGGGTTTGATATTGAGCGCGACGGTCTCGCTTCTGATCGGCAGCTCGGTCCGTTCACCTATGCTGCCAAAAGGATCGCTGAAGAACGGATCGGAGAATGGATCGTCTAAATTAAATAGATCGAACGGTGATCGCGGGCGCGTTCGCGGTGGCGCGCTGGGTCGTCGCGGCAGAACAACCATTGCTTTGGATGTCACTGGGCCAAGCTCAAATGTTCCGGGTCGCGCTGCGGCAATCGCCGTTTTAAAAGTGTAAACGTGGTAGGTTCTACCGCCGATCGTTTCCAAGTTCTCGCGCGGTTCCTGCAACTTTTGCGTAGTGAAGCCCTGGGCCGAAAGTTCTGGCGGTTCTTCCAAGCGGCCATGTGCGCGCGAATCGAGGCCCAGCCGGATTTCGGCCGGAATCATTTCACCGACGTAAGCGTCTTTCTTCGCGATGACTAATTCCGCGAACGCGAGCTTGCCACCAACCGCCGCTTGGCTACTTTGCGATGAACTGCCCGGCCTGCTCGAGCCGCCCGATGATCCTTGCGCCACGTTCAACACGAGCTCAGGCGTTTTTAGCGAATCATTTCCGACGCGAACCGTTTGTGGCGGAATTTTGAAACGTCCGGCCTTCAGCGGCAGGATCGTGTAATTGTAGGTCACGCTGCTGCTGACATCGAAATTGTGCATCTCGAACTGCCGAGACGTGCCGGTTTGATGAATTTCGAGCCCGTCGATCGAGATTGTTTCTGGAACGTTCGCGCTGTTCGCGCCGGTTACTTTGATTTCCAACTGCACTATTTGTCCAACCTCGGGTTGTGAATCGCCCAAGACCGCGGTCACGTTCGGCGACGCGGCGAATGCGAAACGATTCGCCGCGAGCGTGACCGCTAGGACACAAAGGATTGCAAAATGGCGGGCGTGGACCGGCATCTTACCTCAGACCGCAAACCTCCTCGAACTTCCGCTACCAGTCATTATAGACATGGCGTCTTACCCTGCGTTCATCAAGCTGAACGCGTTGTTCCTCATCTTTCATCGACTGCAAAAGTAACTCCGCCTGTTTCTCCGTCATCTGTCCTTCTTTGTCTTCCGGCTCGGCTCCGGCGAATTGCGCGGCTTGTTGTTGTGAATCCGGTGACTGGTCTCCGTTCGCGCCTTTAATCACGCCGGCCAGTTTCTTCTGCGGCGTTGCATTCGGCGTCGCTGACGGCGTCGCGTTTTCGTCCTCGCCTTCGCCTGGAGATGGCGACTGCATCTGGTCCTCGCCGCCGCCGCCGGGAGTGGGCGATTCTTCGGGCTGTTCCTGTTTACTAGCCGATTGTCGATCTTGTTCGTTCTCCTTTTTTCCTTGGCCGGGTGATGGCGACGGCTGGTTTGATTGCTGTTGATCTTTTCCTTGTGACGGATTCGGACTTTCGCCGGGTTTCGGCTGTTGATGTTTCTGCGGCTCGTTCTTTGCCTGCTGCCGGTTTGATTTGTCCTGAGATTTTTGGTCCTGACTCTTGCTCGATTGGTTTTGCGATTGCGCTTCCTGGTTCTGTTGTTGTTGTTGCTGCTGCTGATTCTGATCTTGGCCGCCGGAACCGCTTTGCGATTGCTGTTGCTGGTCTTGCTGGTTCTGCTCCCCGCCACCGCCTTGTTGTTGATCCTTTTTCTGTTGCTTTTGTGGCAGCGGCGGAGTGGGCGTCGGCGTTGGTTTCGGATGCTGCTTCAATCGCTCGATCTTCTTTCGAACTTGTTCGAGATTCGCTTTGGCTGCCTCGTTCTTCGGATTCAGTTCCAACGTCGATTCATAATGCGACGCGGCATCGGTCAGATCTCTCAATGCTTTGGCGTTTGATTGATCCAAATCCGCACGGTCCTCCAATGTTCGTCCGAGATTGAAGTGGCTGTTCTCCTGAAGCTTTTTGTCGGGCGAGAGCAGCGCATTGCTGAAGGATTGGAGCGCTTTATTGTAATCGCCCATTTTGAAAGCGGCGGCGCCAGCATCGAATTCGATTCGCTCTTTTTGCGATGAGTCGGGATGCGATTGGAGATCGTCCTGAAAACTTTGGTAGGCGTCGTTGTATTTCCCATCGCGATAAAGGTTCAATCCGCTGCTGGCTGTTCCAAACGCAGGTCGCGCAAAAATTAGAAGCAACGCCGTCGCCGGGATCGTAATCTTTAACCAACGCGGTAATCGCACGCGGACGCGAACTCGCTTTCGTTCGCTGATCAAGATCGACATCGCAAGCGCGAGCATCGCTGCGCCGAGTGACCATTCGTAGCGTTCAATCGGTGTCCGCGACAACCGCGCATCAATCTCAGCCGCCTTCATATTTGCCAAACCTTGCGAGTAAAGTTGCGCCATGGTTTCGAGCCCGGTTTCGAGATGCAGATAAAAACCGCCCGTCGCGCCGGCAATTTCGCGCAACCGTTTTTCGTCGAGCTTCGATTTCACAACCTGTCCGCCCGAATCTTTCACGAACGCCGTTCCTCCATCATCGCTTGGCACGGGAATAAGGGAGCCCTGCGGCGTACCCACACCAATCGCGAAGATTTTCAGGCCAGCATCGGCCGCCGCTTTCGCGGCCTTCACCGCGTCGCCCGTCAGCTCTTCACCATCGGTGAAAATGACCATGGCACGATTTCCCGCAGCGCTTTTGCCGAAGGTCTGGACTGCGAGATTGATCGCCTCGGAAATGTTTGTGCCACCTTCCGGAATCGTTCTCGTGTCCAGATCGTTGATCGATTCGATCTCCGCTTCGTAATCGATCGTCAATGGTGCCTGCAAAAATGCGCGACCCGCAAATGCAATCAATCCGACGCGGTCGCCTTGAAGTTGGTTAACGAGATCCTGTGCCGCGAGTTTTACTCGCTCGAGCCGGTTCGGCTGCACGTCGTTTGAAAGCATGCTTCGCGAAGTGTCGACCGCAAAAAGCAGGTCGAGCCCTTTTCGTTTTACATCCTGGTAGATATAACCCCATTGCGGGCGGGCCAGACTCACAATCGCCAATGCGAGCCCGAGCATTAGAAAACCAAATCGCACGGAGCGACGCGACCGATTCACCGTCGCCGAAAGTTGCGGCAGCAGTTTCGCCGAGACGAACTCGCGTAATCTGATAATTCCGCGTCGTTCCGCACGCATAAACACACCGGCGAGGATCGGAATTGCGACCAATGCCCAAAACCATTCTGGAGCTCCAAAGGTCATAAGATCGACATCTTCCTCACGGGAGTTTTTTCCAGATCGTTTGCGACAACAGAAGTTGCGCGACGAGGAGGCTGGCACCGCTCATGATACAGAGCGGAAACAAATCGCGGTACTGCTGATATTTTTTCACCGCCACGGTCGATTTCTCCAGTTTGTTGATGTCAGTATAGATTTGTTCCAGCGATTCGGTGTCAGTCGCCCGGAAAAATTGGCCATCCGCGATTCGCGCGACTTCTTTCAAGCCGGCTTCGTTAAATTCCACGCGTTGGTCTTGATAAAGGAGGTTGCCGAGCACATCGGTCATCGGTCCGCGCTGCGTAAATATGGGCGCCGGTGCAATTCCGTTGCTGCCCGCGCCGATCGCATAGAGATGGATCTTCAACGCTTTGACGGCTTCGGCTGCGGTATTTGGGGAAATCTTCCCGGCGTTATTTTCACCATCGGTTAACAGAACGATCACTCGACTCTTCGAGTGTTTGTCGTTCAATCGATTGGCCGCCGCAGCCATCGCTGAACCGATTGCTGTTCCATCTTCGACCAGGCCGATGCGCACACGCTCGAGGTTTTGCAACAGCCAGTCGTGATCCAGCGTCATCGGACTAACGACATAAGGCCGGCCCGCAAACGCGATGATACCGATTCGATCGTTCGGCCGGCCTTCGATGAACTTGCGTGTAACTTCGCGAATCGTATCGACCCGTGTCGCGCGTTCACCGCCGATCGTGAAATCTTTGGTCAACATCGATCCTGAAACGTCGAGCACGAGCATGATGTCGATCCCGCTCGCTTCAACTTGCGTCAGACTCTTTCCGAGTTGTGGACGCGCGAGGGCAACGACGAAAATCGCCAGCGCTGCAAAAATCAAAGCGCGCAAGAATCTTCCGGCGCGCGCGGCGCTTTGCTTGCCAATCAGCTCAAGCGTTGAGGTCGATGAAAAGGTAAGCGCTGCGGACGGACCGCGTTTTCCCCGCAAGTAAGCGAGCAGGGGAATTATTAGCAAAAGCAAGAGCAACCACGGACGTGCGAACGTCAGCGCAGTGTTTTGCGGCCACCAATCAAGCCAGCGCAAGGTGCTCTCCCTTCACAAAACGAGTCGCTTCCTCCAACAAAAGTTGGCTGTCTGCGGAGGTTGCTTCGTAACGCGCGAACTTAATCAAGTCGCAGCGATTCAAAAAGTCTTCGAGCAAAGATTTTTCATTGGCCGAAAATGATTTTGACTTTGTGAGCGCAGTTAGAAATTCCACCGAAGTCTGCCGCGTCACCGGCAATGCATATTGGTTTGTCACGTAGCGCCGCAAGATGTCTGACACACGGATGCTAAACTGATAAGGATTAGTGATCTCGATTTCGTCGGCGATCCGCTCGAGTTCTTCCAATGCGATTTCGCGTGGAGTTTTTGGCGGCAACGCCGGTGTTCGCCTTCGCTTCAGTAACCAGACAATCAAACCGATCAGACACAATCCAACCAAGCTCGCGAGAAAAATTGCCCAGGTCGGAAGAAACGAATAATCAACCGGCGGCGCGATCTCGTGATATTGTTGTTGAGCAAGCAGGATCGAGATCATCGGCTAACGAATATTGGCGCGACGCTCACGAATTTTGAAAAATGAACGCAACGCGGGCAGATAATCTTCGCTGGTTCGGAGTGCGATCGCGTCAATGTTGTTTCGGCGAAGCGTGCGCGATAGCTCCTGCTCGTTTTCAATGGCCAAATCACTGAATCGCGTCCGCGTTCCGCGATCGGCGGTGTTGATTTCAATTTGCTCGCCGGTCTCGGCGTCTTCGAGCGTTATGATGCCGACATTCGGCAAGACCTGCTCGCGTTCGTCTTGAATTTGAATCGCCACGAAATCATGACGGCGGCCGCTGACCGCGAGCGTGTGCGAAAAGTCCGGCGCTTGAAAATCCGAGATGAAAAACACGACCGCGCGACGCGTTACAACTTTGTTCAAGTAATCGAGAGCGAGCGCGGCGTCGGTTCCGCGCCCGGCCGGCTCGAAGAACAAAATTTCGCGAATCAATCGCAGTGTATGGGAGCGGCCTTTCTTCGGCGAAATAAAAAGTTCCACTCGGTCGGTGAACAGGATCAGTCCCACTTTGTCGTTGTTGCGAATCGCGCTGAACGCGAGCAGGCAAGCGACTTCGGCGGCGAGCTCGCGTTTTGATTGCGTCGTGCTCCCGAAATTCCCGGAGGCGCTGACATCGACAATCAACATCACGGTCAATTCGCGTTCCTCGGTGAATTTTTTCACGAACGCGTTGCCGAGTCGCGCGGTTACGTTCCAATCGATCGCGCGAATTTCGTCGCCCGGCTGATATTCGCGCACATCTTCGAAATTCATCCCGCGACCTTTGAAGACGCTGTGGTAGTTCCCGGCGAAAACGGTCTCAACCAAGCCGCGTGTTTTAATTTCCAGCGTGCGGATCTTCTTGAGAATCTCCGCAGTTCTTTCCCGCAAACCGTTCATCGTGAATCAGGGAACGGGTAGACCGGCAAAGATTCGCTCGATAATCGTTTCGCTCGTAACCGCTTCCGCTTCTGCTTCGTAACTGATAATGATGCGATGGCGCAAAACATCCGGGCCGATGCTTTTCACGTCCTGGGGAGTGACGTAACCTCGCCCGTTCAGAAACGCGTGAGCGCGGGCGCCGAGCGCGAGATAGATCGTGGCGCGCGGCGACGCGCCATAACGAATCAATCCTTCGAGCGTCAGATTGTAGGAACCGGGATCGCGCGTTGCCCAGACAACATCAACAATGTAATCCTTCACGCGATCGTCGATGTAGATCTGGTTCACGACATCGCGCGCAGCGATGATCTGTTTTGGATCGACAACCCCTTGCACGCGCAAATCCGGTGCGGACGTCGCCATTAAATCCAAAATTGTGCGCTCCTCGGCTTTTTCCGGATAGCCAATGTTCAACTTGAACATGAACCGGTCGAGCTGCGCTTCGGGAAGTTGGTAGGTTCCTTCCTGCTCAATCGGATTTTGCGTTGCCAGGACTAGAAACGGGTCAGAAAGGGGATAAGTCTGTTCGCCAATCGTGACCTGGCGCTCTTGCATTGCCTCCAGCAATGCGCTTTGCACCTTTGCCGGCGCGCGATTGATTTCGTCTGCGAGAATTAAATTCGAAAAAATCGGACCGAGCTTGGTTGAGAATTCGCCGGTGCGCGGATTGTAAATCAACGTGCCGATTAAATCGGCCGGCAAGAGGTCCGGCGTAAATTGCAATCGCTGAAAGCCGGTCTGGATCGCGGCCGCCATGGTTTTGACGGTGAGCGTCTTGGCCAAACCGGGAACGCCTTCGAGCAAAATGTGACCGTTGGCGAGAAGGCCGAGCAACAGTCGATCAACCAGATATTTTTGGCCGACAACGACATGCGAAACTTGCTCGCGCAGAGCGGGGATCCAGCGCCCAAGCTCCTGCACTTCACGAGAAATTTCCTGCGTAGATTTCATGTGTTTTTTTAGACAAAGTCAGACAAATGCGAGCGCGAAATGTTCGATTCCTCATCGCTGGCGCGTCTGACGGCCCACACGGCCCCGCTACAACTTTTGGCTGCGCGGGCGCAAAGTCAAAATAATGGGGAGGCCGACGTAAGGTTCGACATCACGAATGCGCGCCTCGAGATAACGGGCGTACGCGCGCGGAAGCAATCGGGGATCGTTAACGAACAACACAAATTCCGGCGGTCCGAGGCGGACCAGCTGGGGATGTCGATTCTTGCTGCCCGCCGCTTGTGCGGCGTAAAAGAGCTTCAACCGTCTTTCCTTCACTATCGGCGGTGGATTCGCGGCGAAAGCTCCGCGCATCAATCGATTCAATATGCCGGTGCCGATTCGTTTCGCGGATGCGCGCTCGATGTTGCCAATCATTTTAAATAGTCGCTCCACATTTTCTCCCGTTCGCGCGGAGGCGACGAGCACCGGTGTGTAATCGAGAAAGAAAATTCTCTCGCGGGCTTCCTCGACGAGATCCCGAATTGTTTGCCCGCCGCCGCGTTTCGGTTTCACGAGATCCCATTTGTTCAAGACAATGAGCGCTGCCTTGCGTGCTGCTTGAATCAATCCTGCGATTCGTTTGTCCTGCGCTGTTACGCCGCTCGTGAGATCGACAATCAGGACGCACAGATCGGCGCGGCGAATAGTTCGCTCGGCGCGCATGACGCTGAAAACTTCGACCGAAGTGGAGAGTTTTCCACGTCGGCGAATTCCTGCGGTGTCGATGAACAAGAACGGCCGGCCGTCGCGCTCGTAAGAAATGTCTACTGAATCGCGCGTCGTTCCGGGCAATTCGCTCACGATCGCCCGCTCGCTCTGGATGATAGCGTTGATCAGCGACGATTTGCCGACATTCGGGCGACCGACAATCGCTATCGCGATTGGACTGTTGGTCGCTGATCGCTGATCGCTGACTTTAGGCAAGAGTTGCTCAATTTGCTGAAGTAACTCTGCCATGCCGCGGCCGTGCTCGGCACTGATCGCAACGGATCGCTCGAAGCCTAACGAATCGAACTCCGCGGCCACTGGTTCGTGCTTGGCATGGTCGATCTTGTTGACGACAAGCACGATCGGCTTTTGCGATTTGCGGAGCGTGCGCGCGAGATCTTCATCCATCGGCAAGAGTCCGTCCTTTGCATCGACCACAAACAGGAGAAGATCGCTTTCGCCCAGCGCTTCTTCGGCTGTTCTGCAGACCTGCTCGGTCAGTTCGGTTTCGCCGGCACCGAAAATTCCGCCGGTGTCCCAAAGTGTGAACGGTTTCTGGCCGCGACTGCAGGCGGCTGAGATTCGATCGCGGGTGATTCCCGCTTGATCGTGAACGATTGCGATTTTGCGGCCGATCAGTCGGTTAAACAGCGCGGATTTCCCGACATTTGGTCGGCCGATGATTGCGACGCTCGGCAGCTTTGCCTGTCCGTTCATCGCACCGGTCGTTCGAATTTAATCTGCGCGGGCGTGCGCGTGGCCCCCGGCCTGCAACTGGCGAATGCCCTCCATTACGTAAATGACGCCCGAAACAAAAGTGAAAATGCCGGCTACGATGACGACGAAGGCAAGCGGAAGGAAACGAAGCTGCAACATCACCCAGGCGATCGCGCACATTTGGCAAACCGTGGCGACTTTACCGGTCCAATTCGGTTTCACCTTCATTTTGTTGCCGATAAAATAGTGGAGGATGATCGCGCCGACCAAAATCACTGCGTCGCGGGTGATGACAAGGACGGGAAACCAGATCGGAAATTTTCCGTAGTCCGGACCGCTTTCGCTCCAGTTGCTGATGCTGAGCGTGATGATCCCGCTCAAAAGCAGGCCTTTGTCAGCGATCGGATCGAGAATTACGCCTAACGAACTGTGCTGTTTGTAACGGCGCGCGACGTAGCCATCGAGTCCGTCGCTCACCGCCGCGACGAGAAAGATGATAATGGCTGCAAAGCGCATCCATTCCTGCGGCTCGTGCCGCTGGATGCTTTCGCCATAGTAAATCGCCATGGTCACGAACGCTGGGATCATCAGGATCCGCGCGACGGTGATTTTGTTCGCGGTCGTCATGCCGTTTTTACTGTAGCGGTGCTGTGAGAAGGCCGCACTAATTTATCCGACGGTCACCCGGTGTACGCTGTCCGGTTCAGAGTCTTTGTATCAAGTACAGCGCACTCAATAGCCTGCGGCTGGCGTCTTGGAATGCAGCCGTTTCGCCATTCTAAATAAGTTGCCCGCCGGAAAATTGCTCGTTCTAAGGATCCGGTTGCAAAGGGAGGCGGGGCGAATGTAATTCATTCATATGTCCGGTAGAGCCTTTGTATTGCTTCTTAGTCTGTCCTTGGTCGCGCAGGCGGGCTTACTTAAGGCGGATGTCGATTTTTCAAACTATGATCTGCCCCTCTACACACAGATCGTAGATCGTATCAAAGCCAAAGTCTCGGCCCGTCTGGGCGAAGGCGACAATCCGCGCGATCGCTTTTTCATTATTCCTTTTGCTTATCAAAACCATCGGAACGACCCGGAATTTTCGCACTCGTTTATCACCGTTATTCGAGTCTTCGCAGATAACAAGCAGCCTACACTCACGCCTGGTCTCAAAACGCGAACCTACAAAAATAGGAATTTTGAAGCTTTTAACATCAGCTGGCTGCCTCACGATTTTATGAGTAATCCCCATTTGTGTGTTTTTGATGGCTTGGGCGCCCGGCTTTTTCCGAAGATGAATAAGTGTCCTGTCTCGCCCGGCCATAACTTTTCGCTCCAAGAAACGATTCAACTCGCCGCGAATGAAAAGGTTGCCGTGGCCATGTGGGGACCGTACGAAATTGCAAAGCCTGGGTTTGATCTCGGCGTGAAGCGCAAACAATTGCTCGATGAAGGAACAATCAAATATCGCGCTGACGACCGTCTTTATGAAAAAGCCAAAATCGCGATCAATTGCTTTCATGCCATGCAGAGTTTGGACCAGATTTACCCCCCGGGCGGATTTCTCGACACGGGATTCAAAATGTGGGGTTTCAATGGAACGGCCCGGGTGCTGATCGAGTACACCAAGAAGGCGAGTAACAAGGGCTTACTTCTTGAACCGGTGGATGTGAAAAAGGACCGATATGGATTCGTCTACGCGCCGATTAGAAACGGCCGGGTACCATATGATCCCATGACAAACGCGTCCGCTTATCACAACTAACGCTCAGCGGAAATCTCACAGCGCGTCTGCGGAGTCCGGCGTTCAGGGTTGCTTTTCGTTGGCGCGATTGGCGCTGCCCTGTTTAGAATGAACGCACTCATGTCCAGACCATGCGATTCGCATTTTCAAATCGCAATGTTCAGCGGCGCGTTTGCTCGCATGATACTGCCCGGGCTTTTTCTCCTGACCGGACCCAGCGGCTGCCTGATTCCACACGTGCGTCCGCCCGCGAGTGTGACCGGCGATCACGCATTTATTACTTACCAGCCAGCCGAGAAAAATGACAAAAAGTTGCGGCTGGCAGTGAAGGATTCGATCGACATGAAAGGCGAGAAAACCACAGTCGGTTCAGAATTTCTGGCCGTATTTGGCAAGCCGGCGACGGACGACGCCAAATGTCTTGCGACCGCGCGAAAGCGTGGTGACGTGGAATTTGTCGGGAAGACGAACCTGTCGGAGCTGGCTGTCGCAACTTCCGGGGTTAATGCGTACTTCGGCACGCCGCGAAATCCGTTGAGGCACAGTTTAATTCCGGGTGGTTCGTCGAGCGGTTCGGCCGTAGCGGTGGCGAACGGGGAAGCCGACGTGGCCCTTGGGACCGACTCGGCCGGATCGATTCGGGTCCCGGCCGCGTGCTGCGGAATCGTTGGTTTGAAGACGACTTATGGATTGATCCCGCTCGATGGGGTATATCCGATCGCGCCGACACAACTTGACACCGTCGGTCCCATGGCAAGGAACGTGGCCGACACGGTGCAGGGCATGGATTTATTGCAACCCGGGTTTGCGGCGCAATATCGCCAGGCCGTCGCTAACAAACCTTTGGCGCGAGGGATTCGGATCGGACGTCTCTATATAGATGGCACGGATCCAAAAGTGGATCGCGCCGTGGATGACGCGCTGACCAAGACAGGATTCAAAGTGGAGAGGCTGAGTTCTAAATTCACGGAGAACTGGATGCAAGCGCAGGCGGACGCCGCAACGGTAGCAGCCGTCGGTGCGTGGCTTCACGATCAACAAGTATTGATCGAGCCGCAAGTCTCCTTTCGAACGAAGACGATTGTTGCTCTGGGCGGAGTTGAGTATACGAGCACGTATGGTCCCGCGTTGGGGAGAAAGTCCGCGTGGAAAGCGGCGATAGACAAGGAATTCGAGAAAGTGGACTTCATCGCCTTGCCGACGATGCAAAAGCTTCCCCCGCACGTTCCCTTGTTCAGTAGTGGCACGGTTGCATTCGAAGCGTCAATGCTGGCGTGGCAAAATACGCAGGCTGTAAATTTCGCCGGTGTTCCCGCCCTGGCGATTCCAGTGCCGATCCCGCGAGCGTCAATTCCGGTGACGAGCCTGCAACTGATCGGGCCCAGCCGTAGCGAAGCTCCTCTCCTGAATGCCGCGCGGCTGATTGAAGACGCGGTAAAAAGTCGTTAGGCGATCGAGAGCAGACTTGGCTTCATTAATCAGGTTTTGCTTAGCTGCGATAGAGGGGGACATAAAAACCAGCCGGGGTGTTCGGACGCGATCGGTTATTGCTGTGGGAAATGAAAAAGTTGAGATGCGATAGGTCGCGACCGGGTTTACTCTTACTAACTTTTTTCATGAGATCCGCATTCGCCTTTCTCATCTTCGCGCTCCTGGCGACGCCAGTTGCTGTAGCCAAGGTCCGTCCTGCTGATTCGGCGGATGAGCTCGTCACGCAGGGTGCGGTTTTCGATCGAAAATTGGACGCGAAGGAAGCACTGACCTTTTATCTCCCGGCGGAAAAGCTGGATCCGCACAATCCTCACATCCTTGTCCCGATTGCGCGGCAATATCGCCATCTTATGACGGATGCGTCGACAAAGAAGGAAAAACTGCGGCTTGGCTACATCGCGATGGACTATTCAAAGCGAGCCGGTGCGTGCGCACCGCATGATGCAGAGGCGCAGCTCGACCTGGCGATCACGCTGGGCAAAATGCTGCCCATTATGTCTGCGAAAGAGCAGGTCGACGCTTCTCCACGTATTAAGGAATCAGTGGACAAGGCCCTCGCCCTCGACCCCAACAATGATACGGCATGGCACATTCTTGGCCGCTGGAATCGCGTGTTAGCGGAAGTGAACAATGTCAAACGGGCGCTCGCCGGAGTGTTATATGGCGGGCTTCCAACAGGCTCGCTGCTGGATGCGGAGCGCGCGATGCAGAAGGCGATGGAGCTAAGTCCGGACCGATTGATGCATTACATCGAATTGGGAAGGATTTACGCAGACATGGGCCGTAAAGACCAGGCGCAATTCTATATTAATAAGGGGCTGGCGATGCCGGACGCCGAAAAGGACGATCCCGAAACCAAGCAACGCGGGCGCGAGACGCTCGAAAAACTTCACTGACTCTTCGCGGTCGCTCAGGAGCGCGCTTCAGCTGCCGCTGGAGTTAGAATGGCTGAGCACTCCGGCAAGTCCGCCAGACCGCCGCCCATGAAGAGATGATGCCAAAGTTGCGTCGCGACAACCGCCATCAGACCTGCCTCCACGGAAAGCCGCGGCAGCGAGCCGGCGCGCATTCTGCGAAAATTGATACGCCAACGATTCACCGCAGCCAAATCGAAATAGCCGGTTTTGCGGAGGGATTGTTCACTCAGAAGCTGCGCGACGAACGGCGGCTCAGGGTGCATGTGAAAACTGTCGAGCGGCGCACGAAAAATGACTTTGTGCCGGCGCGCCACTGACATTGGCACCCAGCGTTCTGCCAACAGGCGCAGCAAATGTTTATCGCGGAATCCGCGAAGTCGCCAGCGCGGGTGCAACTTGGCCAAGAAATCAAAGACATCCTCGTCGAGAAAGGGATAACGAACTTCGACAGAAGAGTGCATCGCTACGCGATCGCCTTTTGCCTGAAGCAAATGCCCGGCTAAGAGAACGCGGGCGGCAATCCACACTCCACGGTGCAGCGGGTGCCACCGCCGGGCGCGATCGAGCGGAAAGTCCAGCTCGGTCCACGGGTTCGCCTGCGCGAGGGCTTCGCGCATCGGCTCACTATAAAAGCGCAGCTTGGAAATCGCGAGAACACCGTAGGTATCGATCCAGGCGTTTGGACCGCCAACCGAACTTTCAACCTCCTGGCGCCAGGCATTTGTAAACTGCGGGACCTTGTTTAGGCGAAGGTAAGCGCGACGCGCAATCTTGCTCAGCGGCAGACCGGGTATAAGGTCGAGGAAACCAATTAACTTCGCCGCCTTGTACCAAGGGTAACCGACCAGCCATTCATCCGCGCCTTCGCCGGTCAGCACCACCTTTTGTCCGCTACTGTGGACGCGACTCGCAAGCTGGAGAAGTGCGGCGCACGAAGTGTCGATCACCGGAGCTTCCGCAGCGGCAATCAACTTTGGATAGGTCGCGATCGCATCCTCGTCGCCAAAATCTTGCACAATCGGCGGCTTGGCACCGATGTGCCGCGCCGACAGGCTGGCGGCATTGAGCTCGTCGAGTTTCGGATCGCGAACGCGGACGGTGTAGGTGTTAATCGCCGGACCTCTTAGATGGCAGGCCAGCGCCAAAATCATGCTTGAATCAACCCCGCCGGAAAGATAAGCGCCGACCGGAACGTCAGCGCGCAACCGTTCTTCGACGGCCTGCAACAGCACCTTCTCGAAGTCATCAACGAGCCGCTTTGGGTTGTCACCACATTCTTCAGCGCCTTCGTCTGGGAAATGAATTTCCCAATACGCACGCTCCTTAACCTCCGCCCTCGCCGCTCTACCGTTCCCTGGCGTGATGCTTAAAAAGTGACCGGGTGGGAGAAGTTGAACGTTCTCAAAACACGTTCGCGGTCCGGGCACCGCTGAAAAAGTGAAAACATGATCGATGCCGCGGCGATCCGGCCGCGCCGGGACCATGCCCGACGCGAGCAATCCCTTGATTTCGGACGCGAAAAGCAGCCAGTCGCCTTGTTGGGTCCAAAAAAGCGGCGCGATACCAAAACGATCACGTCCGAGGTGGAGCTGACGTCTTGGCTCGTCCCACAATGCGATGGCAAACTGCCCTCGCAAGCGTTCCCACATTTTCTCCCGATAATCTTCCCACAAATGGGGAATGATTTCGGTGTCACAATGCGTGACGAGTTTATGGCCGCGCTCTTTCAATTCGGCCTGCCGCTCGATGTAATCGAATAGCTCGCCGTTAAAAACAACGAAGACGCTTCTGTCTTCATTGGCAACCGGTTGCTGGCCGTCCGCAAGGCCGACAATACTCAACCGTCGCGAAGCCAGAGCAAGTCCCGGCTGCACGAGAAAGCCCTCTTCATCCGGTCCGCGATGCAACAGCGCACGAGCCATTCGTTGGATGCTGCCCTCTGGCACTAGACGTTGCCCCGCGAGATCGATGATACCTGCGATGCCGCACATGCCGTTTACTGTTTTAGTTCGAAATTCGCTACCTGGTTAATCGTTTTTTTAGCCATTCAATATGCCTCTCTACACGCAACGCTGCCTCAAGATTTCGAATTTGAAATAATCTCTCGAGGGCGAAAGTATTTTTCGACGCCATCTTGTCGCTTAGGCGGCACGCCAACATGCCGGGACAAAACCGGCCAGTAATACGCCGGCTTATAACTAGCAGTTGCAGAGAAACATTCATTTCGCGGGTTGCGATAATTGGAGTTTGTTTTATCGTCGCGGCTCACCGTTCCACTGTTCGGGAGCCCGCCTTAATGCCCAAAGACCGTATCGCTATCATTGGAATTGGCTGCCGTTTTCCCGGTGGTGTCGATGACGCGGAGTCTTTCTGGAAGTTGCTGATCGAAGGGCGCGACGCCGTCCGTGATGTGCCGCCGGATCGATGGAACGTGGAGCGATATTATGATCCCGAGCCAGGGATTGTCGGAAAAACGTTCGCGAAGCGCGGCGGATTCTTAGACCAGATCGACCAGTTTGACCCACAGTTCTTTGGCATCTCGCCACGGGAAGCACCCTACGTAGACCCGCAGCATCGCTTGCTGCTTGAAACGGCATGGGAGGCTATTGAGAACGCGGGACTCATCCTCGACTTTGAAAAAGGAAGCGACATTGCGGTTTTCGTTGGCGTCTCACACAACGACTACCAAGGGATCCAAAGCACCGCCTTCGACCACTTCGGTATAACTCCACACTCGGCCACGGGCAGTGCGCACTCAATCGCAGCGAATCGCATCTCCTACTGTTTCAACCTTCACGGGCCGAGCGTCGCAATGGACACGGCGTGTTCGTCCGCGTTGACGGCGGTCCACACTGCATGCGAGCACATTTGGGCAGGACGCGGCGATGTGGCACTCGCGGGAGGTGTGACGGTAATGATCACACCGGGCGGGTTCATTGGCTTCTCGCAAGCCTCGATCCTTTCTCCCGACGGGCGATGCGCGGCCTTTGATGCGTCGGCAAGTGGCTTCGTGCGCGGCGAGGGCGCCGGTATCGTATTACTAAAGCGCTTTTCACAAGCCGTTGCGGATGGCGATCCGATCTACGGCGTGATCCTTGGCAGCTCGATCAATCAGGACGGCCACACAAACGGCATTTCGCTACCAAGTGCGGAAGCACAAGCGCGACTCGTAAAGGATGCTTGCAAAGATGCTGGCGTTTCGCCAATTCAGATTGGATTCGTTGAGGCTCATGGCACGGGAACGGCGGTCGGCGACCCGATTGAAGCGCACGCCCTGTCAGAAGCGCTGTGCAAAGATCGTTCGACCCCGCTTCCAATCGGTTCGGTAAAGACCAATTTCGGCCACCTTGAGACCGCGGCTGGCGCAGCGGGACTTTTAAAAGCGATGCTTGCTCTTCAGCACGGCAAGATTCCCCCGAGCCTGCATTTCAACTCACCAAACCCACACATCGATTTCGAAGGGCTGAATCTTTGCGTTCCAACCTCTGTCGAGCCCTTCCCCGAGACAGGCGGCGAACGTTTGGCCGGTGTGAATTCATTCGGTTTCGGAGGGGCCAATGCGCACGTCGTCCTCGCGGAGCCGCCACCGCCACCACACGCTGACCATGGAGAAGTCTGGGCGAAGCGCGCATGGCCCATGATGCTTTCAGCCCGCTCGGAAGATGCGCTTCGAGGCTGCGCGATGAAGCTGGCCGCATGGCTTACAGAATGTTTGAATCTCAACGGCGATTCACCTGTTTTGCCCGACCTTGTATACACGCTAGGCGCGCGGCGTAATCACCACGCGCATCGCCTGACGCTGGTCGTACGCACAATACCCGAGTTGATTCAAGAGCTCGACGCTTTCGCGATCAAGCAGGATAGCGTGAAAGTGCGAACGTCGTTCACTCCACGTGGCGAGTGCACACCCCGCATCGCTTTCGTTATGAGCGGACAAGGACCGCAATGGTGGGGAATGGGCCGCGAGCTGATGCAGCTTGAACCGGTCTTCCGGAGGGTGATCGAACGGTGCGACTCAGCAATGCGGGGCATTGCGCAATTTTCCCTTCTCGAGGAGCTAAGCCGCTCCGAAGAAACCTCGCAGATGCATCGTACCGAGATTGCACAGCCGGCCATTTTCGCAATGCAGGTGGGATTGGCGGCGCTGTGGAAATCGTGGGGCGTACAACCTGTAGCCATCGTCGGCCACAGCGTTAGCGAAATTGCAGCAGCTTGCATTGCCGGTTTGTTTTCGCTGGCGCAGGGTGCCCGAATTACCGTTTTGCGAGCGCAGTTCATGGATCGTTGCGCTCGCGGTGAGGGAAAGATGCTCGCCGTCGGGCTTGGCGAAGAAGAAGCGCAGGCCCTGATCGACAAACATGATCGCACTGTTTCGATTGCCGCATTCAATGGACCCCGTTCGCTCACGCTGGCTGGTCCACGTCGCTCGATCGAAGCGATGTTGGCCGAACTCGAATCGCAAGGTGCCTTCGCGCGACTTGTTCGTGTCGACCACCCGTTCCATCACGTCATGATGCAACCGGCTTCCGAAGCGCTCGAAAACGCGCTTGGCGATCTTACGCCACAGTCTGAAACCGTCCCTTTATTTAGTACCGTCACGGGCAACCGCCTCGATGGTAAGGAGGGCAACGCGGCCCACTGGGGTCGGGGCGTTCGACAACCAGTCCTGTTCGCGCCCGCGATTAATGCCATCGCTGATTTTGGCGTAGATATTTGGCTCGAGCTGGGAGCACATCCCGCTTTGGCACGCTCGATCCACGAATGTCTCGCCGGACGGGGGGGCCCCAAGCCAATCGTAATTTCTTCAGTTCGCCGCGAGCGCGAGCATGAGTCGTTAGTCGAAGCGGCGATGGATTTGCATCGCGCGGGAGTGGCACTCGACTTCAAAGCGATGACGCCCTCGCGCCGTTTGCTTTCGCTTCCGGCCTATGCCTGGGATCGAAGCCGTTGGTGGAACGAAGCTCCCGACTGGCGGGAAGGTCGTCTGGCTCCGGGCGGTCGCGGCTTGCTCGACATGAGGTTGCCATGTGCAAAACCCACTTGGACGGCGAGGCTCGACAGCCGCCACATGTCCTTTCTCAAGGACCACAAAGTCGGCAACCACGTCATTTTTCCGGCCGCAGCATTTGTCGCTCTCATATCAGAGGCCGGTGCACAGCTCTTCGAGGGACGCCCTTTCGTGGTCGAGGACTTCGAGATTCGTAAGCCGCTCATCCTGCCTGAATCGCCTGTCAGCGTTCGCATCGAGGTCTCCTACGAGCCTAGCGAACGCACTTTCGCCATTCAAAGCCGATTCGAACAAGGGGCGTCGTGGTCGCTGCATGTTGTCGGTTCCATGCGCGGAGAACGCACGAACTCGGCCTTTGCATCGTCGAGTTTTGAAAGTGAAGAGGAGCGTGCGCGCGGCAACCTTGAACCCGTTGAGATCGAAGCGTTTTATCGCTACCTGAGGGGCCTCGGACTGCGTTACGGCAAGGAGTTTCGTTCTGTCCGAAGTCTGTCAGCGGCAGATGGTGAATCGGCTGGCTACGTGGCGTTATCCGATGCGATCGCACCGCGTGCTCGCGAGTATCCTCTGCATCCAGTGCTCCTTGACGGCGCGTTGCATGTTTTTTCTGGGGGCCGCTCGACGGTCGAGGTGCACGATTCGCAGCTTAAACTGCCAGTGCGTTTCGACCGAATACTTTTTCTGCGCTCTCCGGGCGCATCCGCGAGAGTGCGTGCGAGCGTACTTCAGTGCAATGAAGATTTCGTCGAAGGCCGCATCAGTCTTTACGACGAGTCCGGCAAACCGTGCGTGCTCGTGGACAGCTTCCGCGCAATCACCGTCGCCGGGGTGCGCCGCGGTGCGATCAGCGGTGTGCGCGATGTACTTTATCACGTTGATTGGGAGCGCACGCCGACAGTATCTCAGCCAGAAACATTGCGGCCTCTGCCGTTGGCGTGTCTTAGAGATGCCGCTCGAAACGCGCTCCACAACGTGATCACGACGCGTGGCCGCACGCGACTCGAAGCGGCGATTGCTGCTCAGGACGATCTCGCCGCAACACTGCTTTGCGCAGGTCTTCGGGACATGGGAGTTCGAGGTGAAACAAACTTCACGGCCGATTCGCTGTGCGTCGATGCGGCAATGCGCCCGGTATTCGAGCAGCTGATGTTGAAGCTGAAGAAGCGCCGCCTAGTAGAAATAGATAAGTCCGGCTATCGCCCAACCCCGGGGTTTGCCAGATCTGCCAGCTCTGCCCGTGAGGCGCAACGGTTCTTCATCTCTCGGCATCCGGGCCATCTTCCCGAAGCGTTACTTGTTGCTGGAAACTGCGCCGAACTCGGCTCGATTTTGCGAGGCGAAAGGGACGCGGTCGAGGTACTCTTCGCCGGCGCGGGCGCGGAACTGCTCGACCAATTCTACGGCGATGGTCTGCTCACAAGCCACTGGGTTGCGGCGATCACCGCCGCCGTGCAGGTAGTCGCGCGCGACCTGCCTGAGGGCCGCGGATTGCGCATTCTCGAAGTCGGCGCCGGTACGGGCGGCCTCAGCGCTCAAGTACTGCCGGCGCTCGAGCGCGGCCTGCACACCTACACTTTCACCGATGTATCTGCCGCCTTCTTCCCAGGTGCCATGCAAAAACTGGCAGCCTTCCCGGAAGTCGAGACGAAAATTTTCGATCTCGACAAGCCGGCCGCGGAGCAAGACTTCGCACCCGATTCGTTTGATTTCATCATTGGCACGAACGTGCTCCATGCGGTTGCCGACATTCGCTCAGCGCTGCGCAATCTGTACGACCTGCTGGCGCCGTGCGGTTCGCTCGTCTTTATGGATGTGGCCACACCGCAGCTCTGGACCGAAACTGTCTTTGGCCTCACGAGCGGCTGGTGGCGTTTCACCGATCGCGACCTACGCACGGTCCATCCGTTACTCAGGCGTTCGCAATGGGAGGTGCTGCTGCGCGAAACAGGTTTTGTCGAAACCGCTTCGCTGCCGGGTTTGATGGGACCGCACGGAGAAGGTCAGATCGCCATTCTGGCCCGCAAAGCATACCAGCCTTCTGCAGCCGCCGAGGGCGTAACAGAAAGTCCGGCGGAAAAGTCGTGGCTGGTTTTTGCGGACGAGAGCGGCGTCGGATCCGCATTGGTTGAGCGCCTTCGCGGAAGGGGCCTGCGTTGTCGAATTGCGCGGCGCGGAACTGAGTTCGCTACGACAGAGGCCGATACGTTTACGCTTCGAGCCGAAGCACGCGAAGATTGGCAGAAACTTTTCTCGACGTGCGCCGGCGATGCTGAACCGGAGCGAATCGTCTACCTTTGGAACCTTGACACGCAGCTTGATGGAAACGCGGTCATGGGGACCGACGCGCTCCTTCATCTTGCGCAAGCGCTCGAAAGCGTGAGACCCACGTCGAAACTCCGTATCGACTCGGTGACGCGCGGCGCGCAAGCCGTCGGCCGTGACGTGAAACCAACTGCGATCGCGCAAGCACCCGCAATTGGTTTGCTGCGCGTCATTCTCAATGAGTATCCAAACTACGTCTGTCGCGGAATCGATTTGCCGTCAAACGAATCTGCTGCTGATGTCAATCTGCTCTGGACCGAGCTGCTCCGCGCCGACTCCGAACGAGAAGTCGCCTTCCGCTCAGAGGCTCGTTATGTGCAGCGACTGGATCGCGGCCGCCCGCGTGTCGAGCGTAACCTTGACCCTGCCGTGCCGTTGCGCCTCGAATCACGTGAACGAGGTCAACTCAATAGCCTGAGGTTTGCGCCTTTTGCACACAAACCATGCGGTCAGGGCGAGGTGCTGATCGACGTGAAAGCAGCTGGAATGAATTTCCGTGACGTACTCAAAGCGCTCGCGCTTTATCCCGGCGAAGCGCCCGATGCGCGCATCTTCGGTGACGAAGTTGCCGGCATTGTCTTAGCCGTTGGACCGGATGTTACGCAGGTCCGGGCGGGCGATCGCGTTTTCGGCCTCGCGGTTTTCGGCCTCGCAACACAAACGATCGCGCGCGTTAGCGACGTGCGACGCATTCCCGAACATCTTTCGTTCGAGGAAGCGGCGACCCTGCCAGTCGTCTTCATGACATCGTGGCACGCGTTGAGGAACGTTGCACGACTGCGCAAACGCGAAACTGTTTTGATTCATGCTGGTGCGGGGGGTGTCGGCATGGCTGCGATTCAAATCGCGCATCATCTTGGTGCCCAAGTTATCGCCAGCGCCGGAAGTCCTACCAAACGCGCGCTTCTCGAAACTCTAGGTGTGAAACATCTGATCGATTCGCGACGCGGCGATTTCGTCGAATCCGTGATGAAACTGACTAATCGCCGCGGTGTGGATGTGGTTCTCAACGCGCTCGCCGGCGAAGCCATTCCGATGGGACTTTCGTGCCTCGCTGAATTCGGCCGCTTCATTGAGATCGGCAAACGCGACATTTATCAAAACTCGCGCATCCCGCTCCGGCCGCTGCGGGCCAACGCATCGTTTCACGTTGTTGCCATGGATTCCGTGTTCGCGGGCGATAAATCGCTCACACAGGAGATCCTGGCCGAGATTGCCGATCTCGTCGATCTGCGCGCTTTGCATCCGTTGCCATTCCGCGCTTTTCCGGCGAACAACGTTGGTGCGGCCTTCCGCCTAATGGCCGGCGGGAAGCACATCGGCAAAGTCGTTGTCTCGTTCCCAGAGCCGTTCGTCCCGAGGCGCGGCGAGCCGCTCGTTCCGAAATTTGAAATCAAGACGGACGGTTCCTATCTCATCACCGGTGCCTTCGGCGGCTTTGGCAAAGTGTTGGCGAACTGGCTGGCGCAATTTGGCGCGCGACATCTCGTGCTTTCCAGCCGCAGCGGCGCATCCACACCCGAAGCCGAAGCTTTCGTGCAAAGTCTCCGCGATCGTGGCACGGAAGTACAGATTGTGAAAGCCGACGCCGGCTTGCCTAACGACGTTGACCGCATTTTCGCTGAAATCCGGGCAAGCGGCCGACCATTGCGCGGCGTTTTTCATCTCGCCATGGCCATTGACGACGCGCCGCTTGCAGCGCTCAACAGCGAGCGAATGGCAAGCGTTATTGGTCCAAAAGCACTCGGGGCCTGGATGCTCCATGAAGGCACACGCGAAATGGCGCTCGACTGTTTCGTCACGTTCTCGTCGGTCTCCTCGATCTTCGGCAATCCAGCGCAAGGAAACTATGCCGCCGCCAATGCTTTTCTCGACTCACTCGCGCATCATCGTCAAGCACTTGGTCTGCCTGCCCTAACGATTAACTGGGGCGTGCTTGGCGGAGAAGGCTATGTCGCGCGTAACGAACGGATCGCCGAGTTTCTGACAAAGCAGGGCATCAGTGAGCTATCACCAGATGAAGTCACGTCTATCCTCGAATCTTCGCTCCGTGCAGGGAGCACACAGGTCGCTGCCATTCGGGTCGACTGGATAAAGTGGAGAACATTCTTCCGCGGTATGCAATCGAACCCACTGTTGGAGCGCATCTTCGCAGGAGTCCAAGGTCCGGAAACTAACGGGGTCACGAGCGATTGGCGTAACAAAATCGAATCCGCCGCGCCGGAAGAAAAAGAAAACGTGATCGCGCAAGCCGTCCGCGAAGTCGTCGGATCCGTCCTGCGTGTAAAGCCCGATGCGCTGCGTAACGATCAACCGCTGACTGATCTCGGCCTCGACTCGCTGATGGGCGTCGAGATCGAAAATTCGCTCGAGGCGGCTATTGGCGTTGCCCTTCCGCCGACCAGCCTGATGCGCGCCCGCACGATCGGTCAGATCGCGGCTTTGATGGCAGGCCACGTCGGTGGCGCTGCGCCGACGGCGACAGCGCCGGCCACTGCGCCGTTAACTGCGGCGGAGCCCGCTGGATCTGCCGCTGACGTTGAAGTCGACCTCGATGCTCTATCGAGCGAACAGATCGACCGGCTGCTCGGCGATGATAATGAAGAGCCCTTGCTTGAGGTGACTCCAGATGTCTGAAGCCAAACGTGCCCGTTTTAAACAATGGCTGGAGAGTGGCGAAGCACGCCTTCGTTTGCTGACTTTTTCGCAACGTGAATTGTGGGAGGCGTCATCGGCTCCAGTCGAAGACGTGTCCAACCACATTTGCTGTATCATCAACGTGCGGGGTCAGATTTCTCCGGAGGACTGCGTCGCTTCCTTCCAGCGAGTAGTGAATCGCCAGGAAGTGTTGCGACTTTCCGTCTTGCCGGGGAAGGATGGGCCAGTTCAGTTGATCCGGACACGAAGCGAGCCCGTCATGCAGTTTCGTGATCTTCCGAAGCAAACGCGCCCGGAAGAAATTGAAGAGCTCGCCCTCCGTACTTTCTACAAGCCATTCGATCTGATCCAGGGACCGCTCTACCGAGTGGAAGTACTCCGTCGGGCCCCCGACGACCAGCTAATGGTCTTCGCGATTCATCATGCTATTGCTGATGGTTGGACATTAGGCGTTTTCGTCCAGGACTTGTGCGCCGCCTATGCTCAGCACCGCTCGGGATCGCCTAACGAACTCGCCCCCGTTCCGATGTCGTACTCGGCATGGGGTGCCACGGAACGCGCCTACTGGCAACCGGCGAAACTGGAACAACGCCTCCTTTTTTGGAAATCGCAGCTCGCGGGAGTACGCCGCCTTTGGTCTAAGCCAGATCAGTTTAACATTGTCTTCGTGCCATGCCGGTTGGTCATTCATTTGCCGGCTGAAATATGTGCAGCTGTGCGCGAGCTCGCCCGTCGCAACGGCGCCACTCTATTTAGTACGCTACTTGCCGCGTTCCAAGTCACGTTGTCACGCTGGACAGGTGAAGACGACATCATTGTTGGAACACCCGTGGCCAATCGAACTAGGCAAGAGGTCCGCGAGACGATGGGATATTTTTCTGGCCTCGTACCGTTGCGCGGACAAGTTGAGCGAGAGCGCCCGTTCTCCGAGCACTTGCGAATTGTCCACCAAACGACCGTTGATTCGTTTGCAAACGCGATGCCCTTCGCAGAACTCGTGCGAGCATTGGGTGATCGTCCAACGCCGAGACGAAACCCTGTCTTTGAAGTGCGCTTTGCTTTACAGAATCATCCCATTCCTGACGTGGAAATCAGGGGCCTTTCACTTAAGCTCAGGATGCGCTCAACGGGCACGTCGCGGTTTGACCTGGGGTGCGAAATCACTGAACAAGGCGACACGCTTGAAGTGGTCTGGTTGTTCCGGCAAAGTTTGTTTTCCCAACCCGAGATAGAAGAATTGAATCGCTTATTTCGAAGAGTGCTGGAAAGTGTTTGCTGCTTGCCAGAAAGGCGGAGCGCGGCCCTAACGACTTAAAATCATGAACCTCGCAACTGCTGCCAAGACTGCGTCCGAACTGCACGAGGAACATGACGTGAGCAGCGTCGCATTCCAAAGCCTTGTGATCTCACTCGCCCTCGCCGAAACCTCGCTGTGGATCGGGGTACGGAGTGGTTGGCTCTGGCTCGCTCTACCGCTTGTGCTGGTCGTCGCGCATATCATGCACGGGATGTTGATTGGTTTTCACGAGGCAGTCCACGGGCTCTTACGTAAGAGTCGACGGTTGAATGAATTCGATGGCGTAGTGATGGGCGTCTTCAGCCTGCTCCCTTTCACTCTCTATCGCGTGGTCCATCAATCCCATCACGTGCATCTCGCCACCGAGCGAGATGCAGAACTGTGGCCGTTTGTTTTGCCCAACGCACCCCGTTGGAAGCGACGCGTCGCCGCTCTTCTCGAACTCAGCGTTGGCTTCATTTACTCGCCGTTGCTTTTCTTCCGCATTTTCTTTGGTCGAAACTCGTCAATCCGCAGCCACAAAGTGAGGCGGAGAGTTTGGACTGAACTAGCTTTAACAGCTTTTGTCTGGACCGGCATTGTTGCAGCGGTCGCGTTTTGGGGCGTTTGGAAGTATTGGTTTTCGATGTATCTGGTACCGGCGCTTATCGCTGCTAACCTCCAAAGCTGGCGCAAATACATC
Source organism: Chthoniobacterales bacterium (assembly GCA_035538875.1). GTDB lineage: Bacteria > Verrucomicrobiota > Verrucomicrobiia > Chthoniobacterales > UBA10450 > AV40. The sequence continues at coordinate 623 of DATLJP010000023.1, read as the reverse complement.
GAACATGTCGGGCTGACGGGTAACACCGCGAACAGCTCAACCCGTAGCATCGTGCCGAAAAGCTGGATAGGGCGAGTTTTTGCCTACACGCTTCTCCACGAGCCTTATCACGGTGTGCATCATCAGCATGCCGGATTGCCCCATACCGCGCTACCTCACTTCACGTCGATGCTCGTTCCGAAAAATCCGGGCGAGCGAGCGCCGTTTATGAGCTATCGGCATGCATTGCCGGACTTAGTTCGCAGCATCGCGAATCCACGCGTCGGAGCGCAATGGTGCGATTCCTCGCGGGACTGACTTGATTTCGTGAGCAAGGAAGCTAGGGCTTCGGACTACGTCTTCGAGTCCGCGGGCCTCACGAAGGAATTCGACGGCGGCCAAGTGCAGGCGCTGCGCGGCGTCGACTTTCGAATCTCGGAAGGCGAGTTCGTCGCAATTGTCGGCCCGAGCGGAAGCGGCAAAACGACGTTACTACAAATGCTCGGCGCGCTCGATCGGCCAAGTGCCGGGACGTTGTTCTATCGAAAAGAGTCGCTGCTCGAGCTGGCCAATCCCGCGGCCTATCGTGCTCACGAAATCGGCTTCATCTTTCAAGCGTTTCATCTGCTTCCGACCTTTACCGC
>DATLJP010000022.1:0-94839 GCA_035538875.1 Chthoniobacterales bacterium | reverse complement strand
AGCGGCACCCTCGCACACCCTATCAATCTTGCCCCGCACGGTCTGCGGCACGACATGTCCCTTCATTGTTGAGTAAGGCTTTAGCCACTCGGCGAGATTCGGCAGGATAGGAACAAGCCGCCGCCGCGCGGACTTAGCTTTCGCCGCCTTCACATCAATGAATCCGCGCCTAAGATTCACTTCGCTCCAGTCCAGCCGCTTGATTTCTGCATCACGAAGTCCGCTGAACGCGCCGATGGCAAGCGTAGGGAGAACGTCTGGCTCTATACGCTGTGCGGCCTCCAACAGCGCACGCAGTTCATCGACCGTGAAGATTTCCGGCGGATGATCGACCAGCTTCGGCTTGGCTGTGCGCGGGACTGGATTTCTCTCGATCATGCCGCGCTTCTCCGCGTAAGAAAACAACACTCCAATGTTCGCCCGATAGTTCGCCCGGCTCTTTGGCGAGCAGTTGAGCGCACGCAACCAATTGTCAATTTCTTCAACGGTTATTGCAGCGATTAGCCGCTTGCCAAAGTCCCGGCAGAAAATTCCGAGTCGCAGTTTTAGATCAGACCGATACGCTTCCGAGCGTCCATCTTTGCGTTTTGCTTCAAGCACTTCATCGGCCAATTGCGCCACGGTGATTTTGCAGCGCCGAATAATCTCCAAGTGGTGGATGAGAAAATCTGCTGCGTCGACCATGGTCTTGCCGTATTCGGCCAGCCTCTCCCTCGCCTTCATGATGCCGGACAATTCGTGCAGTGAGAGGCCAACTGCTTCGCGTCCGTGGCGCTCCAACGCGATCAATTGCCGCCGCCGCTCCGCTTTGGCTTCGTCGCGCGAACGAAAGAATTTGCGCCCTTTCCCAAACGGACGAAGATCGAGCACGAAACGATGAGTCTTGCTGTGAGGATATGGCCGGATTGTCAGCGTTGGTTTTCTCATAGCCCAAAATTGAGCATTTTCGGCTGAGAATGTCAACATAATGGCAGTGTCCCATTTGACCGGCCCCTAATTCTTAGCGTAAGTCTATTGTGTGTAAGTATTTGCCGGCGTGGCGGAATGGCAGACGCGCTGGACTCAAAATCCAGTGATCGCAAGATCGTGTGGGTTCAAGTCCCTCCGCCGGCACTTCCTCCCTTTCTCTTTCGGACAGGCCGTTTTCAGAGGGAAAATCGGTCGTCCCGACCTTCGTAATCATCTTTTCGCCATTTTGTTTCGCACAATATGGCACAATTCTGCACGGCCAAAAACGGGACACCTGCTAGACACCTCAATTATCGGGGCGGGACGCATCTCGCGCCGGTGTACAGATTAAGTTCGCGGAGGGGCCGTTGGCTTCTTCGTTTGGTTAGACCCATTACTGTTGAAGCAACAGATCTCTCTGGACGCGCTCAATCGGCATCCCAATGCTCAGCGATCATACCGTCTTGCACACGAAACATGTCGAATCCCAATGCTTGATGATGTTGACCATCGCGGCCAGTCCATGTCTGTCGCACGTAAACAACAACCATGTCGTTATCGCCGACGACATTTAACAACTCGCGCTTGTAATCAGATGGCAATTTTTGAGCGAAACGTTCGCGAAACGTATCCATGAAACCTTTCAACCCAGTCGGCACCTGAGGATTGTGCTGAATGTAATCGGTCCGCAGAAATCGCGGCGCTGCATCGACATTGCGCTCGATTAGCACAGTGGTGTAGAAATTCCGGACGAGGGCTTTGTTGCGCTCAGTCAAGGCCTCGTCAGCCCACGTATTCGGGGCTGCGATACCGATCGTGAGTGCCAAAGCGAACACCTTGATCATCCGGGTTGGGTGCTGCTTGAATAAGGTGGGCATGCGGTCTAACGAGAAAGAGATTAAGCCAACGCAGGGCCTCGGGGCAAGCACCCTTAAGTTGCTTCGTGTCAGCTTGGGTAATTTTTGCCAGACCGGCGAATATGTCACTATAGGACGTTCGTTCAATGGGAAGCGTTGTGAGAGTTCATTACTGTGCGCCGTCAGCGTTAGTGGGTTTCAATTTAACCGTCCCTTATGTAGACGTAGACGGTCAGCTTCCACAGATATGAAGGCGCGGCTGGTCAAATTTGGCGAGATCGAGGTCGAGGGAAGGCGCTATACGCATGATGTGGTGATCGACGGCGGCGAAGTGCGGAAACGGAAAAAAGGACCTTCCAAGCAATTCCGCGAAAAGTTCGGCCACACGCCGCTTTCGGCGCAGGAAGAGATTCCTTGGGGAGGCAAGCGGCTCATTGTCGGAACCGGCGCCAATGGCGCACTTCCGGTAATGGACGAAGTCCTGGTGGAGGCGAAACGACGCGGTATCGAGGTCATCACGGCCCCCACATCGGAAGTCTGTCAGCTGCTGGAGGAAGTAAAGAAGGGCCAGGCCTACGCGATTCTGCATTGCACGTGCTAACCGGACCTAACGAGAAGGAGATAAGCCAGGGGCGGGGTTCGTCGCAAACACGCTAAAATTACAACGCAATGGGGCCGTTGGCTTCATCGAGTGGTTAAGTCTCAATCGCTTTCCGGTTTCTCGACCGCGAATTTTATCGTCGATTTCAGGACCTTGGCTTCGTCAGTTCGATCAAAGCCGAGCACCACCGTGCGGGTCGCAGTGATTGAGCCCTCGTTGCCGTCCACCATGTTTTCGATCTCCACGACAAGCGAACCATCCTTTTGCCATCGCGTCGCGCTCTGCGAGTTCAGCTCGGCGACATGCGGGAAACTTTTGCCCCCCTTGACCTTCTCCGGGATGTCCGCCACCAGCTCCGGTATTTTGATCTCGCGAAAAGTAGAGCCGTCTCGCACATAGACCGTCACAGAGCTTCCCCGCTTCCACAGGGTGGCCGTGAGCGCAAACGCCGCTGAGTCCGGTCTCCAAAGCACGTGCATATTGAAGCGTGCGCTCGGGCCCAGATCGGGATCGGACTCCGCGACGCTAGTCAGGACTCTTCCCGATTTCTTATCGATAAGATCATACGTTTGCTTCTCTGAGTCTGATTCCGAGTTCGACTTCGAATCCTTTGTATAGCGAAACGCAAATTTCCCGTCAGGCGAGGGCGCCTCGATGGCCTCCTCGCTTCCTTCCTTTGGTTGTTGTGCACAGACCGGGTGGAAGCAGGCTACAAGAAGCGCCAATACGATCAAAGTTCTCTGTAAGTGCGTCATGGTCGCGAGGTCTAACGAGAAAGAGATAAGCCACGACAGGGTGTTGTGGCAATCACGCTGAAATTGTTTCGCCTCGGGGCCGTTGGCTTCATCGAGTGGTTAGGCGTGCTCGACGCCGCTTTCAGATCCATCGCCGGACTTCCTTTTTCAAAGCAAGGTATTGAGCGCCAAACTTCGCTTCGAGGTACCTCTCTTCTCGCACGACCACTCCAAAATGTAAGATCAGCGCAAGCGGAATCACTAGGAGCAAAGCAACCCAGTCATCAACGACAAAGGCAATTGCAACCTGAGCTAGACAAAGCGACAGGTACATCGGGTTTCGCGTAAATCGATAAGGCCCGGTCCTCACAATCGTCAACGTAGGCATATCCGGGCGCACATTCGTCCCAGCGGCCTTCATGACTCCGTTAGCCCAGATGGCCAAAGCTACTGCTAACAACGCCATGCCGATACCGATTACGAGCGCTAGCGAATACGACAGCAAATGTACCGGTATCAAAAAATGGATACCGATTCCGACCGCAGCGAATATGGCAAAAATTAACGGCGGAAATGCCAACACTCCCGGATTATCGCTGTCCTTCATGCTATTACGATTGTGTCGCCTAACGAGACACAAGGTCAGCGTCCGCGCCCGGGAGCGTGCGTGGCTGCAAGGTGAGACGCACTAACGACACGAGAGCTACGCATCGGAGCAGTGGCGCGGTTCGCAGCATCGCTTGGTTAGGCGACGGTTTCATTCCTCACCATCAAAATAATCCAGCGGCTCTGAGCGGACATACCTGCGCTCGGGGATCGGCACACCCCACTTATTGCTGTCAGGCTGATACCATGAATCGCCAATTGGATTGTCCGCCACGACGTAAAGGAGCATATCTTCTGTAGTGTCATTCGTGATCTGGTGTGGCTCACCCGGCTTGAAAATAAATGCGTCGCCAGCCTCAATCGGAGTAGTCCCATCTTTATGGCGAACGACGCCGCTGCCTGAAATCACATGATAAAACTCCCACTGTGCGCTGTGCGAATGATACGAATAGGGAGCCTTCCACGGCGGAATACGCAAAATCTCGACATCAAATGGATGCCGCTCGTTGAGGTCGGTGGACTCGGGCTTGCGTCCCAACGCCTCTGAAATCTCTTTGCCCGCACCGCTGAACTTTCCCTTCGGTGAGGACCACGTGAGCTCTGCCATCTTTGTTGTGTTGACCTTACGCATGACGTCCCGATAGTCGCCTAACGAGAAGAAGCTGAGCGACCGCTGACGAGAGGGAGCTGCGCTTCGGATTTCAGTATTGAAGTCATCAAAAGTAAATTTACGCGCCAGTCAGCGGTTCGCTCCAGCGCTTGGTTAGGCGCTTTGCCGAACTGAGGGTAGCAATGTGACTGCATGAATGAGCACAATCACGCGGAACGTCGCGCATGAACCACCAACCAAATCTTCCGCGCGATGAACAGCGCAACCTGACTTACGAGAGCCACCCCAAATCCGGACAGGCGATATGCACCCAGCCACAGCGCAACGCCGATGATCGCGAAGAATAAGTCTGCATACATCCAGTATCCCGCGAGCATAACGACTGGAACGAAGATAAACCGAGCACCGGAGACGTACTGCTGAACCTGCGAGGGCTCACCATAGATGTAGCCGAGTACCGGGATAGCAAAGATAAGGTGAATCCAGCGAAGAATCGAACGTTTCATAGCATTATTCATGGTGGGTTTGTAAATCCGAGTCGTTTCGTTATGAAGCGCGTTCCAGTGCCTAACGAGAAAGAGATAAAGCCGCGGCAGGGTGTCGTCGCAAACACCATCGCGTTCATTTCATGGGGCGTTGGCTTCATCGTTTCGTTAGGTCCCGGTTACGGCTGAGCTCTTTTAAATTGGCTATACGAGAACTGCAATAGGCCACGAAGTCAGGGTGATAGCCACTCGTTTGAACCAGTTGGACAACGCTTGGATTACTGAGCAAACGGTCCAGTATCTGGAGTGAGGTTGTCTGCCAAAACTTCTCGGAGAAAGTCCCGGCGCTCCTTTCGATGAAGAATAGCTGTTCCATATTTAGCAGAACGAAAGCAATCCATCGTTCACGTGCTGACTCGTCTGAGGTGTCGAGGCCTTCGCGTGCGATCAGCTTGTCGGCAGCGCGCAAATTGCGGTCATCACCGAGAACGATGGCGTTCACTGCATTTACGGCTCCAATGAGCATTGCATCTGTCTCGGAGCGAGCAGTCGAGGTAGCAAGCGCGTTCATCTCTCGCGAAATATCCGCAAATCTCCTCGTCGCGACAGAAAGGCGATGAGTCACCACAACAAGAAGGATGGTCGCTAGTGCCGTAATGATCGTCGCGGCCACTGACCAGAATGCCGTCATCTCTGCGTCGAATTGCATCATAACCTCCTCTGTTCTTAGCGAGAAAGAGATAAGCCGTGGGCTGGGTTGGTGGCAAACAAGCTGGCGATCATTCGCAATGGGGATGTTGGCTTCATCGCTTGGTTAGGCGCTAGGGGTCGCCACGGAACTGCGCTTACGCAGGAACGAAAAAAGCGTCGCAATCATCAGTACAACGAACAACAACTGAAACGTAAAATTGGTGTACTCGTGCCAACGTTCCACCGCAGCTCGCCTAGCCGCGCTGGACAGAAGACTCTCGAGCAAACCGAAGGTGAACCAGCTGCTACGAGCGATCACAAAGCATACACACGCCCACATGAGTAATGCGAATGTGCGAGTGCGTCGGACGAGAAAGAGCCGAATGGCCAGCGCAAGCATCATTGCCTCAGCGAGCAACGTCAGATAGGAGACCACTGTCCAAAACATCGAGGCGATACCGTTTAACGAGAAAGAGTTAAGCCACGGCAGGGTGTCGTGGCAAGATCGCCGCAACTCTCACAATTTCTCTGGCCGCCGCGGAGTGGGGAACGATTCCCGCTCGAATGACGCAGTCAATTCCCTGCCAGGGAAGCCGCTTTACCCCGTGATCGCTGCCGTGACGGGTTCCATCTTGACCTTTGCGCCGCCGGCTTGGTCAACACAAGATTGGCAAAAAATGAAGGCCGGGAAATTGGAAAGATAGAAATTGACCGTTCCAATGGCCGCGGACTCTGCCTCCGAGTTAAGATTTCAGATTGGCCACGTCCTGTTTATCGACATTGTGGGCTACTCAAAATTGCTCATTAACGAGCAGAGCGAGCAAATGCAAAAGTTGAGGGAAAATTCAGCGTGAACACGCGTTTACTGGAAAGTTGTCGAAACGCAAAGCAAAGTTCATCGCCAAGACGCCGTTGGAAAGCGATCTTTGATTCGGCCATTTATTATTATTTAACGATCACCGGCGTGCCTTCGTGAGCGGCGTTGTAGAAATGCTCGGCCATTCCTTTTGGCAACCGGATGCAGCCATGGGACGCCGCATAGGGCGGGACGAAGCCCTGGTGCATCGCGTAGCCGCCTCTAAAAAACATGGCGTATGGCATTCGTGCCCCGTCGAAATGTGCTCCGGCTGGCCGGCGATCCTTGCGCGAGTCGACGTCGGACTTCACTACGTTGCCCGCCTTGTCAACGTAGTCGCCAAAGATGCTCGAGACATGGTCTATGCTCTTGGAGACAACGTGGTAATACCCCGGCGGAGTTGAAAAGCCACGCTTGCCGGTGGAGACGGTCGATTCTCCTACCAATTTCTCGCCTTTATAAAAGTAGGCCTTTTGTTCGCTAAGATGGACAAAGATTCGCGGAGAGCCCGAGCCGCCTTGGTCATTCCACCAGCCGGAAGGTGCCGGTTGCTGCAATCCGGGTGGCACCTCTGCGCAGCTACTGAAAAAGATCGCAAGCGCGGTCGTGGGGAGAAGCCTAGCGAGTTGGATCAATTTCATGAAGCGCGGAAAGTATGCCGCGAGTTTTGACGCGCTAAAATAAATTTTCTGCACCGCGCGTCGTAGCGGCGAGCAACAAAAGGAATTTTTGGTTCGGCGTTGGACAGGGATTAACGGTGCTGTGCGTGGTGGTCGAGCCATTGCTCGATCGGTTCGTTTCTTTCCACGAACCGAAATCCTCGCGCTTCATCCGCATCAATCGTCCGTTGCATGTCGAGTTGGCCGAACGGCACAATGTGCGGCACAGACTTGGTTCCGCCTTCTTCGGTCGTGATGAAGTGAAGCTGATCGTCGATGCGCCAGTAGTCCGTCACCGTGTACGTGGTGCCGTCCTTGAAGACCAACTGCGGGTGGCTCTCCGAGATGGTGCCGGCGAACACGAACGCTGGCAATGGCTCGATGAAATTCCAGACAGGATATGGGACAGGATATGCGACAGGATATGCAAATGGAGAGAAGATGCAGTATCGAGGGAATACCGCCCGATGCGCCGCGAATCGCTGCACGACAACCACTCTTCCGCGTGGTCGCGCCCGCGCTTGCGCGAAGGCCGCTCCACTCGAAACGAGCAGTCCGAAAAGCGCGAAACAAATCGTGCGGCGCATGACTCTGTCTCCTCGTTGCCTAGCGACGCTTAATTAATTGAATCAGTGTTGTTGTTACTTACGGCCGCATGGCACTGGACGCAACTATCGGGCTGTCCATGCTCACAACAACTAGAGCAATAGCCGAACCGTCAGATCAGGAACACATTGGAGAAAATCCGCGACGATGCAGAAAAAGCGCTGAAGTTGTTGGGCAGTTCAGCAAATCAGCGGTCGCTTGCGTGGAAATGCACAAAGTGCGGATATACAAAGCATTTCACCAAGCCTGCTCTCATGGAAGTGGCCGGGCGCTGCCCCAAATGTCGCGGCGAATTCTTTCGGCTAGCGTGAATGTGATATAAGCAGGGCATTGAAAAAGAGACGCAAACGGCAACCGAAAGAACCAACATTCCACTACAGCGTTTACGTGATTTTGCTGGACGATAAGGTCGCCAAACATGTTTCCATCTTGCGGCTCAATCCAAAACGCGATCCGCTCAAACCTTGTGTCTATGTCGGCATGACCGGTTTACCGGTCGATCACCGATTCGAAAACCACAAAAACGGCTACAAATCAGCTTGGGTCGTGCGTAAATACGGAGTCCGATTGATGCCGGAATTATTTGAACATTTGAATCCAATGCCGTTTGAAGCGGCAGTGGTGATGGAAAAAGAACTGGCCGAAGATTTGCGGGCGGAAGGGTATACTGTGACGGGCGGGACATAGCCACCGCGCGCGCTGTTTGCCCAATCTGGTTGAATTTTGCTCAAAAACCGGCGTCGAGTATTGATTTCGTCATCGCGAACAGGTGTTTCGCTGGTAATTGCCACTTAAATTGGCTCAGCTTATCATGAGCTTCTGTGGCGCTCGATCCGTCCAGTGCCTTGCAGAGATCCGTGTTCATGAGCGGACGCGGCTTCTCCTATTTCGCGCAAACGTCAGGCCTGCCGCTCTCGTTGAAATCATTGACCAATGGTCGCGCGCTTTACCGATTTGATCGAAATCAAGTTGCCGTGGACGATGCTGGTTATTTGATCTTAAACAATCGACAGCCGTACTCGATCGAGATCGCTTCTCCGACAGCGGTGGAAACATTCATCCTTTGGTTTCCCGACGGCTGGGCTGAAGACGTATCTCGGAATCTGAATGGGCCGTCAGAAAGTTTGCTGGCGGATCAGGCCAGTGGTGACATCGGAGAGGCCATGTTTTTTTCTCACTATACGCCGCACGACCGAACCGTTTCTCCAAAGATCCGCGCGCTACGCGCTGCGTTCAAAAACAAGGCGTTGATCGACGACAGCTGGTTGGAAGAGCGGCTTCGCGAGCTCCTCGCGTCCATGTTAGCGACTCAAAACGCGGTCAAGCGTGAGGTCGGAAATCTGCCAGCGGCGCGTGCGTCAACGCGTGAAGAACTTTGGAAGAGAGTTAATCGCGCACGTGATTACCTGCACGCGCATCTGCGCCAGCGTATTAGTTTGTCCGAAGTGGCAAGAGCCGCCTGGCTTTCTCCGTTCCATTTGCTGCGGGTTTTCCAAGCCGCGTTTGAACAAACGCCACATCGGTACCTCAGTCAATGTCGGTTGGAGCGAGCAAAATTTCTTCTTGAGAAAACCAGCATCCCGGTGACGGCCATTTGCCTGGAATGCGGATTCACCAGCCTCGGGTCGTTTAGCAATCTGTTCCGCAGTGAGTCGGGCATGTCGCCGCGTGCTTGGCGAGAAAAATACGGGCGAGTGTCCAAAGAAAATAGCAAGATTCGAGAAGTATATCTCACCGGCGCGACTTAACGTCGCGCTGATGAAAACCCGAATTCGAATCGTTCGCTCGGCATGCGTGGCTTGCGCAGCAATCATTTGGACATCGACAACCTTCGCGCAGTCCCCTAACGACGCCGTCAAGAAGCAATTCTTTGACGCGATCAAAAACGGCAACCTCGCCCAAGTTAAACAATTCCTGCAGCAAGACTCTTCGCTGGCAAAGACATCCGACAAGAAAAACCGAACCGCGATCCTGTTCGCAGTCTATGCCAAACATAAAGACATAGCCGAATTGCTGATCGCGTCCGGTGTCGAGCCGAACATCTTCGAAGCAGCCGCCACTGGCCGCGTTGATCGCGTGCGTGAGTTGCTGAAACAACAACCCGAACTCATCCGCGCTTATTCACCGGACGGCTGGACTGCCTTGCATTTGAACTTCAACGATCTCGAGATGGCGAAGCTGCTAATCGACAGCGGCGCAGATCTTAACGTGAACTCGAAAAACAAATTGCATGCTACGCCGCTGCAAGGCGCAGCGGCGAGCAACTGGATTGAGCTCGCTAAGTTGTATTTGTCTCGCGGCGCCAACGTAAATTGCCGCAGCGATGAAGGCGGCAGTCCATTGCACGAGGCTGCGGGCAACGGATTTATCGAGTTCGCACGACTCTTGATCGACAACGGTGCTGACGTGAACCAGCGAGATGATAATGGCAAAACGCCGTTAACACTCGCCCTAGAATACAAGAAGCCGGAGATTGCAAAGCTACTCCAGGAACATGGGGCGATACAATAGAGCCATGAACAACCAAGAGAACGCTTCATTAGGACAGATTGGCCAAATTGCCGTGAATGTGCACGACCTCGACCGCGCGGCCGCGTTTTACAAAGAGAAACTCGGGATGAAACATCTTTTCAGCGTACCGGGCAGAATGGCGTTTTTTGATTGCGGCGGGATTCGCCTAATGTTGGCAATTCCCGAACGCCCCGACCTCGATCATCCGAGCTCTATTCTTTATTTCAAAGTTCCCGATATTGAGGCTACCCACCGCGTCCTCGTTTCCAAGGAAGTCCATTTCGAAGCGGAGCCCATGCTGGTCGCGCCAATGGGGACCCACGATCTCTGGCTGGCCGAGTTTCGCGACTCAGAAAATAACGTTCTTGCTTTAATGAGTGAAAAGGCGAAGCCGACCACGCAAGGATAACATCCCATAACTAATGACCATGTGATTACCTCGATTCACACGTTGATCTATTCCGACGATGCTAACGCAACCCGGGCGTTTCTGCGTGACGTGCTCGGCTGGAAGTACGTTGCTGAGGATTTTGATAACGATTGGCTCATTTTTAAATGCGGGCCGAGCGAGATGGGCGTGCACCCGACGCATATGCAATGGGAGGGCCAAAGCTACGATTCCCCGCGTCACCACTCGATCGCCCTGATGTGCGACGATATCGAGGCCACCGTCGCCGAGTTACGGGCGAAAGGAGCGCAGTTTCGAGGTCCTATCGAGCAACGCGAGTACGGTCGCGTGATCATGATGATCGTGCCGGGCGCGGATGACATCCAGCTGTATCAGCCGACTCACAGGCTCGCCTATAATCTTTAGGGCACAGAGGTTCGCATTAGCGACGGATACGATCTCAGATGGGAGATGAGCGTCGCGACCAACGCGGCCTAACCAATCGATGAAGCCACGCCCCAAATCAATTGACCGTAACCGAACCTGTCACCCACCCCGCCCGTGGCTCATCTCTTTCTCGTTAGGCCGATCTCGTGGACAGCCCTCGGCTCATGACAGGAGCGCGCCAGGATCGCGTTGCATCGCTGAACATGAGCGAGGCGGTACTTTGGGATACTTCCGATCCAATAGGATGAAGGTGGCTCGATGCCAAGCGTCCGCAATCCAGAAACAATGTGTCCGGCAGTGCGTTTCCCTTGTTTCGACTTTTCGTGCAACCTGGAAAGCTTCCCAGCGCGTAAGCCCCGACGAATGCCTAACGAATCGCTGTATTGATGCGCAGTCGACCCGAACGATGGTTGCAAATCAGCTGAGTACGACCTTTGTCCCACATTGACCAGCCGCTAACCTAGACGCTTATCTTAATCTCGAAGCCGGCCCGGCGAAGGAACAGTCTGTCCTCACGCCGTCGGGCTGAAAAGTAGAAAAAGTAAATAACAATTCAAATTCTACAACGCCATATGAGCATTAAAACATTTAACGGAAAGCGTGGTATTGACGTGCTCCGTAATCCAGAATTCAACCGATCAACTGCTTTTACAGAGACCGAGAAGCAGGAACTAGGAATCGTCGGTCTCGTACCTGACGTAACCGAGACTGAGGATCTGCAATTAAGCCGGGTAATGATGCAACTCGGACACAAGAGCACCGACCTAGAGCGATACATCTACCTTGTCAATCTACTCGATCACGACGAGACACTTTTCTACCGGACTGTCATGTCCGATCCAGCGCGTTTTCTTCCGATCGTATACGACCCGACCATTGGGGAAGCGTGTCTTAAGTTCGGCCATATCTACCGCAACACACGCGGCATGTACCTCTCGATCAAACGCCGTGGCAAGGTGAAAGAGATTTTGAAAAACTGGCCGCAGAAGGATGTACGGTTCATTTGTGTGACAGATGGCGGTCGTATCCTTGGATTGGGAGACCTTGGGGCGAACGGCGCCGGGATTCCGATCGGCAAGCTCCAGCTCTACACCGCCTGCGCAGGCGTTCCGCCGCAGTATCTGCTACCCATGTATCTCGATGCCGGTACTAATAATGAGCAGTATCTGCACGATCCGCTCTACCTCGGCATTCGTCAGACGCGCCCATCAACCGAGGAGCTCTACTCCTTCGTCGATGAATTTGTTGAAGCAGTCCAGGAGGTCTTTCCGAAGTGCTGCATTCATTTCGAGGATTGGACTGGGGTTGACGCCGTTTATCTGCTTCAGCGCTATCGCGACAAGTACTGTGTTTACAACGACGATGTGCAAGGGACCGCCGGCATCACTCTTGCCGGGATGATCAACGCTACCAAGGTGAAGGGGACGAGACTGAGGGACGAAAAGTATCTGTTTCTCGGTGCGGGCTCTGCTGGTATTGGCCTTGCCAATCTTCTCTGTTCGGCACTTGTCGATCAAGGTCTGCCGCTGAAGGAAGCCCAGTCGCGCGTTTACATGTTCGACATCAACGGTCTGTTGGAGTCGACACGCACAGATCTCGTTGACTTCCAAAAACCTTATGCGCACAAGCACGCGCCGACGCAGGATTTTGTTGCCGCGATCGAAAGCATCAAACCGACAACGATCATCGGCGTCAGCACGATAGGCGGAGCTTTCAACCAGAAAGTCGTCGAGGCCATGTCACGGATTAACGAGCGGCCAGTGATTCTTGCGCTTTCAAATCCAACTGAGCACGCCGAATGCACGGCTGAGCAGGCTTATACCTGGTCCAAGGGCAAAGCAATCTATGCCGCCGGTGTCCAGTTTCCGCCCGTTCACCTTGATGGAAAGACATTTTTGCCGGGACAAGCGAACAACTTTTACATATTCCCGGCAGTCGGCATGGCGATCTTCGCGACGCAAGCGAAGCGCGTCACCGATCAGATGTTCATCGAGGCTGGCCAAGCGGTTGCGGATCAAGTCTCATCCAACCTATTGAATCAGGGGATGCTTTACCCGCTGCAATCGAATATTCTGGAGACCGAAATCCAGACCGCCGCGCGGGTAGCCAAACTGGTTTTCGATTCAGGGCTCGCTCGGGTCGAGCGCCCCACCGACGTCGTTTCGTTCATTCGTAAGCACGTTTACAAGCCCGAATATCCGGGCAGCTCGGTGTTGAAGGCCGAAACGAGGAGGGCAGCATGATTGCTACCGACAGCGCCAAATTACGACAACGCCAAGCGGGCTCAAACTTAGGTGCGCTGAAGAAAAACCGGAATTCAAGACCCAAGGTGGGCACGAGCAAATCTCCGAATGGCGAATTTCGGGTCGAAACAGACTCGCTCGGTCAAGTTAAAGTGGCGGCGGATCGCTTGTGGGGCGCGCAGACCCAACGCTCACTGGAGCACTTTAGTATTGGAAGGGATTTGATCCCGCAGGAGATGATCACCGCCTATGCCTCACTAAAGAAAGGCGCGGCGACCGCCAATCACGCCGGGAAACGGCTCGACCACAAACGTTACAGACTAATTGTGCAGACTTGCGACGAGCTCCTCTCGGGCCAACACCACGCTATGTTTCCGCTGCACGTCTGGATGACGGGAAGCGGCACGCAGTTCAACATGAACGTGAACGAGGTTATCTCGAACCGCTGTTGCCAGCTGGCGGGGACTCCGCTTGGAAGCAAGACTCCGGTCCATCCCAACGATCACGTCAACATGTCGCAATCATCCAATGACTCTTTCCCGTCGGCGATGAACATCGCGGCGGCGGTCAGCGTCAAGGAGCGACTTATTCCAGCAGTGAAAGCTTTGCGCGACGCGATTGCGGCAAAGGCGAAAGACTGGAAAGACATCGTCAAGATCGGCCGCACCCACATGCAGGACGCGACGCCGTTGACCTTGGGCGAAGAATGGTCCGGCTACGCGGAAATGCTTACCGACAATCTCAATCGGATTGAGAATGCCCTAAAAGGTGTCTATCGACTCGCCCTGGGAGGCACCGCGGTTGGAACCGGCATCAACGCCGCTCCTGACTTTGGCGAGGCAGCTGCAGCTGAAATCGCCAAGCTGACCAAGCTGCCGTTTGTTAGCGCGCCTAACAAGTTCGCCGTGCAAGGAGCTCATGACGACCTGGTCGAGCTTTCCGGCACGCTTCGAACATTGGCGGTGTCGCTTTACAAAATCGCGAATGACATTCGGTTGATGTCCTGCGGGCCGCGAGCAGGTTTTGCCGAACTTGTCATTCCGGCTAACGAGCCCGGCTCTTCGATCATGCCTGGTAAAGTCAATCCGACCCAAGCCGAGGCACTAACGATGATCGCCGCGCAGGTGATGGCCAACGATGTGGCAGTTGGCTTTGGGGGCGCTGGCGGTTATCTCGAGATGAACGTCTACAAGCCACTTATCATCTTTAACATCACTCACTCGATCACAATCTTGGCGGATGGCTGCATCAACTTCTGCAAGTTCCTGATTGAGGGCACGCAACCGAATCTGAAGAAGATTAAGGAGTACGTGGATCGCTCTTTGATGTTAGTGACGGCGCTGTCACCAGTTATCGGATACGACAAAGCCTCGAAAATCGCACATTACGCCTTGGACAACGACCTAACGTTGAAGGCGGCCGCACTAAAGCTCGGGTTCGTGAGTGAAGCCGAGTTCAATCGTGTGGTCGATCCGGCCAAGATGGTCCATCCCTACGTGGCGAAAGCCGGCTAGCCGGGACTGGCCTCAGTCGACCGAGCAGCATATGGCGACTGTCGCATTGTCGATACCCTCGTCCCTTGAAGTCGCGACGCTTCTCCACCTGCTGATAGCAGCCGCAGCGGCTTTCCTTGCCGGCGCGATTAACTCGGTTGCAGGTGGCGGCACGCTGGTTTCGTTCCCAACCCTTGTGTGGCTAGGATTGCCGTCTATTACGGCGAACGCGACCAGCACCGTCGCCATTTGGCCGGGTTCGCTTGGCAGCATTTGGGGTTTCCGATCCGAATTGGGACACAGTCAGCCTCAATTAAAATTACTTTCAGTCTCGAGTCTGATCGGCGGTGCGATAGGTGCAATTCTACTCCGCTTCACACCCACCGCCATTTTCGAGCGTCTCGTCCCATTTCTGATCTTCTTTGCAACGATCCTGTTTTTCGTAGAGGGACCAATCCAAAAAAGACTTCGTGAACGCGGTGCATCCGACCGCGACACCCTTATCTGGATGCCGGGAGCGCTGGCTCTGAATCTACTCGTCGCCATTTACGGCGGTTACTTCGGCGCCGGCATGAGCATCATGATGCTCTCGTTTCTAAGCATTCTCGGGTTGACGGATATCCTTCAAATGGACGCGCTAACGAGCCTGTTTTCATTGTGTGTGAACGGCATGGCCGCAATTTTGTTCATATCCCTGAAGATGGTGGACTGGCGCTACGTCCTGCCGATGGCGGTGGCCGCTATAATCGGTGGCTACGGCGCGGCAGGTGTGGCAAGACGAATCGGCCGGGTGGCCGTTCGTCGATTCGTGATTGCCGTCGGGGTCGTCGTGTCGGTAATTCTTTTCGTTAGGCTATTCTGAAGTGAGGAAAGCTTAATGATGTTTTCTGTTATTACCCAGAGCTCCAGCCGATGCAGCCAATCGCTGAGCGTTTTCCGATTTTAACCTGCAGATGATTCCGACATCTCAATTGCAATTTCGGTTCGCTATTCCCAGCGGCGGCTGATCTTTGTCTCGTTAGGCAAAGCCCCAGACCCCCGGGAGGGGGCGATACCTGCCAGGATTTCCCGGATGTTCAAAGATAACTCCTTACCCAGCCGAGAAATTTCTTCAGCAAAAAGAATTTCACTCACGCTACTAAGATGGACATCGAAGCGATGAAGCGATCAGGTGCCGTTGGCTTCATCGGTTGGGTAGGCGTGCATGTCAGCCATCTGCCGCTTGGAAATTGTGTGCCAGTGAGCCTGGCCGCATTTCGGGCAGCAAAGATAACGACGCTCGCTGCCAGCGGCCTTCCAACGAATGCCGCCGAGTTCCCAGAACGACCGCTCGAAGCCGCAAGAAGAACAACGCACTATCCAAGTGCGTGACTCGGCCTCTACGCTCGCGGCCCACTTTTTCGGAAGGACCGCTACCACCAATTTTTGTACCGGAGTCATAGCTTCTTCGCCTTCTCGTTGTGTTGTGCCACGGCGCCTAACGAGACCAGAGATAAGCCGGCGGCGGCGTCGATGGCAAATACGCTGAACTAATTGCTCCGCCGGGGGCGTGCCAATTCAGTTCAGGTCTCGCGACAACATTAGTTTCAGCGTCAGATTGTCAGAAGCATCCGTAAGGCCGAACCCGAAGCCGAACTCGATGTTCACAAACTTGCTGTTGTGGTCCACCACTGCATAAAGCTGATGTGACTGCTTGTCTGCCGAGTAGAATTTCTTTAGCGGCCCATAATCCGCATATTCTTCCACTGCTACCGCCCACTTTGAGGAGATATTGCAAGCGACTCGTGTAGCCGGAGCGAAGTCGAGATTCTTAAAACCGTTAAAGGATGAATCAAGAATTGGGTTCACGATAACATCGATCGGATGCAAATGAACTCCAATGATTGGCCGGATCTCGGAAGTAAACCGCGCCGGGTCCCAGTGCTTCGCATTGTAGCTAAACTCGAAATTGCAGCCGTAAAAAACTGTTCGCTCGGCCGCATTGGGCACGACGAACAGTTCACGCACCTTCAAACCATTCAGCGTTGCGCCGCGATTTTTCGAGATGCTGTAGAGAGGAAGATACAGCCCCTGTTCGAACCAATCGGTAACTCCGTAAGCCCATTCTGGCACACCATTCAGCGCTTTGTCAGGAATAATGCCACCTGAAAAGGCGGGAGTTTTTCGCCCATCAGGCGTAAAGTTATTGTGCAGCATCAGGTTGAGTTTGCCGGGCGCTAAGATCTCGGCGTCGTAAACCTGTATTTCGTCGGTTTGCGCCCTCGCGGTGACAATCGCTAAAGTGATTGCCGACAGGAATGCGGTGGTAAATCGAAGCCGGATCAGATATGGCGAAAATAACCCGTGTTAGCGCTAAGGGGCAGCAATTCTTTATCGCAGCGCGTCGGCCGTCTGGCGCCATGGCGCAAAATGACTTGCGACGGTTAACTATGCGATTGTCTGCATTCAAATAATCGTTGCTCAGAACCGGTAAAAGTGCCGGACTCTATTTTGATCTCGCAACACCGGCTGGACGGCGAAAATTAATGAAAGCAAGGTGCGCGGCAAGAAAGGAGAGTAGCTGCCGGTAAGAAATAGCGGCGTAAAGATAGCGTTGGCGGCCTGCTGCCGCCTCTCAGGATTTATCTCCCGCGACGTGAGGACGTACGATTCCAAGACTTGTCACATAAACTCGTCCCACGGTCACTGTCTTAATTCATCGATTGCCTTCAAGTGGCGTGGGCTCGCTCCACGGCGGCACAGGCTTTTGCGTATCGTAGTATGGGTAGCTTGGCCGTGGTCGGTGGTAGGTTGAGAGAGCAAACCATAGTCCGAAGATCAAGCCCAGCGCTACCATGATGGCTGCCAGCTGCCTCAAATGAGTAAAAAAGAACGGAGGGCGTTGAGAGATCACATCCGGTCTCAACAGGGGCAGCCGGTCGTGAAAAGGATGGTGATGTGTTAACTCGCTCATGGGGTTGGTTTCCCTTCAACGCGACAGTAATGCCCACCTCGCGCTTGAAGGAGTAGGACTTTCGTCCTATGCAAGAAATCACTAGTTAATCCCAGTTTGCGCAGTGTCATGACATTGCCACCCCGTTAGCCTCGCGCCAGAACACGAATCAGTCAGCCGTTCCGGCGCATGGGGTTGCAGCGGGTCATCCGCTGAAATGACTTCCTCCTTCGGTCTAAGGAAAGGAACAACATGACTCCCCTGTCGCAAAATCGAAGCACTGCAACGACGGCTTGTGAGTTTGGTAAGTGCTGTTGGCTGGGGTGTTGGAGTGGCCACCTCGCCAAGGCGTAGAGGTGGTATTTATTTCTTGCAATGGGAGGCGAAAAACTTTTCAAGCCTCATTTCACAATTTCATTAATCTCGTAACCTTGTTGCGTGGCGTCCAGGATTAGCAGAAAACGGTTGGGCGCCCTTCTGACCAGAATACCCACGGTATTGGTATATTCGCCGGT
Organism: Chthoniobacterales bacterium; assembly: GCA_035538875.1. Classification (GTDB taxonomy): domain Bacteria; phylum Verrucomicrobiota; class Verrucomicrobiia; order Chthoniobacterales; family UBA10450; genus AV40. Next base: position 76,658 of record DATLJP010000022.1, on the reverse strand, counting down.
GTTGACGTCGTCGTTAACTGTCAGGCTTCCTAAGAAAACCATACAAGCGCCATTGTCTGGATATGAGTAGCCGGATCGCCGCTCTGAGGTTACGAACAAACACTCCTTTTTCAGGACAGTGCGCGGCATCACGTTTTATCAGCGGCTGGAAGCACTTGTGAACCAGGGAGCAGACCCGCAGAGCGGCGTTCCGCGTCGATCACTACAATCTTCTGCCAAATCTTGTTTGAGAGATTCGAAGCGAGGTTCTCTATGTCGTTTACGGCGCTAAGTACTACGGGGTCGTTAACAGATTGTACATGAAGTGCAGCGATCTTACTGCACAGGGAGAGAAGCTCGCTGCAATAGTCCAGATATCGCGACATCTCAAAATGATTCAGCTTTCGTACCGGGGACGAAGGCGTGGTCTGCTGCGGACTGATCAGGTGCTCCGGGTCCTTCGTCAATTGATGCATATCGACGATATGTACGATGTTTCGAAGACGCTGGAGCTCTCGCAAAGACACCCTGCGTTCGAGTCGAGTCTCCACAGTTGAGAGAAAATAAAGGGCAACACCGAGGAAGATCGCGTCCTGAATAACGGACTCGACCATTTGAAAAAGGCTCCTCCAACTGGTGACATCTAAGCTCGATCGTCGATACGTTGCCAGGAGTCCGACTGGGATAGCGACAAGCAGAAGGATCGCGACCAATATCGCGATACGAAGCAGTCGACGGGGCTGCCTCTTTTGATCTAAGATTGGACCAGTCTCTTCCGCGATTCGAAACAGCTCCGCTGCGACCTTACTCAGTCCAGAGGCCGGGAAACGCTCGGTGACGCGATCACCTAGCCGACGGATCGTTTGGCTGATGCATTCGAGTTTAAGTTCGTTGTACATCGCGAGATTTTCGCACAGGTTGAATCAGACCTCCCGAAACCGAGTATTGGTGATATATCAAGTGGAACGTCCACGCGAGCATCAACGCAATCGGCAGACCCACGATAATGAGCAAAACGATCAGACGAATCGCCCAATTCGGAACGTCGAATACCGGAAAAACTTGTGCGATTCCTTGAGCTAACGCCCAGCCGCCGACGATGTAAGCGACCGCAACTTTGTAAACATTGCGCCGCTTCAGCTCAGCAAAAGAAAGAAGGCTTTTCGTTCACGACGCAGCGGGCATACCGAGTTTTACGACCAATTCTTTGTAGCGCGGATCGTCATGGAATTTGCGCAACAGCGGATCAACCAAAAGGCTAAGCGTGCCGCCGTCGCGCTGATCGAACGAAATTTGCAACCATTCAAAAACTTTGTCTGCGTCGCCTCGGACTGCGTAGACTTCGGCGATTTGATAAGCCAAGCGCAACCGCGCTTTGGCAATAAGATCGGCCAGCGCTGCATCTGCTGCGGGACGATCTCCAAGCATCCAATGTGCGAGCGTAAGCTCAAACAAATGAAACGCATCATCCGGCTCAAGATTGGCTTCGCGTAAAAGGGCCTGGCCGTCACGGCGCTGCACCGCCACGAGCGCTTGGAAACGGTGACTGGACGAAGCCGTCGGCTGCAACTCGGCCACCTTGCGTCCGCATGCTTCCGCCTCATCCAGTTTTCCCGCGTTGAAAAGAACGCGGGCGAGATTGAACTGTGCTGAAACAGACAGCGGATCGATCTCTACGGCGTATCGCGCCTGGCGCTCGGCGTCATCGATTCGTCCCACATAAACGATCACTCGCGCCAACAAATCATTCGCGGTGGGATTTGCCGGCGAAAGCTCCTTCGCGCGCTCCAGTTCCTTTAAGCCTTCGGCAAACTTCCACTCCACGAAAAAACGGACCCAGCCGAGCGCCGCGTGCGCCTCAGCCAGCGCAGGTGCAATCGCAATCGCCTTTTCCGCATCGCTCAGTGCTCTTGGATAGTTGGTGGGCCGCTCGCCCGCGAGATCGCCGAGCAACGTCAATGCTTCGCAGCGCTCCGCGTAAGCCAACGCATAATTTGGATCGAGGCGGATCGCGTCGTCGTAGTATGTGATGGCCTTGCGATAATCCGGCACATTGCGGCGCAAAAAATAGAAGTGCGCTTCCAGATATGCGTTGTGCGCTTCAACGCTCGAGGGCGCGGCAGCTTGCATCGACGTTGCGCTGACACCGAGCAATGTCACCTTCAACGATTCCGCGACTGCGCCCGCGATCTCCTCCTGAAGTGGGAAGATATCCCTGAGTTCGCGATCGAACGTTCGCGTCCATAGCGTGATTCCATCCGCTGTGTTCACCAAAGCCGCCACGATGCGAACTCGATCGTCTTGTTTTCGGACCGTGCCTTCGAGCAAGGCGTTAACTCCAAGTTTCTCGCCGATCACCTTCGGCTCTTCTTTTCGATCTTTGAACCGGAATGATGAACTGCGACCAATCACTTTGAGCCCGCCGATTTGCCCAAGTGCGGCGATCAATTCCTCAGATAGTCCGTCGGAAAAATATTCATCCTTCGGGTCGCCGCTTTCATTGAGCAGTGGCAGTACCGCGATAGATTTCCTTGTAGCGGCTTCGCTTAGTCGAGGCGCGGTGCAACGACCGAGGAAAAAGAGAGAGAGCGAGAGCGCCGCGCCAATGATGACGATGTAAATCCAAGGTCCGTAGACTGAATGCGGCGTCGTTGGATCGACATCCTCCGTTCGCTTCAATCCTTCGGGTGTTATTTCGAAGAACCATGCGCCAGCCAGCGCAACTGGAAATCCGATGATAATGACAAGAACGATCGCTCTGATGACCCAATTCGGAACATCGAAGACGGGAAAGACCTGCGCGATTCCTTGCGACAACGCCCAGCCGCCAACGATGTAGGCAATCGCGACCTTGTAAACATTGCGCCGCTTCAGCTCGGCAAAGAAGTGGTTGATCTTCACCTCTATTTGCCATCTGAGTGCGCAAGCTTCTCAAACCGTGGATCGCCACGCAGCGGGTCGAAATCGGGATCGAACCGCAACAAGGCAAGAGTAATTGGAAAGTCGTATGATGTTTTCAGCAAGCGTTCCAAAATCGAAATCGCTAGGTCTTTTTGACCAAACCGTGCCGCGATTCGGGTCTGTGTGTCGCTTAGGCGTTGTTTTCGTTGTGTAGTTAGAGCAGTTTTCTTCGGCACCAAGTAACGTGCTGTCGACTCGGTAGAGCGTCAAAAGCTGAAATCGCCTCTGAAGCACGCTGGCCGCCAGATTCGAACTCACGAGCACAATCCGATTATCACATCGGTCAGCCGTGACTTTTCTGGACAGAAGTGGACTGTTTTAAGGTTGCCGGGGGAAAGAATGACGAGTACAGGCCATATTTTTAAAAGAACAGGAAACACCTGTTGGCCGGGCAAATTATTTGATCGGTCGTCAAACTGAAGCGGCCACCGCCCAACCACCAAAAATCGCTTCCAAATGAAGCGGACTCCCTCAAAATCCAGTGATTGCAAGATCGTGTGGGTTCAAGTCCCTCCGCCGACACCGTTTTCAGGAGTCGGATTTTACAAAAGAGGGCCCAAGTTGTATCCTTAAGACATGAAAACCGTGACTCGTGTTCTTGTCGTCGTGTTTATTTCGTTTTGCTTACTGCTAAAAGCTCATGCCCAGGGAGAGGCCGGCCTTAGCGGCATCGTTACGGATCCCAAGGGTCAGCCACTGCAAGGCGCAGAGATCCGCATTCAAGGCAGTGACGCAAACAAAATTGGCAAGGTTCATACAACGGCCAATGGCCATTACAGTTATCCCGCGCTGGAGGTCGGCACTTACAGCGTTACGTTGGTCGTTGACGGGGTAAGGAACGCTTCTATCGCCAACGTCAGAACGAGAGCTGGCGAAAACCAAACCCTGAATTTCGAGCTCCTGAAGAATTCTGTCGCGAGGCCCTACGGCGACGGGAAACATTATGTTTGGGTGCCATTGCAAACAGGCACTCATCTTGGCGACTGGATGGAAGTCGAGAACGATGGCAAGCCGATGCCATCAGGAATGGCCGAGCGCCTGAACAACCAGGGCAACGCCCTGGCCAGAGAAATCCAGAACAAAAGTCAGGCAGGCCTGCCGCACTAATTGACGCTACGACGTAGGATTTTACTCCGGCTTTGTTTGCCCAAAGCGAAGTCCTCGTTTACTCTATTTAACTATATGATTATTAAATCGCTCCAACTCTGTTTTGTCACTTTGCTCGTTTCTGCCGTAGCCGGATGGGCTTCTCCAATTGGCCCTGCCAGAATTCAGGGTGTCGTCAAAGACTCCAAGTCGCAGCCGGTCGCAGGCGCCGAGGTGCATATTCAAGCCAAGGACGGAAGCGGGCTCCAAAAGATTGTCCGAACGGATTCGACTGGACAATACGGTGTGAGCAAGTTGCCGGTCACGGATTACGAAGTGATCCTCTTCGTCAACGGCCAAATCAAGGCATCGATCAACAACACGAAGGTTTATTGGAACAAACCCACGCAGCTCGATTTCAAATTGACTGGCCAATACGCGGCCAATCAGCAAAAGAAGCACACCCACATGGTTTACCAGCCTGCAGAGACTGGCAGTAATTTGGGCGGCCGTTGGGTCGAAGTCGATGACAATACCGGGGCTCCGATAAGTAATGTTGAACAGCTTTCGGGCGCGGCTGTACGACAGTTGAGGAGCACTGGCCGCAGTAACAGTGGCGGCAACTAAACTCTAACCACAACAATTCAAAAACGCGCGGCCGAAACGCCGCGCGTTTTTTACTGTTATCCCGAAACCATGTAGCCTTCTTCGCCGTGCTCGTTGATATCGAGTCCCTGCCGCTCAATCTCCGGAGCGATCCGCAATCCGATTACCGCTTTCACGATCGCGCCGATGATAAAGCTAGCCAGACAGGCCAGCAGAGTCGTAACTGCGATCGCCTTTAGTTGCTCTAACCAAAGGAAGTGGCCGAGAATTTTTCCCAGTCCATTTTGGGTCGCCGGTGTTCCAGCGAGATTTGAATTCACCGTCGCAGTCGCGAGCAATCCGGTAAGAAACGCGCCTAAAGTTCCGCCGACTGCATGCACGCCAAATGTGTCGAGCGCGTCGTCGTAGTGAAACCACGATTTTAGTTTCGTGCAAGCGAAGAAGGGAACGATGCCGGCCACCACGCCAATGATGACTGCACCGGTTGGATCGACAAATCCGCACGCCGGCGTAATCACGACTAATCCACCGACCGCGCCGGAGCAAAATCCGAGCACACTCGCTTTCCCGCGCAAGCGATACTCCAACATCGCCCAGGTGAACGACGCGACCGCGGTCGCGAGCGTTGTGGTCATGAACGCGTTTGCCGCGATCCCATCAGCGCCGAGCGCGCTGCCCGCGTTGAAGCCGTACCAACCGACCCAGAGCATTCCCGCCCCAACCATGCAAAGCACCATGCTGTGCGGCGCCATGATTTCTCTTCGGAAGCCGAGTCGCGGACCGAGCAACGCGCAAAGCACAAGCGCCGACCAGCCAGACGACATGTGTACCACAGTGCCTCCAGCGAAATCGATCGCGCGAACTTTAGCGTGCTCGTTCCACACCCCATTCATCAGGCCGTCGATTCCCCAAACCATGTGCGCCAAAGGAAAATAAACGGCGAACATCCAAACGCCGACGAAGGCAAGCACTGCGGCGAACCTGATTCGCTCCGCCACCGCGCCTATGATTAGCGCCGGCGTTATGATCGCGAACATCAGCTGGTACATTGCGAAAACATTTTGCGACACCCAGTAGGAGTAATCACCATTTGGTTTCGCATCGACCCCGCGAAGAAATGCAAATTTCAATCCGCCGATGAAGGGCAAGCCGCGCGAGAACACAAGCGAATAGCCGACCGCCCACCACAAAATCGCCACCAGTCCCGCGATGCCCAAGCATTGCGCCAGGACCGACAACACATTTTTTTGCCGGACGAGTCCGCCGTAAAACAGCGCCAATCCCGGCAGCGTCATAAAAAGAACCAGGGCCGACGCGGTCATCATCCAGCCGTTGTGACCAGGACCGGGGCCGGAAATATTGGTGCCGCGTGTCGCTTTTTCGGAATCAGAGCCTCGCGCGGAATTGTTTATGTATGCTTCGAGATCAGTAACGCGTTGCTCAAGTGAAGGAGAGGCGCTTGGGACAGGCGTTTGCGCATTGGCAACGTTTCCCAAAGTCAAGAGCGCACCGAAAATGAGAACGCGGATGAACATGTCGATCCTAAAGCCAGCGTTAATAGAGCCACTGCCTCAAAATCGACAAGGAAAACTCCGCCGAGCAGTGCGTTAGGTAAAGCGCTCGACTGAGCTCTCTCTTTCTTTTCTTTCTCTCTGCTTTAAAATCAAATCTTAACGAACGAGGAATTAACCGTTTTCCCAGATGGTTTGATTGAAACCTGATTCATCGACTGAATGTCGGCTTCATCACTGTTCTCATCGTCAATGTCAGCGTCGCTATCGACTTCTGGTTGCTGCGAAATGACAGCGGGCAGATCATTCTTCTGCAATTTCTCGTAACGTTGGCGCACGTCGGCCGGAACTTTGTCCAGGTCTTCTTTCGTTTCGACCGGGCCGCTGAATTGAAGGAGTCCTTTCGGGTCCTTTGCCGTCAGCACTTTTTTGCCGTCGACTTTCTCGACCCGCAGCTCGCCGTTGTCGTCCGAATAAACGATCTGCGCTTTGCCAATGTCGATCTTGGTTGTGCTCATGCCGCCGTCTGGGGTGTTCCGACTGATGTTGATGTTTCCCGCGGCGCGGTGCGCTTGCTCGCGAACCTGCCTAGCCTGTTCTCGTACTTGCCGAGCCTGTTCACGCATCTGTTGCGCCATCTCGCGACGTTGCTGTGTTTGCTCTAAAGCCTGCTGCGCCTGTTCCTGCGCCTGCATCACAGCATCATGAATAATTCCGTGAGTCTGATCACCAAGCTGTTCCTTCAATTCGTTCATCTGCTCCTTCAAATTCATGCCGAAGTTTTCCCAGTCATGCCCATTAAAATTAAAATGGGGATGGTGCCCTCGACCGAATTCCGATCGCTCCGGAACTTCTTTCTTCGCCAGCTTCACGCCGACCTTCTCCTCCTTACCCTTGCGCAAGACTGTGAAGGTTACAGTTGTGCCTTCCGGAAAACTGCGGACCAGTTTCGAAAGTTGATCGGGCTCAGTGAGAATTTGGTCGTTTAACATTCTGAGAATGTCGTTCTGTTGGATCCCGGCCGCGGCTGCTGGACCGTCTGGAACAACGTATTCAACGACGAGGCCGAAGCCTTTGGGCAGGCCGAGTTGCTCACTGACCACGCGCGGAACTCCGTCCGTTTCGACACCAAGATAGGTAACCGGAACTTTTTTCTCGTGACGGTCGCGATCGTTACCGGGACCGACCGGACCGATTGGTGGCGGACCGGGTGGCGGGTTTGGTGGATTAGGTTGACTAAAGGCAGCGATCGGCAAGAGCACGAGCGTTGCGATGGTTGCGGTGGATTTTGTGTTCATAGTTTTATTGTCCTGAAACTGGAATAAGTGAGACTTCCTCTCTCGGATAAGAAATTCGCAGCGTTGCGCCGGTTTTCGGGTTATGCCATTGCAGTGTCTCGCGAGTCTGCGAGCGAAGGCGCCGCACTGGCTGATTGGAATTCGTGAAGTGCAGCCCTTCGTCGCGCGTGTGATAGACAACCTGGGTCAAACCGGCCGGAACAAACTGCGCACTTGAGTTTGTAGAGATCGCCGGCGTAAGCGGAGTCGATGCTAGGGCCGGGGTTTTCTTAGCCGGCGACTGAAATCGAACAGACGCGAACAGCACAAGTGCCGTCGCCGCGGTCAAACCAAGACCGAGCGAGAGCCAGTTGAAATGAAAACGTCGTTTGCGCGGAAGCACGGCCGCGGTCGGTGTTGAAGGTTCCTCAGCGAGTGCGCACTCAATTCGAATGACTAAATTTGGCGATGGCTGAGCCGGCCGCAGTTTTCGCAATTGATTTTCGAGTTCGGAAAAATCGTTCATGTTGACGCTAAGGTCTTTTTTAGAGCCGCCAGTGCATAGCGGTAACGCGAGGCAGCGGTATTTTGCGAAATCTCAAGCGCGCTCGCGATTTCAGCGAAAGTCAGTTCGTTCCAAATTTTCATCACCAGCACCTCCCGTTGCTCGCGAGGCAAACCATCGAGTGCAGCCACCAGCGCACGTTGCGAATCGTCTTCGATTTCGAACGCGGGCTGAATAGCCTGCTCGCTCTCGGAAGCAATCGTGGATTCGCGGCGAGCGCGCCTGCTGTCGCGCCGGAGAAAATCGAGCGCAATTGAGCGGACCGTTGCGTAAAGCAGTCCGAGATTCGCGATGTCATGTTGCTTTCGCCAAAAGCGAACGAAAGCCTCCTGAACAATGTCTTCCGCGTCGGCTGCCGATCGCGTCCATTGCCGGGCGAAAAGCACCAAGCCGGGCGCAAGCTGACAAAAGCAAGTCTTCCAATTTTCATCGGTGGCGACATTCTCCATGACCTTTTCACGGTCTTTTATAATCGAGACGCCGCCAAATCCTGATTTTGTCTAATTGCGCCAGATTTTTTCTTGTTTTGGGGACTCCCCGTTGAGACAACCGGCGTTATGAACTGGATACCAATAACTTGCGCGGTAGCAGCTTACTGGATCATTGGCGCCATCTGGTACATGGCTTTGTTCGGAAAAGTCTGGGCGGCTGGAATCCAGCAACACGGCGTCAAACTCGAGCAAAGCGGCACGGCAGCGAAGATGATCGGCAATTTCGTCTGCAATCTCGTCGCTGCGGTGATCATGGCGTATTTGATTCAAAGAATGGGAACATCAGGCTTGATTCACGGCATTCGACTTGGCGCCGGAATGGCAGTCGGATTTTCCGCGACTGCGCTGACGATTCAATACTCGTGGGAATCGAAGCCGTTTAAGGTCTGGTTGATCGACGCGAGCTATCACTTCTTGGGGTGCATCGCGCTCGGCGCCATCCTCGCGGTCTGGAAATAATTATTTCTTAGGCAGCGCGCGCAAGATCAGATTGCCCACCCAATCCGGGTTTGACACACCGTCCCGATACGCTTGCAGTGATTCGACCGACGAATTCACCCGCAGATTGCTGTAGGTTTGATCGACATTCTGCCAGCGTTCGTGCCAATAAACCGCTGCCTTCACGCGAGGATAACGCGTGCGAAAAAGTTCCAGCGCCGTCTTTATCCATTCCGGTTTATGGATTCCGAACTGGCCCGGCTCATATGGGAATTCGCCGGTCGCCCACTCTGCGATCATGACCGGCTTGTTCGGATCGAGGCCGCTTAATTCCTGACATGGCCAGTCCATCAATGCCGTTATCGGCGGGTTTGGTTCGTCTTTGAACTGTTGCCCGTACACGCTCATGCCCAACCAATCAACGTAATCTGAGCCGGGATAATAGGCTGGCGCAAAATTCCACGTATCGAGCGGATAGGAGTAATTGTTTGTCTGAAACATCCATTTGATGTTGGTAACGCCGCGCGCCCGGACGCGATCGACTACGTGACGATACGCGCGTCGGAAAGCTTCTGGGCCTTTCCAGTTGTTGGCCTCGTAGTCCCAATCTCCGCCGCCATAGAATGTTCCCGACCACGGAAACCAGTCACCGTTCATCTCATTGGCGAACGCAACAATCATCGGATGACCAAACTGGCGCGCAGCGTCGGCCCACTTTTCGATGTAGCCGTCCCATTTCCCAGCGATAAGGTCATTCAAGTTGAATTTGTCCGGACCGCGGTTCTGGACGTATGGTCTGTCCCACGGCGACCAAAAAACCAGCGGCAAAGAGCCGTGTCGCCACACGACATTCAAATTCGCAGTCGGAAAACTTTGTTCTCCCCAGTAGCTCGACGACGCGATGATTGCCTGGTGTTTGCCGACCATCTGCTCGAAATCTTCGATCATCTCCAGCGCAACCTCGTCTTCTTCGTCGCCGAAATCGATGAATGCGCCGGTGTAAGCGCCATGCTCGGGTACCAAGACTTCAACCGGGCCGTTCGGATCGATTCGGCTGACTTGTTGCGATTTAAATTTCTCGCAGCCGTAGAGAACAAGGACCGACAGCGTCAGAGAGCAAACGCCGAACACTGAACGTTGCACATCGAACATCGAATTAGGATTCGACTTGCACTGGGACACTCGCGGTGCGTTCGAGTTTGCCCCAGCTGACCCACGCGCCTTTCACCGCGCGCAAGATTGCCTTCCAGATGCAGTAGCTCAGCATCGGCCGATAAATGAGACGCATCGGTAGAATTCGCCACGCGCACGCGACTGGCTCCTTTTCCAAAATGCAGGCGAGCGTGGCAAGCATCACATCCATCGAGAGAAATATAATCACGAACGGCAATACTGCGTTCCACGCGCCGAACGGAAGTGACGCCAGCAAAAACAAATCCACCACCGGTGTAACCGCGACGAGGATGATTTGGAAAAACCAAACGCTTGGCAAACTGAACCAGCCGAGCGCGCGATAGTTCCAGTTGAAAACCATGTCGCGATGTTTCCACAAACATTGCAGCGTGCCGTAGGCCCACCGGAATCGTTGACGCGCCAGAGTAGCCACAGATTCCGGCGCTTCGGTCCAACCAATCGCCTGCGGCACGTAAACGATCCGTTGTCGATCTTTGTGCAACGTGAGAGTCAGATCGGTGTCTTCCGCGAGCGTTTGCAAACTTAAACCGCCAGCCTGATCGATCGCTTCCTTCCGGATCGCGCTGATCGCACCGGGCACAACCGTGATGCAGTTCCAACGCGTGTAGGCGCGGCGATCGAGATTGAATCCGCAAGTGTACTCGAGCGACTGGCAGCGCGCGATGAAAGTCTGCAGGTTGCCGACCTTCGCGTGCCCGGAAACGGCGCCCACGGCCTTGTCGGCAAACGGTTCGGTTAACAGCGCAAGGGTGTCGCGTTGAAAATGGGTGTCTGCATCAACGAACACGACGATGCTATGATGAATAGCGCTCAACGCGCGCCGCAGTGCACGCGCTTTCCCGCGATTTTCCTGACGCAGCAATCGCACGCGCGCATCAACATCCACCACCCGCTCAACTTCAGCGCTCGTCTCATCCGCAGAACCGTCGTCGACCACGATGACCTCGAGCTCCCCTTTGTAATCTGTCGAAAGCAACGACCGCAACGTTCCCGCGATCACTTTTCCCTCATTGTATGCGGCCATCACGATGCTGACGGGCTGGCTGGATTCTTGTTTCGGCAAACGTCGAAATCGATAAGCGAGCCAAATCACAATTAATGTCCGCACGACCACAAGCGCAGTCGCGACGATCATGAATGCCCAGAGGAATTCTTCGAGCGCGTGGTAAACATGAAAGCCAGCGCTGCTGACAATTTGTGTCAACGATCGGCTCTCAGTTTGCAGCGGAGGCATCACCGAGTCGCGAGACGTTCCGAGCAAAGTGCTCAACGGCACGATTGTGTCTCCGCGTGTGTGCAGCCAATCGAGAATCTTCGGCAGCGCGGCCACCGTCTGCGAACGATCGCCCCCGGCGTCGTGCAACAAGATAATGTTGCCATCGCGACGCTGCTGCTTGACCCGTTGCAAAATGATGTCCGCGCCCGGTTTCGCCCAATCCTGCGGATCAATATTTTCGAGCACCACGAGATAGCCCAGCTCCTCCGCAATATGCAGCGGCATCAGCTCGCTCATCTGCGATGGCTGTGTATCCGCGGCGTAGGGCGGCCGAAACAATGTCGTAGCGCGACCGGTGATTGTTTCGATCAAAAGCTGGGTGGCATTTAATTCCAGTCGCACATGCTCCGGCCACGCGAGCGCGAGATTGGGATGATAGTAAGTGTGGTTTCCAATTTCATGACCTTCGTTCACGATCCGTCTGACGAGTCCCTGATATCTCTCGGCATTCACGCCGACCAAAAAGAACGCGGCCTTGACGTTCGCCGCTCTTAAAATATCCAAAATCTTGGGCGTCCACTCTGGATCAGGGCCGTCATCAAAAGTGATCGCGACCTGATGCTCTCCGCCGGCTCCTTGATGGTAAAGCGTCGGAAACTCGGGAAACTTTGTGTAATTGGCGGTAAGATAACCGCCGTCATCAACCGCAAGTTTTCGCGTCCCGTCCGCGCGAGTTTCATCGACCGACACGATCTCGCCTTCGCCGACGTCAGTGATTGTGTCAGTCCCCTTCAACACTTCCAATGCTTCGCGCGTCTGATTGTCCATCTTGAAATCGCGCGGAACTGTAAGCGCATCCCAAATCGCTGGATCTTCGGTCCCGAGCCGATAGAGCGCGAACCCGCCCGCTTTTTGATCGCGCACTTCCCGGAGCTCATTCAAAAACGTGACAACATCCAAAAACCAAACTGCGTGTTCCTTGTTCTCCTCCTCGAAATAGAAGTACGGATTGTAACTCGGGCCGCTCACTTCCGCCGATTCGACTTCGGCGTTGTAGGCGCGGCTCATCGCTTCAGGAAAACTGATCGGCTCCGCTTTTTTCCCGCCAATCGTCCAATCGTAGCCATAACTCCCGAGCGTGATGATCCACTGTTTTGTCTCGCTTCCTTCCAACAAAACGTGCAGCCAACCTTCAAACCACGGCCGCGAACCGAGTGGTCCCGGTGGATCGGCGTCGGACGTCTCGTCGAAAAGTGAAGCGACGAAGCGATCGACGTTGTCCGAAAGTTCGTCGAAATCGATGTAGTCCAATTCCTCGCCGGGCTGAACGGTCAACCACAGCTCCTTATCATCGTTGTGGAGCGCGTCGCAAAATTTGTTGATGAACGCCGTGATGTCCTTTTTATAAGCGGGATCGACCTGTTCCCAATCGACCACGGCGCCAGCTGCTTTCGCATCGCGCAACGCCGCCACCACTTTTGTGAAGAAACGTTCCTGTCGGTCCGCTGGTCCATGCGCGAGATTTTCAATGGCTTCCGGTTGCCATGTGTCGCCGACCAGGTTCGTCAGCAACGGCATGAGCTTGATCCCTTTGCTCTGGCAAAATTTCGGCAGCCGCGGGTCGGAATCGATCTGAATGTCGCCGAGACCGTTCACGATCGTGATCCATTCGGGACACAAGTGCGTAATGAGGGACGCGTGTTCTTCGAGCGACGAGTAGCTGTACGGATCGCCGTTTGTATAAAACGCGAGGCGCACTTCATTTGGCGGCGCTTTCTTGCGCGGCTTCACCGGCGGCGCGGGCGTCGAAGTTGGGTTCGCGCCGGCCAATTTCTTCGCTCCTTGTTTTGCCTCGGCAAATTTCTGCCACAGCAATGAGTTTGGCGGCGTTGGCCCAGCAGGATTTTGTTTCTGGAGGGCTTTCAATTGCCCCTTCAATTGCCGCAACGAAAAGGGCACTCGCATTTTCGGCGCGACGAAAAGTGTTTGCACAAAAAGCACCGTCCCCAAGAACGCGATTACGCCGAAAATGAGCAGAATGAGCCGCAACCGCGGCCACCGTTTACCGGCCGGATCTGAAAAAACGAAAGGGGGTAGATTGTCCCGAGGGTTGTCGTGCATGAGCCGCCTATTTTCGCTCAGTCGCGTAAGAATTAAAGTGAGTTTGGACGAATTCTGCCTCTTTCATTGGGCGTTGGACGTTGGACGTTAAGAATTAGTTTTTCCTCAAAATCTCTGGCAAACTGTCGGGCATTATCTCGCAAAATTTCCGCCGCATGTTTCACGTTCTCGTCCATACTCATCCCCAGTCTCTGGTTCTGGTAAACCCCATCGAAAAGCTGCAGTACTTGTCGATCTTCAGTTGCACGGCCGACGAAAGCGAAAACGCGCTTCCCATATTTTCGCGCGAGTCGCGCCACACCGGCGGGCGTTTTTCCCTCCAACGTCTGTCGATCCAAACTTCCTTCGCCGGTGATCACGAGATCGACATTTCTAATTTTCGCTTCGAGCCCGACTGACTCTGCGACAACGTCGAAGCCCGGCCGAATCGTTGCGCCGCAAAAGCTCACCAATCCAAATCCGAGTCCACCAGCGGCGCCTGCGCCTGGTTCATTCCGATAATCAATACCGAATTGTTTGGCGACAATGTCGGCGAGTCTTGTTAACGCGGCTTCCAGCTTCTCAAGTTGCGTCGCACCCTTTTGTGGACCGAACACTCGCGTCGCGCCATTTTCTCCGAGCAGCGGATTTCGAACATCAACTGCAGCGATAATGTTCGGAAATGATTTGCCGTCCCCTGCCGCTTCGCGACTTCCTCTGCCTAACAGAGAGGATTGAGGTGAGGGCAAAATCCTTTCAAGTGCAACAAGATCGACAGGTATTTGGATTTCCAATTCGCTTTTATTCAAGAATCGGAAACCTAGTGCGCGCGCCATTCCGACTCCGCCATCGTTGGTCGCGCTGCCGCCCAGCCCGATGATAATTTCTTGAGCACCGCATTTCGCCGCATCCAAAATCATTTTCCCAACGCCAAATGTGCCAGTGATCTCAGGATTTAACTCGTCAGACTGCAGTCGCCGCATGCCCGCGGCCTCACTCATCTCCATTATCGCGAGTTGCTGATCATCAACCCATGCATAGCGGGCATCGATCTCGCGACCCAGCGGATCTTGGGTTTTGCAACTCAACCACGAACCGCTGAGTGCCTGCGATATTACTTCCGCAGTTCCTTCGCCACCATCCGCCAATGGCAATATGCCAATCTTGGCATCAGGCAGAGCATCGCGCAGACCTGCGGTGATTGCCTCACTCACTTCTCGCGCGCTTAGCGTGCCTTTGAATTTGTCCGGCGCGATTAAAATGCGCACGCGTCAGGATTTTAACTTTCGCTCCAAAACCCCGCCTGCCAGCTGTGGATTCGCCTTGCCCTTCGACAATTTCATAACCTGACCCTTGAGAAAATTGAGCGATGCTGCGTTGCCTGCTCTGAAATCGGCCACTGGTTTCGGATTCGCGGCGATCACTTCATCGCACAATTTCCCAATTGCGCTCGTGTCGCTCAGCTGCTCGATCCCTTTTTCTTTCACAATCATCGCGGCGCCTTTCCCACTGGAAAACATCTCTGCGAAAACTTCCTTGCCCTGCTTGCTGCTAATCATTCCACTCTCGATCAAAGTGACCAATTCATCCAGCGCTTCCGGCGGAATCGGACAATCGTTAATCGTTTTCCCCGCAGTGGCGAGCACGCTTTGTAGGTCGTTCAGGATCCAGTTCGCAACATTCTTCGGTTTCTTCGAGCCCTTGGCCGCAGTTTCGAAGTAGCGCGCAAGATCGACATCGTCTGCCAAAACCCCGGCGTCGTACGCAGTAACTTGATATTGCTCGACGAAACGCGCGCGTTTTTGTTTCGGTAATTCCGGAACCCGTGAGCGGGCTTCGGGCAGCAACGCTTCGGTCTTCACCGGCACCAAATCCGGATCCGGAAAATAGCGGTAATCATGCGCTGATTCCTTTGTCCTCATGAGAAATGTTTCGCCCGCGGCATCGTCCCAGCCGCGCGTTTCCTGTTGAAGTTTTTCTCCGCGCTTCAACGTGTCAATCTGCCGCTGAATCTCGAACGTCAACGCGCGTCGTACGCCGCTGATCGAATTCATATTCTTAATCTCAATCTTCGCGCCGAGTTCAGCTTGAGTTTCGGGGCGTACTGAAACATTGCAATCGCAGCGCAATTGACCTTTCTCCATATCGGCGTCGCTCACCCTGCCATAAATCAGAATCTGTCTCAGCGAAGTCAGAAACGCGAACGCTTCCTCGGGCGAATTAATGTCGGGCTGCGTCACAATTTCCATCAACGGCGTGCCGGCGCGGTTGAAATCGATCCCTGTGCTGTTTTCGAAGTGAAGATTTTTTGCAACATCTTCCTCGAGATGAATTCGCACCAAATGCACTTCCTTGTCCGATGTCGCGATATTTTTCTGCGCGTCTTTCGGATAAGCGAGATCGTGCAACGGCACGCCGCCGTTTTCACATAGCGGCATGTCGTATTGCGAGATCTGGTAATTTTTCGGCATGTCGGGATAAAAATAATTTTTTCGGTCGAATTTGCAGATCGGCGAGATGTCGCAATCGAGCATCAATCCGGTCAACACAGTCATGAGCAACGCTTCGTGATTCATCACCGGCAGCGAGCCCGGCAAACCGAGACAAACCGGACAAGTGTGAGTGTTCGGCGCCGCGCCAAATTCCACCGGACACGTACAGAACATCTTCGAGCGCGTCTTCAATTGGACGTGGACCTCAAGTCCGATTGTCGCGGTATACTTCATTGCGATTTCTGCAGGGCATAGTCTAGCGCTGCGCTCAAATCGATTTTTGTCAATCGCTCGTGCAAATCGGGATCATTCGCCGCATCGATGATCCGTTGATCTTGAATCAACTCAAGTAATTGTCCCTGCGCCAGCATTTGCGCGATCTCCTGATCATTACGTAACGCAATGATTTTTGGATGCTCGCTCAATTCACGTGAGCCAGGATAGGAAAGAAAGCGCTCTGCGTTCTGTGGATTCGCCGCGACCTGCCCAATTTTCTCCATGAGATCGTAAGTTCTTTGCGGAACGACATCGACTTTCTTGACCGCATTACCGATCACGCCCATCTCCAGCGAATTTTTCAAGCGCGCCAAAGAAGTCGTAAGTGGCGCCTCCTCTTCGCTTGCTTCTCCTAGCAGGCGTCGTCGCACATCGACCGCGTGCACAACACTCGAATCGTTTGCTTGCTCCCGAACTTCTGCGTTGGCAACGGAACCGATCGATCGAATGGCAACGATCATCAGCCACACCAAAAATAAACCGAAGAACACCCCGAGCACTGCGCCAGCGGATCCGTAAAACAATCGAACGATCAACCATTCGTGTTGATCCGTTGGCCGAAAAAGAGCCGAACCCGTCCCGCTAATGACCACGTAAACGATAAGCGCGAAGATGGCCCCGGCGCAGATGGACAAGAGCGCGTCCGGCATTCGGACAAACATCCCAAGAAGCGGCGCGAGAAACTTGCCGCCGAAGAACGCCGCAAAATATGCGGCAATGAGCGCACCGAGCCGTGCAACTTGTCGCGGCAAACCTCGCCGCCAACCGCGCACGATTTCGAACAGAATCAAAACGAGCGCGAAGGAGACGAAGACGATCTGCCAAAGCGGCGAACCGGCGACGGACTGAATTTGCGAATTCATGCGTTCGAAAAACTGATCGCGCGCTGACGAAGCACGTGATCGCAGAGGACTAATGCGGCCATGGCTTCGACCATTGGCACAGCGCGCGGCAGCACGCATGGATCGTGGCGACCGCGTATCGCCAGTTTGGTCTGTTCGCGTCCAGCGCTGACAGTTTTCTGCTCACGGGCAATGGTTGCGGTCGGTTTGAACGCCACGCGAAAATAAATTTCCTCTCCGTTGGAGATCCCTCCCTGAATTCCTCCAGAATAATTCGTCTGCGTCCGAACTTTGCCACCGCGCATTTCAAACGGATCGTTGTGTTCGGAGCCGCGCATTCGCATGGCAGAAAACCCAGAACCGATCTCAAAGCCTTTTGTCGCCGGCAAGCTGAGCATCGCCTTTGCCAAATCGGCTTCGAGTTTATCGAAAACCGGTTCACCTAATCCGACTGGCCCGTTTCTCACGACACATTCGATCGCTCCGCCTAACGAATCGCCCTCCGCGCGCGTTTTCTCGATCAATGAAATCATTTTTTTGGCCGCCGCTTTGTCCGGACAACGGACAATATTTGCATCGACATGGGCGGTATTCACCTTCGACCTGTCGACTTTGGCGGTGAGCTCGTGGATTTGCGCAACATAAGCCACGATGTCGATCTTCGGATAGAATGATCGTAGAGTTTTTCGAGCAATCACGCCAGCGGCGACGCGGGCGATCGTTTCGCGAGCTGACGCACGTCCACCACCCTGCCAATTTCTAATTCCGTACTTGGCCTCGTAAGTGAAATCGGCATGCGACGGCCGAAATTTCTTTGCGACCTCGGCATAATCCTCCGGTCGCGCATCTTTGTTGCGAGCCAGAATTGCAATCGGCGTACCGAGCGTCTTGCCTTCAAAAACGCCGGAAAGAATTTCGCAGCGATCTTCCTCCTGCCGTTGCGTGGTAATTTTACTTTGACCGGGACGACGGCGATCCAGCTCGCATTGAACCTCTGCTTCGGAGATGTCGATCTTTGGCGGGCAACCATCGATCACGACACCGATACCGCCACTGTGCGATTCGCCGAACGTCGTGACCCGAAAAAGTTGGCCGAAGGTGTTGCCCATCGCGTGGAGACTTTAAATGATCTGCACAGGATTTGTAGGGCGTTTCTGTGACACACCCCTGCGGCTGATAGGCCGCCCTACAATTCAGACCGCTTCGAAACCAAATTGCAGGTCGTCGATCAAATCCCGCAAGTCTTCCACGCCGACTGAGATTCGAACGAGCGAATCGGTGACGCCAAGCGCTTCACGTTGCTCTTTTGGAATGGACGCGTGAGTCATCAGCGCCGGATGGTTGATCAGGCTCTCGACGCCGCCCAAACTCTCCGCGAGCGAGAAGAGATGTGTATGCTCGAGGAATCGTTTTGTGCCTTCCAGATCAGTATTCAAAACGATCGTGACCATTCCGCCGAACCCGCGCATCTGTGTCCGCGCGCGATCGTGTTGGGGATGTGATTTCAATCCAGGATAGCTGACCGATTTTACCTGCGATCGTTCTTCGAGCCAGCGGGCAATTTCGAGCGCGTTCGCACAATGGCGCTCCATGCGCAGGGCGAGCGTTTTCAAACTGCGGAGCACAAGAAAGCTATCGAACGCGCCTTGGATCGCGCCGACGGAATTTTGCAGGAACCACATTCTATCCCCGAGTTCTTTGTTGTCTCCGACAACCGCAACGCCGCCGACTATGTCGGAATGACCGTTCAAATACTTCGTCGCCGAATGAACGACAATGTCGAAGCCAAATTCGATTGGTCGCTGGATCCATGGCGTAGCGAAGGTGTTGTCGGACACCGAAAGGATTTTGTGTTCGCGCGCGGTCTTCGCAATCGCTTCCAAGTCGATGATCTTGAGCAGTGGATTGCTGGGTGTCTCGATCCAAACCATGCGCGTGCTCTGTTTGATCGCCTTCTCGAAGCGCGAGGCATCCGTCAGATCGACGTAAGTGAAATCGAGATTTGCCGAACCGCGGCGAACTTTTTCAAAAAGTCGAAACGTTCCGCCGTAAAGATCGTCGCTAACAACGACGTGCGAACCGCTTTCGAGCAAGTCGAGAACCGTCGACATGGCCGCGAGTCCGGAAGCGAAAGCAAAGCCGCGCGTTCCGCTCTCGAGATCAGCAATGCATTTTTCATAAGCGAGCCGGGTCGGATTAATCGACCGCGAGTAGTCGTAGCCTTTGTGCTTGCCCGGACTTTCTTGGACGTAAGTCGATGTAGCGTAAATCGGCGTCATGATCGCGCCGGTCGTTGGATCGGGCTCCTGTCCGGCGTGGATCGCGCGGGTTGCGAACGCGTTTTGTTTCTTCACGTGATCCCCAACGTTACGTAGATTTCGCGCGCGCGACAGTTTAGGGAACGTTAATTGGGGGTTTAGGCGAGTAAGGCTCATACTGACCTTCTCTCCCGATTCGCCCGGAAAAGTTTCAGACTCTTGTACCCGCCTCGAACTGAGGCTAGTTAGCTTTGGCTGTATTCGCGCTCTCGCGGCGCGGCTGACTTCGGCATGTTGAGCCGCAAATAGGAAAGCAAATCGGTGCGCGTGATCAGGCCCAGAAATTTATCACCCTCCATCACAATCGCGACGCGACCGCGATCAAAGACTTCAAGAAGATCATTGATCTTCGCCGTCGGCGGAAGTGTTTCCAACTTATCTGTCATCGCATTCTGAACCGGATCGTTAAAGTGCGTCGGGTCGCGATGCACTTTCACGAGAATGTCCGACTCATCGATGATTCCGACTGCGCGGCCGTTTTGATCGACAACCGGCAACTGCGATACATCGCTGTCACGCATTCGCTTGTAGGCTGTAAGCAGGCTGTCGGTTGGACCAACGGTGATGACTTCACCGGCTTCATAACGATGACTGATCAAATCGCTCAGATCGCCGTGCGGCGGCCGATGGATAAATCCCTGCTCTGCCATCCAAAAATCGTTGTACATCTTCGAGAGGTATTTGTTCCCGGTGTCGGGAACCAAACTGACGACCCGTTTCGCCCGGGTTTGTTTGCGGCAGTATCGCAACGCGCCGGCAACGAGAGTTCCCGTTGATGAGCCGCCGAAGATTCCTTCCTTCCGCAAGAGTTCCCGCGCGGTCGCGAAACTCTCCTCATCATCGATCTCGTAAGCGTCGGTCACAAGCGACATGTCGGCGATGTCGGGAATGAAATCCTCGCCGATGCCTTCAACGGCCCAACTGCCGGACGGCACCAATTTCCCAGTCTTTACATATTCGTACAAAACGGAGCCGGTCGGATCTGCGAGAACCATTTCGATTCCGCGGCGCGGTTTCACCCGATTAAAAAATCTACCGAGACCCGTCAAGGTTCCGCCCGACCCAACACCTACGACAATTGCATCGAGATCGTGACGCATTTGCTCCCAAATCTCCGGACCGGTGGTGCGTTCGTGCGCGAGCGGATTCGCCGGGTTGCCGAATTGATTCACGTAAAACGCGCCCGGAATTTCCTCGGCCAAGCGCGCGGCGACGTCCTGGTAATATTCCGGGTGCCCGCGCATCACATCCGAGCGGGTCAACCGGACTTCTGCGCCGAGCGCGCGCACGTGGGAAATTTTTTCCTGCGACATCTTGTCGGGAATCACGAGCAGCACGCGGTAACCTTTGGCTGCCGCGACGAGTGCCAGGCCGAGCCCAGTATTTCCGGCGGTTGCTTCGATCACCGTCCCGCCTAACTCGAGCTTTCCGTCCTCTTCCGCCGCTTCAATCATCGACAACGCGATGCGGTCCTTAATCGAGCCTGTCGGGTTTTGATTTTCCAATTTTAAAAAGAGCTGACAGGGACCAGTGTCGAATTGGGTGATCTCGACCAGCGGTGTCTCGCCGATCATGGAGAGAATGGCCGGCGGCTTCTTTGTTGCGCTGGGAGGTGTCGGAACTTCGAGCATCTTAGAATAATGTGAGCGTTTCGCGGGGATAGTCGATCACGACTTTGTAATTGCGGAGAAAATTGTAGCCGACAATACCGTCGAGGTTCGCGCCGATCGCGGCATTCAGCATAGTAAAGAAATCTGCGACCACGACCGCCATGTTATCGATCTTAGCACCGCCGAGTTGAAAAGACTGTAGCGATCCGGCCGAAAAATCGACCGGCACCCCACCCGTCGTGCCAGCGCCAACCGGCGAGCTTTCCACGCCGAGTTGGTTAGCAAGCTCGGGCGAAATCGCAGTCGTCGATGTGCCGGTGTCGATTGCGAATTGAAACGGTCCGCGGCCGTTCGCGTGCGCATCGGCGAGAACGAGAGGTTTCGCTGAATTCGCCAGGCGAATTGGAATTTCCGTGTACGCGCCACGCGCGAAACTTTCAACCCGCTTGGGGTCCTCAAACCAGATCTCGCAATCGCGATAGTCGATCGTGACCCGGAAATACTTCAGGAAATTGTAGCCGAGGTCGCCGGCGATTTTCGCGCCGATTGCCTTTCCAATTTGCGAAAGATCGACAACTCCAACATCTACATCTTCCAATTTTGTCTCGCCAACTACGAGCGAATCGACCGTTGCGAGCGAGACCGCTACTTTGCCTCCCGCGCTTTGACCTTCTTTCGAGCCAAGAATCTGCACGCCGAGTTCCTTCGCAAGCTCGGAAGAAAGCAGGGAAGTTCCCGCACCGGTATCGAGAATAAAATCGAGCGGACCACGACCGTCTACGAGAACTGGTAACAGAATCAACGGCTGCGCACCACCGACGAGACGGAATTTAACTTTCGAACTGCGGGGCGAGATCGTCGCGGTTGTCATTGCGGCAAATTGGGCTCGCCCTTATGTGACCATTCATTCTTGCTGTCTTCGATAAATTGTTGGAGCACGTCAAAACGAACTTCACCGTAATTTAGCGCGTAACGAAGATCGCCTTCTTTATAAACCCATGTCGTTGGAATCCATGAAAGCGGCATGCCGGCAAATTGCTTGACCTTGTTGTCACCACGGCGCGGACCGGGATCGGCGAGAATCGTTACGTTCGGTTGATCCACGATTTGGAATCTTTGCAGCATCGATTTTCCATCCCCGCCGTCGTTCCAAACCGAAACAAAATAAAATTTCACCTGCGGGTTGGTTTTCACCATTTTCAGCCAGCCGCCGTTTTCCAGCTCGGCCTGGCAATTCGAGCACCACGGCGCCCAGAGATGAACAACACTCAAATCCGGCGACTTAATTGCTTTGACGACTTCTTGCTCGGCACCAAGTTTTACAAGTCTCTTGGCCAGTTCGTCCTGGCCGTACGCGCAAGCTAAAGACACTCCCGCTGCCGCCAAGAACGCGCTTCGCAAGATCGACATCTTGAAAGAAATATGGAGAAAAACGCGCCCGGCTCAACAAAGGCAGGACCACAGTTGACCAAGTGCGCGAAAACATCTACTGTGGCGCTGCGTTTTCGCCGGTTCGCGCCGCGGAAATTTCCTCGAAGGATTTCGGGGCCATAGGTCTACGGAGCCTCTATTTATTATGGTGCAAATGCAGGATGTCATGTCGAAGCCGATGCCGGATTTCCGGGAGGGTTCGATTGTTAAGGGACGAATCTTGGAAATTCGCCCGCGCGAAGTGCTGGTCGACATCGGTTACAAATCCGAGGGTGTCATTCCGCTGGTCGAGTTCGAGGACGTGGACAATTTGGAAGTCGGCGATGAAGTCGACGTGTTGCTGGAGCGACTCGAGAACGACGAAGGCATGGTCGTACTTTCGAAGGAAAAGGCCGCTTATCGCCAGAATTGGAACAAGATCGCGAGCGTTTTTCAGGAAGACGGCCTGATCAAAGGCAAAGTGAAATCGGTCGTCAAAGGCGGCTTGATGGTGAACATCGGCGTGGAAGCATTTTTGCCGGCGTCGCAGATCGACATCGTGCCGCCTAAGGATTTACAGCAGTTCGTCGGCAACACTTACGATTTCAAAATTGTCAAAGTCAACGACGATCGGCGCAATGTTGTTTTGAGCCGGCGCGAGCTGATCGAACAAGAGCGAAGCGAGAAGCGACAGAAGTTCATGGACAGCGTGAACGTCGGCGACCGCGTCACCGGCACGGTGAAAAATCTGACCGACTTTGGTGCGTTTATCGATCTCGATGGCATGGACGGCTTACTCCACATCACCGACATGACCTGGGGCCGACTAGGACATCCGAGTGAGCTCGTTAAAGTAGGCCAGCAACTCGAAGTCCGGGTGCTCGATATTAATAAAGAGAAAGAACGCGTTTCGTTAGGTCTGAAGCAGACACAGAAAAATCCATGGGATCAGATTGAGGAACGCTTCCCCGCCGGTCAAAAGGTTAAAGGCAAGATCACGAATCTGGTTCCTTACGGCGCATTCGTGGAGCTCGAGGAGGGCGTCGAAGGTCTCATTCACGTCTCCGAACTTTCCTGGACGAAACGAATCATGCGGCCGTCGGATATTTTGACGGTGGGTCAGGCAGTCGAAGCCGTTGTTCTCGGCGTGAATAAGGAAGAGCAGAAAATTTCACTCGGTCTGCGTCAGCTCGAACCGAATCCGTGGGACGAGATTGAGAAGAAATTTACGATCGGCAGCCGCGTGAAAGGAACAATCCGGAACATGACCGCGTATGGTGCGTTCGTGGAGCTCGAGGAAGGAATGGACGGAATGATCCACGTTTCAGATTTGAGTTGGACCCGGAAGATCAACCATCCGAGCGAAGTCTTTAAGAAAGGCGACGAAGTCGAAGCCGAAGTCATTGACATCGACAAAACCAATCAGCGGATCAGTCTCGGCATCAAACAACTCACCGAAGATCCGTGGAAGAACATCGATCAAAAATACAAGATCGGCGATTTAGTGAAAGGCAACGTGACCAAGCTCGCGAGTTTCGGCGCGTTCGTGCAATTGCAGGATGACATCGATGGGCTCGTTCACATTTCACAGTTGAGCGAAGACCACGTCGCAAAGGTAAAAGACGTTCTGAAAGTTGGACAGGAAGTAGAAGCGCGCGTAATCAAAGTCGACAAAGTCGAGCGCCGCATCGGGTTGTCGATCAAAGCTGCGAACTACACCGAAGAACAATTGCGCAAGGAAGCGGAAACATTCGACACGCTCCGACCGGGCGAAGACATGGTCGGATTGGAGAAAGCATTCGCCGCCGCTGAGCAGGAAGAATATAGGCCAGGCGAATCCAAGAAGGCCACGGCCACGAGGGAATCAAAGCCGGCCCATAAAGAGGCGAAAGAATCCAAGTCGAAAAAAGCGAAGAAGTAACAACTCGCTTTCACATTCGAGCTTTTTGTCAGAACGCTTTCGCTAGCGTTTGCCTCGTCTTTCCTGTGCTAAAACGTCGCGTGCGGACGGGCAGTGCGCCAGTGGCCAACGATTCCGTTGAGTCGAAATGAATTGGCGTCTATTAACTGCGATCAATGGTGCCATCGCGCAGGTCACAGTTGTGGGCCGTGATTTTTGATGTAACTGGAACGCGCCCACGCGTGAAAGTACCGGTCTTGCTGCTCGCGTTGATCTCTCTTGCGCATTCAATGCCCGCAGATGATGCGTTGACCGCTCGCAATAAGGAGTCGTCCGCGATTCTTATACGACGGTCCTGATCGGGCGCAATGTAGATGCGGCGCCGAAGCTTCTTCGGCCCGACTACATCCAGCATAATCCGCAGGTGCCGACCGGACTGAAAGGATTCATGGACACGTTCCGCGAGCGTTTCGCTCAAGAATTGCCGCCGGATTATAAGCGCGAGCTGTTGAATATAGTCGGCGACAACGACATGGTGATCATTTACGTTCGCCAAAGTTGGACGAATAACGATGGCCAGCATCATCAGGTGTTGGGCTTCGACATGTTCCATGTTCAAGAAGGGATGATTGCCGAGCATTGGGACGCCGACTGATCCGGCATAGAGAGCAGCAGAGTTACTAGAAGTCGAAGAGCGAAGTAAATTGCTCGACTTCAATTTCATCGCGGCACAAAGATGTGATTGAATCGACTCCGCACCTTTGCCGTCAATTAGCGCCGCCGTTTAGCCCCCAAGCGCCGCGCGGAAAATCGTTTGGACGAATCTGAACTCCGGCGGCGCAACCAGTCAGAAACTTTGGAAAAGGAACTGGTCAGCGACGAATCAAATTCGCGCGCCGATTTCTCGCTTTCGAACAGCAACAGCAAATTCTTTCCACCCGGCGATTACAAGATCGACACATATCTCAACAACGAGTTGATCGGCCCTGAGTAAGGCCGTTGTGCGAGCTAGTTGCGAGCGGCGGAATGATGCCACCGTAACCGGACACTAGTAAGCGTAGCACTACGGTCCGACAATTCTGAATCTTATCGCTGCAGGCGTGCTTGTAGCTGCGACCTACGCGGTGAGCGAGTAAGGCACAGCGAACGGCGAAATGATGAAAATAAACAAAATCGAAATCAGCAGCCAAGATGTCGTGTCGGATTTTCACGAGTTCTATTCAGCGCGCCAAAATGAATCTACGATTCAAACACGTCGAGGTATTTGATCCCCGACCCAGTGTTGAAAATCACAACCTGGTCGCGGCTGTCGATGTTCCCCGATGCGCGAAGCCTCTTCAGTGCAACAAAACAGGCCGCGCCTTCCGGCGCGACGAACAGACCCTCTTTGGATCCGACTTCGCGAACAGTGCCAATCATTGCGTCGTCATCCACCGCGACCGCGCCACCTTTCGATTCGCGGAGGATGTTGAGCATTATGAAATCGCCGATCGCTCTTGGAACGCGCAGGCCGGAAGCGATTGTACGCGCGTTCGAAAACTCGCTCGCAAATTTCTCGCCTGCTTCAAACGCGCGGACGATTGGGGCGCAACCGGCGGCCTGCACGGAAAACATTCGTGGTCGTCGATTGTCGATCCAACCGAGTCTTTCCATTTCATCGAATGCTTTCCACATTCCGATCAATCCGGTGCCGCCACCGGTCGGATACAAAATCACATCCGGCAATTTCCAATCGAGCTGTTCGGCAATTTCGTAGCCGAGCGTTTTCTTCCCTTCGATCCGATACGGTTCTTTCAGCGTCGAAAGATCGAACCAGCCTTCCTTTTCTTTGCGTCGCGCGATTTCCGCGCCGCAATCAGTGATCAGTCCGTCGATCAGCGTGACGTGGGCACCGACTTCACGACATTCTACGATGTTCGCACGCGGTGTATCGCGTGGCATGAAGATGTACGCTTCCAGTCCGGCGCGCGCAGCGTAAGCAGCGAGTGCGCCGCCGGCATTGCCGGCACTCGGTGCCGCTAGTTTTTTCGCGCCAAGATACTTCGCCATTGAAACGGCGACGCTCATCCCGCGGGCTTTGAAACTTTGGGTCGGATTGAGCGACTCGTTTTTGACCCAAAGATCGACATCCACGTCGCAGCCGAATTTCTTCGCGCGAAGCAGCGGCGTTCCTCCCTCGCCCAATGAAATCGACTTGGCATCCTTTGGCACCGGAAGCAATTCGCGATAACGCCAAAGCGACCTCTCACGCGTTGCGAGTTTCTTGCGAGTTATCTCTCGACCCACCGCGAAAAGATCGACAATCGCGAAAAGCGGTTTGCCGCACGCCGTGCAAAGATTTTGCAGGCGCTGCCAATCGTGCTGTTTTCCGCAGGCGCTGCATTCAAGATGAGTCAGAAACATACAGTGTTGCCAGAGCTGTGATCGACAGCTTACACAGAACACTAAATGAGCGCAGCTTCCACAGGTCGCCCGTGGTATCGGCCATCATTGACGACGCAGATTATGATCGGTCTCGTCCTTGGCGCGCTGATCGGATGGCTCAAACCTGATTGGGGAAACAAAGTTTATTTTCTGCGCGACATCTTCATCAACCTGATCAAGTCAATCATCGTGCCCCTGGTTTTTTCCACCATTGTCGTCGGAGTCGCGGGGGCGGGCGCGTTGAAAAAAGTCGGCCGGATAGGAATCAAAGCGCTGGTATTCTTTGAAATTGTTACTACCGCCGCACTCTTTATTGGTCTCGCGGTTGTAAATCTGATTAGACCGGGGACGGGAGTTACTCTCGCAGCTGGTAACATCGACATCGTCCAAAGGATTGGGCAAACGCACGCCCAAAGTCTGACCGAGATCATCGTGCATGTTTTTCCTTCAAGCACCGTCGACGCGATGGTGCGCGGCGACGTTCTGCAAATCGTCGCTTTCAGTGTTTTGTTCGCGCTCGCGGTTTCGGGGGTTGGCGAAAAAGGTCAACCGATCGTTCGCGCGATGGAAAGTCTGGCGCAAATCATGTTCAAGTTTACGAACTACGTGATGATGTTTGCGCCGATCGGCGTCGGGACCGCAATGGCCCACACGATTGGCACGCAAGGCCCTAGCGTGCTCGTCAATCTCGGGAAGCTGATTTTCTCGTTTTACATCGCACTGATCATCTTCGTCGTCCTAATCTTCGGGGTCGTAATTGTCGTCGCGCGAATTCCGGTTCGCCAATTTTTCCGCGCGGTCCGTGAACCCGCCGCGCTCGCATTTGCGACAACAAGCAGCGAATCAGCGTTGCCGAAAGCAATGCAGGCAATGGAACGATTCGGCGTGCCATCGTCGATTGTGGGTTTTGTCATGCCGACCGGTTACTCATTCAATCTGACCGGTTCGATTTTGTACTTGGGAATGGCGTCTGTTTTTGTCGCGCAAGCCGCCGAGACGACCATGGGCTGGCATATGAGTCTCGGTCAGCAAATCACGATGATGTTGACGTTGATGCTGACTTCAAAGGGTGTAGCTGGCGTGCCGCGGGCAGCGCTCGTGATTTTGCTCGCGACTCTGAGTTCGTTTATTCCAGCGGGGCTCGGATCGATCGGCGTCGCGGTGATTTTCGGCGTCGACGAATTGATGGACATGGGACGAACCGCGGTGAATGTGATCGGCAATTGTTTGGCCACCGTTGTCGTCGCACGCTGGGACCGCGAATTCGACGAGAATCGCGCGCGCGTTTTCGGAACTCCGGAAGAAGCCGAGCTCGATTTGAAAGCAGGCGACGTCGCGTTCGCTGACGCGGTCCGGCAGGATTGAACCCGAACCGGACAGACCGGTTACATCCCGAGCGCGTTGCGCAGATGCGGAACGAGACGCTTGGTGAATTCAACTGAATCGCCGGCCGTGAGATGTGACCACTCCGGACAACTGAATCCGGAAAGCTCCGGAAAATCGGAATAATAGATCCCGGGTACGCCGGTCACTTTCAAAAGCGGGTCCCATGTTTTTTCACGCGGTGTGATCCGATCTTCGAGCTCCTTGAGTCCGCCACTGTGCGGGAAGCGAACGAAAACTATCTTCCCACCACGCGATCGAATTTTTTCGACCGCGGCGGCCACGTCAGAAAAACGCTTTTGAATTCCTTCGTTCGTTTTGGCGAAGAAAATATCCCTAGGAATGTAAGTGGGCAGCGGAGGCGGCGTGAACAGTGGAAGCCAGATCTGTTGAATTCTGCGCGCCAGGTCTCCATTGGGATCGGCACAGGCCTCGATCATGCGCGCGCGACGTTCCCGATCGAGCGTTTGGAAATAAGGCGGATGCTTGGACGGAACGAGGGCCCCGGGTCGGTTCGGAATCGGTAGCCTTTGCACGTAATCGCTAAGCGTCAAGTCTTCTTGTTTTAAAAACGCGACGTGCTCCTCCAGCGGAAAAGCCAAATACTGGCCCGCCCGTTGGGCCGGTGTTTGCGAATGAGACCGCTGCACCATCTTTTCTGTATCAACGAATGGCGGGGAGCTAGTTGGCGCAAAAAATAAAGCCGGCACTACGCTACAAATGATTGTGCCATGAAAAGTTTCGTCTTTGGTTAGATCATCGAGCGTTGGATAAGCGCAGCCGCCACCCATCGCGAGCTGAACTGGACGCTTGCCGAGGCTTCTCTGCAATTCATCAAGGTCGAGATCGAACCAGCCGCGCGAATCACCGACGATCACAATGGATTCTGGCTGCACGCTTCGTCGCCTCAGTGTCCAGAGATCCCCATTGTCGTTCAGCGTCGGTCGATAACCAATTGAACGGCAGTACAGTTCCCATGCCGTGGTCGTGCCGATCACAATAATCGTGATGACGACGGCGATTCCGCGCCACGGCGCCAGTGGAATTGGCCGTTCGAATTCCAGCGGCGGACCACCGTGAAGCTGTTCTTCCCGCGAAGGTCTGCGGAAGAACAACCGTGGCAGCTGCAGTCGCTCCCTAAAACTGGAAATAGATGAACGCATTGCTGGTTCCTTGAGTAAAAACGATGGCGAACGCCATTACCGATCCGATCGCAGTAATCGCCCAGGCCGGCAAAACCATAACCGTCGTCTCAAATGAATCGTCACGCATCCTCCAGTGCATGGCGATAACACCGGCGGTGACCATTCCAATTTCCAAAAGTTCGCGCGTGCTAAGAATTGCGTCGCCCTGCGCATGCCCGCCAAACATCCCGGTTAGCATTCGACTGGCAATCGTAAAATCAGACGCGCGAAAAAACACCCAGGCGATGCAAACTGCGCCGTAGGTCGCAAAGCCCGCGATCATGCGCGTAATCGGACTACCAGCCCAGCTCTTGTTTTCGAAGAGAATTCTAAAAACGCGCTCAATCACTAAATAAGAGCCGTGCAGTAAACCCCAGACGACAAAAGTCCAGGCCGCGCCGTGCCAAAGCCCGCCGAGGAACATGACGATGACGAGGTTGAGCGCAGCGCGAAAGGGCCGGGCCTGATTGCCGCCCAGCGGAATGTACAGATAATCGCGGAGAAACGTCGAAAGCGAGATGTGCCACCGCCGCCAGAAATCGGAGAACCCGATCGCAGCGTAGGGAAAACGGAAATTGTCCTTGAGATGAAAGCCGAGCGTTAGCGCGGCGCCGATCGCGCAAATGGAATAGCCGGCGAAATCGAAAAAGATCTGACCGGCAAAAGCGAGCACGCCGGCCCAAGAATCCAGCGCAACCAGCGGGCCTGCATATCCGAAAATCCGATCGGCGGGTCCGGAGAGCAACGTGTCGGCCAAGACGATTTTTTCAAATAATCCCAAAGTCATCAGCGCAAGTCCCCATAGAAATTGGTTCGTTTTGAGACGCGGTGGATGAAGAAGCTGTGGTAGAAAATCTCCGGCACGAACAATTGGTCCAGCAACCAACTGGGGGAAAAACGAAACCGCGAGAATGAAGTCGCGGAGCGAACGAGTCGGCTGCAAGACGCCGCGATAAATGTCGAGCGTGTAGGAAAGAGAATGAAAAGTGTAAAAGGAAATGCCGACCGGGAGTAGGATATCGAGGTGCGGTGGCTGATAGATGACCCCGGCACGCGCGAGCAGCCATTGAAAATTTTGGAGCAGAAAATTTCCGTACTTGAAGAAACCGAGCATGCTCAGATTCATGCAGACACTGGCGACGAGCCATCGCCGTTTGGCGTATCGATCTTTGGCTTTACCAATTTGGCGGCCGAGCCAGAAGTCCATCGCTGTTGTTGAAAACAGGAGCGCCGCGAACGGCGGGTTCCACGCGCCATAAAAAGTGTAGCTGGCGACGACGAGTAAGTTTTTTCGCAGCTGCCAGCCGCGGAGACTCCAGTAGAGCGAAACAATGACTACGAAGAAGACGACGAAGGTGAGCGAATTAAAAAGCATAGCGAAAGTTTCGAATTACGCTTCCGATGGCAGCTCCTCATTTACGCCAGCCATATTGAGGCAGATGTATTAGATGTTGTTTCCAACTCTGGCAAGATCGACGCCAATATTGTGAGGCCGTTTTTTCTCTTCGCTCCCGGCGCCGGCGCGCCGTCGTCACATCTGTGGATGCTGCGCTGGAAACAGCGACTAAAGCCAATTGGTGATGTCGAGACCTTCGATTATGACTATATGGGCGAGGGACGAAAGCGGCCTGATCGGCTGCCGCAATTAATCGCTGCGCATCGAAGAGCACTGGCTCAGGTGCGCGCCAAAACATCCGGACCGATTATCTTGATCGGAAAAAGCATGGGCGGACGAATCGGTTGCCATCTTTCACTAGAAGAGAAAGTGAACGCGCTCGTCTGTCTCGGCTACCCGCTTTGCGCCATGGGCAATCGGACGGAATTGCGCGATCAAGTGCTGCTCGATTTGCGCACGCCGATTGTTTTCATTCAAGGCACGCGCGATCCGCTTTGCCCGCTCGATTTACTCGAGACCGTTCGCATAAAGATGACCGCGCTAAATTTTCTGCACGTAGTTGAAGGTGGAGACCACTCGCTCCTCGTTAGAAGAAAAGATCTCGGTGGCGAAACTCAAGAGGGTGTCGATCAAAGAATCGCGAATGCGATCAGCGATTTTGTCGCCAGCGCCGTTACGGCTCAGTGAATTGTTACGGTCGCTTTGTTAGGTTTAGCAATCCTGTAACCGCTTCCGGCAACGAGGCTGAGCGTTACTTTCTCGCCTTTCCGAGTTGGCAAATTGGCGTCGCATGCAGAACCACAGTCGTGGACGAAGCACGGGCGGGAATGTCGACTTCTGTAGGCGGACCATCGACAGAGTAGTCTGTTCTGAGTCTTGCCGTTCCGGTCATTGAGTAATGAATCGCGACAACCTGATTTGGATTAGTTGTGGAAGCGAAAATTCTGAACGTCGCGGCATTTCCGGGACTAATCGTTGCCGGCGACACGCATACGGTGAGTCCCGAAGCGTCGCGACCACAAAAGTAAAATTCACGGCCTCCGTGATCGAGCAGCATGAGCGCAACGAAAGGTGTTTGAGCTGGACGTTTGCTAACGCTGCTGGCAATCGATCGTGATCGCAAACGAGGCCGCGACAAAAAAGCAGAAGCCGGCGTTTTGCTCTCGGACAATCGCCGACCTTCATTTCGACCCCGTCACAATACGTTATGGATCAGCTGAGTGGCAGCCAGTTACCCGGTTGCAGCACGAGTTTGGTGCCGTTCAGGGAAAGATAAGTGTATTCCTGCAAGAGCCGCTCGTAATCGGAGAGAAGCTTCATCGCATCGCTCGGCTTGAGGAAATCCGTTTTGATCGCGTCGTCCACTTGCGATTTTAGCAAGCGCATCAACTCGATTTTGTCCCATTGCGTCATTGAAAGCACTTCGCCGATGGTGCTGCCTTCGATCACTTCCTCGATGTACCAACCGGATTCTTCATCGGGATCGAGAAAGACGTGCACTTCGGTGACGCGGCCGAACAAATTGTGAAGGTCGCCCATGATGTCCTGGTAAGCGCCGACCATGAAAACGCCGAGATAATAAATTTCGCCGGGAATCACGCGATGAAGTGGGAGCGTGTCGCGCACGTCCTGCAAATCAGTGAATTTGGAAACTTTGCCGTCGGAATCGCAAGTGATGTCCACGATTGTGCCTTGTCGATCCGGCGGCATCGTCAGCCGATGGATCGGCATGATGGGAAAAAGTTGACCGAGCGCCCAGTGGTCGAGGAGCGATTGGAAGACGGAAAAGTTACAGATGTATTGATCACCGAGCGAAGTCTCGAGTTCTTTGACTTCATCCGGAATGTAACGCAGACCACGATGCATGTTGACAATCTGTTGGGCGAGCTGCCAATAGAGCGCGTCGATCTTTGCTTTTGATTCGAGATCGAGGAGGCCGAGCTCAAATGTTTGCTGCGCCTCCTCCTTAATCTGCTGAATGTCGTGCAGGCTCTCCATTCGATTGCCGCGCTTCAATCGCTGTTTCACATCGAGAATGTCGCCGACCAGCTTGTGATCTTTTTCGGTCGCTTCGATTTTTAATCGCGGCACCGTTTTCTCGATCGAGCTGAAAGCCTCCATCACAAGCACGGAGTGGTGCGCAACAATTGCGCGACCGCCTTCGTTGACGATCGCCGGATGCGGAACGCCTTCGGAATCGCAAACGTCCATGATGTTCCAGATGACGTCGTTGGCATATTCCTGAAGCGAATAATTTGCGGAGCTGTCGAAATCGCTGCGCGATCCGTCGTAATCGACGCCGAGCCCGCCGCCAACATCAAGATACGCGAGCTCATGTCCGAGCTTGGAAAGTTTTGCGTAATAGCGCGCGCCCTCGCGCACCGCGCGTTTGATCGTCGAGATGTCCGGGACCTGCGAACCGACATGAAAATGAATTAGTTTCAGACAATGCGCGAAGCCGGTCTCTTTCAACATCTGGCTTGCGGCGACGAGATTTGTAGTGTCGAGCCCGAATTTTGCGTTTTCACCACTGCTCGGCGACCATTTACCAGAGCTCTTACTGTGAAGGCGGACGCGGATTCCGATGACCGGTTCGACATCAACCTCCTTCGCCTCTTTGATCGTTTCCTCGAGTTCTTCGAGCTTTTCGACGACGATGACAACGAGCTTGCCAAGCTTGCGGCCAAGCAACGCGATTCGGATGAAAGCTTTGTCTTTGTAGCCGTTGCAGATGATCAGGCTCTCCGGGTCCTTGTGCATCGCGAGCGCGGCGACGAGTTCTGGTTTGCTGCCGGCTTCGAGTCCGAAGTGAAATTGCTGGCCGGCATCGACAATTTCTTCAATCACTTCGCGCAACTGATTGACCTTGATCGGAAAGACGCCGCGATACTGCCCTTTGTAGCCAAACTCCACGACGGCGTTTTGAAACGCGACGTTTACGCATTCAACGCGATGACGAAGGAGATCCTGAAAACGGATGACAAGCGGAAAACTGAGACCGCGACTGCGGGCCTCGTTTACAACTTCGAGAATATTGATGGTGCCGCCATTTTCCTGGAGTGGTTTAGCCACAACGTTACCTTCGGCATTGACCGTAAAATATCCGCTGGCCCAGCCATCAACGTTGTAAGTTGCGATGGCGGCATCAACGTCCCACTCGTTCTTCATTTTCTAGCGCGCCGGAATCAGAGGCAATCGGCATAATCAATCACAGCAGAGAACATGCAAGCCTTCTTAAAAAAAATTTTCGAAAAAAACTCATTCACACTTTTGCACGCCGCTTGTTTTTCCGGCCTGCACGGATAACGTTCGCCGGGAATGAACAAAACGGTGATCGAGGTGCAGGTGCGGGCGGTATTGCCGACGAGCGGTGGGTGCGCGGTTTTCATCGGGAACAACGACAAGGTCTTCATTATCTATGTCGATCAAACAGTCGGGAGCGCGATCACCATGTTCATGCGCGATATCACCAAGGAGCGACCGCTCACGCACGACTTGATGGCGCACTTAATGACGGCGCTCGGCGCGAAAGTCGAACGCGTCATCATCAACGATCTGAAGAACGCGACCTATTATGCGCGCGCAATCATCCGCGCCGAAAATGAATTGCAACAGAAAAAGATCATCGAACTGGACGCGCGACCAAGCGACTGCATTGCAATGGCCACGCAGCAGAAAGCGCCGATCTACGTCAGTCAGGAAGTTTGGGACGAAGTTGACGACATGAGTGACGTCCTCCGCAAGATGGAGGAAGAAGGGCTCAAGCCCGATCCCGAAACGGAATCTGAAGAGTAGCAAGGTGGCGTTGTGTCCTGCTGTTAGCCATAAGGCGCGGCCCTACTCCCAATTAGAAACTCAGCTTTACTGTGCCTTCGTGCTGCTCGGTCGGGCACGGCGCATTCAATGGAACGTCCGTCTGCGCCTCACTCGGCTGGACTAGTTTGTTGTCGATCAAATATCTCTCGACTTCTTCGCCGCTGACATCGGCCAACATTTTTCCGTCAATTTCGACGCAGGGCGAAAGCGGTTGGCCACTCTTGGTTTCCATTTCCCAGCGAAACGCCGGATTCTGAATGATATCTTTTTCAGTGTAGGGCAAATTGTATTTGGCGAGCACGGCGCGAACACCGGCACTCCAGCCACAATACGTTTTCAAGTAGGCGGTGATTTGGGCTGTATCCATTTGCATAAACATAACACAATGCCTGAAAATTTCAGCGTTGGATGCGATCGGACGAGATCTGTTGCGAATAAAGATCGACGACGAAGTCGCCGACTTAATGAGAGCCCTGCCGGGAACTCCATTCCCTGAGGCCGTGTTTTAACGGAGCCCCCGGCGCCCTTAAATGTTAGATTTTGTGCCGGATTGGCCTGAGCGACTGGGTCAGTTTTTGTAAGCCAAGCTCGAGCCGTGTCTTGACGGTGCCTAGCGGCGCGCGAGTGACTGAGGCGATTTCGCGATGACTCATTCCCGCGAGGAACGCGAGCTCGAGCGCTTCGCGTTGATGCTTCGGCAGAAGATTCAGTCGGCGATCCAGAAAGTGTCGCAAGTCCGACCGCGAGACGTCTTCGGCAAAAGAATGACTTCCCTCCGCCGCACCCAGCTGTTCATTGAGATGTTCCTGATAACGCTCTTTCGCGCGGCAATAAGCCTGTTTCCGGCGAAGTCGATCAATCGCGCGCCGACGCGCGAGTGTCGCAACCCAGCCGAGTAATTTTCCGGCTTTCGGCGAATAGTGATCGGCTTCGTGCCAGATTTGCAACAGAATATCCTGCAACACGTCGTCGGCATCGCCCTCCTCGTGCACAACGTTGCCGATGACCGACTTCAATCTACCGCCGTGGCGCGAATAAAACTCATTCAGCGCTTCGGGCCGATGCTCGGTGATGGCTTCCATGAGAGCTTCATCAGAAACCGTTGCGCCGGTCGCCGTGCTGTATTGCAAAGTCGGATTCAACATAAGTCCGTCCCTTCGCAAGTTTTTCCCGTTCCTTTCATAACGCGCGTTTTTGCGTAACTCCACGATGAGAAGGTGGCCGCCAACGCGCAATCGGTGCGCGCACCGGTTGCGCAATAGGTCAAATTCTTAGACGCGTTGGACTTGCCCAACGAGGCGCTTTTTTTCCATAGCCACTACATCCACTCGACCTCGTTGGCGCGTTTTGGTCCGAACGTGGAAGAAGGAATTGTCGGGATCGGACCAACGGTCGAGGCCGCGCTTCGCGCATTCGATCCACAGGATCTCGTCGGCCTGCGTCCGCCGACCGAAGGGCTGCGTCGGGGATTTCGATCGAAGAAGCCGACGCCAAGGAAATAAACCGCGTTTGGACGCTAAAAGCGAAGAGCACGGGGCCCACAATCATCGCGTAAGCCACGCCGATGTTCCATTCAATCGGCGAACGAAACAGAACAAAAGCGATGATCCTGAAAATGATCAGGATGATGCATTCCCGTGCAAAACTTTAAGCTATGGCACGCTCCACTCATTCGAACCGATGCGGTTCGCCGGTACTTGGAAAATGTATTCGAACAACGCCAGGCCCCCGGCTGACCAGGATGACGATACAAAGGGGTGGTTTTTAAATTTCAAATGGCCGTACCAGGCGAGATTCATGAACGCGTTCGAAAGTGTGAGCGGAATAACCCGTCCTCGTTTGTCCCTGATGAAATTATTTTGTACCACGCGGGTACGAACGGCGAATCGAGGGATCGGAATAATTACTATGCGGGCAGCCAGCGATATCGATCTTGCCAAGTGTTGCTTGCTTTTTTGCCTTTCGAGAGAGGGCTTTTACGAATAGGGTTCCGATTCAGGCTCGGGAATTTGTTCCTCGGATATGAGCAAAGCGAAAGTAGCCGCTATCAGGACGCCCAAAAAGACGAACGGTCGCCTTCGTCGCAACGCGACCAACGGTACCCAGGGCAACGGTGCAAATAGCGATGAGAATGCCGTCCGTCGTGAAGCCGAGTTGGAGCAAATCGTTACCCAATCGCCGTTCATGCTCACTCGCTGCACGCGGAACTTGCGTTATCGCTATGTCAGCGCCGCTTATGCGAAAATGCTTGGCCGCTCGCCGGAGGAGATTACGGGCAAAGCGATTGTCGAAGTGATGGGCGAAAAAGGCCTGGCGACCATTCGGCCACACATCGATCGGGTTTTATCCGGAGAGACTGTGTCCTGTGAAGCGGTTGTTCCTTTTCCACGCAGACCCCATTTTCTGCACGCCGTTTACGTACCGGACAAAAACAGTCGCGGCGAAATTGTCGGCTGGATCGCTTCTTTGATCGACATCACTGAGCGCAAGAAACAGGAACAACGTCTCGGCGAACAGGCGCGCCTGCTCGATCTCAGTAATGAAGCCATCGTCGTACGCGACCGGGAAGATCGCGTGACTTACTGGAACCACGGAGCGCAGGAACTCTATGGCTATCGGCCGGAGGAAGCGTTGGGCAAGGTAACGCACAAATTATTGCGAACGGAACACCCCGAACCGCTTGAGCAGATTTACAAGAAACTTGAGCGCGGCGATCGCTGGAGCGGTGAGCTCGTTCACAAACGCAAAGATGGCACGATAATCGTTGTGATGAGCCACTGGGCAATTGATCGAGATCAGAGCGGAAGGCGCGCCTTTGTCCTCGAGACAAACTCGGACATTACTGCTCGCAAACAAGCTGAGGTGGCGCTGCAACGATCAAAAGAGATGTTGGAAAAACTGGTTCAGCAGCGCACTAGAGCGCTGCGCGTTGCCAACTCCGAATTGGAAAATGAAATTAAGCGCCGCAAAGGTCTCGAAGGTCAGATCCTCGAAATCAGCGACCGCGAACAGGAACGGCTCGGCCAGGAATTGCACGACGGTCTGTGCCAGCAACTGACCGCGATCGGGTTCTTGACACGCGCCACTGCATTGCGCCTGAAAGATCATCGCGGTGTCCAAGTGGACGACTTGGAAAGGATCGCACAACTGATCAACAGCTCGGTCACGGACGCGCGCAACATCGCGCGGGACTTGCACAAGGAAGAGATCGACGCAGCTGAATTTGTGTCCGCCCTACGGCGCTTGGTGCACCGGAAAATCTGGAAGACATCGTGCCGACTGCTTTTGAAAACCGAGATCAATCTCGAGAACGACGCAGTCGCCTCACAGCTCTACCGAATTTTACGCGAAGCGATCGTCAACGCGAACAAACACGCTCGCGCCACTCAAATTTTGCTGGAGGTCAAACGCTTCAACAAAGATCTCGTTTTCAGCGTGACCGATAACGGCGTCGGATTCACGGGCAAAACCAAAGGCCACGGCCTCGGCTTTCACATCATGAAATTCCGCGCGGAATCAATCGGCGCGCGGCTGGAATTGGAATCCTTAAAGAAAGGCGGCGTGCGAGTAACTTGCTCCCTGCCAATCGCGACGACCAAACGAAGACGGTGACTGAGACAAAAGAAAAATCCGCACTGAAATCGGAGAAACAGAAGCGCATCGTGATTGTGGACGATCATCCACTGTTCCGAAAGGGACTCGAACAGTTGATCAACAGCTCGGACGACGCGTTTCACATCTGCGGAGAAGCGGGGAATGCAGCGGAAGGCATGACCGTGATTCGACAGTTGGAGCCGGACTTGGCGATTGTCGACGTTAGCTTGCCAGGTGCAAACGGAATTGAGCTGATCAAAAACATCCGCGCGGAATTTCCGAAATTGCCGGTGCTGATTCTTTCGATGCACGACGAATCTCTCTACGCGTTGCGCGCGTTGAGGGCTGGCGCGCAGGGTTACGTGATGAAACAGGAGGCGCTCGAGAATGTCATCATCGCGATCCGCGAAGTGCTGATGGGCCGGCCGTATCTCAGTGCCGACATGTCGGCGAAGTTGATTACGAATTTTGCGAGCGGGATGAATCAGACAAGCTCGACCGACAAGTTGAGCGATCGCGAACTCGAGATTTTGGAATTAATCGGCAAAGGTCTGGACGTGCGCGAGATTGCGCGCACGTTGCACATCAGTGCCAAAACGGTCGAGACTCATCGTGCTCATATTAAGAAGAAATTGAATTTGAAGAATGCGCGACAAGTCACGCGGTTTGCCGTGCAATGGTTGGAAGGACAGGCGGCCTGATGGCTAGTGAGGCGAACGCCAAAAAGATCCTGCTGGTTGACGATCATCCGGTCTTACGCAAAGGCCTCGTTCGTCTGATTGACGCGAAAGATGAATTCGTGGTTTGCGGCGAAGCGAGCACGGCGGCGGACGCGATGGCGCTGATTCGCGATCTCGGACCGGATTTGGTGATTGTCGATATCGGCTTGCCGGGCACGAGCGGAATTAAATTGACCAAAACAATTCGCGCCGAATTTCCAAAACTGCCCGTCCTGATTTTGTCCGTGCACGAGGAAGCGTTTTATGCAGAGCGCGCACTTCACGCGGGGGCGATGGGTTACATTGTGAAACAGGACGCGATCGACAACATTAGCTCGGCATTACGGGAAGTGCTGAATGGCCATCGTTACCTCAGTAAGGTAATCGCGTCGCAGATGCAAGACAACGGAAGGGGCTCACCACCGAACGCGGCCGACGATCCAATATCTCTCCTGACCGATCGCGAGTTCGAAATCTTCGAGCTCATCGGCAAAGGCCACGAAGTGCGCGAAATTTCGGACGCGCTCGGCGTTCGCCCGAAGACGGTGGAGACGCACCGCACCAACATCAAAGAGAAGTTGAAACTCAAGAACGCCCGTCAGGTTACGCGTATGGCCGTAAAATGGCTCGGCCAACAAGCGGTCTGATTCGCAAGATCGTCACTCGACGCGCGTTTACCCAGCGATAATCGTTGCAGTTGGAGCGACGCTGCTGCTTTGGATTTACACTGCATAGCGCCGCAGGACGGTGAGTAAGGAGCGCAGATGCCGGCGGCTTTCTGACTCGGTCGCCGCGTTTTCGATACACTCATGCAGATGCGACTCGATCATTTCTTCGCTGAATGATTTTAGTGCTTGTCTTGCAGAAACAACCTGCATCAGCACATTCGAGCAGTCAGCGTCTGCCTCCACCATTTTTTCAATCCCTTCAATTTGACCTTTAATCTTCCGTAAACGCACGACGAGCGCTCTTTTCTCCAACCCAGGACGAATGTGTTTCGATTTCATTGAACTACGATTTCCAGTGGAATGACTGTAACAAAGAAATCGGTTGACGCAATATAGGGGGTGGGGGTATAGAGCAGCCCCGCGACGGCGGTGCTAACAATTCTCCACTATGCATGCCGTAAAAGAGCCTAACGGCGTTTGGACCGCCGATTTGATTCGTGACGCAGCGACAGAGGAGGTTGTCGAGACGTTTCAACGACTCAAAACGTCGGCTAAAGGCCTGACTGAGGAAGAAGCGGCAGAGCGGTTGGAGGTTTTCGGTCCGAATGAAGTTGCGAAGGAAGCAAGGCATACCTGGTTGTCGCGGCTCTGGACTGCAGTCCGCAACCCCCTCGTCATTTTGCTGACCGTCCTGGCGATCTTGTCATACGCGACCGCTGACTTCGCTGGCGGCACTGTCATGATGTTGATGGTGTTATTAGGTGTCATGCTGCGTTTCGTTCAGGAAATGAGAGCTGACAATGCGGCAGCAAAACTCAAGGCGATGATTAGCGTCACCGCAACCGTTGTCCGGGACGGACAGCAAAGAGAAATCCCGCTCCGGGAACTGGTGCCTGGAGACATCGTGAAATTGTCCTCCGGAGACATGATTCCGGGCGATGTCAGACTCATTTCCGCTAAGGATCTGTTCGTGATTCAAGCAACTCTCACCGGGGAATCGTTGCCAGTGGAGAAAGCGGAAGTGCCCGACACTCGTGAAAATGTTCCCGCGATTGAACGCCACAATCTATGTTTCCTCGGAACCAGTGTAGAAAGCGGAGCGGCATCGGCAGTCATCGTCGCAACCGGCTCACAAACATATTTTGGGAAAGTAGCGCGCAGTTTAATCGGACGGCAGCCTGAAACCGCCTTTGATAAAGGCGTCAAGAAATTCACCTGGCTGATGCTTCGTTTTATGTTTGTGATGGTGCCGCTGGTCTTTCTAATAAACGGCCTAACGAAGCACGATTGGAAGGAAGCGTTCTTCTTCGCACTCGCCGTAGCGGTCGGGCTTACACCAGAAATGCTGCCGATGATCGTCTCCGTTTGCTTATCGAAAGGTGCGCTAGCGATGTCGCGTAAGAAGGTCATCGTGAAGCGCCTCCATTCGATTCAGAACTTTGGCGCAATGAATGTGCTCTGCACCGACAAGACGGGCACGCTTACGATTGATCGCGTCATTCTGGAAATTTATTGCGACGTTTTCAAAAACGAGAACGAAGAGGTGCTGCGCGACGCTTATTTGATCAGCCATTTTCAAACCGGATTGAAGAATGTGCTCGACCGCGCGGTATTGAAGCACGCCGAATTGCACGGCGAGCTCGGGATTGAGAGGTATCGGAAAATCGATGAAATCCCGTTCGATTTTTCCCGGCGGATGATGTCGGTAGCTGTAGAAGGACCGGATGGTCAAAGACAGTTGCTTACCAAAGGCGCTCCCGAAGCAGTGTTTGACAAGTGCACGCATTTCGAGAGCGATGGCGAAGTTTTTCCAATGGAACCGATCTTCGTCGGCGACCTTGCTGAGCAAGTGAACGGTTTAAATGAAGATGGTCTGCGTGTTTTGGCGATCGCGACAAAGAAATTGGACATCCGGTCGTCATACTTGAAGGCTGATGAGTGCGATATGGTCTTGACCGGCTATGTCGCTTTTCTCGATCCACCAAAAGACACGGCCGCCAAAGCAATCACGGTCCTGCGCCAACACGGTGTGACGGTCAAGGTGCTTACTGGCGACAACGACTTAGTCACCCGAAAGGTCTGCACCGAGGTTGGTATCAATGCCGACAAGATTGTGCTCGGCCGAGAGGTCGAAACGATGTCGGATGCGCAATTGTCCGAAGCCGCCAGCGCCATCGATGTTTTTGCGCGTCTTTCTCCTTCTCACAAACAGCGCGTAGTTAAAGCGCTGCAGAACCGAGGCAACGTTGTCGGCTTCATGGGCGACGGCATCAACGACGCACCGGCGCTAAGAGCTGCCGATGTTGGCATCTCTGTCGATAACGCCGTCGATATCGCCAAGGAATCGGCTGACATGATCCTTCTCGAAAAGAGCCTGATGGTGCTTGAGGAGGGTGTGCTCGAAGGTCGCAAGGTCTTCGTGAATATCCTCAAGTACATCCGGATGGGTGCTAGCTCCAATTTTGGCAACATGTTCAGCGTCATCGGTGCGAGCGCATGGTTTCCATTCGTGCCAATGGCGCCGATTCAGGTTCTGACTAACAATTTGCTCTACGACTTTTCGCAAGTGCCGATTCCAACCGATAACGTTGGTCCGACGCAGATCGCTCGGCCGAAGCCGTGGAACATGGGCGAAATTGCCAAATTCATCGTCTTCATTGGGCCAATCAGCTCCATCTTCGATTACACGACCTATTGCCTGATGTGGTTCTACTTTAAGTGCACCGACCTTGGATTACCTGCGCCGGCGCTACTGGCTTGGCGATTTCCGCAGACATTGGAGCCTGATGCCACCTATGCAGCCGCGCTTTTTCACACGGGCTGGTTCGTTGAATCGCTAATGACTCAAACGCTTATCGTTCATGTGATACGAACGAATTTAGTTCCATTCATTCAGTCGCGCGCGAGTTGGCAATTAACAATGACTACGATTCTGATTATGGGAATTGGCGCAGTCCTGCCATTCTCTCCGCTGGCTCAATTTCTAGGATTTGTTCCCCTACCATGGCAGTTTTGGCCGTTCTTGTTGGCGACACTGATCTGCTACGTCGCGCTGACGCAACTTGTGAAGGTATGGTTGCTGAAGAAGTCGTGGATTTAAAAACTTAGCAGGGTTGACGATGTTTACAGCTCTTTCTGTAAACACGCGACGAAATGATCTCGGCGAAAGAAGATCCTCAGCCGTACATCGAAGCCGGCTACTACACCGAACTCCACAAGATCGTCGGTCGACGCGATTCATGCCGGTTACAAAAATGAGGCGATTTTCGGTGACGCTTACGACTTCAATAAAACCCGGCGAGATCCAGCTTGATTGGCAAAGCGGGCGGGAAAATTCATCGACGATTGATCTTACCCCACCCCCGAAATCGCCAATTCAACTCTGCGATGTATTGTACCGATGACAATCCTCGCCGCCTGATGGGCTACATCATGTTCACCTACATGTTTCGCCTACAGCGCGAGAAAGAACAAGTAGCAGACTCAGTCAAGCCGCTGCCAAAATAAAATGTTTGCGAATTTTGTTAGGCGGACACAAAATCGGCTTCGATGAAAAGCAGCATGAGTTTGCGCGCTTTTGTCGCGGCCCTCGCTTCCGCTGCTTTTCTCTGGGCGCTCACGCTCAGCGTCTCGCCGCTATGGCACGAACGAATCCACTCGGATGCAAGCCGCATCGAGCATTCGTGCGCGGTCACGTTTGTCAGTTCGGGCAATCTTAATCATTCGCCGGTTACGCTCTTGATCAGCGCTCCAGTTCCGGTCGACGAATTTGAGATTTCCGAATTAACCCCGCTCTGGGTCGGTCCGATTTTTCTTCTCGCGAGCGTTTTTGAACACGCGCCGCCGGTAGGGTCCTGACCGTTAATCAACCCCCGCGCCCGCGGGATGGCGGCGCTTGCCGCGTTCATTGCGCCACCAGATTAGCGCGTGCCAACGCAAATCCGTTTGGGCGAATTCGCCCAAGTCTTCTAATCAGGAGTTTTAATGAACAAATTTATTTTGATCGCAATAACAGGCGCAGGGCTCGTGAGCGCGCAGGCGCAGGACGCCGCGTCCACGCCAGTTGTATCGCCGGACGTTGAAGCTTTGCGTCGGGAAGTGCGAGCCCTGACTGAAA
Organism: Chthoniobacterales bacterium; assembly: GCA_035538875.1. Taxonomy (GTDB): domain Bacteria; phylum Verrucomicrobiota; class Verrucomicrobiia; order Chthoniobacterales; family UBA10450; genus AV40. The sequence goes on along the minus strand of DATLJP010000022.1, from coordinate 33,085 downwards.
CGGTGACAACGTTGCAACAGCAAGTGAGAGAACAACAGACGACGATCGATCGATTGAATCAGCAGAACGGTTCGGCGGCAGAGATCGGAAGGACACCCTCTGTGGCGTCCACGTCGCCATCGCCTTCGGCGACGCCGTCGCCGAGCGCAGCCTCAATGCGATTTCCCACTGAAGATGCGTCGGTCGTTTCATCGACATCGACCACGCCACCGACAGCTTCTGCGCCAAGCGTCAACGCGAATGAAAACGCAGTCGGAAACTTCCCAACCACGGACACGTCTGTTGTTTCGTCGGCGCCGACGGAAACGATTTCAACCACCGGAGCCGGTGCTTCCTTGACCCAACCGATCGGAATCGGCGGCGGAAAAAATTACATGAACATTTCGTTCGATGGATTATTTGCGCTCGCCGCTTCAAGCGACAAACATCTGGACCAGCTCGAAGTTGGCGATCACGATCCGATGCAGCGCGGATTCAACGCGCGCAACATCGAGCTCGCGTTTGACGGTGCAGTCGATCCTTACTTCGAAGGTTTCGCCAACATCGTGTTCAAGCTCGACAACGACAACAACACGGATGTCGAAGTCGAAGAAGCTTTCATGCAAACGACAAGTTTACCGTTCAATCTTCAGCTCAAAGCTGGACAATTCTTCGCCGCATTCGGCCGGATTAATCCGACGCACCCGCATACCTGGGACTTTGTGGACGATCCAATTGTCGCTGGACGATTGCTTGGCCCGGACGGTTTGCGCGGCGTTGGCGCCCAAATCTCCTGGATCGTTCCAGTGCCGTGGTATTCGCAGTTGATTCTTGGCGTGCAAAACGGCCGCGGCAGCACCGGTTACTCATTTCGTAATCCCGGTGACAACGGAATCTTTTTTGATCGCAGAACAACTGATCGTGAAATTCGCGGGCTTGAAGATTTCGTCTGGATTCCACGCTGGGAAAATTCGTTCGATCTCAGCCCGACGCAGGTCGTGCTCGCGGGCATTTCAGGCGCGTTTGGTTCAAATGAGACTGGCGGAAATTCGCGGTCGCAGATTTACGGCGCGGATCTTCTCTACAAATGGAAAAGCGCAAACGCCGAGGGAGGTTTTCCGTTTGTGAAATGGCAAACCGAATTCATGTATCGTCGCTACGAAGCGGGCCGCGGCGTGAAGGAATCATTTCCGGTCGCCGAAACGTTTCATGACTGGGGAATCTATTCGCAAGTGCTCTGGGGATTCAAAAAAGGCTGGGTCGCAGGAATCCGCGGCGACTATTACGACGCGCAGGACTCCAAGTTTACCGACGACATCGATCGACAATCACGTTCCCGGATTAGCGCGAACCTAACCTGGTATCCGACCGAGTTCTCAAAGATTCGTCTGCAATACAATCATGATTTCCTCGACGAAACATTTTTTCTGGCCGATCACGAAGAGGATTCTGTCTTTCTCCAATTCGAATTCATCCTCGGCTCGCACGGCGCTCACAAATTTTAAGAGTATGAAACGAATCGTGTTAATCCTGTTTGCATTTTTCCTCTGCGCTTGTTCCGCAAACGCAAAGCTGAATGTCGTTGCGACGCTGCCCGATTTCGGTTCGCTCGCGCGTGAAATCGGCGGCGACAAGATCGACATCATCGTTCTCGCGAAAGCGACCGAAGACCCACACTTTGTCGATGCGCGGCCAAGTTTCGTCGTCTCGCTTCGTAACGCCGATGTGTTGATTGACGGCGGCGCCGAGCTCGAGCTCGGATGGTTGCCGCCACTATTGCAAAATGCGCGCAATCCAAAGATCGAACTCGGTAAACCGGGGCGTGTGCAAGCAGCACAGGGAATTCGGTTGATGAATGTGCCGACAAATGTGACTCGCGCCGCCGGCGACGTGCACGCACTCGGCAATCCGCATTTCACCGTCGATCCGATAATCGCCAAAGCGATCGCACAGCACATCGCGCAATCATTCGCCACCCTTGATCCAGCGAACGCTGCCTTCTACGAGAGCAATTACAAGAAGTTTGAAGCGACGATTAACGCGAAACTTCAGGAATGGGGCGCGGCGATGTTGCCGTCTAAAGATCAGCATGTCGTCGCTTATCACGATTCATGGCCGTACTTCGCGCACCGCTTCGGGGTCAGCATCGACATCTTTCTCGAGCCGAAACCGGGAATTCCTCCGTCGCCATCGCATTTAACCGAAGTGATCGCGCAGATGAAAGCGCAACATGTAAAGGCCGTCATTGTCGAACCGTATCACGATCGGCGCATCGCCGAGAAAGTTGCAAACGCCACCGGCGCCAAGGTCGTGGAGTTCTCGCAATTTCCCGGCGGCATTCCGGGCACCGATACCTACCCGAAGTTAATCGACACCCTCGTCTCCCGGCTCGCCGCCGCGCTCAAATAATCATGTGGGACGTAATGTTCTGGCCGATCGTGGCCTGCATTCTTTTACCATGGCTGCTGGTCTATCTCGGCCTGCACGTGGTCCAACGCGGAATTATTTTTATCGACATTGCCATGGCGCAGATGGCGTCGCTCGGAATTTGTCTCGCGGTTCTATTGCATCTCGAACTTGAAAGCTGGACCACGTTCGGCATCGCGCTTGCCTTTACTTTAGTTGGCGCAGCAATTTTTTCCATAACTGGAAAACGCGCGAGCCAGATTCCACAGGAAGCCGTGATCGGAATTTCCTATGTGGTCGCGGCTGCAGCAGCTGTGTTGTTGTTGAGCCGCGCCGCGGAAGGCGACGAAGAAATCAAGAACATGCTGGTCGGAAATATTCTGCTGGTAACACCACGCGAAGTTTGGGAACGGTTCGCTCTCTTCGCTACGGTCGGCGCTTTCCATTTTAATTTTCGCAAAAGTTTCCTGCTCGTTTCATTCAACCGCGACGGGGCTTACGAAAAAGGATTGCGCGTCCGCTGGTGGGATTTTCTTTTCTACGCCGTCTTCGGGCTGGTCGTGACCAGCTTTGTCCGCATCGCCGGCGTGCTTTTGGTTTTCAGTTATCTGATTGTGCCCGCGATATGCGGAATCAATCTCGCGCAACGAACCGGCAGCCGCCTGCTAATTGGCTGGATCGTCGCGCTCGTCGGTGGAGTCGCCGGTTTGTTTCTTTCCTACTGGTGGGACCTGCCATCTGGCGCCGCGATTGTCTGTACGTTCGGAGCGCTGTTGATCGCCGTTTCCGGATTCCGGCTAATTCGCGCGCGCGTTCGCAAGAATTGACAGCCGCGTTTCGGTATTCTTGCTGAGGTTACGGGAATCACGGTATCTTCGCCCGATGCCAGCGGCAAATGATTCGCACCACAACGGTTCGGCTGGACCAGAGCAGTTCGGCGCCGCGTTCGCCATCGGTGTCACGCTCAATATCGCTTATGTGGTCGCCCAAATTGTTTTTGGGATTGCTGCTCACTCGCTCGCGTTGCTGGCGGACGCGGGACACAATTTCGGCGACGTGCTCGGTCTTTTGCTCGCGTGGGGCGCGATTTATCTCGGAAAAACTCCGACGACAGCACGCCGCACGTATGGACTTGGTCGCTCGTCTATTCTGGCCACGCTGGCGAATGCGATCCTCTTACTAGTCGCCGTTGGCGGCATAACCTGGGAGGCGATTCGGCGATTTGGTAATCCCGGCGAGGTTGGCGGCAAGACCGTGATGCTGGTGGCCGCTCTGGGAATTGTCATCAACGGAGTCACGGCCCTACTCTTCTTTGGCGGCCACAAACGCGACCTCAATATTAAAGGACCGTTTTTGCACATGGCATCCGATGCCGCGGTTTCCGCCGGCGTTGTTATCGCCGGAGCAATTATCGTTTTGACTGGCTGGCATTGGATCGATCCGGTCACGAGTCTCGCAATCAATGCAGCGATCATCTGGGGAACATGGGGATTGCTGCGGCATTCGCTTGCACTGGCGCTCGACCTCGTCCCACCGAATGTCGATCCAATTTCGGTACGCCATTATCTGGAAACGCTGAATGGTGTAACTGCTGTTCACGATTTACATATCTGGCCGCTCAGCACGACACGAATCGCACTGACGGTGCATTTGGAAATGCCTGACGGATCGGGCAGTGACGACTTCTTGCATTCAGTCTGCGAACATCTTCATAACATTTTTGGAATCGAGCACTGCACGATTCAGATCGAGCAGGACTCGAACGCATGCTCTTTAGCGCCGTAATTCGTTAGGGCACGCTTGCACTCTTCAAAATCGACAACGTGAACGCGGACGTCATTTTCTGGCAGGTCGCCGCAGCCTATGCATTCGCCGTCGGCGGCGGTGCGATCAGCACGACGCTGCGCCTAACGCACAAGCCCCTTTGCGCATTGATCAGTTTCGCCGCCGGAACACTTCTCGGCGTGACGTTATTCGCGATTTTCCCTGAGAGTCTAGGCAAGAGCGATTGGCGTTGGGTAATATTGGCCGCTGCAACCGGATATGCGCTCTTTTTTTTCATCAGCAAATATGTCCATCACGTTTGTCCGGCGTGCGCTGCGAGTCACTTCGATGCCGACGCGACCAGACACTTCGGTGAAATCGCCTCTGCGCTCATCATCGCGCTGGCGATTCATAGTACAACGGACGGTCTGTCCCTCGGAATTGGCCAAGAAGCTCAAGTAACCGCCGCCGGCCAATGGTCGCTTTTCTCTGCTCTTTGCATTCACAAAATTCCAGAAGGTCTCGCTCTCGGCAGTCTTTTGATCGGCGCCGGCTTTCCCCGCAGTCGCGCGCTCGCATGGGTAGCTGCGATTGAAGCAACGACATTAATCGGCGCCATGATCGGTTTTTTCGTTTTGGCAAATCAGCCGTCTTTTTGGCTGAGCCTGTTCATGGCGAATGTGGCCGGTGGATTCTCATATCTCGCGGTGCACGCTGTTCTTGGAGAAATGTTGAAGCATGGCAAAGGACTCGTTTTAATGAGCTTCTCTCTTGGAATCACATTGATCGCCGCACTCAACGTTTGTTTGAGACGTCTTGCTTCCTAGCCGGAGGATCCTTGCGGCGAATACGTCGACCTTCGGTACAGACTTCCGTGATCCGTATCGGACTTAAACCGACGATCAATTCAGACAGGATCTCTCTCGGGTTGGAAAAAAGGAAAACACAATCCGCATCGCTCTCCATCACCGAGCGCGGCCGAATCGGCTTCGCCATCAGCTTCAGCCTCTGCAACCGCCAGCGCGACTGCGAGCGCCATCGCCACCGCTACGGGGACCACCTAAACCGAATCTAGTCGAGCAGCGTTCTCACATTTTTTGAGCGAGCTTCAAAATCCGTTGATTTCAATGCGGTGCCGGTGTAATCCGTTTCTCCTAAATGAAGCCGGCCACCGCCTTCTGCATCGTTGTATTCGCGGCTGGGATCACGTGGAGCGCGCTTGGGCAAGAACCTCACGCGCTTGGTCTTCCAGACCTAGGCCCTTACGCCACTACTACCACTGGCATCGGAACGACGAGCAAGAACGCCAGTGGAGCGGCTCCTTCAGGCACGCCGGATGAAGAAAGCAATACAGCCGAGCATGACGACAACCTTTATCGAGGCAAGACGAGCGAGTCCGAGAATCCCATGTTGCGAGATGAAGGACCTTTGCATTTCAAAACTCGGTCGAAGGAAAAAATTCAAAACGTAGACTCACTGAAAAATCTGCAAAGCAGCGGATCTGATCCGAAGTTTCAAGGGAGCTTCATCAATTCAGGTGTCGGCTCGGTCACAAAAGTTGCCGAAAAAGCCAATGAAGGGCGCGAAGCCAACCAGCAGCCAGAAGATCAGGGAGATCCGCGTTTCAGAGCCAGGCACTTGACTTTCACTCCGGAGAAAGAAGACGAGCCGAAAAAGGCCCAGGCCGATTCCAGCCCATCCCCCACTCCATCGCCGACAACTTCACCAACGGCGAAAAAGTCCAGCGATTCAAAGCAATAATTGCGTTTGTACCGGAGCGTTAGTCTCGCTTTGGTTTCAACAGCGGAAACAAAATCACATCGCGGATTGATTCGGCGCCAGTAAACAGCATTGCCAAGCGGTCGATCCCGAGACCAAATCCTCCTGCCGGCGGCATTCCGTGTTCGAGTGCGAGCAAAAAATCTTCATCCAGCCTCTGTGTTTCTTCGCCCGCTTGCTCGAGTAACCGTTGCCGCTGCACATCAGGATCATTGAGCTCGGTGTAACCGGGCGACATTTCCGTGCCATTGATGATCAGCTCGTAAACGTCAACCAAAGCAGGATCGCTCGCGTTTTGTTTCGCCAGCGGCACCAGCTCTTTTGGACAATGAGTCACGAACAATGGATCGAATGTTTTTTCTTCGACCAATTTTTCGAAAACATGTTGCGTCACTTCGAAATCAGCGAGCTGCGGCAGGATCTCGAGTTTCAATTCCCCGGTCGCACGGACGCGCCGTTTCTCGCGCGAAAGATCGAACCAATCCTTGCCCGCGACTTCGCGAACGAGGTCGACATATCGCGCGCGCCGCCACGGCCGCTTCAGGTTGATTGTGCGCACGACCTTGCCCTGAGCATCCTTGTGTTCGATTTGGAGCGAGCCGCAAACCTTTTCCGCGAGATGACAGATCAACTCTTCGACCAGATTCGCCATTTTTTCGAAATCGACGTAGGCCCAGTAAAGTTCCAGCATCGTGAATTCTGGATTGTGTTTCCGAGAAATTCCTTCGTTTCGAAAATTCCGATTCAATTCGAACACTTTGGTGAATCCGCCTACGAGGAGGCACTTCAAATAAAGTTCCGGCGCGATTCGCAGATAAAGATCGAGTCCGAGCGCTTTGTGATGGGTGCTGAACGGCGCCGCCGCCGCTCCGCCCGCCACGTTTTGCAAAATCGGTGTCTCGACTTCCAAAAAACCTCGGTCCTCCAAGAACCACCGGAGTTCACGCACCATCGCGATCCGTTTTTGAAATGTCTTGCGGGATTGTTCATTCGCCACAAGATCGACATATCGCTGGCGATACCGCGCTTCGACGTCCTGCAGACCGTGCCATTTTTCAGGCAGCGGTCGAAGTGACTTGGAGAGCACTTCAAATTTGTGCGCCTTTAATGTCGGCTCGTTAGTTTTGGTCAGGAAACACGCGCCTTCAATGCCGATGAAATCGCCGAGATCGAGCAGCTTGAAGATTTCCATCGCTTCGGCGCCGATTCCTTTTTCGTGAAAATAAACCTGAATTCTGCCAGTCGCATCGCGAAGATCGACAAAGTGACTCCTGCCCATGTCGCGATGGGCGGTGATTCGACCGGCGGCGCTGAGCGATTCGCCTTCCTTGAATTTTTCGCGGACTTCAGCGATCGAGCCAGAAGTTTCAAATGCACGACCGAACGGTTCTACGCCGCGCGCTCGAAGCGCGGCAAGCTTTTCCCGGCGTTGGGCGATCAATTCGTTTTCCGGCTCCATCGGTCGCGGTTATGGAACGCTCTCTTTCCAAATTCCGCAAGGAGTATACCCGACGCGGTCGGCCGAGAGACAAAAACCACTAGTCCGGTCCTGACTTAATTTAGTCGCCGAACGCTCGTAATTCTGACAACGTGTGGGGAGCGCATTCCACCTATGGCACTCGATTTACCGAAGACAAGCTCGAAAGGCGACGGGCCACTCGTCAAACAGTTCTCGGTTTTCCTTCCTAACAAAGTCGGCGCAATGCACGACGTTCTGAAGCTGCTCAACGCTCACGACTACCACGTGATGGCGATGAGCGTTTCTGAATCGACCGATTCGGCGATTGCGCGCCTGGTCGTGAGCGATCCCGAGGGCGTGGAAAAACTGTTCCGCCAGAGCAACATCGCGTTCGGAACCTGCCACGTTGTCGTGGTTGAGATGCGTGAAGTTGCAACCGAGCTCTCGAAACTCTTCGCCGCGCTTTTCATGGCCGAAGTGAACGTGCACTTCACCTATCCCCTTCTTATGCGTCCGCGCGGTCAGGCAGCGCTCGCGCTCCACGTGGACGATAACGACTGCGCCATTTCCGTTTTGAGCGGCGCCGGCTTTCAGATGCTCAGCCAGGGCGACATCTCGCGTTAGTCATTGAGTTGGAGTTCCCCACCCACCTTGGCCGAGACTACGGCGTGGCAGGTGGAAACTCAGACGGCTCCTGAGTTGACAGGGTGACCGCGCGGTCTACAAGAATGAACTGCCTATGACGTCGCCCTCGTTTCTTTCCAGCGCGCAAACCGACAAGAGCTCTAATATTGGACTGATCGCGATCATTGTTTTCGCGGTCGCGGAAATTTTCGTAACCGGCTTTCATTACATCAGCGAAACGCGGCCAGCCACTGGCGCCGTGGCGACTCGGCTAGCGCTGGCGCCGCTTCCGTCGGCTGCGCCTTCTGCACCGCCGGTTGCATTGCCAATCGCCTCTCCAAGCCCGGCGCTTACGCCTGCAACATCGACAATGTCCGTGGCCGACCGTTTGTTACAGGAAGCGAACGCGGCACGCGAAAGCGGTGATAGCGTGAATGCGCTGGAGCGTTTGCAAGACGCTGCTCAACGCGACCCAAAAAACGCCGAAGTGCTAGCCAAAATGGCGATGATTTACGAATCGATCCAAAACTTCGATCGCTCGGCTGAGACGTGGCGCCGAGTTCAAGAGATCGGGCCGTCGGCTGGCCCGCTCTACGAACTGGCGGACATGAAACTAAAGACTGGCGTGCCGGCAGCTCCCGGATCAACGACCGGCTCAGCGCTCGATACCGGAAAACCCGCAACTACGCTCGATGCTTTGAGCGTTACCACCACGACACAGGGAATTCCCGTGGGATCGACGCTTGGAATTAGCGAGGTAACCGCATCGGAAACTTCGGATCCGGATGCTGAGACTAATTTGATGTTGCGGATTGCGGTGAACAAACGACCAAACGCAGTGATCGACCGCGCGAAAGTGAGGATCCGGGTCTTCTTTTATGACACGGTGGGCGACAATGACATCAAGCTGACAGACGCCGACGTCGGTTTCGAGTGGCTGACGCCGAATCACGATTGGGCCGATAGCGACAGTGAAACGTTGGCCGTCACCTACATTCGTCCCAAATCGAAGACGAAATCCGCCGAGACTGACCTCGCCGCTGCAGCGGCCGCGATTAATCCGGCCAAGAAAGGGAAACCGATCAAGGCAAGTCCGCCGCTGGAATCGGGAAATCGCAAATACCTTGGTTATATTGTGCGCGTTTATTATAACGATCAGCTTCAGGATACACGCGCCGAACCGACCAGACTCCTCACTCTTTTCCCAGCGCCCGAAACCGCTCCACCGCAGTAAATGCAATTGCTCATCATTCACCGCGATCCCGAGATGGGTGAAGCGCCGGTGCAAATGGTTAAGAGCTACACGCGCCACCATTATCAGCTGCTCGGGACTTATCACGTCCGCGCGCATGTTTACTTCGCTGATCTAAACAAATTCTTTTATTCGCAGACGAAAGTTTTCGAAGCGCCCGCTGCACAACCGACCCGGCAAAAAACGGTCGGCGTTCCGGAACGAAACGGTGCGGGTGGAAACATTCGTACTATTCGCTCATGACGAACTGCTTTCCGGATCACACTTCGCTCTACGTGCGCGTCGAAGACAAAGACAGCCGAATTGTTTACGCAACCTATTCATTGGGGCACGTCATCGCTTTCGACGAACCGCAGGCGGAATTCGACCGCTCGAACCAGCTCCATGTTCTTTACTGCGCCGCGCCCCACAATTGGGCGTACGCGCGTGTCGGCCTGAATGGCGAGCTCACTTCACGCGCCAGCTTTGCCGAAACGCGGCCGCGACTTGTGCATTTTGATGATGGCGTGGTAAAAGTCGCCGGCGGAATGATGGATACACCGGTGACGCAAGCGGCCCGCAAGACCGCTCGAAAACCTTCCGCGCGGCCGCCGAACGCGCCGAAGGACAATTAGCGAATGCTAAAATATCTTCTGCTCCTGACTTTGGCGCTTGCGACATCGTTCGTCGCGAAGGACGCGCTCGGCTTGCCGGCTTCAAGTTCAACCACCATTGTTATCGACGCTGGTCACGGTGGGTCCGATCGAGGCGGAATTCCGGGACAGCGTGTTGCTGAGAGCGTCATGAACTTGGACGTAGCGCAGCGACTCAAAGCGAATCTTCAAACCTACGGCTATCGCGTCGTCATGACCAGAGACAGCGATGTCTTCATCCCTTTGGGCACGCGTGTTGCAATCGCGAATTCTTATCCGGACGCGATCTTTGTTTGTATTCATTTCAATGCCACGCCGCGTTCGAGCGCGAATGGAATTGAAACTTATTTTTACAGCTCGCAAAGTTTGGCCCTAGCGTCCGCGATCCATTACTACGTCGCCGGCGGCGCGCCAACGCCCAATCGCGGTGTGCGGCGTCGCGGCTTTTACGTTCTACGGAACACCAGGATTCCGGCAGTCCTTGTGGAATGTGGATTTCTTACCAATCCGACTGAAGCCCAGTACGCTCAGAGCGTTGCTTATCGACAGAAACTTGCCGAAGAAATAGCGCGCGGCGTGCGCGAACGTTCGCTCGTCGCTAGCAGCTCAAGCGCGAACCGGGTGGCGGCCAACACCGCCACGGTTCCGCTCCAGCCGTTCATCGATCAAACTCATTATCACGATCCGGATCGTGCGCGCTCGAAGCACAAGCGTTCGAGGAGTTCATCCAAGTCGTCATCGTCGAAGCACAGGAAATCTTCTGATTCCGATTCGGATTCACCGAAGAAAAGCTCGATTGAGAAAAAGAAATCCAAAACGGAGGATTAGTTGGAATCGCCCGTGTTGAGCTCGGCGCAAATGCAGGCGGCGGAGCAATCCGCGTTTGCGCGCGGTGTTAGTGTTGAAACGCTTATGGACCAAGCCGGCGCAGGAGTCGCCCGCACCGTCCGGCAATTTTTTCCCAAACCGGCGACCTGCATTGTTTTTGCGGGCAAGGGCCATAACGGTGGTGACGCGCTCGTGGCCGCCGAACAGCTACAGAGAATCGGTTGGAAGATCGACATCCGCCTGCCGTTCGCGGAAGAGACTTGCAGCGAGCTGACGCAGAAAAAATTGAAAGCATTGCGCGACGCCGCCTCAAAGTCTTGCACGACAATCGAGTGCGCGCCGCAAACGATCATTCTCGATGGCTTGCTCGGGACCGGTGCAAAATCATTTTTGCGAGAACCAATTCGGACCGCAGCCCGTGACATCAATCGACTGCGTCGCGAAGAAAATGCATTCGTTTTCGCGGTCGATCTTCCGACCGGTCTCGACGCCGATTCAGGCGAGAACGATCCGGAAGATTCTGTTATCGCCGATTTTACGGTGACGATTGGTTTCGCCAAGCACGGATTGATCGTCGATTCCGCGCTCGACCTCGTCGGACGCATCGAAATTGTTCCACTTCCCGGTCCTTGGGCGGAAGCAAGCGCGCCGAATGAATTGGCTGCGACTCCATATTCGCTGAGCGCCTTCGTGCCGCGGCGAAAATTCAGCGCTTATAAAAACGAACTTGGTCGGATCGGAGTTGTTGCTGGATCGAGAGGTTTTGTCGGCGCTGCTGTGATGACAAGCGAAGGCGCACTTCGCGCTGGCGCGGGCTTGGTGGAACTCTTTGTCCCGGAGGAGATTTACGAAATCGTCGCGAGTGCGGCCCCAGTCGAAGCGATGGTGAAGCCAGTCCGCCGGTATCGCGATTTGCTCGAGGAAAGGATCGACATCTGGGCCGTCGGACCAGGTTTGGGAAAAGCGCACGCGTCTGAAGTGTTGAATTTAATCGAGAACGCCCATCAACCAATGATCTTAGACGCTGATGGGCTAAATATTCTTGCCGACAAAGTGCAGGTTCTGCACAGTTGCCGCGGACCACGCCTGCTCACGCCGCATCCCGGCGAAATAAAACGATTGATGGAAGTCGGCAAGATGGCGCGCGCCGGTATTGCGCGAAACTTTTCCGATCAATTTCCGGTCACCCTCCTCCTCAAAGGAAGTCGCACAATCGTTTGCGAGCGCGGCAAACCGATCAGCTACAACACGACCGGCAATCCAGGAATGGCGAGTGGCGGAATGGGCGATGTCCTGACCGGCGTCTGCGCGGGTTTGGCAGGACGTGAGTTATCAATGTACGACGCAGGTCGGCTTGGCGCGTGGGTCTGTGGCCGCGCGGCGGAGATCTCGATATTTCAACGTGGCGCGAGTGAGGAATCGGTCCTCGCCAGTGACGTGCTCGCGAATCTGGGGCCAGCGTTTGACGAGTTGCGAAATCCTTCGGTCTGAGGCGCCGAGCGACTACGGAACCCCGGCCGCAAAAACTTTCTCTGGTTCGAGTCCGATTCGTTTTAACATCGACAGGAACCGTTTATCGGAGCGAAGTGGTTTAAATTCCGGCGCGATGCCGATAAAATGAACCGATGACGACCGCTCATTGCATGCGCGTTCCAGTTCGCGAATCGCGTTGTCATGTTCGCCCAAAGCCACGTGGATGTGCGCGATCGCATCGCCCGGCGTGTAGCTGCCGCGACTTCCAACTGCTTTGGCCAAAACCTGGCGCGCTTCGGTTGGCCTATTCATCCGTGCGTAAGTGATCGCCAAGCCAAACGCACCGCGGCCGGTGATGTCCTGCGCTTTTTCGTAGAGCGCGATCGCTTCGTCGAACCGGCCCAGTTCGCGATAGAGCGCGGCGAGCAACGGTTCGCCATAAACAAACGCGGGATCGAGCTGTAACGCGCGTTCGCCGGCCGCGATTGCTTCATCGTAAAGACCAAAATAACGATAAAGTTCGCACGCGGCGTTGTTCACCCAAAGCGACGCCGGGTCGATGGTGGCGGTGCGCTGCAAATACTTCAACGCGTCCTGGCGTTCGCCGAGCGCCGCGCAAAACGCCGCTGAAAAATAATTCGAAGGCGTCGATTTCGGATCGAGCGCAACCGCTCGACAAAATTCGCGCGCCGCGCCATCCATATTCCAATCAAGAATCCGTTTCGTTTCGCCGAGGTAGACGTGCGCCTCGGCGTCGTCTTTGTCGATCTTGAGCGCATTGAGCGCAGCTTCGCGAACTTTCGAATATGCTTCGAGTGGTGCGACATAAGCGTCTGCCAGCCAAAGCCACGATTTCGCGATGCCGGTCCAGGCACGACCAAAACGCGGTTCTTTTTTCAAAGCGTCACTGAAATACTGCAGACTTTTTCGCAGCGCTTCTTCGGTGCTTTTGTCGGAATAAAAGAGGCCCTGCAAATAGGAATCGTAAGCCGCGAGGTTTCGCGCCTGAGACGGCGCTGCAATTGCCAGCTTCAGTTTCAGCTTATCAACGATCGCGCGTGTGATTTCGTCCTGCAGCGCGAAGATGCTGTGGATTTCGCGCTCGAACGTATCGGACCAGATCGTGAAACCCTTGCGCGCGTCAATCAGTTCCGCCGTTACCCGAATGCGATTATCTTCCCGACGCACCGATCCCTCGAGGACATGCGCGACATTCAGCTTGTTCGCGACCTCGCGCAGATCGGCTTGTCGGTCCTTGAACCAGAACGACGAACGGCGCGCGGCAACACGCAGATCGTCGATCTTCGACAACGCGGTCAGAATTTCCTCGGCAATTCCATCACTGAAATAATCGTGATCTCTTGCTGGACTGAGATCGGCAAAAGGCAGAACCGCGATCGAATGCTCGCTCACGTTCGGGGCGCGCCCAATTTCGATTTGATCTAAGTCCGGCGTGCGGGCGATCCCGTAGCGAGTTAGATCAAAAAACCACGAGAGCACCAATGCAACCGGACATCCGAGCGCGATGGCAACAATAACAAGTCGCGTGCTCCAAACAGGAAAATCGAACGACGGGAGAACACTGGTTGCGAGTTGGATAAGCCCTGCGCCAAACACCACGTATGCGACCGCTACGCTGTAAACCTTGCGCCGCTTCAGCTCGGCGAAAAATCTCTTTAGATTCACGGCGGCGTGCTGAGCAGCTTCTGGAAACGCGGATCGTTGCGGATCGGGTCCCATTCCCAGCGAAATTTCAAATCGTTCACCGTGACACTGTAGTTCCCGCTATCAGGCGCTCCTGGCGTTTTCAAAAGCCGCTCCAGCAACGGAAACGCGAAATCTTTTTCACCGCAGCGCGCATAAGTCAGCGCCAGATAACAATTCATCAGAACCCCATCCAGCGCGTCCACAGATTCAGGCTTGAGGTCGACCGCGCGCCGCCCTTCGCGGATCGCATCCTCTTTCCGTCCCATTAAACCGTAAGCCAATCCAAGATTTGCGTGCCGTTCAGCGCTGTTGGGCGATTCTTTGACCGCCGCTTCGAAAGTCGTGCGCGCTGCATCGAAAAGTCTTCCCGCACTGTTCACGTCGCCTTCCGCAAGCGCTATGCATCCGTAGAAAAAGCTCTTCGGTGTAACTCCGCCATTCGTGTAGGAAAATTCATTGAGCGGCGACGCGTCGACCACGAGTTTCGCAGTCGCGTAATCGCGTTCGATCATCGCGATGTCCCACCGACACGTGGTTACCACGCCATCCGGATCAATGTTGGTCGGAATTTCCGCGAGAACCGATTTCAGTCGATTCGTATCGCCCTTCCACCAAAAATCGACATAACCTCTCTGGGCCTTCGCGACGAGCGACGTGGGCGCCATCCCGCGCATTCGTTCGGCTACTGGCGCCGCTTCTGGCCAGTGCCGCATCGCCGTATAAGTGAAAAGAAGATTGCGAATGATGTTCGGATTCTGTGGATTGAGCTTGCTCATCTTTGCGTAACCCTGGAGTGCTTCCTGCCATTTTCCTTGGCGTCTTTTAATCGCCGCAGTCAGTCCACCGACTTCAGTATTATTCGGCGCTAGGCGCGCAGTGATCTCGAATTGAGCGAGCGCGCGATCGTAATCCTGGTCGAGCCAATATATGCACTGACCGAGCGCTAGGTGCGCCTCGGCCAGATTCTGTTGCAACTCCAACGCGGTTTCGGCTTCAATGCGTGCTTTCGTTTTCCAGCTGTCGAGCGGTTCATAATAATGAAAAATTGCCGCGCGCGTGGAGGCGAGGCGCGCATGAGCCAGGGCAAACTTCGGATCAAGCCCAATCGCCTTCACATAAAGCTGCTCCGCTTTCTTGTAATCTTCGAGGAGCGTGTCCAGATTTCGCTCGATTTGATTTGCCTGAAGATAAACCAGATAAGCATCAGCGTTTTCCGTCGGTTTGGCCTCGATCCGCGCCTTTTCATTCGGACTTAGCGTGACCCGAAGCTCATCTGCGATCTGCGAAGCAAGCTCCCCCTGCAGGCCTAACGAGTCCGCAAGTGTCCGTTCGTAGCGCTGCGCCCAAAGATGTCGGTCTTTCAGGGCATCGATCAATTGCACGTTCACCACAACTTTGTCGCCTTCGCGGCGCACGGCGCCTTCCAAGACGTTCACAACGCCGAGCAATTTGCCGATTTCACGCAAACTGTGCGTTGTTGGATCTCTGAATCGCATGACCGATGAACGGCTGATCACGCGCAAATCGCTGATTCGCGCGAGGCTGGTCAGAATGTCCTCTTGGATGCCGTCAGCAAAAAACGCGTTTTGTTTGTCCTCGCTAAAGTTCGCAAACGGCAACACTGCGATGCTCTTTTCCGGAATAAGCTCGCCACTCGAACTGCGAAACGGAAGCCGTCCATAAATTAGCGCCAGGATCAAGAGCAACAAAACGCCGATGATCACGATATCCCAAAACCGACGCGCGGTTTTCCTCGTTTCCGGGTCGACATCTTCTTCTCGGACAATTCCTTCGGGCGTGATTTCGTACAACCACGAAAGAAGTATCGCGGCTGGAAATCCAATCATGAGCGCAATGATTACCCAACGGATCACCGAATTCGGAATATCGAAAACCGGCAGCACCTGCGCGATTCCTTGAGCGAGCGCCCAACTGGCAACTATGTAGGCGACGGCCGCGCGATAGACGTGGCGGCGTTTCAGTTCAGCTAGAAATCGAGATACGTTCACAAGGCTCAGCGGCAGGCTAATAAGACTTTTCCGTCGGCGTTTCACAAGCGCAACCGTGCAAGATTGTCGCAATGCCGGTATCGCCGAACAAAGGAACGCTAACGCGTCACCAATCGATCAAACGAGTGCTAGATTTGCGCCGGCAACACCTTGACGGTTACGACGCGTTGCCGGAAGTCTACAAGACGTGGCTGCGCGGCGTTTACAAATCAAGCTAGGGATTTGGCGGCAAAACGGACACCGATGGCTTCAACGATTACAAGCGCATGTTCGATTTGACCTACGGCTTGATCCGCCGCGGCTATTCCGACGCCGATATTGAACTGATTCTCGGCGGGAATTTCCGGCACGTGCTCGGAAAGATTTAATCAGGAAAGGCCGCCCCAACTAGGCATTTGTTCGAGAGGCTGCTAGAGTGTGGGATGCCGTTTGAGCTCGAATCCAATTACAAACCGCGGGGTGATCAAGGGCAGGCAATCGCCAAGCTAATCAAATCGGTCGAGGCCGGCAATCGTCATCAAACGCTGCTCGGCGTCACGGGTTCTGGCAAGACGTTCACGATTGCGAACGTAATTCGCCAGCTAGATCGGCCGACGCTGGTAATTTCCCACAACAAGACTCTGGCGGCGCAGCTCTACTCCGAGTTCAAACAATTCTTCCCAAAAAACGCGGTCGAATATTTCGTGAGTTATTTCGATTACTACCAGCCGGAAGCGTATATTCCGCGGACGGACACTTACATCGAAAAGGATTCGTCGATCAACGAAGAGATTGAGCGGTTGCGACTGGCAGCGACCAGTGCCCTACTCCAGCGGCGCGACACGATCGTGGTCGCGAGCGTGTCGTGCATTTACGGCGTCACGTCCCCGGAAGATTACGAGCGAATGCTCTTAACCGTGAAGCGCGGTCAGAACATCTCCCGCGAAGCGGTCTTGAGTCGGTTGGTCGATATGCTTTACGAACGCAACGACATCAATTTTTCGCGCGGCAAGTTTCGCGTCCGCGGCGACGTGGTCGAAGTGTATCCCGCGACCGCCGACGAAGACGCGGTCCGCTTGGAATTTTTTGGCGACGATCTGGACGCGATCACCCGCTTCGATCCGTTGACCGGTCACACGCGCGAATTGCTCGTTGTGATAACCTTTTTCCCCGCGAAACAATTCGTTACCCCGGCCGACAAATTGAATCGCGCGCTGCAAACGATCCGCGCCGAGCTGGAAGACCGGATCAAGGCGTTGGAATCGCAAAACAAGTTGCTCGAAGCGCAACGGCTGCGGATCCGCACCGAATACGATCTCGAGATGTTGCAGGAAATGGGCTTTTGCAACGGAATTGAGAATTACTCGCGGCATTTGTCCGGCCGGCCTCCCGGCTCGAAGCCGTATACGATTGTAGATTTTTTTCCGAAAGATTTTCTGGTCGTGATCGACGAATCACATGCGACCATTCCGCAGATTGGCGGGATGTATGAGGGCGACCGGTCGCGCAAAACGGTGCTGGTAAACTACGGATTCCGGTTGCCGAGCGCGCTCGACAATCGGCCCCTGAACTTCGATGAGTTCATGAAGGCGACCAATCAGCTCATTTATGTGAGCGCAACACCGGCCGAATTCGAAATTCAAAATAGCGTTATTGGAAACAAAGGCTACGTTCCGCATCGCCGCCAGCGCATCGGCGAAGAAGAACTTGTTCCGTTCGTTTTACCGGGAAAGAATCGTTTACCAAATGGCGAGGTTCACATTTCCCGGACCGACGAACCGCCGGACAAATTCGATGTGAAAACGCTCGGCGCAGCTCTCGTTGTTGAACAAATCATTCGGCCGACTGGCTTGCTCGATCCAAAGATCACGGTTAAACCGCTCAAGCATCAGATCGATGACACGATCGAGCTGTGCCGGCAGCGCGTCGAGAAAGGCGAACGCGTTTTGATCACGACCCTGACGAAACGCACCGCGGAAGATCTCGCCGATTATCTCCGCGATGTCGGATTGAAAGTGCGCTACCTCCACAGCGACATCGACACGATCGAACGCGTCGAGATTTTGCGCGGACTGCGCGCAGCGGATTTCGATATTCTGGTCGGAATCAATTTGCTTCGCGAAGGCCTCGATCTTCCCGAAGTGTCCCTCGTCTGCATTCTCGACGCCGACAAGGAAGGATTTTTGCGCAGCCAAACTTCGCTGATTCAGACCGCCGGCCGCGCAGCGCGCCACGTCAATGGCGAAGTCGCCCTCTTCGCCGACCAGATTACGCAAAGCATGCAAGCGTTGATGTCGATTTCGAAATACCGGCGCGCCAAGCAAATGGCATACAACGAGAAACATGGGATCACGCCTCAAACCGTACGGCGCGCAGTTCAGGAAAGCTTGCACACGATCTTGCGCGGGCACGAAATTGAATCGTCCGTAATCCGCGAAGTCGGCGGCGATTTCGATCTCACGGAGTTACTTCGCGAGCTCGAAGAAGAAATGCAACAGGCCTCGGCCAATCTGGAGTTCGAACGCGCCGCGCTGTTGCGCGATCAAATCATGGAAGTCAAAAGTGGCACCGGAATCACCAAGATTGAGCGGAAACGCCGTCCGGTGAAATACACGCGCAATTCTGGACGCAGGAGATCACGGGTGTAAGGTGTGGCCACGTCGTTACCCGACGTCGACGCCCCACTAGAACACGAATCCTCGCACGAATTTGGCTTCATTTGGCAGCCATGCGCTGTTGTCGATCTTTGCGATTGCCTGACTGGCCGGAGCCTTCGGCATAGGCGGGTCGACCTTGCTAGAAAAAAAATTTCGCGATCACGCCTCAAAAGATTTCGGAACTACCTTGCAACAAGCCAGCAATGACTAGGATTACCGTCGGGCCGATGCCAAAGACGAAAGCCAACCCTGCCGCCGCGAAAATTTATGCCGTTGTCGGCTCGGATGACGTCGAAGTTAAACGCACTGCCTCGGAGCTCGCCGAGAAGCTGAAACCAGCCGGCGCGGGCGAGTTTGGTTTAGAAACAATTGACGGCGCAGTCGACAGCGCGGACCAGGCAGCCGTGCGGATAAGATTGACAATCGACGCGTTGCGGACACTTCCATTCTTAAGCGGCGAGAAATTGGTCTGGCTCAAGAACGCGAATTTTCTCGGCGACGATCAGAAAGCGAAATCGACGGCTGTGCAAACAGCGTTGGAGGAACTCATTGACACCATTAATGCCGGTTTTGGATCCGAAACTACTCTTTTGATCAGTGCGATTGACGTTGACAAACGGCGCTCGTTTTACAAAGCGCTTGCCAAGTGGGTCAAGCCCCAGATTTTCGACAAACTCGATTCCAGCCGAGGTGGTTGGGAAGAAAAAGCGACCGAAATGGTCCGGGTGCGTGCAAAAAAGCGAAAGCTGCAGTTCGCGGACGAGGCGCTTGAGCTTTTCGTTCTTCTCACCGGCGGCGACACCGGGGAGATCGAAAATGAGTTGGAAAAGATCGACATCTTTCTCGCCAAAGAGCGCGCGGTGAATGTCGATCTTGTCCGCGAGCTCGTGCCGCTTACGCGCGAGGGCATAATCTTCGATCTGAGCAACGCGCTGGCCGAGCGCGATCTCGAACGCGCGCTTGAGTTGGTCCGGCAACTACTCGATCAAGGCGAGACTGCGATTGGGATTCTGCTGGCCGCAATTTTGCCGACCGTCCGAAATTTGTTGCTCTCCAAAGACTTGATGGAGCGTCACGGAATATCGCGACCGCACGCGCCGTTCCAGTTTACTTCGGCGATTGATGGTCTGCCCGCAGCAGCGATTGCGCATTTGCCGCGTAAAAAAGATGGAACGGTGAACGCCTACACACTTGGACTCGCTGCGCAAAACGCACATCGCTTTTCGACCGAGCAGCTGATCTCCGCGATGAAAGCTTGTCTTGCGGCGAATCTCCAGCTCGTCACGACACAGCTTGATCACGAACTAATCCTGACCGAACTTGTAGTGAAGCTGCTTGGCGAATCGAATTAACTTTCGCCGACTTGCTTCCGCGCGATCGGTCCGACATAGGGAATGTCCCAGCGCACGCCAGTGAATGCTTTCACAGTCGCGACAATCCAGAGAACGACGAAAGCGATGTGGACAATCGCAGCGATGATAGCCCAGAAAAAGACAAGGATGCCGCCGATTGCCGGAATCGCGCTAAAGATCGCATGAACAATCGCTGAAACCACGTTGAACAGGAACCAGGCAAGACCGAATACGATCGATTGCATCGAATAGAAGCGAACGAACGGGTCGTGCTTTTCCAAAACGAAAAAGACGATGCCGCCAATAAGTGGAATGCAGGCGAGCGCGGCTGCAATGTTAGAAGGCAGACCGGTGGATTTCGGCAAGTCTGAGACGGGCGGCGGAGGCGGTGGTTCGTCCGGCATAGGATAGTTACACAGGATGGTAGCCAGTTTTGTCAACTCCGAAAGGGTTCGCGACTGAGCTCCGACAGTCCTAGCGAGCAAGCGGTTTTCCTTTTTCCAAGTGACGAAAGCCAATACCGTTCCACCGTGATTTCGACCGAAGTGCGCACCGGCGGGCAGTTGTACTCTGTCGTGATCGGCGCGGGCTTGCTCGCGACCGCCGCCGACGCCATCAAAGCAAACCTGCCGCCGTCGCGCTGCGCGATCGTATCTGACACGAACGTTGCGCCGCGTTTCGCCGCGCCGGTTCAAAAGAGTTTAAGCGCCGCAGGCTATGAGCCGGTGCTGATCACAGTGCCGGCCGGCGAGCAATCGAAAACGTTGGAAAAGGCCGGCACGATCTGTGAGGAAATGCTGCGCGCTGGCTTGGATCGGCAATCAATCGTGATCGGGCTCGGCGGCGGCGTAATCGGGGATCTTTCCGGATTTGTGGCCGCGATTTTTGAACGCGGTATTCCGCACGTGCAGATCCCGACCACGCTCTTGGCGATGGTAGACAGCTCGATAGGCGGCAAGACCGGCGTGAACGCGCGCGCAGGCAAAAATCTAATTGGCGTAGTTCATCAACCAACGCTCGTAATCGACGACGTCGAGATTTTAAAAACGCTGCCTCAGCACGAATTGAGTCAGGGTTTCGGGGAGATTATCAAGCACGCGATCATCGCCGACGCGAAAATGTTCCGGCAATTGCAGGATGCTGATCTTAAGAAAGTCGATTTTGCACCGCTCATCCGACGAAACGTTGAAATCAAAGCGGTAATCATCGCGAACGACGAGCTTGATCAAAAAGGCAAGCGCGCGTTGTTGAATTTCGGTCACACGGTTGGGCACGGGATCGAGCGCGCGGTTGACTATCAGGGAATTTCCCACGGCGACGCGGTCGGCCTCGGAATGATAGCCGCCTGCGAAATTTCGAATATGAAAGTCGGTCTGTCGAAAAAGGATCGCGATGCGATTATCGATCTTTTGCAGAAGTTTCAGTTGCCAACAAGATTACCACCGAACTTCCCACGATCGAAAATTTTCGACGCGCTCAGGTTCGATAAAAAATTCGAACGCGGCCAAATCCGATTCGTCGTCACTCCAAAAATCGGATCGGCGCATTTGTCGCCCGATGTCACGATAGACGATATTCAAGCGGCGGTGGAAAAATTATAAGCCCCGTGCTTTTGAATAATATTCGCGGAGCCCATCAGCCACGCTGTCAGCGTATTCGCGGAAAATGCTTTTGCGCTGGATGCCGTTAATTTCCTTTGTGGCGTCATAATTACCGGCCTGAATCCGCGCAAACCCATCGGTACTGTTCATGACGTACGGCTCGCAATAAACCACTGGACAACGGTAAAGCCGCGTCGCGAGCAGATTGCGCGCATAAACGTAACCGCTCCTCCCAACTTTCGTCGTCGTCAGCGTCGTTGGATATTGATACGCGGTAAGTCCAGTCGCTTTCGCCATGGAAGTTGCGACACTATCCGCTATTGGAAGTTCTTCGTCGAAAACACGACTGAGCAGTCGCCGAATCATTTCAAATCGCTCGTCATCGAATTCGAGCTCGTCCTGCAAATAGGAACCGTTCACGAGCAAGTGGAGATGATTGTTGTCGATTAAAGTTGGATTTGCCGGATCGCCCCAACCCTCGGCATTGAAGTGCAGGCAAAGAACGAGATCGGGATGGAGCTTGTTGTTCACGAGCACCGCGCGGTGCCGAATCTCGCTGTAGCGATAAAATAACATCTCGCTCTGCCACCGAATCGTTTTTTCTTTCTCCGGATCTTTTGGATCAAGAACCTCCTGGCGCGGCTGCGGCAGACCATTGTTGATCAAAATCTTTCGAGCAAGCTCTTTGAAATCGCTCGGCCGCTTCGGAGTGGCGGGTTGAGTGCTGTTCCGAACAAAGGAGACTGTCGCGCCCAGTCTTCTTAATCGGGGAGCAAGCATTCGCGAAACTCGCAAGGTGAGATCGCCCTCGATCACCGGCTTTTTGTCGCCAACCTGAAACCAGCGTTCCTCCATTCTCGCCCACTTGCCGCCGAGATGCCCGGGATCCAGCGCGATGCGCAAGCCTGCGAGCGGCTTGTTTGGTTTCGCGGGCGGCAACGATTTCGCCGCTCGCCAAAGTCGTGGGATGTGGGTCCTTGAATCTGGGTTTGGCGCGAAATGCAAAATGAAAACCTTTTGCGATTCGCGGTTGGTCAGGATTTGGGCGGTGTCGTTGTCGACCTTGATCAAGTCCGGTGTAAAACCGTGGGTGCAATAGACATCATTGATCAGATGCGTGAACTCGTCGTGAGTGATCGTCCGCTGATAATTCTCGAGCACGTCCCATTTGGGCTTACTCCCGAGAACACCCAGGGTGTCGGTCGCCCCGGCCGTGCCATAGAAGACCGATAGCCACAAAGAAAGTAACGAGCAAAGAATGAGCGAAGGGCGAATTAGCATCGACGTTTTGAACCTCTTCAATACGATCCTGTTCAATGCTAACGGTACTTTTTCTCGGGGACGTCGTCGGTGAACCAGGACGCAATGCAGTCGTCGCTCGCCTCCCGGAATTAAAGGAACGACACGCGGTCGATTTCATTGTTGTAAACGGAGAGAACGCCGCCGGGGGACGCGGCATTACTGGCAAGATCACGATCGATCTCTTACGGGCCGGCGTTTCGGTCGTGACCACGGGTGACCATGTTTGGGACCAAAAAGAAATTTTGACGTTCATCGACTCGGAGCCGCGCTTACTGCGTCCGGTGAATTATCCGGCTGGCGTGCCCGGAAACGGATCAATCGTGCTTGAGACCCCAAAGGGGAAGATCGGGGTGATCGACGTCCAGTGCCGCACTTTCATGCAGCCGATTCTGGATAATCCGTTTCGGGCGATCGAAGAAACCGTCGCGAAGATGCGGAAAGAAACCCCGAACGTCATTGTTGATGTTCACGGCGAAACAACGAGTGAGAAAATCGCGATGGGCCGTTTTCTTGATGGAAAAGTTTCGGCGATAATCGGGACCCATACGCATGTCCAAACCGCGGACGAACAAATTCTTCCGGGCGGGACGGCATTTTTGTGCGACGCAGGGATGTGCGGCCCGGTGAATTCGATTCTCGGCCGCACGGTTGAGCCAATTCTGAACCGTTTCGTTTCGAACATGCCGGCGTCGTTTCCGGTAGCCGCCGGCGAAGTTCGTTTGCACGGCGCACTCGTTGAGATTGACGAAAAAAGCGGACGCGCGCTGAGGATCACGCGAGTGGACGAGCCAGGACCAGCTGAATTCGTGGGCGAGCCAGAACCGAAGATCGACATCGAACAATCGCCAAACCCGGAGCAGACCTAGCCGGCTCATTCGACTTGAACAATTGTGATCGCCCGTTTTGAATTGTTTGATCTAGCTAACCGTCAACACCACATGAAAACACTGTTTGCTTTCTGCCTCGTCACGACGTTTGGATTTTCGATCGCGCAAGCCGCTCAGCAAGAGGGAAACCCTCAGGCCGCGAAAATTGCGCGGGAGGCTTCGCAAGCGGCCAAGGATCAAGATTGGAATAAGGCGATCGACGGTTTTCGCAAGGCCGCAGAGATGGATCGAAAGTTTGGTTCGAGCTTGGCGCTTGCCTATCAACAGCGCGCCTATTCTTATGCCAAGGATCAACGGTTCCAGGACGCGCTGAACGACTTGGGAGAAGCAATCAAAATCAAACCAGATGCAAACGCTTACGAGCAGCGCGCCGCGATCGAAAAAGGAATCAATGACTACGACAAGGCTTTGGCTGATCTTGCCGAGGCGAGTAAGATCAAGCCAGGCGAAATTAAGTACCATAACTATCGAGCCGGCATTTACGAGATACGCGGCGATTTAGCGAATGCCATCGCGGAAACCGACGCGGCGTTAAAAATCAATGCCAAGGACAAAGAAGCGCTCGATCGAAAGGCGCGTTTGCAAAGAATCCAGGCGGCAACCGCGCCAGCTCAGCCTTCAAACGCTCCCGGTGTTCCAGCTCCGCCGAAGAAACCGTAAATGTGCTTTCAGGCTACCGATTCCCGGACTAGCTACCGTTCTGAGAATCGGCGGTGACCGGGACTTTGTCTTTCGGCGGCGGCAGAAACCGTCGCTTCCGGCGGTTGGCAGGCAGCGGCGTCAATGTCATGGTGATGTTGCGTCCGGTTATCTTCGGTTCCATTTCGACTTGCGCCATCCCGGAGAGATCGTCCCGCACTTTTTCCATTAGCTGCATTCCGAATTCCTGATGCGCCATTTCGCGGCCGCGGAACTGAAGCTGCACCCGAACCTTGTTGCCGCGCTCGAGAAATTCTTCGCCATGCCGCACCTTGGTCAGATAATCGTGCTCGTCGATATTGACCCGAAATTTGATCTCTTTGAGCTTTGCGCCGCCGGGCTTTTTGTCTTTATCGTGCTTCGAGAGATCGTACCGGAATTTTCCGAGCGAAACGATTTTGCAAACTGGCGGATTCGCAGTCGGCGCGACCTCGACCAAATCTAGTTCGCGGTTCTGCGCTTCACGCAAGGCATCCGACAATTTCATCACGCCAAGCTGTTGGCCGCTTGATCCCAAAATGACCCGGACTTCGCGAGCGCGAATGCGGCCGTTTACACGAAATTGTGGTTGCAGATTAGTTTAATCTCCTTGGGACGACGAGACGGGAGTGCGCCGGTTCGCCGGTGTTTCCTTCATCGCATGATCAGCGCTCACTTCCGCAAACGCCGATGCACTCTGCTTCGCCGCGGCTGCGACCGACCGCCACGAGGTGCTCGCGCCATTAATCGCGAGCCGAAGGGAAGTTGTAGGCAACATTTCGATACTGGCAAGACGAATCTCGGCGTTGAAGCGAGTTGTTACAAAGCAAGGTGCGCGCTTACATTCACGCTCATATCAGGGGCGGATCGCCGAAGTGCGCTTTGTGCGCCGCATAAAACGCCGCGTCTTCGAGCATGCTGTCGATCGTCGCCGCAATCGGCTCTAGTTTCACTACACCGGAGAAGATCGCGCGGTCGCCAATTTCGCTGTCGATCACGAATGACGGGCGCTGTGTGATTCGCATTGCGTGAAATTCCGCAGTGCTGGTGCGAAGACGTTTTTCCACTGCGGCCGACTTAGCGGTCTCGCGCAATTTGTTCTTGTCGATCTCGCCCGCGGTCGCGCCGATTTCCGCCGAAACATCCCAGTCGCCCACTTTTTTTCCTCCACGAAGCGCGGCGTTCGCGAGAGCGAGTCGAACGCGATCGTCAGTTACTCCAAAGTCTTTCGCGGCCTCGGCCACCGAATTCGGCGCGAGCCACTCCTTCAAATTCGCGTCGTACCAATCCGTGTTCAGCATGAACGGCGAGCCCATCATCATTCCGCTCCGGCGGT
Source organism: Chthoniobacterales bacterium (assembly GCA_035538875.1). GTDB lineage: Bacteria > Verrucomicrobiota > Verrucomicrobiia > Chthoniobacterales > UBA10450 > AV40. The sequence goes on along the minus strand of DATLJP010000022.1, from coordinate 7,381 downwards.
AAAACCATTGCTCCTGCTCGCGCGAGGTAGGCAGACCGCTTGAATCCATCAACGCGATCTTCCACTGAAACGCGACGCGGTCTTGATAGCGCTTTTTCACTTCCGCCCAGGTCGACTCCGACCAAAAACACCATGAGGAAACGACATCCAGATAATCCGTCACTGTGATTTTCATAACGTAAATCGACAATAACGATTGACCTTTACCGTCAAACCTCAAGAGTCGAACCTCAAACTTTTGGTGGACCTGAATCACATTTTCCTATTTCTCGCACTCGCAACGCCGCTCCTCGTTTTGGCCAAGGCGGGGCGGCCGGGCGGACTTTTTCGTGGCTGGCGGATCTCGGCGATTATTGTGCTCGCGATCACTGGCGTTGGTTGGCTCTTTTTCCGCGACTACGCCGGTTACGTCGGCGGCGGCGCGTGGTTCACGCTTTTGTTTCTGCCGATGGTTGGCTTGCGAAGAGCATCGCAGCTTGCCGCGAAAGGCCGTTATGAATCGGCGAGGCGATTGACACAAGCGCTGCAAATCTTGCATCCGACCGCGCAATTACGGGAGCAACTTCAAATTTTTGAGCGACTCGAATCGGAGAACCGCGCCGCGCTTGAAGTCGAAACCGAGAGCCTGCCACAAACAATATTCCGGCAATTGTGCAGCGCTCCCGCCGTCACGTTTTTGATTCTGCTCAACGTCGGTGTCTTTGCTCTCGAGCTACGGAGAGGCGCAACAAACAGTTCAATCATGTTACATCACCTCGGCGCGCTCGACGTAGGCGCCGTGATCGGCCAAGGAGAATTCTGGCGGCTGTTCAGCGCGCTGTTCCTCCACGACAGTGTCGTTCACCTCGGATTTAATCTTTTTGCTCTCTACATAATCGGTCCGCCGTTGGAAAAAATTATCGGCACATTTCGATTTGCCGCATCCTATTTGATTTCTGGGCTCGGGTCGACCGCAGGTGTCGTTGCACTGACAGTGATTAAGATTGCGCCTCGAGCCCTGCTCATTGGCGCGTCAGGTTGCATCATGGGAATCGTCGGCGTGTGGGCGGGCTTTCTCCTTCGCCATCGGCATATCCTGGAGGCGAAGCACCGGCTGCTTAACATTTTGCTCATCATTGTAATCCAGGTCGTGTTCGACATCCTCACGCCACAAGTGAGCATGTCAGCGCATTTATGCGGTTTGATTACCGGTTTTGTGATCGGGCTTGCGGTCAGGCCGAGACCACCCTCGTTTTAAGATTTCAATCGGCGCGGGAATTGGCCGCGTTATGCATCTGGCGTATTGAGAGACTTGCCGCCCAAGAATTTTTCGACAATTTCATTCGCTGCCGCTCATGCCGACGTTCCATACTTATAACGTGATTCCCACTCTCCCCGCGGCGCTCGAGCCGCTGCGGGAAATGAGCTTCAACGTCTGGTGGACGTGGGAGCCGTTGGCGCGCCGGCTGTTCCGACATCTCGATCCGGATCTGTGGAACCGGACGAACCACAATCCCGTGCGGATGCTCCAGCTTTCGCGGCAGGCACGTCTGGAGGAACTCGCGCAGGACAAGGCGTTCCTTCGCGATTTGAAGCAGGTCTACGATGCGTTCCGAAATTATCTCGCTCGCCAGGACACGTATGGGAAAACCGGAGCGGGAGCGGCCATCAAAAGACCTATCGCATATTTTTCGGCTGAGTTCGGATTTCATGAATCGATTCCAAATTATTCCGGCGGTCTCGGAATTCTTGCCAGCGACCATTGCAAATCGGCCAGCGATCTCGATCTAAGCTTTGTCGCGGTGGGACTGCTTTATCGGCACGGTTATTTCCGGCAGGAGATCGACAAGGACGGCGCGCAGCAGGCGATTAGTCTCAACCAAAATTTCCACCACCTGCCAATCCGCGAAGTTCAACGTGACGGCACAAACCTTCTTGTTTCCGTTCGCATTTTGGACCGCGACGTGCTTGCCAAGGTCTGGCAACTACACGTCGGCCGTATCAATTTGTTTCTCCTCGACAGTGACATCCCGGAAAACAGCGCCGAAGACCGTCTCATTACGGCCGAGCTATACGGCGGCGACCAGGAAATGCGGATGCGACAGGAAATCATGCTGGGCATCGGCGGCGTGAAAGCACTCAAGGCGATGGAAATCAATCCGGAAGTTTTCCACATGAACGAGGGTCACTCGGCGTTTCTCGCGCTGGAACGCATTCGTCGAAACGTGGTCGAGAGAAAACTCGATTTCTATTCGGCGCTGCAAATTGTCGCCTCCGCGAACGTTTTCACGACGCACACGCCTGTTCCAGCCGGCAACGATTCGTTCCCGCGCGACATGATGCGGAAATATTTCGGCGACTTTGCCAAGGAACTCGAGATTCCGCTCGACGAACTTTTTTCGTTCGGCCAGACGCGCGTCGATCGCTCGGATCCGTTCAGCATGACAATTCTCGCACTGCGAATGAGCCGCCACTCAAACGGCGTAAGCAAATTGCACGGCGAAGTGAGCCGTTCTCTCTGGAAAGATGTTTGGAACGGCGTCCCGGTGCACGAAGTGCCGATCACAAACGTGACGAATGGTATTCACACCAAGACCTGGATGGCGCCGGAGTTTTCTGCGCTCTATCGAAAATGCCTGGGCGATTGGGAGGAACACGTCACCGAGCAGGAATTCTGGCGTGGTGTGATCGACATTCCGGACGCGCAGCTTTGGGAAACACATCAGCAGTTAAAGCATCGCTTAATCGAGTTTGTGCGCGAACGCGTGAAGATTCACCGGGAGCGTATTGGCGATTCGCCCGAAGCGGTCCGAAAAGTAAACCGGATCCTCGATCCGGACATCTTGACCATCGGTTTCGCGCGGCGGTTCGCGACTTACAAGCGGGGCGCACTCTTGTTCAGCGATAAGGAGCGACTGAAGCGCTTGCTCAATGACACCACGCGTCCCGTTCAATTTATTGTCGCCGGCAAAGCGCACCCGCGTGATGAAGGCGGCCGCGCACTGATTCAGGAAGTCTACAAATTCAGCCGCCAAGCCGGATTCGAGAATCGGGTCGTGTTTCTTGAAGATTACGACAGCTATATCGCGCGCCGACTTGTGCAGGGAGTCGATCTTTGGTTGAACAATCCGCTCCGGCCGATGGAAGCGAGCGGTACCAGCGGAATGAAGTGCGCGCCAAATGGCGGAATTAATCTCAGTGTGCTCGACGGTTGGTGGCAGGAAGGGTTTAACGGCAACAACGGTTGGGCGATCGCGCCGGAAATCGAAAGCGGCACGGTCGAATTCCAAAGCGAAGTCGATTCGAACAGCCTTTACCAACTGCTCGAGAATCAGATCATCCCGCTTTATTACGCGAAACCAGACGGCAAACTTCCGCTCGCTTGGCTGCAATTGATGCGCGAATCGATCCGCAGCGTCACGCCAATCTTCAACACGCACCGAATGGTGAAGGAATACACCGAGCGGCTTTACATTCCAGCTGCGCGTTCACACGAAAACTTCGCCCAGAACGGCTGCGAACCGGCGACACAGTTGAGCCTCTGGAAAGCACGAATGCGGAAAGACTGGTCGCAAGTTCGCATTAATGACGTGCAGGTCGGGAACAAGGATCGACAAAACATTCTCGTGGGCGAATCGCTTCAGGTTAGCGCGCATGTCTTTCTGGGAGATGTCGATCCTAATCACGTTCGCGTGGAAGCGTATCATGGCGAAGCCGACAATGGCGGGATCAAGAATCCGTCTGTGAGTGTTCTGAACGCGAGCGGCCAGAACGGCGACGGAAGTTATCTTTATCAGGGATCGGTGCCCGCATCCGAAAGCGGCGCTTACGGATTCAGCGTGCGCGTGGTCCCGACACATCCGAATCTGATGCAAGCGCACGAGCTGCGCCTGATCGCCTGGTCGTGAATTAATCAATCGCGCTAACGGCACGCATGAATTCGGAAAAATCCTTGCCGTTGCGCGCGGCTTGATTGAGCGCTTCCAACCGCGCGTCCGCGAAAGCTTCGGGAAGTCCGATCCGTCGCGAGAGCGCGCCGTTCGCAAAAACGAGCTCGTCCCATTGAATGGACGCGATCTGGTCGTTGAACCGCGCTACCGAACGGCCGCGGAAAAACGCGCGGGTTGTTGCCGGCGGGGTAAAGATCGCGGTTTTAATCTCTTCTTCGTTTACCAACCGTCGGATCGATCCCTGGCGCGCCAGCTCGTAATACAAACCCGATTCAAGATCGACATTGTGATATTCGAGATCGATCGATTGTAGCCATGGATCGCTCCAGGAAAGGTTTTCTTCTTCCTGCAGCGCGTTGAGCAAAAACTTCTTTGCCACCCAATCGACCCGGTCGCGCGCGGTCATCACGTCGCGCTCGAGATCGTTCAGAAGATTTTCCCATTCCTGCAAAATCCACAATCGATCTTCGTCGAGCGACTCGGTTCCAAGTTTGGACGCCGCACACAAGTAAATTCGCTGCACTTCGATTGCGGAAATCTTTCGTCCATCCTTGAGCTCGATGATCCAATCGTAGTTTTGATCGCGACTGATCGATTTATTGGCGTCGGTCGGTTGTGCAATTTCAAGCTGCGGCGCCTGGCCGCGTTCGATCAAATCAAGGACCAACGCGGTCGTGCCAATTTTGAGCGCTGTCGCCCACTCGCTCATGTTCGAGTCGCCGAGAATGACGTGGAAACGGCGATAACGGCTGGCGTCAACGTGCGGCTCGTCGCGCGTGTTGATCAGCGGCCGACGATTCATCGTGTCGATGCTGACGACGACGCTGAAGAAATCAGCGCGCTGTGAGATTTGATACAAGCCTGGTTGACTCGAAGTGCTCTCGCCTTCTACGCCCATCTTCCCGGCGCCAGCAAAAATCTGACGGGTAATAAGAAACGGCAGAATGGCTCCGACGATGCGATCCCATGGCACGTCGCGCTTCATCAAGTAATTATCGTGACAACCGTAGCTGTGGCCGAAAAAGTCCGTGTTGTTTTTATAAAGACGAACTTCTTGGCCTATCGGCAGTTTCAGATTTCGGCGCCGCGCGCATTCCGCTAAAATCCGCTCGCCCGCTTTATCTTGCGTGACGATCTGGCGAAGCGTTGTGCATTCCGGGCTCGAATATTCCGGATGCGCATGGTCGTTGTAAAAACGTGCGCCATTGGAAAGCACGAGATCGCTTTTGATTTCCTCGAAGCTGAGCGGGCGGTTCTTGTCGATCTCGTAATAGGCCGACTCGTCCGTGTCTTGAAGAAGCTCGCGGGCGCGAAAGCCGCGCGCGTCCTGATGTGGATCTTCCAGTTCGTAATCCCATTTCATCAACGCGCCGTGATCGGTGTAACGCCGAACGAGCTCGATTGATTCGGCGACTACATCGACACTTTCCGAGCCATTCACGGTGATGCCGTACTCCGTCTCGAGACCAAAGACGCGGTTCATTGCAGCCCGCCAGAATTAGATGACCCCGGAACCGATGTGCGACGCGGAATCGCCGACCGGCCTGACCGGAGCGATCTTGACTACGTTTTCCGGATCGTAATCGATCAACTTAAGCCAATCTTCGGTGATGTCGGTCGTCGGAAAGATATCGTTCTCGGCGTATTCAGCATCGAATGCGAGCTGCAAATCCATTTCGCGAATTCCCTCCTCCTGTTGCGTCGCAATGGCGCGTTTGATCGCCATTGCTTTCGCGCGCTCGACAATCGAAGCGATGATCGCTCCGCTGATCAGATTGCTGCGGTAAAGAATTTCTTTGCGCCCGCTACGGAGCGTGACTTCGAGAAACTTATTTTCGTCGCGTCGGGCAAACTGCCAGTCCACGAAACGCTCGATCAGTTTATCGACCGTCGCGGCCATGCTCTCCGCTTCTTTCGCAAGCGCGCCATCGTAGGGAAGATCGGGCGTCAAATAAATCCGATAAATGTCACGCGCGCCTTCGCGATTCGGGCGATTCACTTTGATTTTCCGATCGATCCGGCCGGGACGGAGAATCGCGGGGTCGATCAAGTCGGCACGGTTCGAGGCCAGGATGATCACGACGTCGTTCAACGAATCGATGCCGTCCATTTCCGAGCAGAACATTGGGACAAGCGTCGAAAGAATGTTCGAATAACGCGACGCCCGACGCGTACCGAGAATCGATTCCGCCTCGTCGATAAAAAGAAAAGGCATAAAACCGTCGCGACGTTTCTCGCGCGCGGTCGCGAAAATTTCGCGTACCATACGCTCCGACTCGCCGACCCACATGTTCAGAATCTCCGGCCCTTTAACGTGCATGAAGTATTCTTTCATCTGCGCGCCGGTTTTTTCGCGAAGCTGTTTAGTCAAATTATAAGCGGTAGCTTTGCCGATGAGCGTCTTGCCGCAACCAGGTGGACCGTAAAGCAAAAATCCCTTCGGGGTGGCATGCTGGAATTTCTTGAAAAGATCTACATGCAACAGGGGAAGCTCGATCGCGTCCTTGATCGCCTGGAGCGCTTCTTTCTGGCCGCCGACTTTTTCCCACGGCAGCTCGGGAACAACGTCGAGATAATGTTCATCTGATTTCGTGCTCGAGAGCATCTCAAGCGCCATCCGATAATTCGAATCGACGCGCACCTCGTCTCCCGATTTTAAAGTCGAACCGGCGAGCTCTGACGAACGTTGCAAGACCATCGATTGCGTTCCGTGCTCGGAGCCAACGCGCAATCGATCCTTGCCGATCACCTCCGTGATTTTGGTCACGGGTCCTGCCGTTTCAAAACCGAGATCGCCGACGATGACGAACGCTTCATTGACCAGCACGCGCGTTCCTTTTTTCAACTTCGCAAGCGGAATGCGGGGATCAGCATTGCAATAATAATCGGCGCCGCCGACCACGATGTGAGCGGTGTCTTTCGAGGTCGCGCCGAGGAATGTGCCGATACGATTTGCGGGAGAAGTGACTTTCTTGATGACCTCTTCGAGTTTCTCGATCATCTGGCGCGCTTCGCCGATCATCTGCGATTGATCGAACATCTGTGGGCGAAGGTCGAGCAGGTCGCGCCGGATCGGATCGCCCGGCGGGAGCGAAGCGATGACACGATCGAGTTTATCCAGCAGTGGCTGGTTCGAGGCGGGCTCGTCGAAACTTTCGAATTCTCTGCTGCGCTCTTCGCTCATCGTAAAACCCAGTTCATGCCCGAATCGACTGCGATTATAACTTTCTCGTCAAATCTTCGCAATCTTCGACGCCGCGGCGGCACAAATTGTTCAACCAGCGCCGTTGTGGCGCAGTTGCGAAGAATTTGCGATGAGAGGAATTGTCGATCTTGCGACCACCAAGAGGCGAATCTAAATTTCGCTTCTTCGCGAGGAGCCTTAGCTCAATTGGTTAGAGCGCCGCCCTGTCACGGCGGAGGTTGCGGGTTCGAGCCCCGTAGGCTCCGAG
>DATLJP010000021.1:0-33906 GCA_035538875.1 Chthoniobacterales bacterium | reverse complement strand
AGTCCGACGAGGAAATGCCCCCACCATTCGCCGAATCGGCTCACGTTGCGCATGAAATTCCGCAGATCGTGAGTCTGATGATTCACCATGAACTGCGCGACCGCTTCGTCGAAATAAAAAGCGGTCACGATGCATGTCACGACAATCACTATGCCGATCAGCCAGTAAAAAAGAGCGGCGTCCTTCACGAAAGTTCTCTATTTTGAGACCACACTTGAAATCAATCAATTACGCGCTGCTCTTTTTCGGCTGCATCGTTTTCCACACCATCGGGACATGGAGTATTCCGTTGTTCGACCGCGATGAACCGCGCTTCGCTGAGGCCTCGCGCGAAATGATTGAGCGCGGCGACTACATCGTTCCGCATTTCAACAATCAACTTCGCCTCGACAAACCTCCCCTTGCCTACTGGATGCAGGTCGCAAGCTATAAGATCTTTGCCGAAAACGATTTCGCCGCTCGTTTTCCATCGGCAGTCGCGGCCGCGCTTGTCGCGCTCTCGATCTTAGCATGGGGAGCACGAATCGGCGGCGAACGCACTGGTTGGTGGGCGGCGATCATTTTCACCCTGTCGCTCCAAACCTTTCTGCACGCGAAAGCCGCGGTTGCCGACATGTGGCTGGTTTTGTTTGTCACAACGGCGCACTGGGCCGGCTACGAGTTGATTCAGCGCCCGGTCTCAAGTTGGAAATGGTGGTTTGTCTTCTACGTTTCACTCGCGCTCGGTTTTCTCGCCAAAGGTCCGATCGCCTGGACACCGTTGCTCACGGTCGTGGCGATGAAATTATTTGTCCGCGATATCGAGGTCGCACGTCGATTTAAATTCGTGCGCGGCGTTTTGCTCATGCTCGCAATCGTCGCGCCCTGGGGGATTCCGGCCCTGATTCAAACCCACGGCGAATTTTTTAAGATTGGTATCGGCCGCCACGTCATTGGTCGATCGCTTAGCGCGATGGAAAGTCACGGTTCAAATTCGTTCGGCAGCTATCTGCTTCTATTACCGTTTTATTTTGTAACGATCTTCGCCAGCTTTTTCCCTTGGTCGATCAAACTGCCCTCCCTTACCAAGAAGCTTTGGCACGAGCGCGACAGAATCGACATCTACCTGCTTGGCGGCGCCGGAATCGTTTTCGTCATCTTCACCTTGATCAAAACAAAGCTGCCCCATTACACGCTGCCCGCATTTCCCTTGCTCGCATTATTGGCCGCTCGACATTTCGAGAGCGAACTCTTCCTTAGATCGGCCGCAACCGCCGCGATTTGTCTCTATTTGCCACTCGCCCTATTCGCCGCGCCGTTTGCCGCGCGGTTTTTCCCGGCCAAACAACTTTTTCAACAAGCAGAGAAAGAGCTCCGGACGGAGATGGAACTTGGCGCGGTCGATTTTCAAGAGCCGAGTTTGGTTTGGTATTTTCGCTCACGAATAAAAGGCTGGATGACGCCGTTGAATTCGAAAAGTGCGGCGGAATTCATGCAGAAGGACGGACCGCGTCTTGTGATTTTACCAACTGAGACCGGCGCAAATGCTCTTCCAAGTCCGCCGCCGACTTGGAAAACTTTTTCCACGAGCGGCATTAACGTCGCTAAGGGAAGAAGCGTTGCTCTTAGCTTAATTCTAAAACCCGAATGACTAATTGCAGAGGTTGTAGAGAACAAAGCTGAAGTCAATTTTATTATCTGCGAACTCCGCGAGCTCTGTGGTAAATCAAATCCGGCATGATCACCTTTTTGGACGGCAAACTTGTGGCTGCCCTGCCGACGCAGGCGACAATCGACGTGAACGGCGTCGGTTATGAGGTTTTCATCCCGCTGTCCAGTTACGACAAACTCCCCACCGCCGGCCAGCCGATCCGAATCCTCACGCATCTCGCAGTGCGTGAAGATGCACATGTGCTTTACGGATTTATGACGGCGCCTGAGCGGGATCTGTTCCGGTTACTCGTGAACAATGTGAGCGGGATCGGCCCCAAACTTGCCCTCGCCGTGTTGAGCGGAATGAGTGTGACTAATTTCAAAACGGCGGTCGTGAATTCAGACATCGCAGCGATTTCGAAAATTAGCGGGCTCGGAAAGAAAACCGCGGAGCGGATAGTTCTCGAGTTGAAAGACAAGCTCGGAGTCGCAGCGGCGTGGGAAGCTGCGACCGCAGCGCACGCGCCGACGCCAGAGCAAGAGCAGGCAAACGAAGCAGTGCTGGCGTTGATCGCGCTTGGTTACAAACAAGCCGATGCACACAAAGCGGTTCGCAATTTGCAGGGCCAAGCGAAATCGGCCGAAGAACTGGTGAAACTCGCGCTGAAAAAGATGGCCGCTGGACGCTGACGCTAAAGTTGAGAGTTGCTCGTTGAGAGTTGAGAGTTCTCGACTCAATGCTTGTCAACGACGACAGACTCGCGACCATCCGATCAGCTTTCCCCAAGGAAGGCCTTTTTGCAGCAAAGGATTGGCTGCTTTCACCTGACGCGTTTCCGATCGAAAAGAAATTTCTGACCGATCTCGAGCAACTCGGCCATCGCCTGTTCGTTTTTCAACGGGCTTGCAATCAGCTTTATCAACTCAGTGTTAAAGGAAAACAGCCGGAGTGGGTCGCACGCTATCTCGACGCCGGGAAACCGAAAGCGTTAACCGAGCTTTCGCGACGCAAGGAAATCCGCAATGCTTTGCCGTCCGTGATTCGGCCGGATCTAATTCTGACCGAAAGTGGTTACATCATCGCTGAGATCGATTCCGTCCCGGGCGGGATCGGATTGACCGGCTGGCTCAATCAAATCTTCTCGTCATTCGACAAAGAAATCATCGGCGGACCGGAAGGTATGCTCAATGGATTTGAAAGCGTGCTCCCGAGCGGCGGTGATATCGTCATCTCCGAAGAATCCGCGACGTATCGGCCGGAAATGGAATGGATCGCAGCACGACTAAAGGACCGACGCCCTAATCGCGACTGGCGCGTAGTTGCAGCTGGCAATTACGAGCCGAAAAATGGTCGGGCCGTTTATCGGTTCTTTGAACTGTTCGATTTGCCTAACATTGCAAAGATCGACAATCTCCTGCGCGCGAACGCCGAAGGCCGAGTCACGGTCACTCCACCGATCAAACCGTTCCTCGAAGAGAAGATGTGGTTCGCGTTGTTTTGGATAAAACCGCTCCACGAATTTTGGCGACGGGAGCTCGGCGAGAAATATTTTCTGAAACTCCAGGAAGTGATCCCCTACTCCTGGATGCTCGATCCAACGCCATTGCCGCAGCACGCAGTCATTCCGCGTTTGGAGATTCACGATTGGCGCGAGGCAGCAAAACTAAGCCAGAAGGAGCGCGATCTTCTTTTAAAGGTGAGCGGATTTTCGCCGCTCAGTTGGGGCAGTCGCGGAATTTCGCTCGGATCCGATCTCGCTCATACCGACTGGAAAAAACGGATCGAGAGCGCGCTCGCCACTTTCGATTCGTCACCGACCATCATGCAGCGGTTTCACAAGGGCCGCTTGTTTCAATACCGTTACTCGGACCCGGAGTCCGGCGAATTAAAAACGATGGAAGGTCGCATCCGCCTTTGCCCGTACTATTTCGTCGAGCAGGACAAGGTGAACCTGCGCGGCGCGCTCGCGACGATCGTTCCCGCCGACAAAAAGTTTCTCCACGGTATGCGCGACGCCATCCTGGTGCCATCCAGAGCTAAATTGTAGTTGTTAGCGCAAAGCTAGGGCGCCTTCTGTCGACCCAACGGTTTCAGATCAATTGCGATCGCGTGGGCCTCGGCGGCGCCGATGTTTTTCACCGCGTGCGTTACGGGCTCGCGCCAAATGATTTCTCCGGCAGCGGCCTTCACTTCATTTCGGCCGTCCGCGATAAGTGAATTTAAGTTTGGCACTATTCAGGACATAAACGACGCCCGCCGGGATGCCAATGGATCGACTCTTTCTCGCCCGTTTTCAGGGATACCCTGAGCAATTGTGTGACGTCATTTCAATTCGTACGTGGTAATTTCTAGTCTGTGACCATCAGGATCGCGAAAGTAAATGGAATGGGAAATCTCATGATCCTGAAAGTCGAATTTAATGCCACGACGTTTTAATTCGCCCTGAGCGGCGAGAAAATTCTTCCGGTTCGCACGCAGCGCGAGATGAAGAAGGCGAACATCCGCCGCCGTCCCCGATGTCGATCTTGATTGAACTGGAAAGAGCGCGAGCGCGGTTGTGCCTTTGCCGATGAAAACCGGAACGCCGTTCCACATTCCTTCGTACCGCCGCTCGAAACCAAGAACGTCGATATACCATTGGGCGCAACTCTCGACATCACGGACGCTCAGCGCGAGGTGGTCGATGCCTTCAAGATCCATAAGAAGTAGGCAGCATTCACAAGATTCAATTCAATTTAAAGACAAAGAAGCATAAACCGGCATCACCAGATCTTACGCAAGGTCGACATCGGGCTCGGACAGCGCCGGAGGGCGACCGCTTAACTTCGCGAGATTGCGGTTGAAAATGCCCGCCGTTTCGATTGCGTATCTGTCCCATGCGCGTTTTTGGAATTTCAGCGGTCGTTTTGCTGTCGGTTGTCGGTCTTGGCCGGTCGCAGGTCGACGTTCCATCTTCGCAGAACGCGAATTTACCCATGTATCGCCCGATCCTGCTTGGCGCTGGACCGGAGGCTTTGATCAACCGCATCGACGCGGCGGATCTGATTAAACAAGGCCAAAAAGACGCCGCGATCATGTTCTCATGTTCGGTGAGAAAGGATGGTAGCGTAATTTCGGTTTCCACTTATCGCGGCACGCCCGAGTCGAAATTGCTAGAGAACGAGCTTCTCAAAAAACTGTCGGCCGCGGCGAATCCAAAATTTTACCCCGCAATTTATAATCACATGCCGGTGGACGCGATATATTATGGCACGGTCACGTTCACGATTGTGAACGATCGACCGCGGCTACGCATTTTTTCCAATCAGGAACGCGCCGAGCTAGCGAAAGAGAACGATTTCATCGGACCGCAACCATTCTGGGGCGGCGACTCGAAGTTCGATGGCCTTCACTATCCAGGCCGTGACACCGCACCCGTGAGAGTGGATGGTTCTGCGGAGCTGGAATTAAAGGTCGACGCCACCGGCCGATTACAGGATCTGAAACTTCTGAGTGAGCAACCGCCCTTCCTTGGTTTTGGCGACGCCGCGTTCGATGATATGAGCAAGGCGACGTTTATTCCGGCGTTTCGGGATGGAAAACCGGTGGCCTGCGACGTGAAGATTCCGGTTTATTACAAAGGGCAGACGTTTTAGGCGTCTTCATCCTTGTCGATCCAGCCAGCGAGCGACGCTGCAGTCACTGTGAGAAGCCGAATCATTCGCGCGACCTTTTTCCAACGCGACCCAATCACGTGCGCGCGCGACCTTATTGGAGCGCAATTGATCTGGGGTAAATGCGCAGGGAAAATCGTCGAGACCGAAGCTTATCTCGAGAGAGCTGATGAGGCTTCACACACGTTTTCGCGGCCAAGTGCGCGCGCGTTCATCTCACGAAACAAACCCGGCGTTGCATATATCTACTTTAGTTACGGCACGCACTGGATGTTGAATGTCCTGGTGAAAGGTAAGTCGAACGGCTTTGTTTTGTTCCGTGCGGTCCAACCACTGCAAGGCATCGAGTTAATGAAAAAACGGCGCAAGATCGATAACGAGCGACAGCTTTGTTCCGGACCGGGAAAATTGACCCAGGCTTTCGACATTACCAATCGGTATCATGGAATGAATTTGTGCGTCGATCCGTGCCATTGCTTTGCCTACGACAACGATGATGTCGATGTGGTGGCCGATGCACGAATCGGGATCACGCGCTCGGCGCATCATCTTTGGCGATTTACGGTTCGAGGCAGCGAATTCGTCAGCCGTCGCGTGAAATTGTAGCGGAAGCTGCTAGCTTCCTCATTCAATAATGACAGCAAAAAGAACACGCGTGTTGCTTGGCATGAGCGGCGGAGTGGACTCCAGCGTCACTGGCTATTTGTTGCGCGAGCAAGGCTACGACGTCGTGGGCGTGACCATGAAAGTCTGGCCACAGGATTGCATCTCGCGCGCGGAGGACAAGTGCTGTGGCCCGCAAGCGGTCGCGGACGCGCGGTCGACCGCCTATTCGTTAGGCATCCCACATTACGTGGTGGACGAAGCCGACCAGTTCGAGCGGACGGTGATCGATTATTTCACGAGTGAATATCAGGCCGGGCGGACGCCGAACCCTTGCGTGATGTGCAACGAGAAACTCAAGTTCGGCAATCTTTGGGGCAAAGCCGACGCGCTCGGCTGCGATTACATTGCGACCGGCCATTACGCGATTATCGAGCATCACGCAGACCGCGCGGTCTTGCGTAAAGGCGTCGATCCGGGCAAAGACCAATCGTATTTTCTGTTCAGCTTGCGACAGCCACAGCTTCGTCGCGCGCTCACGCCACTAGGTTCAATGCGCAAGCCTGAGATCCGAAGAATCGCGCGTTCGTTAGGCCTAAAGGTCGCCGACAAGATGGACAGCCAGGAAATCTGTTTCGTCCCGGGCAACGATTACAAGGCGTTCTTGCGTTCGCATCTCGGTGAAAACGAATTTCATCGCGGCGAAATTTACGATGTCGAAGGCAACTTCGTCGCCGAACATGACGGCATCGAGCTCTTCACTATCGGCCAACGCAAAGGACTTCCAGGCGGATCGCTGCGCCCACGTTACGTGGTCGATCTCGATCCCGAAACAAATCGCGTGATCGTTGGGGACACGGACGATTTGGTTTGCGACGAATTCGAAATCGAGCGCACAAACTGGATCGCCCACGAGCTGCCGGCCGAAGATTTCGATCTAACGGTGAAGATTCGCTACGGCGATCCCGGCACGTCGGCGACCCTAACGCCTCTAGAAAATAATCGCGCTCGAATTCGTTTACACGAACCGCAGCGCGCGGTCACGCCCGGTCAAGCGGCAGTGATCTACGATGGCGCCGTCGTGGTTGGCGGCGGTTGGATCTGTCGGCGCGAAGCACTCGTGCCTGCATAACGGATGGCCGAGACAATCCTACTCGCGCTCAGCACGTTTCCGGATCGCCAGACTGCGCAACGAATCTCGAATCAGCTTGTGACCGAACAATTCTCCGCCTGCGCAAACATTCTGCCAGCGATCGAATCGATTTACCGCTGGAAAGGGAAAATCGAATCGGCAAGCGAAACCCTTGTTTTCTTCAAGCTCAGCGAGGATCGACAATCCGCGTTTCAAAAGAAACTGCGCTCACTGCATCCTTACGAAGTTCCTGAAATAATCTTCGTCCCGGTTTCAGCAGGTTTGCCGGAATATTTGCGCTGGGTTGCTGAAACCTGCAGTCGTTAGGCTTGACTGCTTTAAACAATCAAGTTTCCTCCGCGCGCCGGCGTTTGTTGCCAAGCAAGTAAATCAGAACGCCAATCGCATTCGCGATCGCCGTCACCGCAATGATCTTTACCGCAAAACTAAACGGGCTTGGCACGTCGATGATCGGATAGATAGTGAAAAAAATCGCGGACAGCGCAACGCAGGCGCCGCAAAGCGCTGCCACGCGCAACCAGAGTGACGCGCCGGAACGAATCGCGCTCGCGCCAAAGATTGGGATTACGAACATCATGAAGTAAACGATGCCGTAGAAAACGTTAGCGGCGTTATCGACAAGCTGAAACGCTTCCTGAATTCCGGCGCCGATCTGACTCGAAATCGCGATCACGAGCGTAGTGGCGCCGACGAAGATGATTGAATTGATCGGCGTCTTGTAACGAGGGTGCAAACGCGAGAACCAATTCGGAAGCAAGCAGTCCCAGCCCGCGACCATCGGCAACCGCGAGCTGCCCGTGACGTGCACGCTGGTTGAAGAAATCGAGCGCGCCGTCATCAGCAAAATTCCGACCGAAGCCATTGCGCCTGCAATTGGAAAGGAGCGCAAACCGAGTCGCAGTGTTTGGGGCACCGGACCGATGAGATCAATCGGGTTGTTACCGACATAGGCCAGCACCGAGCTAGTTCCGAGAATGAACATGATCGCGATGATCGGCGAAGCGATCAGAACCGAGCGCCCGACATCGCGCCCTGGCGAGCGCGTTTCGCCGGCGAGAATCGCGACATATTCGAATCCGCTAAGCGCGCCGACCGCGAGTTTGCTGAAAATGTTGAAGCAATAAAAGATCGACATCGTCGGCAACGCAAGCTGGAGCGGCTGATAACCTTTCAATTCGCCGCGCACGAGACCGAGGAGCGGCAAGAGGATCAACGCGGCGTAGACGACAAGCATCGCAAACGCGCCGACATTGTGGAGCCATTTGCCCAATGACAAACCGCGGACGCAGGCCCAGCCAAGGCCGCCGACAAGACCGGCGCTGATCAGCGAGACGCACCACTTGCTGTCGGGCATCCATGCGGCGCCCGGACCGATCGCGTAGGAAATGTTCGTGGTAGTGAACATTCCGCCGAGCGCGATCACGGTGATCGAGAGTAGCCAGAGGTTCCACGCGACGATGAAACCGGCGAACTCGTTGAAGCCAAGTTTCGCCCATTGATAAATCCCGCCCTCGAGCGGCATCCGATTGCTCAAGTAAATGACGACCGCGGCCTGTGGAATGTAGAAGAGCAAAATGGCGAACAACCAAAAGAAGAGATGCGCTTGCCCAAGTTTTGCGGCAGTTCCTACCCAGGTCGATCCGACGACGAAAAGGATTTGCGTGAGGACGAGATCGAGTAGTCCGAGCGGTTTCTTGAGCGATTCGCTGCGCGTTTCGACGTTCTCCTCGGCGCGCTCGAAATCCGTCGTCACAACGATCGTTTCAATGAGAAGCCGATCTTAGTCTTTTTCGTCCGATCTTTTCGGCGGCGGAGGGACGTTGCGAAACTCCCGATGCCGAATTTTTCCCCCGGCGTAAGCAATGTAACCGCCAAGTCCCAACGTAACCGCGCCCAACAAGATCACTGAGATCACGAGCGGTGTAGCAGAACGCGGCCATTTGCGCGGCGCGACCAAGGCGACCGCGCTCAACGCAGCCAATCCATAGAAGACCCAAATGCAGTCCCCTGCACGATCTTCATGCTCTTCGAGCCACGCCTGGCCGACCTCATTTTCCATCGAAAGAACCCGATCCTTGGCTTGTTTACCGAAGACAAAGACCGGCCATGCCGACCCGGCACAAATTAGAACGAGAGTTAATGACACGATCTGGGCGCGTCGGCTTTTCAAGAAGAACGCGATGATCAACGCGAGTAGCCCCATCGCCAGTCCGTAAACCGGCAGCGGATTGATCAGGACGTGAATGTATTCCGGCTGGCGCAAGTCGCGCAGGATCGCGTCGATCATGAATTTCTAAACGCCCGAGACCGCAGTTCAACTTTTTCGCGCAGCCGTGTCGCCGCCCTGCGACATTTGTTTGTCTTCCCACCACGGAACGTACTTTTTCCAATCAGCGGTCGTAAAATGCCACCATTCAACACGCAGCCCGTAGAAATTGTTATGGGCCATCGCTTTCTGCAGAAGATTCAGGTGCTGCTTGACCAGCGAATCGCGCCCGGCGTAACCCATCATCGCTTGTGGCGTGAATTCGTCGAACTTCGTCGGCATCGTCACATCCTGACTCCAGTCGTCGACCAAAGTCGCATCGACTGAAACGCCGTAGGCATGCATCGAACCAAAGCCTCTCTCGGGGTTCGCAACGTATTGGTCCTTGGCCGCATATTTCCAAAGCAACTCCTGAGCTTCCTTCGGCCGGTACGCATCCCAGATTTTCAAACGATAACGAAATTGTTTGAGATACGCCTGCGCACCGGCAAGCTGTTGCGCGACGCTCGGCAAAATCATCGCCCGCGAG
Organism: Chthoniobacterales bacterium; assembly: GCA_035538875.1. GTDB lineage: Bacteria > Verrucomicrobiota > Verrucomicrobiia > Chthoniobacterales > UBA10450 > AV40. Next base: position 24,069 of record DATLJP010000021.1, on the reverse strand, counting down.
CCCGGCGGATAGAGCGCACGCCCAGTCACATTGTGCTCGGTAGCGTAACGCAGATCGATCACGATTGTCGGATCGACTTTCGCGATGTCGACGAACTCGGGATTGGCGGCCCGAGCCCTCGCCAAGATCGACACCGTCGCAACGGCAACAATATAAAGGCACCGGGACATTGGCGCGAATTATAAGCGCAAACCACGGCGGAGCGCAATCAACCCCGAAAGCAATCAATCGCCGGCAACGGTACTGGCCGTGTCGGTCTTGGCGATGCGCTGCAGGACAAGGCGTGCGGCTTCATCCGGCACATTGAAACGAAGCTCAAGGTTAGCGGCTTGGCGGCTAATATCCGGCGGCTGCGCGTAGAGCATGAAATTGGAATCTTGCAGACGCAGCCATTTTTGCGGCTCATTGTGGAGATTCCGCGCCAGCTCCGACGCAGACTCCGGAGACTTCAGCTTCAAAAGCAGACGCGCTTTCACGGGGTTTTGCAGAATCAGCGCAAACCCCAGCAACTGCGAATTTCCCAGCAACTCCGGCGCGAAGATCGGATGAAGCATGCGTGGCAGATTTGGCGGATCGCGCGAGATCAAACGCAGTGAGCTCTCCTGATCCAACGCTTGGAACCGGTCAAACAATTGTCCGGTAATTTTCAGATCGACAGCGATGCCGAGGCGAACGCGCACCAGCTGGTCCACCTCGCTGGAAGTCCCGACCGCAAGCGTGCTCGGCCCGACGCGCGCGATCGCCAGGTCAGGTTTTTCCCAAACCGGCAATCCGCTCACCGTGCGTCGATGAAACTCCCTGTTAGTTTGAGCCGAACGAATGATTTGCGAAACATCACTGCGATTCTCAATCAGGACGAATTCGCGAACGGTCCCATCATTGGAACTCGTGGTCGCGCGGGTGATTCGAACTGTGTCGCGGGCGAGATTCAGCGCCGGCACGCGCGCCACTGGACCAATCAATCCGTTCCAAAGATTTTGCCAGACATCCGACTGTTCTTTGCGCCAGCGTTTCGGCAAATCGCCGCGTTCGAATTGTTCGGTGTTAATAGAGAGAATCGCCTCCGTTTGTTGCGGCAGCCATTCGCGTTTGCGTGGCGATTTCACGACGAGTGGCAAAATGATCGCGAGAAGCGCGACAACTGAAACGACGCTGAAATAAAATTGGCGGAGTTCCTGTTTATCAATTTTGGCCGAAAGCTGCGCCAGCTCATCGTTGTGTTGCTGATGTCGATCCACCGCCGTGCGATGCTTGCGCACGCCCTCGAGCAGATGCGGCGCATTCGGCGGCGCGATTCCTTGAGTGGCAAGATGCCGGCCGATGTGGAGATAAGCGGGATTTTTTCGCTCTTCGACAACTTGATGATGTTGCTTGGCCTCGCGAACGGCGTCCTGCTGCGTCCGAATGTTATCGGCGAAGCTCTTGTCACGCGCTTCGTACTCGCCGCGCACTTTCGCAATGTTTTTCTCGATCGCGGAAAGTTCTTCCTCAGCCGCGGCGAGTTTTTCCTTGGCGACGCGCAAAGCGTCACTAGTCCCAAGGCGTGCGCGCACCAGTTCCGCGCGTTGGTCCGGTAAACGCGCGCGACGCGAGCTGATCGTCGCGGTTTGCGTTTCCAGATCTGCCGGCGGCGGCGCCAGCGCCTGGAGTTCCGATAGTTTCTTCAACAACTCTTGATCCGCCGAATCGTTGTCGCGAATCCGGCGTTCCACCGCGTCCACTTCGCGCTGGGAGAGCTCGGTCGCGCTCTTGGCTTCGTTGCGATGCTGCAAAAAGGGCTTCTTTTCAGCTTCCAATTTCGCCATCGCTTCCGCCTGCTCGGTGGCGTTCTCCGCGCGTTGTTCCTCGATTTTTTTGATCCCCTCTTCGATTTGCGCGATCCGGAGCGCGACTTCCTTTTGTTCCTGCTCAAGTTTCTTTAAAGCCACAATTTCGTTCCGAAGCTCCGGAAAATTTGCTGCCTGCGAAGTTCCTTCGCGCCCGAGGACGATCTCGCTTTTTTGCAGCAATCGTTTCTGGTGGCGCAAAATCATCCGGGTCCGTTGCCGACGGATTTTCAACCCAATCTCGCGCAGACCTGTGCGAATGAAGCTCACGAGAATTTATTCCTCCCGCTCGGCTAACTTTGCCAAAACGCTGAAATCTTCGAGCGTAGTTGTGTCGCCGCTCACTTTCGCGCCACTTGCTATTTCTTTCAACAAACGACGCATGATTTTGCCGCTGCGCGTTTTCGGCAGCGCCTCGGCAAAACGCACCTCATCCGGTTTCGCGATCGAGCCGATGTGAACGCCGACATGTTCGCGCAATTCATTTTTCAAATCGTTGGAAGCGTCAACTCCGGTTTTCAGCGTCACGAACGCAACTACACCTTGCCCCTTCAACTCGTCTGGGCGACCGACAACTGCGGCTTCCGCGACTCGGGCATGACTCACCAGCGCGCTTTCGATTTCCGATGTGCCCAGCCGATGCCCGGCGACGTTCAGAACATCATCGATGCGGCCAACGATCCAAAAATAGCCGTCTTGATCTCGCCGCGCGCCATCACCGGTCAGATAACTGCCCGGATATTCACTCCAATACTGCTCTTTGTAGCGCTCCTTGTCGCCGTAAATCGTACGCAACATCGACGGCCATGGCCGGCGAATAACTAGTTTCCCGCCAACATTTGCGCCGACTTCCTTGCCGTTTGGATCAACCACCGCGGGATCGACACCGAAGAACGGTAGCGTTGCGCTTCCAGGTTTTGTCGGAATCGCTCCCGGCAGCGGCGTGATCATGATCGCGCCCGTTTCAGTTTGCCACCAGGTATCGACAACCGGGCAACGTCCACCACCGATCGTTTTGTGATACCATATCCACGCTTCCGGATTAATCGGCTCGCCAACGGTGCCGAGTAAACGCAGGGACGAGAGGTCGTGTTTTTTCGCCCATTGATCGCCCCAACGAATGAATGCCCGGATTGCGGTCGGCGCGGTGTAGAGAATGTTGATCTTGTTTTGCGCGATGATTCGCCAAAACCTGTCGGGCTCCGGCCAGTTGGGCGCGCCTTCATACATGAACGTGGTCGCGCCGTTCGCGAGCGGACCATAAACGACATAACTGTGGCCAGTGACCCACCCGACATCGGCCGTGCACCAAAAAATATCTTCGTCACGAAGATCGAAGACATATTTCGTTGTCGAATAAATTCCGACTAGGTAACCGCCGGTCGTGTGCAAAATTCCTTTCGGCTTTCCGGTCGAACCGCTGGTGTAAAGAATGTAAAGGGGATGCTCGCTGTCGACCGGCGTCGGCGGACAATGGTCGCCGACGTACTCGAGCTCGCGATGCCACCAGACGTCGCGGCCTTCCTCCATGTGGACTTCGTTGTGTGCGCGCTGAAAAACAATGACACGTCTCACGGAAGTGCCGCCGCGCAGGGCGTCATCCACATTTTTTTTCAATGGAACGATTCCGCCGCGGCGATAACTTCCATCCGCAGTGATCAACGCGATTGCGCCACTGTCCTGAATTCGATCGCGAATTGAATCCGCACTGAACCCGCCGAAAACGACGGAGTGCACCGCGCCGATTCGCGCACAGGCAAGCATCGCGATCGCGACCTCTGGCATGCTCGGCATGTAAATGATGACGCGGTCGCCTTTGCCAACCTTGTTTCGCTTGAGCACGTTGGCGAAACGGCAAACTTCGCGATGCAATTGCTGATAAGTCAGAGTGCGTCTTTCGCCAGGTTCGCCTTCCCACAAGATCGCCGCCTTGTTCCGACGACTCGTCGTTAGATGGCGGTCGAGGCAATTCTCGGAAAGATTGAGTTTGCCGCCAATGAACCATCGCGCGAACGGGGCTTTCCATTCCAACACCTTCCGCCAACGCTTTTGCCAAGAAAGCTCGCTCGCCTCGCGCGACCAGAATTTGTCCGGGCGCTTCATCGACTCGCGATGCATCCGCCGATATTGCCTGAGATTCTTAATCCGCGCTTTCTGCGCGAACTCCTTCGACGGTTTAAAAACGCGCTTCTCCTTGAGGTGCGATTCGATGTGCTTGTTATCGATCTGCATTAGGTGGAAATGACGCTACCAATCGTCGGGTGCGCGCTCAACGGAAACTTGCGTCGTTTTCCAGATCAGTCAGCATTCTCAAGCGTGGTCAATCTGGACTAGGTCCGGCGTATCGGCCGTTACACTCGGCCAGTCCTGATCGCTGCGTCAGGAGGCGATCCCGGATCGTTTCCGTCGTCAGCCATGGGCGGTCCGCGAGATCTGCCTAACGAGAAAGAGCTGACCTGCATCGACAATTGAACGATTTGACCGCGATATGTGTCATTACAACATATGGCATTGGCATTGGCTGATCGCGAGCTGAAAAAAGGCAGCACTGAATTGTTGATCCTGTCCCTGGTTAAAGATCGGCCGCGGCACGGCTACGAGATCGGTCAATTGATCGAGATGCGGTCGGGCGGCGCGTTGCGGTTTAACGTCGCTTCACTTTATCCGTTGTTGTATCGCCTTGAAAATCGCGGCTGGATCCGCGGGCGTTGGGTGGAAAAGGTCGGAAAACGCCGCCGCCGTTACTACCGGTTGACTCCGGCGGGCAGAAAAATCCTTGCAGCCCAGCGGGAAGGATGGCGTGAATTTGTCGAGGCCATTGGGCGGATCACGGGAATTGAATATGCCTGATTTTAGACTCGAGATCCGTGCTTCTTTGGCGGAACTGAATCTTTCGGCCGAGCGCGAATCCGAGATCGTCGAGGAACTGTCTCAACACTTGGAGGAACAGTACGATTACGCCGTCAGCCGCGGTGTTTCCGAGGAAGATGCGAAGCTGGAGGCGCTCCAAGATCTGCATCGGCCGGATCAGTTAACCGACAAATTGAGGAAGGTGGAGCGCCCGGCGCCGCGACCGTCAGTTCTTGGAGCCGTCAGGCAAGGAAACAGATTCGCCGGCCTAACCGATGACATCCGTTTCGGGTTGCGGATGCTGATGAAAAAACCGGGATTTGCTCTTCTCGCCGTCTTCACTCTGGCGATCGGAATTGGCGCGAGCACGGCGATGTTGAGCGTGGTCCAGGACATCTTGATCCGCCCGCTTCCGTACGCGCACGCCGATCGGCTTTATTCGATTTGGGCCAGCTCAGAATCCACAGGCCAGACCCGCATCGCCGCTTCGGGCCTCGATTTCATTGATTATCTCGAGCAGAACAAGTCCTTCATTTACATCGCCGAATATATTCCGCGTTTTACCTTTACGTGGACAGGGGACGGAGAACCGAGACTGGTGACTTGCACTGCCGCTTCGGAAAACTTTTTCACGATTCTCGGAGTGCGGCCCTATCTCGGCCGTTTGTACGAACCGCGGGAATACACCTACTTGGACGACGACACGATGATGGTGTCCTATCGGTTCTGGAAGAACCAACTCGGTGGCGATCCGCACGTCATCGGCCGCGTGATTCGACTACAAGGACAAAGTTGCACTATCATTGGTGTGTTACCGCCGATGTCGGACTTGTTTCCCGATACCGATGTGTGGCCCAAGCTAACCATTCGGCCGACCTATCCGTTTATGCAGTGGCGCGGTAACAAATTTCTGAACGTTATCGGCGAAGTGCGACCCGGAATTACTCCATCGATGGCCGAAGAAGACCTGACCGCAATCCTCCGACGTGTTCCGGAAGAACCGCGCGATGTGCGGGTGGGTTTGGTTTCAACCAAAGAGGAACTGATTGGAAATATGCGTCTGCCGTTGTTGGTCACACTTGCGGCCGCGTCGGTGATTCTGATTGTTGCCTGCATTAATGTGGCAGCGTTGCTACTCGCGCGCGCGGTAAAACGGCAAAGCGAGATGGCGGTGCGCGTTAGCCTGGGTGCGGGGCGAGGGAGAATTGTTCAACAGCTCGTGAGCGAAGCAATGCTATTGAGTATGGCGGGTTGCGCGGCAGGACTCTTGTTTGCCTGGAGCGTCTTGCGCGTTTTGCCGACGTTGACCAACCTGCCGTTACCGCGAGTTGACGGTGTGCATTTGAATGGCCCGGCCGTGTTAATCACGCTCGCCATTGCCGTTGCGGTCACGCTGCTCTTTGGCTGGCTTCCGTCGCTCGGTTTTGCCCGGATGAATTTATCGTCCGCTTTGCGACCGCGCGGACTGGAAGCAGCGGGACACAGTCGCTCTACCTTGTCGATCCTGGTTATTGCTGAAATTTCGTGCGCGGTCGTCTTGACGATCAGCGTTGGTCTGCTGGTCCATAGCTTTTGGCGTGTCATGCACGTTAGCCCGGGCTTTCGGCCTCAATCTTTACTGCGCGTTTACATTCGGAATCAGTCGCCGCCTAATGATCCCGAGGGGCTTCGCAAGTACAACAGAGAAAATACCACATTCTGGGAAGACGTTTTGCGCGAGGCGTCTTCGTTGCCAGGTGTACGTCATGTCGCTATCTCCGACTGGCGACCAGGTCGCGACGCGGCGATCGCGACGCTGACTTTCGAAGATCGAGTGAACGACGAGACTCGGCTTCCTACCGTCGAAGGATCGTGGGTCAGTGCGGATTTTTTTCCGACAGTGGCTACTCCGCTTGTCGCGGGAAGATCGTTTACCGACCATGATAACGCGGATGGACCGCCGGTCGTGGTCATTAATGCAGAGGCTATGGACCAATTTTGGCCGGGACAGAATCCAATCGGAAAACGGATTGCGGTTAACTACACCGGTCCGGGCCGAAGAACCAGCGACTCAGGACCGCGTTTGCGCGAAGTGATCGGAGTTGTCGGCAGCATAAAACACGGCTCATTGGATGCGCCGGCGAGGCCGGCGGTCTACATGCCGTACTTGCAGGACGAGACAGACCACGACATGTCTGCCATGGGCCTGTTCGTGCGCAGTGAGGGAAACATCGCTGGGTTGCCCGACAGATTGCGCGACCGGATCCACGCGATACGCGCAGAGCAACCGGTGGACATTCAAAATGTTGAGCAACTGGTTGCGCAATCCGTAGCGACAAGGCGTTACACCTTAATTTTGTTCGGAGCGTTTGCGGCGGTGGCCCTCGTTCTGGTCGTAGTTGGAGTGTTCGGCGTAATTTCCTACGCCACTTCGCAGCGGACGCGCGAGTTTGGGATTCGAATGGCGCTCGGGGCAACGCGGGCACGCGTTATATCCAAAGTTTTGCGCGACGGTCTGGCGCTGATTGTTCTCGGCTCGATTTTCGGGATCGCCGGCGCGCTGGCGGTCACCCGATCTCTCTCGAATCTTTTGTTTGAAGTGAGCTCGCTGGATCTGTTCAGTTTTTGCGCCGCGGTCGGCACGTTAGTGGCGCTTTCGCTTTGCGCCTGTCTGTTTCCAGCGTGGAAAGCATCGCGGGTCGATCCGATCGTTGCCATCCGAGACGACAGTCTGTAGCGGATCGCCTCCAACGCGATTTCAATTAGTGGAGACAGGGTCGTATCTAAAGATTTAGGCTCCCGCTAGTGCAGCGAATAGCGTTCCCTGGACTTCGTCGCCCAGGACTCGAATCCGGAATCAACGCCCTCGAAGGGCGAACGATCACGGCTCTTCTTCCTGCGCCGCTTCGTACAGTTTCGCCGCGCCGTAAATCAAAATCGCCGGTTTCAGTGCGAAAAGGAGCAGCCGCACAACGCCGCTCAAGATTCTTCCGATTCCCAGCCGATTCAAAACGAATCCTGCAAGTACGGCGCAAGCGAGCGACTGCATGGGATTTTCACGCACGTAGGCCTCCGTTTCCGTTAGCAGATCGCCAAAATGTTCTCGCGTGTAACGCAGGCCGCGTTCGGCCAGGTCTTCATGTGTCCGTTCCATTGTTTAACGATTGTCCGCGACCCCAACTTGGTCAATGCAAAGTCAGCCAGATTGTTTTTGCGGCGGTTCCCGGCCGAAAATTGGCGGGTGACGGTAGCCGATGGAATGAACCCGCGCGCCGCGACAATTTCAGACCATACCATCCCATCCTTTCCAAGGCACGGTCATTGAGCGTTTCGCAATTAGTTGAAAGAAAAATCTTCGCGCCGCGATCGGCGACTTCCAACGCGGCCGCAATCAAATCCTCAAAATCCCTCTCAACATGGAAGGCCGCGCCACCTTTGGTTCGCGAAAAAGTCGGCGGATCGAGAATGATCATGTCGAATTTGTCTTCACGCCGCTCGAACCGGCGCAAAACGGAGCGCACGTCGTCGGCAATGAACTGATGGCCGTCGGTCGACAAATCGTTTAAGGCGAAATTCTCCCGGCCGCGTTCCAACGATTTCTTGGAAAGGTCGACATTCGTCGTTTGCGCGCCGACCGACGCAGCCGCAACTGAGAACGAGCAAGTGTAGGCGAAGCAGTTTAAGACTCGCTTCGGTTTCGTTTGCGTAACGAATCGACGATTTTCTCTTTGATCGACAAATAACCCGACCGAATAGCCGGCGCCGAAATCGATCCCGAATTTCAGGTGATTTTCGGTTACGGTGCTCGTTAAGCTTTCGCCTGCGTTTCCGGAAAGCAGCTTCGGTATCTCGCGTTCTTCGCTTTTCCGCGGCAAAAAGCGACCGAACACGCGCCGGATGTGAAACTGTGCCAGCTCAGACCATGCTTGCAGTTCTTTAACAAGTCGATCGCGCGCCGCATCCTTTTTAAACGAAATAAGCACGTCGGCGCTGAAACGCTCCGACCAGCCGTTGTCGATGGTGCAGAGCCGGTGCGCATTTGTGCCTTCGCTTTCAAATTCGCGAAGCAAATCACTACTGATCCACTCGCCTCTCTTCATTACATTTTTGTCATTCCGACCAAAGTGGAAGAATCTCTAATTGCTTCTGTTTTTGAGGCGTGTCTACGACAGAAATAGTAAGAGATGTCTCGACTTCACTCGACATGACAGAAGAGTAAGTGGCGCCCCGCTTATGGAAAAGGTCACTATCCGCGTCCCGGCCAGCACTTCGAACCTCGGTCCGGGTTTCGATTGTCTCGGAGTCGCGCTGCGAATGTATAATTTTATCACAGTTTCGCGAGTGCTTAGGCCGGAACGCCGCGAACAAATCGTCGCGCAAGCAGCCGCTCTGTTTTTTAAGCGAACAAACCGCCGGCGGTTTCCATTTTCTTGTTCGGCGATCGAGAAAATTCCGCGTTCGCGCGGTCTTGGGAGTAGCGCCACAATTCGACTCGGCGTTTTACAAGGCCTGAACCAAATTACCGGCGGACCGCTCGACCAATTATCGATTTTTCGTCTGTGCGCTGAATTGGAAGGCCATCCGGACAACGCTGCGCCGGCGTCATTCGGCGGATTCACCGTCGCGCGGAGCGAAGATGTTCAGTGCTTCGATGTCTCTCCCCGATTAAAATTCGTCCTTTTGATCCCCGATTTCGAAATTCAAACGGCCGCGGCTAGAGCGATTTTACCCGAGGAAATATTACACATGCGCGCCGTCGAAAATGTTCGCAACGCTTGCGCGATTACGGCCGCGTTCGCCTCGCGCGATTATGGAAAATTGCGCGGCGCTTTCGAGGACGAACTTCATCAACCGTTTCGCGTAAAAGCGATCCGGTTCCTGCCGTGCGTGATTGCCGCCGCTGAAAAAGCGGGCGCGCTCGGCGCATTTTTGAGCGGGTCCGGATCGACTATCTGCGCCGTGACTTTGGGTGATCCGAAAAAGATCGCTGTCGCCATCCAGCAAGCAGCGAGAACGCGATCGCAAATAATAATCACGGCCGCAGATAACCGCGGGGTTCAAATTTACCGTTAAATGGGACGCACTCTTGAAAACCTGGAACAGTTCGGGATCGATGTTGTCCTCGGCCGCCGCCGCGGATTTCGCGCTGCGATTCTGCGCGGAATTCTTTACGCCCTTTCCGGTACTTACGGGCGAGTCGTTCAGTTTCGACTTTATCTTTATCGCAAACGCATCTTCCGCGAGCGCGCACTCGGTTGTCTCGTCATTAGCATCGGGAACCTCACTGTTGGCGGAACCGGAAAGACGCCGGTCGTCGAAAAATTCGCGCGCGCACTCCAAACCGGTGGTCGCCGGGTCGCGATCCTGAGCCGCGGTTATAAAAGTATTCCGAAACCGCCAAAGCGAAACTGGTTCGATCGATTGTTAACGAAAGATGTCGATCCGCCGCGAGTTGTCTCCGACGGAAAATTCGTGTTGCTCGATTCCGTGACCGGAGGCGACGAACCTCACATGCTCGCGCGCAATTTGAAAAACGTGATCGTGCTTGTGGACAAAGACCGCGTAAAAAGCGGGCGCTACGCGATCGACAAATGGAAAGTCGACACGCTCCTGCTCGACGACGGTCTGCAATATCTCCATCTCAAACATCGGCTCGACATCGTACTGGTCGACCGACAACAACCGTTCGGGAACGAATTTTTGTTGCCCCGCGGGACGTTGCGCGAGTCCCCACGGAACTTACGACGGGCGAGTTACATTTTCATCACCAAGAACACCGGCGAGCCGAACGACAAACTGATCGAGCGGATTCGCCGTTACAATCGCACGGCTGAGATCATCGAGTGCGGTCATCGCCCGCTTTATCTGCAAAATGTTTATACCGGCGAGCGCTTGATGCTCGATCGGCTCCGCGGTGCGTTCATTGGGTCACTTTGCGCGATCGCGGCGCCGGAAAGTTTTGAAGGCGCGCTGAAGAATCTGGGCGCGAACGTGAATTTAGCGCTGCGCTACATCGATCACCACTACTACACCGAGGCCGAGTTGCGCGGTTTCATTAATCGCTGCATTCGACGCGACCTAGCGATGATCATCACTACTGAAAAGGACGCGGTCCGCATGCCACGCCTGCCGGAAGCGGAAGTGAAAGTGCCGATTTATTTCATGCGCGTGGAAATCGAGATCCTGAGCGGTCACGAAAGCTGGGAGCATTGCGTCGCACGCATTTGCAAACCGCAACCAATGCTCCCGCCAGAGCGGTTCTTCGCTTGATTTTCCTGAATTCGGCGTTGGACGTTCGGTGTCCGGCGTTGGACGTTTTTGGAGTGCCTGAAAAAGCCGATCTCGTTGTTGAAGGGAAAAAGCTTTCGGTCTCGAACCTGAATAAGGTGCTTTACCCGAAAGTCGGATTCACCAAGGGCCAAGTCATCGGCTACTATATCCGGATCGCGCCCGCGCTTCTGTCGCATCTGCTCGATCGGCCGCTGACGATGAAGCGTTATCCGGATGGCGTGGAAGGCCAATTCTTTTACGAGAAAAATTGTCCGACCCATCGGCCGAAATGGGTAAAGACGGCAAGAGTTTGGAGCGAAGGCAACAATCGAATGATGGATTATTGCCTCGCGCAGGATTTGCCGACGCTGGTCTGGGCCGCGAATCTCGCTGATCTTGAGCTGCACACCTCGCTGGCGAAGAAGAACGACGTCGCGCGGCCGACGGTAATGGTGTTTGATCTCGATCCCGGCCCGCCCGCCGACATCGTCCAATGTTGTCAGGTTGGGCTTTGGCTGCGCGATTTGTTAGGCAACATGAAACTGAAATCGTTCGCCAAAACCAGCGGCTCGAAAGGTTTGCAGGTTTACGTGCCGCTCAACACTCCAGTCACGTTCGATCAAACCAAAGTCCTCGCGCACGCCCTCGCGCAATATCTCGAGCACGAACACGACGGTCTTGTCACCTCGAACATGTCGAAAGCGCTGCGAAAAGGAAAAGTGTTCGTCGATTGGAGCCAGAACGACGAACACAAAACGACCATCTGCGTTTATTCTTTGCGCGCCAAGGAAGAACCGACCGTTTCAACGCCGGTCACTTGGGAAGAAGTCGAAAACTGTTTGAGAAAGAAAAGAGTAAATCTGTTAAGATTCGTTTCCGACCAGGTCCTCGCCCGTGTTGAAAAACAAGGCGACCTCTTCGCTCCGGTCGAAAAACTGAAACAAAAGCTGCCGAAGAAATGGGATCTGTGAGACAAACCGCGTATGCGAAAGGTAAATCTTAAAGACGTTGAGTGGCAGGAACGACAGTCGCCGAAAGGAAAGTTTGGGCGGAAAATAAAAGAGATCTCGGTCGCGCTTGGGCGCGATTCGCAATCGCTCGATTTGGCGAAACGACATCCGTTCGATCTCGCGCTTGTGAGCATCCCGAAAGGAAAATCGCTTTGTCCGTATCATTCCCACTCGAGTGAATCGGAGCTTTATCTCGTTGTCTCGGGCCGCGGGACAATCCGAGACAAGGATGGAAGGACTGAAGTGGGACCGGGCGACGCATTTTTCTTTGGACCGGGTGAAGCGCATCAGCTCAGCAACGCCGGCGACGAAGATTTTGTTTATTACGTGATCGCCGATAATCCGCGCGGTGATTCGTGTTTTTATCCGGATAGCGGCAAGTTCGCGGTTTGGAAGGAAGGCGACGACGAAGTGATTGTGAAAGGAAAAGAGACCGATTACTTCGACGGAGAAGAATGAGATTTCACCGCAGAGGGTACAGAGAGCACAGAGTTTAGAGAGAATTAACCTAATCCATTCTGAAAAACTCCGTACATTCTGTCAGATCCTCTTCCTCTCCGGCCCCAACGATTTCTGCAGGTAATTAAGAAGGGTGAAAACGATCAACCTCAATCAGATCCAGGAAGAGCCGTGGCAATCGCCGCGCGGGAAATATGCTGTCTCGTTTAGAGGAATCTCAGAAGCGCTCGGGCGCGATCCAAGTTCGCTCGATTTGGCGAAGCGGCATCCATTCGATCTGGAATGGAACCGCGTGCCTCCAGGCAAATCAAATTTCCCGTATCACGCGCACTCAGCGCAGTGGGAAATGTATCTCATCGTCAGCGGCAAGGGCAGCGTCCGCGACAAGGATGGAGAGACCGACGTCGTCGCTGACGATGTGTTCATTTTTGGACCTAACGAGTCGCACCAGATTACGAACTCCGGAGATGTCGAACTCGTCTACTATGTGATGGCTGATAATCCGATCGGCGATTCCGGTTACTATCCCGACAGCGGAAAATGGAAGGTGAACAGAATGTCAGCCGCGGACCAGCCGGTGATCAAAGGCAAAGAGACGGATTATTTCGACGCAGAGGAGTGATTTCACCGCAGTCTGTTGCGCCACAATCGAGGCAGGCATGATCGCTTCGGTCGGCGAGATGCCACCCGCGATGAATTGGGCAGCGTTGTCGATGTCGATTAGTGCTCACCGCAAAGGACGATCGAGTTGTGCGCTGGAAAGCATTGGGCGCGGGCGCGGCCGCAATGACCCGGGTCGCGGGCGAAACCTCACCATCATCAAACCTGAGCGCGCCGAGGAATTTCTCGCCGGCGTTCAATTGGCTTTTGCCGCCAATTGAGCTTGAGTCCTTTCGGACAATTCGGACACAAAAACTGGATAATTCTGCGCGTCCGGTGAGTGTCCTAAGGTAAGACCTCCGGAGTACATTGGGCCAAGGTCTTATGCGCAACGCTCACGTCGCGACACTTAAGTAAGGACCTACACATTAACTGTATTCATTATGAAACGATCAACTCTCATTGGTATCGGCAGTTTGGCGGCAGTCATTGTTTTCGGGGCGGCCACGACCGCGAGCCGTCTTGCAAGTCGTCGACAACCGGCAAAACGCCGCGCTCGACTTGGCGCGAGGAAGACGTCCGCTCTCAAGGCACGTCATCGGCGGGCAGTGCTCGATGGACTACGACGCGGTGCGAGAGCGGTTCAACAGTTGCGTAATCACCGCCTCCGATTCTCCACTGCATAGATTTACGTCGCAAAGCAGGCTGAAGTTGCAGCACAATCCGGCCGTGGCTTCATCGGTTGTTAGACCTCGCGAGCATCTTTTGAAGGGTGGCTGGCCGCCGTCGTGCAGCAAAGGAGCTCCCGTCTGCACTATGACGCAAGGATGATAAGCCGCACGAACTGAAAAGTGCCAGCAAGGAGTTGAAAGACAATGAGGGCGAAAAACGCCCAAAAAACATTGAGAACAATCAGATTGTAAATTTGCAGAACGATGACCGCCGCTCCCAGCATACCCACGGGGTAGAAAACCAGTTTGAATGAACCGCCCATCCTAAGGTCGTCACGAGGAACCGCACGCATGGCTTTCGCGGTGAAAACGCCGAATGGAAAAAAGAAAGCCACCGAGAGACCGCTGCATCCGCGCCAGATCCATTCCGGGGGAGGTTTAACACTCAGAAGCCACATCGCCAGCAGGCAGAGAGCTAGTGGGAAAACTGAATTGCTCAGCAGAAGCCGAAGCCGCAATTTGTCCATTGGTGCCCACTCATGCACAGCGCTGCTCCGGAAGACAACGACCACGCCGGCAAATCCTGCCAGCGCCAGTGCGAGTTGTGCCGCCGTACTGAGAGCTTCAACCGGTTCCATGAATGTTAGCGTGCAAATTAATCATTCCTCAGCGCTTGATTATCAACCTTTCGGATTTACAAAGCCCGTTTGGAACTTCCGATTTGCACTCACCGGGATAAGAATCCGCGAATTGATGGGATCTGCGATGCGCCTTTTGGATCTAACGAGATGGGGATAAGCCGCGGCAGGGTGTCGTGGTAAACGCGCCAAAGTTCTCGCGCCGAAGGGCCGTTGGCTTCATCGATTGGTTAGGCGTTTTCTTCCTGCGGTCTGGATTCTGTTCTGCTCTTCTTGAGCTGCCACATCAAGCATAGGGCGAGAACTAAGAGGACTGGGGCTGTGGCCACACCTGGCGTGTATCCTCGCTCACGAAAGGTCCAAAGCGGATGCCCAATGCCATTGATCACCTCGATTACAATCCAGACGCCGACGAATAGGCTTGCGGTGGGCCAGCGGCGGCGCACCGGCCAAAAGAAGCACCAGACGCCGAACGCCAACAACGCGACATTAAAGATAATAAAACCGCGCTGCCGATCTTCTGAAATCAAGCCGGTAATGTAGATTGCGGGCGGGAATACTTCCCAGAGGCGGCCAAAATACTCTTCTACTGAGTGGGCTGCTTGAGCGGCAATCAGTGCGCAAAAAGTGCCTTCTAGCCTTGTCATGAGCTTTCTCCGCCTAACGAGAAAGAGATAAGCCACGGCAGGGTGTTGTGGCAAGGTTGCTCGCGGTCATTCGGCGGGGAATCTGTGTTGTGGTTTGCCACGTTGAGTCCGACGAGCTGGCATTTTCTTCGTCCCGAATTCGGGAACGTGTTGTCCCACAACCGAATCACTTCCCGATTCGCGGGAAAAACGTCGCGAAGTTTTTAGTCGCTGATCATCAGCAACTTAGAACTTTGCCTTGGCCCGTGGCACGGACGCTGCGATGAGAATTTTAGAAATGAAAAAACTCTTGAATCCAGCGAGCAGCCAAATGCTTCTCACTAGAGAAAAGAGGAAAAAATTATGAAACCAACTACCGTGACCCACAAGAACGCGAAGAAGTTCCCGTTTGTTGATTACGATTATCAAGCTGCGACCCTCAAGAATTTGAGCGGTTGCTGCGCGAGGACATCATCGAAATCATTGCGCGATATCAGCCGCAATTATTTCGACAGCGAAGCGAAATACGACTTCTTGAGTAACGCCGCGATTTTCGGAGCACTCATCACCGTCGCGGCAGCCCCGATCATCGCTGGCGTGAGCGCAGTGATCGAGCTTTGCCGAACGCTCCCGTTGCTTTAATCAACGTGGCCCCACAACCGCAGAAAGAGGTCGATTCCACCAGACATGACTTTTGATCTAAAATTTGCCTTTCGGCAGGTCCTTAAGACGCCAGGATTTACTCTCGCCGCTGTCATCGTGCTCGCTTTAGGAATTGGCGCGAACAGCGCCATCTTCAGTTTGCTCGACACAATATTGTATCGGCCGCCCGCGTACGCGGATCCTCAGCAACTCGTGCAACTGTTCTCGCAGGACAAAAAGAACCCGAAGAACTTCCGAGCATTTTCCTATCCCACCTATGTCGATATGCGCGAGCAGAGCAACACCTTCTCGGGCGTAATGGCGCACAACCTCGCTATGGTTGGCCTCGGCGATAAAGCAACCACCCGGCGCAGTTTCGCTGATGTTGTCAGCGCAAATTATTTCTCGGTCCTCGGTGTGAAGCCTATTCAAGGTCGTACCTTCACGATTGATGAAGAAAAGCCAGGAACAAATTCGGCGGTAGTGGTCGTTAGCTACGGCTATTGGCAGAAACAAAATCTGAATCCAGGGCTCCTCAATTCGCAGATTACTGTGAACAGCCGGCCTTACACAGTGATTGGAATCCTGCCAAAAGGATTCACCGGGACAGTCCAGATTTTCTCGCCGGAGATATGGTTGCCGCTTGGTTCTTATGATGCGGTCGCCAACGATTTTGATTCGGACAATCGTACCGCGCTCGGCGATCGCAGCGGAACGCAACTGATGATCATCGCGCGATTGAAGCCCGGCCTGACCGGAGCCGCAGCGGAGCCCGCCTTGAAGACTTTGGCGGCGAATCTCGAGCAGGCATTCCCGGTTGAACAGAAAGACCAGACCTTTATTAGCGCGCCGGTTTCCCGGTTCGCGGACAGCACGACTCCAAACGACGATCGCGAAGTAAAGATGTTGGCGCCGATGTTGTTTGGGGTGGCGGGCGTCGTCTTGTTTGTCGCTTGTTTGAATCTTGCGAACATGCTGCTGGCGCGGGGGACAGCGCGGCGCAAAGAGATCGCCATGCGTCTCGCGTTAGGCGCGAGCCGATGGCGCATTGTGCGGCAATTACTGATCGAAGGATTTGTTCTCGCGCTCTTGGGCGGGACCGTCGGTTTGTTAGTCGGTCTCTGGTCGTCCGATCTGCTGGTGGCTTCGTTAAGCAAAATGATTCCGCTTGATCTGGTTTGGGAGGGCGGAGCGAATCTTTCGCTGTTCGCTGCGACAGTCGCTTTCTGCATAATCGGGACGCTTGCTTTCGGGCTCGGGCCAGCAATCAAGCTTTCGAGATCTGCGGTCGTTGAGGATTTGAAGGAGAATGCCGCGGAGGATGTCGTGCGACGTCATTGGAAATTCCTCCCGCGCAATCCGCTCGTGGTTGTGCAGATCGCGTTTTCGCTGGCACTTCTCACCGCGGCCGCTCTCTTTATTCGCGGCGCAGGTAAAGCGGCCTCGGTCGACACGGGTTTACGGACGAGCACAAATTATCTCGTCGAAGTCGACGCGAGTCTCGCCTCCTACGATCAAACCCACGCGCTCAATCTCTATCGCTCGCTGGAAGGGAAATTCGCAGCCTTGCCCGGTGTCGAGCGGGCGAGCATTTCCGCGACCGTGCCGTTCGGCATGATTTCGATGAGTAAACCCGTGCAGCGAGCCGGAGTAAATCCCGCTTCGGATGCCAAACCGGCCACGCCGGCCGACGGTTTGGCCTTCGATGCCCGCTGGAATAGCGTGGGCGCGGAATATTTTTCAACCGTCGGTGTTCCGATTCTGCGCGGCCGCGCGTTTAACCCCACGGAAGCACTGCATGACAACATCCCGAAGGTTGCAATCGTAGACGAAGTGCTGGCGAAAAAGTTGTGGCCCGATGGTGATGCGCTTGGTCAACGAATTCAATTCGCAAGCAAGACGGCGTGGAAGGCAAAGAGTAACCGCGAAAGCGGCGCCGGTTCCTTCGCTGAGGGGGCAGGTACCGAAAAAATGCCGATTGAAATTGTTGGCATTGTTCCGCACACCCGCGCAAGTCTGTTTGAGAAAGATCCGTCGGGCGCAATTTATTTACCATTCGCCAGTGGATTTCAAAGCGAGGTTTTCTTTCACATCAAATTCGCACCTGGGGCGGAGCGCGATGCCGTGGCCACAGCGGACTTGTTGCGTCGCACCGTTCGTGAAGTCGACGCCTCCGTTCCGGTTCTCGAACTGAAATCCTTCTCGCAGCATCTCAACAGCAATGTGCAACTGTGGCTCGTGCGCGCGGCGGCAGCGCTGTTTAGTACCTTCGGCACACTCGCCCTTGTACTCGCGGTCGTAGGTGTATATGGAGTGAAATCTTATTCGGTCGCCCGACGGACCCGGGAAATTGGCATCCGCATGGCGTTGGGAGCCCAAGCCGGAGCGGTGTTGCGCATGATCATGGGAGAGGGCTTCGTTATGCTCGCGAGCGGACTTCTCCTTGGCCTGTTGCTCGCCTTGGCGACAGCAAGAATCCTGAACGGAATTCTCTATGAGGTGAGCGCACTTGATCCGGTCGCCTTCACGGTCGCTCCACTCGTTCTCGCTGTCGCCGCGCTGATTGCAACGTGGTTACCGGCCCGGCGCGCGACTCAGGTCAACCCAATCCAGGCATTACGCACGGAGTAGTCGCTATCAGGGCTTCCGCCAAGCCTGATCTATAATATGGTACGGCCTCGGCAATAGTCACAATATAAAGCCATGTCGGTTGCTCCAGTGTGAGCGCGATGCATACTTGATTTGGACCGAAAACCCAAATGCCAAGAGCTTCTCTACCCCATCATCTCGTCGCGCTCTGGTTTGCCGATATTGCGGGATATAGCGCGCGTGCAGCGGAGGATGAACGTGGTGCGCTCCAGTTGATTGAAATCTTACAAGCGCTCTCGCGTAGTAATGTCCAACGCTACGAAGGTCGAGTGGTCAAATTTTTCGGTGACGCAGTTCTCGCCGAATTTCCAAGCACGGAAACGGCCGTGCGCGCCGCAGCTGCATTGGGCCAAGAATATGCCGAAGAGTCAGCCAGAACTGGTCGCGCGCACGATCTGCGCATCGGTATTCACGTTGGCGACGTCGCCGTAGATGCAGACGGCGACCTCTACGGTGACTGCGTCAATGCGGCTGCGCGGATCCAAGCCGCAATTGATCCTGGCCAGGTCGTCGTCAGTGAGGACGTCTGGCGCCAAGTCCGCGGTCGTGAAGGACTTCGTTTTGAGTCGTTAGGTTGCCGCGATCTCAAGGGAGTAGGTTCAATCGATCTGCATGTCGTCACGCTGACGGAAAGTTCGACGGCGGCCTCGGTTTCCAGCGCGGGAAACAGCGGTGGGCGTCCTGAGCAAAGGAACAACAAAATCCGCTCGATCGCTGTTTTGCCGTTTGCTGATCTCAGCGCGGAAGGCGACCAGGAACACTTCAGTGACGGTATTGCCGAGGAAATACTCAACGCCCTCAGTAAGGTTGGTAGTCTCCATGTTCCCGCTAGGACGTCGTGTTTCGCATTTCGCGAAGCCAATCTGGACGCTCGTGAGATTGGGAAGCGTCTTGGCGTCGAGGCGCTGCTCGACGGTAGCATCCGAAAAGTAGAAAAACGCCTCCGGATTAGCGTGGAGCTGATTGACGCGAGCAACGGCTACCAGCTCTGGTCGGAACGTTTCGATCGCGAGATTGAAGATATCTTTGCAATCCAGGACGAGATCGCCCGAAGCGTTTTAGAATCGTTAGGCCTGGCGCTTACGGAACGAGAAGAATTCCGATTTCTAAAGCCCTCCACGACTAATATTGAAGCGTACGAATTTTATCTTCGCGGACGTAAGCTTTATCACAAATGGACGCGTCAAAGCGTCGAGTTCGCGCGACAGATGTTCGAGCGCGCGGTGAAGACCGATCCCAGCTTTGCGGCTGCGTGGGCAGGCTTGGCCAACACCTATGTCGATCTCTTTCGGTGGGGACGGAATCCGCGGGATTTGGAAGAAGCGCAGCACGCTAGCGAGCAGGCGTTGAAACTCGATCCAAATTCAGCCGAGGGCCATGTTTCGGTCGGTCAGGCCCTCGCTATTCAACGACGTTTTGCGGAGGCGGCAGTTGCATTTGAACGGGCGATCGAACAGGACCCCACGCTTGTTGAAGCATTTTATCTTTATGGCCGAATGCTGTTCGAGAGCGGAGATCCCGAGAAATCTGCGAAGCTGTTTGAAAAGGCCCAGCGTGTGCGACCGGACGATTATCGGTCGCGGTGCTTTTTGGCAATGGCGCTTACCGAGTTGGGACGCCACGATGAGGCGCGACGGGCCGGACAACTGGCCGTCGAGTCCGTCGAAAAGCACCTTGAACTCAACCCCGAAGAAGCGCGCGCCTACAGCTTGGGGGCTAACGTGGCGATCAGGCTTGGAGACAAGGAGCGCTCGAGTCGATGGGCCGAGCAGGCTATGGAACTAGCGCCCAACGACCCATTAGTCCTGTACAATGCCGCATGTAATTTGGCAATGCTGGGTGAAACCGAACGTGCGCTCGATGGACTCGAACGTGCAATTGAAGCAGGTGTTGCTGTCGGAGACTGGATTCAGCACGATCCGGATGTCGAGAATCTCCGCAGTCATCCGCGCTTCCAGGCGATTGTGAAACGGATCGCGCCTTCAGGAGAGATTATATAATGAAGAAACTCATTCCAATTGTCGGCATATCAATCTTGGCGCGACAAAGACTGCCGCCGTATTCGTAGTTCTAGCGCTTGGATTTTCGCTGCTCTATTGGCTAGTAGTCGTACTCTCGCAACACGGCATGCTGCCATTCTCGATGGAGCATGACGACTTTGGGCGGAAGTCACTTCTCGGCACCATCGTCTGGCTCCTCTTTAGTAACTTCGGCCCAGCACTCGCGGCGACTATGGCGCTGGCGTGCTGCGGAGGACGTGCCGGCATCGAGGAACTCGGGCGCAGCATTGTACGCTGGCGGGTGCCGGGCGGATTGTACGTGCTCGCGTGGTTCGGCATTTTGATCAATGCCGCCGTCGTGATCGTCGGTTACGCGACGCGCACATTGCGATTCGATGTAAGCGCGTTCAGCCTCGTCAAGTTTGTGCTGCTTTATCTTGTAATGATCGTGTTCGATGGTCCCTTAGGTGAAGAAATCGGCTGGCGCGGCGTTCTCCTGCCGCAACTGATGAAAAAACTACGACCGCTCTCAGCCTCTGTAATCGTCGGTGTTATGTGGTATGCCTGGCACGTTCCGCTTTACGCCGCTGATTCTCGGATGAATACACCGTTTGAGCACGTCCTATTTCTGTATTCATGCATCGCGCTCTCTGTGATCTTTACCTGGTTTTTCGTAAAATCAGGCGGTAGTACGTTGCTGATGATTTACGTACACAGCGCATCGAACTATTCGACCTTCCTGCGATTCACACTTTTTCCGAAGCTCGCCGATTCGCGTGCCACGGCATTCGCGTACGCCGGAGTACTACTAATGATCGCGCTGGCTGCAGGCATGTCGCTCGTCCGTGACGCAAATACGCGGGAGGGGTGAGCCGCTAGCTGTGCTCATTCCGGCGGTCTAACGAGAAAGAGATAAGCCACGGCCGGGGTCGGTGGCAAGATTGACGGTGATCATCCTGATCAAGGGGGTGGCTTCATCGGCAGGTTAGACGTCATTCGGTGTTGGTAGCCAAGAAAAGCCCTGCAATTCGCAACGTGCGGTAAGCAATCTCGTCCGGTCAATTCGTAATTTTTGTCGGAATGAAAGCGACGAATTACAACAAAGATGGTGAAGCAATATTCGGCGTGTGGGTTATGGTAGCAATCGGACTCGCGGCCTTCATCGTGCTGTTTGCGAAATTGTATTACATGATGTGACCGGGTTGCGGGTTTTTAGCTGGTTGCAATGTTGTAACCCGGCCAAGCGCGAAATCGTCAAAGGAAGAGTTATCGCAGGTTCAACGGATGACCGGCAAAAATATGGTGCGCGTTTCGGCACTTGTCTTTAGTGGTCGCAGCCTAACGAGAATAAGCTCAGCCGCCGCTGGCGAAAGCGAGCATGGCAAACTCGGAGAACTGTTTCATAAAATCAAACGTGCGCGTCACGACGGCCAGCGGTTGGCTTCAGCGATTGGTTAGGCCTCGTTGGCATTCGCGTTGAGTCGTGGCATTTTGAACTCCTTCCAGCGCCGTTCCTGCTCTTCGGGCGGAACATCCTCGGCGTGTGTGGCCACCCACCAAATGTTGCCCCAAGGGTCTTTGACGCCACCATACCGCTCACCGGAAGGCAATGTCATCATCGGAAAAACGGAACTCCCGCCAGATCTGAGCGCACGCTGATACACCGTGTCGCAATCGGTGACATATAAGTAAATTGAGCTGGGCATCGGCCCAAATTCTGGAGTGGGGTCAGCAAGCATGAGCATCGAATCTGTAATTCGCATGGTTGCGTGCATGACTGCTCCATCCGGCCGCCTCTGGTCGGAGATCAACTCGCCCTCGAATGCTGCGGAGATGAACTTTATCAACCGCGACGCGCCTTTGGCGAACAGATATGGTGTAATGGCGTGGAATCCTTCAGGAATTGGCTTTGTAGGCATTTGATTTGTTGGGTTGATTCTAGGCGCTGCGCTGCACAGGCCCAACGAGAAAGAGATAAGCCGCGGCAGGGTGTTGTGGCAAACACCTTGAGTTTATCCCGCAACGGCGCCGTGGCTTCATCGGTTGGTTAGATCGTTGGCGCTAGAATGCGCCGTGTTTGTTGGGTGAATCTACCTGGAGAGCTTGCCCGACGGCCCACATTTCAGCGATGCGTTCGCCCTCGAATCTCAAGAGAAAAAAACCCACGGCGCCTGGATCCCCAGGTCGTTGGACGACGTGGACGTGCCCAATCACAAAATCGCCGTCGCACAAGAGGTGTTTGATCTCAATCCGCCTTTGCGGGGACATCCTGTGGGCTTCCGCAACCGCCTTCAAAAACGAATCCCATCCGGCAGCGAACCGCCAATCGTGATGGATTCCGCCGGGAACGAGCAGTCGTGTTGTCGCTCGAACCAGCGTGCCGTCGGCAGTCCTCTGCATGAATTCGGCGGCTAGCTGTTTGCGGAGTTCGTCATGCATCCTCAACAACTTTCTACGATCAGGCGGAACCGCTGCGGTAACGCTGACGCCATTGGTTTCCCAGATCATGAAATCGTCCAGGGCTTGCCGGGTTTTGTCCACGACAAATCCGACAACGATTGCGTCATCAACGAAGCCGAGCAACGGAGTTTTGTCCGGAATCAAATCGAATGGGTCGACCAAATAGTTGAGAGCAGCCACGATCCACATCAGATCATCACTCGAAACCTGCTTGTATTGACCGCGCTCGTACGCGCCGACGAGCCGCAGCATCGTCTGAAGATACGGCCAATTCTCCTTGAACCGCTGCTTGGGGAGCGACGCAGCCACTTTCGCGGCTCGTTCAAAAAGCGAGCGCAAACCGCCGGCACCAACGACACGCAATTTTGCTTCGCTGAGTGCCCGGGCAAAAGCCTCGCTGCGCAGGACTGGTTTCTGATAGGAAATGTCCCTTTCGGCGGGCGATTTGTTTCTTGCCTTTTTCATCTGACGCAATGAAAGCATTTCGATGCGCCAGTGAGAAGCGCATTCACACTGTCTAACAAGAAGGAGATAAGCCGCGGACGGGGTCGGTGGCAAACATGCTGACGTTGCAACCCAACGGGGCCGTAGGCTTCATCGGCTGGTTAGACCGCGTGCCGACCATTTGTAGCATAACAATGCCCAAAACACCGGCACACAAATCAAGAGCAGAACAACGATATAACTGATGATCCAGAGGAAGACGGGCGCGTCTGGACGAGGATCATCTCGATGAAACGACCAGCCAAGAAGCCGAGCAGACCCCAAAGAGCTGCCAGCACAGACAATGCAAGCGATGCTAGGTGAGCCCAACGGAAGCCTCCGATGTCAGCGATAACCGCGAGAGCAATGCCACAAACCTGATAAATGAGCAGGGTCGGATCATACCGACCCATCAATCCAGCAAATGCGCCCAAAGCAAGACACGGAACAATTTCCGGCGGGGAAAACCAACCGAGATCACTAAAAGGGCCTCGTGTAATAGTTGAAATACCACCTAGCCACGTCACTATGGACAAGATAGGAATACTTTTGCGCACTGGCGGCTCGCGGCCTAACGCCTGAATTAAGCCGCGCCGCGTAGCGGCGTCGGCTTGAATGAATTGTTAGGCGCGTGTCTGTTCAATGCCATATCGCATTGCGTCTACGAGGGTATCAACGTCTATATTTCTTAGTGTCCGGAACTTGATGCAATACCTTGTCACGCTTGCTTGGCCGATCTTTTTTCCATACTTCTCGGCTAAGTACTTTTTGTCTTTTATCCCCATAATGTAAACGGAGATGCCTGTTGTGCTTGCACTAGTGCCGATCTGATAGAACTCTTTGGTTTTTCCATCGGCATACCTTATAGTCTGCACCCCATAACCTATATTAGGGTTAGAAACCGTC
>DATLJP010000020.1:0-46979 GCA_035538875.1 Chthoniobacterales bacterium | reverse complement strand
GCCGTATAGCGTTACCTTGCAAAAATTTACGCACGAACGGTATGCCGGCACCGACATCCCGAAGAATTTCGCGAGCAAGGTGACGTTGATCGATCCGGAGCGATCCGTGAACCGTGATGTTTTGATCTACATGAATCATCCGCTGCGTTATCGCGGCGAAACCTTTTATCAGGCAGGATTTCAACAGGACGATCGCGCGACGATTCTGCAGGTCGTGCACAACCCAAGCTTTCTCGCTCCCTACGTTGCGTGTGTCATCGTTGCAGCGGGCCTGCTTGTGCAATTTGGATTTCATCTAGTTGGATTCGCCAGGCAAAAGCGGAGCACTACGAAATGAAACGATTTGTGCCCTGGATCGTCCTGTTTGTTATTGCCGGCTGGATTGCGGGAAATTGGGTGCCGCCGAAAGCGGCGAAGGACGACTTCAATCTTGCGAAATTCTCAAAGCTTCCGGTGCTCGTTGGCGGACGCGTCAAACCTTTCGATACTGTGGCGCGCAACTCCCTCCTGATTACTCACGGCAAACAGGAGCTGCGGCTGGAAGACGGGCGCACGCTGAGTGCGATTGATTGGCTGGCTGATGTTCTCTTCAACGCGCCAGTGGCCGATCAGTATCCGGTTTTCCTTGTTCAAAACGACGAGGTGCTCGGATTGTTCGGCTGGGAGCAAAGTCAGCGAAAATATTTTGGCTTCAGTGAGTTCGCGCCCTTTTTAAAACAAATCGAAGAGCAAGGTGATCAGGCGGATAAACTCGAAGCGGTCCAACGCTCGGCCTATCAAAGCGCGATCCTGAATTTGCGGAACGGGATCGTGCTTTATCAGCGATTGAAGAACAGTGTTCAGTTAGAAGACACACAAGACTTCGCGGCTGAGCTAAAAAATTATGCCGCAAGCGTTCCAGGCGCGGCCAGGGCGGCGGCTCAGGCCCAACGCGGCGAAAATTTCGACAAACAAAAGCTAAACGACGTCGCCGAGTTAATTCAAAAATACGAAAAGCTGTCCGAGATGGCCTACATCTTGGCGGTGCCGCCGCTCGACCAGAGCGGCGACTGGCATTCCGTCGGCGACAGCTTGTTGCATTCGGTCGCGACCGGCGAGATTCATCCAATCGTCTTTGAATACGCGCAGATCGGCGACGCATACCGCGCAAAAGACTACGCGGCGTTCAATCAACACGTCGATCTTGCGACGAACTTCTCCTCAAAAGAGCAACCGAAGGCAGTGAAACGGACGGGGTTCGAATTTCTGTTCAATCGCCTGCAGCCGTTCAGCCAAAGCATGGCAATCTATGTGCTTGGCTTTCTGCTCGCGTGCGCGTCCTGGCTCGGTTGGAACCGAACGCTCAATCGATCTGCGTTTTATCTTTTGTTGCTCGCCCTCGCAATTCACAGTTTCGGTCTTTTTTCTCGAATGTACCTGCAGGAACGTCCGCCGGTTACGAATCTCTATTCCTCCGCGATTTTCATTGGCTGGGGCGCGGTCATTGTCTCACTCATCCTTGAAAGAATTTACCGCGACGGAATCGGCGCGTCTTGCGCTGGTGCGATCGGTTTCGTCACCTTAATCATTGCTCATCACCTTGCCGGCAGCGGCGACACGCTCGAAATGCTGCAGGCCGTGCTCGACACCAACATCTGGCTCGCGACTCACGTGGTCGCGATCACCACCGGTTACTCGGCAATGTTCCTTGCCGGCATGCTCGCGATCATTTACATCGTGCGCGGCGTCTTCACGCGCTCGCTCAAAAAACAAACCGCTGATTCGCTCGCGCGCATGACCTACGGCGTGGTTTGTTTCGCGACGCTGTTCAGCTTTGTTGGCACCGTGCTCGGCGGAATCTGGGCCGATCAGTCCTGGGGCCGGTTTTGGGGCTGGGATCCGAAAGAAAATGGTGCGGTTCTGATCGTTCTCTGGTGCGCGATCATTTTACACGCGCGCTGGGGCGGATTCATTCGCCAACGCGGGCTCATGATCATGGCGATCTTCGGCAACGTCGTAACCAGTTTTTCATGGTTCGGCGTGAACATGCTTGGCGTCGGTCTGCACTCCTACGGTTTTATGCAAAAAGCATTTCCCTGGCTGCTTGGTTTTATGATCAGTCAGCTTGCGTTAATCACGATCGCGAGCATGCCGTTGGAGAACTGGAGAAGTTTCAACGCAACAAGCGACACTCGCGATGAAGAATTGCCGGCCACAAGCGCTGCTTGAACGGATGAGGGCGACTCGATAGAATTTTTGGCGATCGAGAATGGAGCAAACCGCAGCTTCCAATTCGAAGACCTCGCGCCGCCATTTTCTCGACATGGTGCTCGGCGCGAGCGCGCTCGGCTGGCTAGTCAGCGTTGCCTATCCCATCATTCGTTATCTTAAACCGTTGCCGCAGACTGGTCCGACCGGCCCAACGCATCTGACGCGCGACGAAACTGCCAAGCTCGAACAAAACAAATTCGTGATTGTGCCGGTTAGTGGTCAGCGCGTGATCGTTTTGCAGTCGCAAGATGAGGTCTTCGCTTTCAGCGCAAAATGCTCGCACGAGGGTTGTACCGTTACCTATCTGCCGGGGCAATCGGTGATTTGGTGCCCATGCCATGACGGACGATTCGACATGAACGGCCGCGTGTTGTCGGGGCCGCCGCCCAAACCATTAACCAAGTACCTCGCCCAACGTCAGCCTGACGGCGGCATCGTTATTTCCGAAGAAAGGACATGATATAGATACCTTCGAAAATCGCAGAGCGTTACGAGGGTGGCTCGATCGGCGTTATAAATTAACGCCACTGTTCGAATTTCTGAGGCACAAGGAAGTGCCGATTGGAACCCACTGGATGGGCTGGTACTATCTCGGCGGGATCACGATGTTCTTTTTCGTGGTTCAGGTGATCACCGGTGTTTTGCTGTTGATGTATTTCCAACCGGGCGAAGCGACCGCGTACGAAAGTATTCGATTTCTAACAACGAAAGTTCCGTTCGGCTGGCTAATCCGCTCGATGCACAGTTGGAGCGCGCATTTGATGATCATCTCGCTGACACTTCACATGTTCAGCACAATGATGTTAAAAGCGTACCGGCCACCGCGCGAGATGACGTGGGTTTCCGGTTATTTGCTGTTCCTCCTAACGCTCGGATTCGGTTTCTCCGGATATCTTTTGCCCTGGAACAAGCTAGCGTATTTCGCGACCACAGTTGGAACGAACATCGTCGCGTCCGTTCCGATTTTGGGTCACTGGTTGCTTCAAGTCTTGCGCGGCGGCCAGGACGTGACGATTAACACGCTCTATCGATTCTTTGCGGCACACGTCGTCATTTTGCCGTTGGCGTTCGTCGGCTTGATCGGATTGCATCTCCTTTTGATTCAACGCCAGGGTATGGCACCACCAGTCGGAGCGACCGCTGCACCGCGCGGGATGAAATTCTTTCCCAGCTTCGCGCTGCGCGACCTTTTGCTCTGGCTCGGGGGTTTGATGTTGCTGCTCACGCTCACTGTCTTTCTGCCGTACGGCCCGGGGATTCCAGGAATGGATTGGGAGCTCGGCGAAAAAGCGAATCCGATGGCGCCGGCTTATCCCGGCATCAAACCGGAATGGTATTTTCTCTGGGAGTACCAGCTCCTGAAAGAATTTCCGCCGCATCTCTTCGGATTGGAAGGTCCGCAGATGTGCTTGCTAATGATTGGCCTCCTTTTTGGAATCTGGGCGATCATTCCCTGGCTCGATCGCCGCGCTTATCGCAACCAGTACTCGCAGACATTTAGCGATTTCGGTTGGGCTGCGATTTTATTTCTCATTTTTCTAACGCTTGCAGGTTGGGACATCGGCTCCGGCGGAGCAACCAGCGAACTCGCATCCACGCACAATGTCGCGCGCGTTTGCGCCTTGTGGACTCTCGCAGCAGGCGTAGCGATCACCATCGTTCGTTATTTCCTTTACGAACATCGTTGGTTCGTCTTAACCGGCGCTGCGCTGTTGCACGTCGCGCTTCATGGACTTGCCGGGCTTTCTTATCTGGTCGCGGGTACAATCTCGCTGGCGGCTGCCGCATTTATCGGCGCGACGATGCGCCTGTTGCGTTCGCGAAGTAGCGGGAATCAAACGTGAAAACGGCCGCGTTTGTCCTCGCGTCATTTTTAATTTGCGTCACTGCGAATTCGGCGGAGCAAAGCGCGGTTGCGTCGATTCCGAAACTTGCCGAGATGCTTTTGGCGAAAGACCAAAACGGCAAGCCTATCATCACACCGGAAGAGCAGGCGTACTACAACGGTCTGAACGATCGCCTGAAAGAACTACTCGATCAGGCGGTGCAAAAGGAAACCATTTCGCGCCCGGAGCATTTGTCGATTCTGCTCGGGTTGCAATTGCGCCCGCAAAAAATGGAACTGCTTCTCCAGAACAATTGCGTCCTTTGTCACAGCGACTCGGCGAATCAGACTCCAGACACGCTATTTGTTATCAATCCGGAGCCGGGCACTTCGTCGCGCATGAATTTGAAACAGCTCGTGGACGACGTTCATTTTCAGCGCGGACTCTCCTGTGCCGGATGCCACGGCGGGGATCCGACCGCCGAACTCGGACATGCCCACGTCAAAGAATGGCCGGAGAAAGATCGCGACAAGAACCGAGGCTGGGTCGTCCAGTTTTGCGCGCGGTGTCACTCGGACCCCGGTTTGATGCATCAATTCAACGCTGCGTTGCCAACCGATCAGCTTGCGAAATTCAAGGACAGTCCGCACGGCAAAACGTTAATGGAAAAACATGATGACCGTGCGCCGTCGTGTGTGAGCTGCCATGGCGTTCACGGCATTCGACCGGCAAAAGATCCGCAATCGAAAGTTTACGCTCGCAACGTTCCGGAAACTTGCGGCGCGTGTCATGCCAATCAGGCGACGATGGCAGGATTCAAGCGCACGGACGGTTCGCCGTTGCCGACGACTCAGCTTGCCGAATATCGCAACAGCGTCCACGGCAAGGCGCTTCTTGGCCGCGGTGACCTCGGCGCACCCGCGTGCAACACCTGTCATGGGAATCACGCGGCCAGCCCGCCCGGCATCGCGCAAGTCAGCAAAAGTTGCAACCTTTGTCACTCCGCTAACGCCGGCTTGTTCGACGGCAGCAAACACAAGCAGGCGTTCGACGAGCATAACTGGCCTGAATGCGGGCAATGCCATGGCAACCACGCGATCGCGAAGACGCACGACTCCATGCTTCTCACGGGATCCGGACAATTGTGCGGTGATTGCCACCGCCAATACGCGAAGGAGCACCCGGAGTGCATTCAAACGGCCGATTATTTCCGTCAAACGATTACCCAAATGGACGAAGCGCGGAATCGATTCGTGGCCGAGTCGGAGAAACTCGCGGCCAGAGGTCTTGATATCGAACCGATCAACAACCAATTGACCGAGCTGACCGACGCACTGAAAAAATCGAGGACGTATATTCACTCATTTACGCGGACCAGCTTCGAGCAAATTGCCGCCCCGGGAGAAGAAGCTGTTAAGAAAACGGATGCGTTAGTCAATCAGGCACAGCAGGAATACAAATACCGGCAACTCGGCCTCGCTGCGAGCATAGCGATCATCGGACTGCTGATGCTAACCGTGTATTTGAAACTGCGTCAGCTCGAAAAGTAAGAACACGCCACGTTTTCGCTTCGCAGCGCACACAGCAGCGCTCCATTAAGAAAGTATAGACGTGTGTTAGGTGCCCGGCGCGTTGCCGCGTCTTCTGAAAATCAGCGAGTCGATGCTCCAACGTCCGCTGCCATAGAAGATCATGAAAAAGAAAATCCAGCAAAGCACCAGCGCGAGCTCGCCTCCATTCATGATCGGGAAAAACTTTGCTGCCGGCAGGTCCACGGCTGCGACATAAAACGTGAAATAGGCAATCGCCATTTCACCGCTCGCCAAGAACGCCGCGAGCCGTGTCAAGAAACCGAAGGCAATGCCCAATCCGCCAAACAACTCGACGAATCCCGCCACTACTGCTATTCCGCCCGCGCCGTGTCCGCCGCCGGGAATCGCGAGAAGCTTCTGACTACCGTGACATGCGTACGTCAATCCAATGATGAGCCGCATGATACAGTAAACTGGATCTGCGAATCGATTGAGAAAGTTCATGTTGCGAGGCTGATGATGTCGATCATCTGTGTCAAGCTAATCGCCAATGCGCCCCGCAGTGTAGCGCCAATCCATGAGACAGAACTGCGTGCCACATGTGCGATTTACCGAAAAAATGCGTAGTCGGTAAGGGCCTGGTCTGCGATAAGCAGGCTGCGGCCGTGACGGGCGCGGGTGTCCTCACACCAAAAAAAATGCGGTGCCTAATCGCTACTGACTCGCTCTTGCCGACAGCAATTGTCGATCATCAAATCCCAAGAAACGCGTAGTTGATGCAACTCGATAATTTTATTGTGCGCAAAATTTATGAAACGAGATCAACGAAAAACGCTTCGTAAAATCCTGCTTGGCCTTGCGTTTGCCGCGACAGGCACGTTCGTGCTGGCGCAAGGCTCAGATTGGCGAGCTCCCGCTTCGGCGGCGAATCGGCCAAATCCGGTGCCGGCAAACGCCAACACGATTGCGCTCGGGCAAAAACTCTATACGGCCAATTGCTTTACGTGTCACGGCGCGGGAGGAAACGGCGACGGGCCTGGTGCGGCGACATTGGAGAAAAAACCGGCGAATCTCGGCCAGCGCATCAAGTCGACCGGCGAAACCGACGGCGAGTTATTTTGGAAAATTTCCGAGGGAAGAGCGCCGATGGTCACGTGGAAGGCACAGCTCACAGAAACGCAACGATGGGAGCTTGTGAATTACATCCGAGCAACGTTTGCAAAGTGAAGACGTAACTGCCTAATCGTGAATACATCCAAGCGATCAAGCTTCTTTCGCAGAGTCTTGGCCGCACTTGGGCTCGTTTCAGCCAGCACGTTCGCTTTGGCGCAAAACCCAGATTGGCGAGCTCCGGCCTCTGCCGCTAATCGGCCAAATCCGGTGCCGCCAAACGCGAGTGCGATTGCATTCGGCAAAAAGCTATACGTTGCCAACTGTCTTGGCTGCCACGGGCCAGAGGGAAAAGGCAACGGACCGACCGCGGCCGTACTAGAGAAAAAACCCGCAAACCTGGGGTCGCGCATCGAAGAAACCGGCGAACGGGACGGCGAGCTGTTTTGGAAAATTTCCGAAGGGCACCCCCCTATGCCCAGTTGGAAAGTTACTCCTCTTTCGGAAACGCAGCGATGGCAACTCGTGAACTATGTCCGAGCAACCTTCGCAAAAGACTGGAGGGCTCCAGCGTCGGCTGCAGCTAGTTGGTCAAATCCGGTGCCGACGAATGCTACCACAATTGAGCGTGGGCGGAAGCTTTACGTCGCCAACTGCCTGATCTGTCACGGGAAGGAAGGAACGGGCGACGGGCCAGGCGCGGCGGCATTGGAGAAAAAACCGGCCAACCTGCCAGCGCGCATCAAGGAGACCGGTGAAACAGATGGCGAACTGTTTTGGAAAATCTCGGAGGGACACGCTGCCATGCCTATGTGGAAGGCTACTCCCCTCTCGGAAGCGCAACGATGGCAGCTTGTGAACTATGTCCGAGCAACCTTCGCAAAATGAAAGCCTGATACCTACCCAATGAAGATGTCCGCAACTTATTTCTTTAACCGTTGGATCGCGTTCGTTCTCCTGCCGATCACTTTAGTAAGTTTGCCCGCTCCGCTTCAGGCGCAGGGTGCCGCTACCAGTCCAGCGCAAGAGCAGCCAACCGCTGCTTCCCCGCCTTCCGGCGATTACGTTTCGCGCGCCGAGTACGATAAGCTCAAGGCCGAGCATGAAGCGATGAAAACGAGAATGGAAGCGTTGGAGAAAATGGTTCAGCAAATGGCCAATGGGACTGCGCCGGCGGCTCCGCCTGAAGCTCCGCCGCCTACGGAAGCGGAAGCGCCAGCCGAGGCCAAGCAAGCGCCAGCTGAAGCCAAACAAGTTGTCAGCACAACATCGACAACTGCCGCCGCGCCTTCTACCGAAACGACCGCGGCTGACTTATCCGGTCCGCTCGCAACCCACGACTTTGACATTGTCGGCGACGCCGAGGTTCAGTTCGGCAAAATTTCCCATCAGCATGGGGCTTTCATGTTGGCCGATTTTGCGCCGATCTTTCTCTTTCGGGGTGGCGACAAGATTCTCTTTGAAGCTGGTTTCGACTTCATTCTTCAAAACAATGCGCCAGGCAGCTCCGGGTCCACCACCACGGTTAATCTAAGCTTTGCGACACTCGATTATATCATCAATGACTACGTCACGTTTCTTGGTGGTAACTTGCTATTGCCGCTGGGTACTTATAGCGAGCGGAGCGCGGGTTGGTTGAACAAGTTTCCCGACGCTCCGTTGCCGCGAGCCGTTCTTCCGGGCAACGGCGTCGGCGTAGAATTGCGCGGTGCAATCCCGATTGGTGACAGAGGGCCCAGCGTTACCTACTCCGCCTTTGCGGTCAATGGCGTTAGCTCGGTGGACGGCGCTGGCAACGCCGATCAACTCGATTTGGGCGGCAACGTGGGTCTTACTAGCGACGGAAGGTTTGCCAATTTACATGGAGGCGCAGGTTGGGGCGGACGTATCGCCACTTTCTTGCTGTGGAAACCGCTATACGACCTAGAAGTCGGCGTCTCAGGTATGTCGGGTCCGTGGGATAATGCCGGTAGGCGGCAATACAGCGCCTTGGTCGCGGACTGGGCTCTGCACGTAGGGCCTTACGTGGAAGTGAAAGGCGAGTACATGAATACCTGGGTTGGAACTGATAATGCGGGCACCATCGATCCTGATGGCTGGTGGATACAGGCCGGATACAAATTGGCGGGCCTCAAGCTGAACGTCCCGTACCTCGACAAGCTCGAGTTGGTTGGCCGCTATGACACAGTTGATGATGGCTTGGGTTCACGCACAAATCGCGGCACGGTAGGCGCAGTTTACTACATCACAAACACTCTCTGGCTCGAGGGGGATTATGAATGGGCGAACAATCATGGCCCCAATCCCGCCGCGCCAGATGATGCACTTCTCTTTCAAATTTCCTATGGATTCTAACCACATCGCCATGCATACACCGAAACAGACCAGCGCTTTTGTCCGCGTTTTAATTCAGCTTCTTGCCGTGACGACCGTCAGCGCGACAGCCATCATCATCTCCCTTCCTGCGACCGCACAAACCCCAGCTCCCGCTTCCAAAACAAAAACGGAAACCACCGCCACCACGGCAAAAGCCGAGCCTCTATCAGGAGCGGAACTCTGGACGATGAATTGCAGTCGCTGCCATATGGCGCGTAACCCAGGGGAATTCACTGCTGCCCAATGGCGCACGATCATTAGACACATGCGAGTGCGAGCGAATCTGCCAGCCTACCAGGTCAAGGAGCTTCAAAAATACCTTGAGGGGGGCGCCGGAAAATAAGGAGCGCCACGTTAGGCGGAAAGCTTCGTGCTTTGCCGCAACGTTTGCCCCCGGTTGTCTCGCCCATCGCAACGGGAGGTTCGCACTCATGCAGATGCAAATCTGCGCCAATTTCACACCAGAGGAGCACAATTAAATTCTCAAGTTCCTGACTTCAGGAACTTGAAAGTCCGGCTGCACACAACAGCGCATTAGCAGCTGGCTGAATCGCCGCAGCCAATTTTCTCTTTTTTCCCTGGAGTAAACGTGGCAACCTCATATGTCACTTTGACGCCGCCCACCGAATCCAAAAGCGACAAAGCGTTTTTTCCCCGCGGTGCGATTTTCTTTTTCGCGTTGCTATTGGTCTTCTACGCCGCGCTTTGGCTAGTGATTTACTGGCTCATGATCGCGCGAAGCTGATATGGCTCCCGCGCTCAAGCTCGAACGACGGATTATTATTATCTCAGTCGCGTTCGTGCTTGTCCTTTTTGGATTGGCGGTACTGGCGATCAACATGTTTCACGTCGGACTGCCGACTTGTCTGACCGACATCAAACCGTTCGAAAAAGGTGAGCTAGTTACGCATTCGCCGACGCATTACGAGCTGCATTACGTTGCAAAAATGTGGGACTTCGAGCCAAAGGAGATAACGGTGCCGGCGGGATCGACCATCGACATTTATGTCAGCACTCCAGACGTAACGCACGGACTGATTTTGTTGGGGACAAATTTGAATCTAATGGTTGTACCGGGCGTAGTGAACTACGCGCGCGTTAAACTAGATCAAACGCGCACCTACCAATTGCTTTGCCACGAATATTGCGGGACGGGACACGAGCGAATGGCCGCCAATCTGCGAGTAGTCGATGCGGCAACGTTTACGGCGACGAAATCCGCGCCAACCTCAGTGCCTCAGACTAATGACATGGCCAAGCTGCTGGAAGCAAAAGATTGCCTGACCTGTCATTCGATCGACGGCTCCGAGGGAATCGGCCCGACGCTGAAAGGCATTTATGGCCGTAAGACCAAGTTAACGAACGGATCGACAATCACCGCGGACGAAGCGTATCTGCGCGAAGCGATCATGAATCCAAGCACAACACTTGTGGCCGGCTTCGATGACGTAATGCCGAAGCCAGAGCTGACCGATGAGGAAGTGAACGCGCTCATCGAGTATCTCAAGAATTTGAAGTAATCCGATGGAATTACCTAACGAATCAACAACTGCCAGTACTGCTCGGACCATCGAATCGGGATTGAAGCGGATGATCCTGATCGAGCTGATCTTTCCGACGGCCTTGCTCGTCCTCGGGATCTATCACGGCTTGATGCAGGTACTTTATCGGGCCGGTCATATTCACACGCGGAAAGTTTTGGGTATCGAATATTACCAGGGCCTCACCTTGCACGGCGTCGTCAACGCAATCGTGTTCACCACATTTTTCGCAGTCGCGTTCGGTTATGCGGTGATTCGTTTCTATCTGGGCCGCGTAAACATGAAAATCGCATGGCTATCGTTCGGATTAATGATCGTGGGAACCGTGCTCGCCGCCGCCGCGATTTTGTCCGGAACATCGAGCGTTCTCTACACGTTTTATCCGCCATTGCGCGCGCATCCTGCGTTTTACATTGGGCTAACGCTCGTGGTCGTTGGGTCGTGGATCGCCTTCTTCAACTGGTTGCCGGTTTATTTTGCGTGGAAACGCGAGCATCCAGGCGAAAAGGTTCCGCTCGCGGTCGTCGGCATCTTTGCCGCGTTCATCGTTTGGATCATCGCAACGATTCCAGTCGCAATCGAAATCATTTTTCTACTGATCCCGTGGTCGATGGGGTGGGTTGCGACCGTGAACGTGCCGCTGGCTCGGATGCTCTTCTGGTTCTTCGGGCATCCGCTCGTCTATTTCTGGCTGCTGCCGACCTACGTCATGTATTACACGATGCTGCCGAAGGTTTCAGGCGGAAAATTGTTCTCTGATTTTGCCGGCCGGCTCACCTTCATGTGGCTCATTCTTTACTCAGCGCCGGTTGGCATTCATCACCAGTTCACCGAACCGGGAATCAGCAGCACTTGGAAATTCGTACACGCATTCTTCACCATGCTGGTGGCAGTCCCAAGTTTGGCGACTGCATTCGTGATGGCAGCATCGATGGAGCTCGGCGCGCGCGCCAACGGCGGCCGCGGTTTGATGGGTTGGTGGAAGAAGCTTCCCTACACTGACACAAGCCGCTGGCTCTTCGGTTATTTCTTCTGCGGACTCGGCATTTTTATTTTTGGCGGCGTCACCGGAATCATCAATGCCTCCTACAACCTCGACACTGTGGTGCACAACACTTCCTGGTTGCCGGCGCATTTTCATCAAACGGTCGCCGGTCCGGTCTTCCTCTCTTACATCGGGATGACTTTGTTCCTAGTCGCGAAATTGACCGGCAAAGAAATCAAACTCCCGCGTGTAAACGTCTGGACGCCGTACATCTGGACGCTCGGGATCATGATTTTCTCGACCGGCCTGTTTATCGGCGGCGCCGCGGGCGAACCGCGACGGACCAACATGGGATTGACCTACACCAACCCGCAGTCGCCGCTTTATCACGCGGATTGGCAGACCGCC
Organism: Chthoniobacterales bacterium; assembly: GCA_035538875.1. Lineage (GTDB taxonomy): Bacteria > Verrucomicrobiota > Verrucomicrobiia > Chthoniobacterales > UBA10450 > AV40. The sequence goes on along the minus strand of DATLJP010000020.1, from coordinate 34,951 downwards.
AAAATGCTCGGCAGCCTTGGCGGAACAATCATGGCTCTGGCGGCGTTGATGTTTTTCATCGTTTTCTTCGCCACGCTTTTCAGCAGATCGACAAAACAAGGCGCGCTCGAGCTGGTCGTTTCTGAACCGTATCACGACGAACACGTTCGCGCGGTGCAAAGTTTCACGCCATGGCTGGTGGGGGCCGCCCTTTTGCTCGTGATCGCTTACGCACCGCCAATCACGCAGACATTGCGAAGCAATTTCCCCGGCGCGCGCGCCTACACACCCGATCGGCCGACGCCCGTCAGCGTTTCAAAGCCGTGAAACGAATCTTCACTTTTGTCTTTCTGAGCGTTTGCGCTGCGACTTCGCGCGCGAACGTCGTCGATCCCGCACCGCAACGCGAACGTTCAATCCCATCGATAAACTGGACCGATGAAAGCGAGGGCGCGCGCCAATTGTCGGAATTCTCCGGTTATCCGCTGATCCTGCTTCCGATTTACACGCGTTGCCCCGGCCCATGCCGGCAAAACGTCGATCGTTTGAAGGCCGCATTGGCAGATTCTTCAAACAATCCAAGACAGTTTCGCGTGTTGCTCTTTTCCTTCGATCCATCCGACAACGCAACCACGCTGGCAAACTATCGGCAGCGCGAAAATATTCCGCTCGGCTGGTCGATCGGCGCCGCTTCGCAAACCAACATTGATACTTTACTCGAATCAATCGGTATTCAGGTCGGCAACGCTGGAGTCGAATTCACGCATCCGAACATTGTTGTCTTTCTCGATTCGAAGCTTCGGGTTGCGAAGTGGATTTACGGGACGGCTTACACCGGACGCGATGTCGATCTTGCGCTGAGAGTCGCCAGTGGCGAAAGCGATTGGATCGGGCGATACGCGCAATTGCTTTACGCGCTGTTGCTTTTTGCCGGCTCAGTTCTTTGCGTCGCGCTTTGCTATCACTTAATGGAACTTTTCGCGCTGCGCCGATCAAACCGCACCGGTCCTGGAATTCATCCCTTTGCCACTGATCGTTAAACCTTCGTAAGTTTCGTCGACGATCTGATCGACAACAGCCTTGAGATCGTGGCTGTTGCGCTCCCACGCGTCGACTTGTCGATCCGCGCCGGTGCCTTCGCGCATGATCCTTTCGATATGCGCCACTTCGCGAGCAAGCCCAAACTCATTCACTTCGGTCGCGATGAATTCGAGCATTTCGTGCAACAGCTCGCGCTCATTGACTTCGCAGCCGCGGCCGAAATCGATCAGTTTGCCGTCGAGTCCATAGCGCGCCGCGCGCCAGCGGTTCTCATCGATCAAGCGTCGCGGGTAACTTCTGAAAGTCACGTTTTGTTCGCGCAACTTGTGCAGCTTCACCACAATAGCCTGCATCAGCGCGGCGAGCGCAATCGTGTCGTCTACTCGTGACTGCGCGTCGCAAATCCGAAACTCAATCGTATTGAAGAACGGATGCAGACGGATGTCCCACCAAATCTTTTTTGCGTTGTCGATGCAGTTGGTTGAGACCAGCAATTTCAAATAATCGTCATACTCGGAAAGACTTTCGAACGCGTCGGGAATTCCGGTGCGCGGGAAACGCTCGAAAATCATCTGTCGGTAGGCCTTGAGTCCGGTATTCTGCCCGAGCCAAAACGGCGAGTTGACTGAGAGCGCGTAAAGATGCGGCAAGAAGTAGCGTGCCTGATTCATCACGTCGATCGCTTCCTCGCGATCGGGGATTCCGACATGCACGTGCAAACCCCAAATCAGGTTTGCCCGCGCGATTTGCTGCATGTCGTTCAAAATGGTGAGGTAGCGCTCGTCCGTGCTGATCAACTGATCCATCCAGTGCGAAAACGGGTGCGTGCCGGCGGATGCGATTTTAAGTCCTTCCATCGCCGCGATCGCAGCCAGCTCGCTTCGAAGCTCGACCACTTGCTCTCGCGCCGCGCCGATGTCGCTACAAATTTTGGTTCCCAGCTCGACTACCGACTGATGCATTTCGGCTTTGACGTGTTCCTGCAACAGCACTTTGCCGTCGGCGAGAATTTGCTGAATGTGCGAACGCAGCTCGCGTGTCACGGGATCGATGATTTGAAATTCCTCTTCGATTCCGAGTGTGAATGTGTGATCACGCGCATGCTTTTTCTTTCGAACGTTCCCGGGTCGTCGACGTTGACTTAGCCGGGAAAGAGAAGCGTTGTCCACGACTGCAACGCAACTGCTCGGCCTTTTCATGCTTGGAGTCTGCCGGACGCGCAAGTGTAAGGCTTCGCTGGAATTGTCATTCACTGGCCATTTCTTGCGGTAGGTTACCACATCAACACCAAAAAACGCACACCATTAGCCAAGCGGCGGCAAGCGCCAGGAATGGCTCGCCGTCATTATTTTGTTGTATGAACACTACATCTCAGCCCTGCGAAGCCACCGCTAAACAAGAAGTGTGGAAGGAAATCGCCGCTCACCCTTTTCTGACCGGAATGAGCCCACATCATGTCGAGTTGCTCGCCCGTTACGCGACCAAGAAACAATTCAAAGCCGGTGAAATGATTTTTCGTGCCGGCGAACCGGCCCACGGATTCTTTCTGATTCAAACAGGAGCGATCGCGCTCGAAGGCTCGGTCATGGAGCATGGGCCGATCGCGACCGACACGGTGCACTCCGGCGAACCGCTCGGATGGTCGTGGTTGTTCCCGCCTTATCGCTGGCACTTTGATGCGCGAGCGATTGAGCCGACGACGGCGATCTTTTTCCACGCCGACATTCTTCGCCAACACTACAACGAAGATATTACGCTCGCTCACGATCTCTCTCAGCGGATCTGCCAAGTGATGGCGCACCGGCTTCAAGCGACGAGACGCAAACTGATCGAGACCGTGCACAATTGTAAGGCGACGCCATGACCGCCACACTAATGTCGACATGTTCTGCTCAGAAGTCGACGGGCTCAATCGTCATACTGCGCGATGTCGAGCTAAGTTTCGGCGACAAGCGCGTGCTCGACAAAGTTTCGCTCCAAGTCGATCCACAGGAGCGGCTGGTCATCATTGGTCAAAGCGGCGCCGGAAAAACAACGATTCTGCGCCTGATTCTCGGGATCTTAAAACCAACTGCCGGCGCGATTTTTTTCAAAAAGAACGAAATTTCGCGAATGAACGATCACGAATTGGAAAGAATTCGCACTCATTTCGGAATGGTTTATCAGGACGCGGCTCTGCTTAGCTCGATGACGGTGCGGGAAAACCTCGCCTTGCCTTTGCAGGAGCTCACCAACAAAAGGCCGAGCGAGATCGATCGCATCGTCGACGAAAAACTCGAGATGGTGGAGATGTCCGGAGAAGACAAATTGATGCCATTCGAGTTGAGCGGCGGCATGCGGAAACGCGTTGGCCTGGCGCGCGCGTTAGTAATGGAACCGGAATTGATCCTTTTCGATGAACCGACCCAGGGGCTTGACCCCGTGATCGGCGCACTGATCGACAAGTTGATCATCGATCTCACGACCCAGACGAAAACAACATCCATTATCGTGACGCACTTGATGGATAGCGCATTTCACGTTGCGACGCGGATGGCGATGTTGCACCGCGGCAAGATTATTGAGCAAGGAACAGCCGAGCAGTTCCGACAATCGACCAACCCTGCAGTCGTCCAATTTTTGAATGGCAGCGTGGAAGGACCGATTCTGGAACGAAGCAAATATCACATGCTTTCGCCGGCAGATTGACCGTTTCCAAGGCTAAAATCAGCTTAGAATACTGCAACTAAAGGAAGGTGGAATGGTTTCATTGGCGAGTCCTGTTTATGAAAAATCTCTTTGTAATCGTAGCGATCGCGGCGCTCGCCTTTGGTGTCAGTAACGCGTCGGCTCACGGTAACAGCGGTGGCTCGGCCGCGCCGGCGGCTCATAGTAGCTCAGCATCAGCACCATCCGCCGCGGGAGCGTCACATCTCAGTGGGGGCCCACATTCTTTCTATGGTATGCCGTATCGTTATTCCCAGGGCATGTACCACCCGGTCGTCACCTATCGCAACGGTAACCGCGTATTTATCTATTCAGCAGTCGGACCTTCTACGGTGCATCACTCGGTGCATTCCGGCGCAAGCAATTTGAACCAAACGCGCGCACTTCAACGCAGCGGCAACAGAAATTTACAGCACACTGGCGCTGTAAATATTACCGCGAAGAGCAGACTTGCTCTGCAAACCTCGGCTCGTTTGCGCAATTGGAATGGAAATGTTTCAACCACTGCCCAGGCGCATCAGAACCACTGGAACAATTGCCATCATCATCACGACCACGATTGGTGGCATGACCACTGTATCGCCTTCATCTTTTGGGATTGGGGCTGGTGGGGATGGTGGGACGGCTGGTGGTATCCGGCCTGGGGCTACGATCCTTACTCGTACTATGCCTACAACGAACCGATCTACGGTTACGACGGACTTTCGCCGGAACAGATTATCGCCAGTGTTCAGGCCGCATTGCAGGAGCTCGGCTACTACACTTACGCGATTGACGGGCAGATGGGTCCGCTAACCCGCTCGGCAATCGCGCGTTATCAACGCGATCATCGCCTACCGATTACGTCCGGCATCGATCCGGCCACGCTCGGTTCGCTCGAGATCATTCATTAGTTGCAACTTCGCGCAGTCCGGCGTTGAAATTCGGTGTGGAAGATTCGCGCCGGCCACGAAAACAAACGCGAAGCAACATCAGCGCCGGTTTGCTCATGTTTCGGCGCAGGATCGAAAGCATTGAATTCTTGCTTGTTCACCCCGGTGGTCCGTTTTGGAGAAACAAAGACGACGGCGCCTGGACGATTCCCAAAGGCGAAGCTGAAGCGGGCGAGGATTTGCTGGCTCGAGCGCGGATCGAATTCGAAGAAGAAATCGGAATCAAACCGTCAGGAGATTTTGCTCAGCTCGGTTCAATTAGACAAAAAGGAGGCAAAACCGTGCACGCCTGGGCCGTCGAAGGCGATTTGCCCGTTTCGTTCAAGGCACACTCGAACACATTTCAAATTGAGTGGCCGCCGCACTCAGGAAAGCTCAAAGAATTTCCGGAAATCGATCGGGCAGAGTTTCTTGGCGAAGAAATCGCCGGGCGGAAGATCAATCCCGCACAACTGCCGTTTCTCAAACGGCTCCGCACCATCCTGGGGGATCTAGCTCCCCACAAAATTCGCCCAACCAAAAGCAAGACGCAGTTAGCGCTCGGTAAGCAGCATCTCTAAATTAGAATTGACGAAGGAGGCGTTATGAAAACATACGAGATGCTGGACCCGCCGAGGACCGCTTTGTTACTGGGATTGCTGGTTGGACTGGGCATCGCGCTTCAGCCGGTGTTCTTTCTCTTAGCCTTCGTGATTGCACTCGCGCTTTTGCCCGTTTGGTTTTATACAGGTGCGGGACGCGGTGCCCACTGAGCGGAGTCGTGAGTTTAGCGATTGTCCGTCGTCTCCGGCGCAAGGACACAACGAAATCCGTAAATCACATCGCGATCGTTTCGGTCAATCACGTTGCGATAAGACGATTGCATTTCCAGGCGATTGCTTGTGGCCCACGATCCTCCTCGAAGAACGCCCCAATCACGTGCGCTCCCGCTGCTTCCGCCTTTGTAGGTGTCCGCACACCACTCCCAAACGTTGCCGCCCAAATCGTACAGGCCCAGCGAGTTCGCCTTGAAGCTTCCGACGGGCATCGTTGCGCCTCGCCGTTGTGGCGCTCCATAATTGCCCGCGCCGGTGGGCGGCGGCCATTGTTTCCCCCATGGAAACTCATTCTTAATTTTGCTGTCACGAGCTTGCGGCGTAGCGCCGCTTTCATTTTGCAATCCGACTGCCAGACTCCATTCCTTATCGGTCGGCAGACGATACGATTGTCGATCTTCGATTAAATTTTCGTCGCGCTCCTTTTCAGTCAGCCATTTACAAAACGCCATCGCGTCGAACCAATTCACTTTCACGACTGGATGATTCGGCGCTTGTTGAAAATCCGGCGGTTCGTACCGCCTCCCGGTCGCAGCGCAAAAAGATTGGTAATCCTGCACTCTCGTTTCCCAAATTGAGATGCGAATATCGCCTAGCGGAACGAACTTCATGCCTAACGAATTAGCAAAGGGTTGTCCCGGCGCCGGACCGACGCTCTTTTCCAAACGCGCCGCCAGGAATGTTTGCTGTTGTGGCTCAACCTTGCCGCTGATCGAAGTCGGCTTGTAACCGGCAAGCTGTAATTGGTAAGTCACATCGCCGGGCTTTATTTCCTCGATCACGAGCGGCGTTTGACCAAGTTCCTTACCGTTCGCCTTCACCATCGCGCCGCCTGGCGCGCTCGTGATCTTCACACTGCCGTTGGCGAAAACGAAATGCGCACTGTTTTCGTGCTTTGGATCGACATCGAACTTCTGCTGCTCGTTAGGCCAGCCATCCAGATGGGCGCTCAGTTCGTGCGACCGGGCGGGCAGTTCAAGTCGCAACGGCGTTTGTCCTCGTGAAGTTCCATCAACCAAAATCTCGGCGCCGGTCGGCTCGCTTGTGATCTTCGTCATCGCGCTAATGAAAGCGAAAGATTTGATCGTTTTGCCACCACGCTGCACCTCGACTTCATCGCGAATTTCCCAATCGCCGCGATGCGCCTCCACCGAATATTTTCCAGTTGGAAGATCGGTGATCGATTGTGGCGCCGTTCCTTCGCGCAAAATCTGAGCGTCTTGGCTGTGAATCGAAAACTGCGCGCCTGGCGGATCGGATTGGATCTCGATCGCGCCTTTGCTTCGAACCAGATGAAATGGCGGCAAGATCAACGAGTTCCTTGGGCTAAACTCGACCACCGTCTCGATCGGATCATAGCCCGGAGCCATAATCCGAAGGTTGTATTTGCGTGCCTCCAGATCCTGGAAGGTGGCCGGACTTTTTTCGGCGTGATCCCCTAAAACCACCAGCGCGCCCGGCGGCTCGGTTCGAACAGTCGTTTGCAAATGCAAACCGGGACTCGGTTGCCGGTGTTGCAACAAAAAGTAGGCGCCTGCGATTGCAATCGCCAGGATCGACATCGTCGCGAGCAAGATTTTCGGCCGCGCATTCCTTGGCCCCTCGCCGCGCTCGAGCGCCAGGAGATCGCGATGCATTTCCGCGGCCGACTCGTAACGATTCTTCGGATCGTTCGCGCATGCCCTGACGAGAACGTTGTTAAGCAGTAGCAACTGCTCACGATCCGGTCGCTGACTCAACTGCGAATCGATCTCGGGGAAATCGAGCCGATCTTTGCCAGTGCACGTTTCGTAGAGAAGTTTGCCGAGACTGTAAATGTCGGCCTGTGGCGTGCCCGGTCCTTCCGGCGGGACGTAACCTTCCGTGCCGACGAACGATTGTTGTCCGCTCGCCGCGACCAAGCCGATGTCGGCAAGCTTCGGCACGCCTTCGGTGAAAATGATGTTCGACGGCTTAATGTCGCGATGCGTGAGCCCGTGCGCGTGTAACGCCTCGAGGGCGTCAGTCAATGAGGAGCCGAGTCGAATCGACTCCTCCGCCGACAAACGTTGGTGGCGTGCGAGATCACTCTTCAACGTGCGCGGCTCGTAATTCGTGATGTCGATCTTGCGCCCGGCCACGTGGTCGTCCGCCAGCTCCATACTGTAGTAGAGATATTCGTTGGTCCGGCCGACGTGCAGGATGTCAATAAATCCGGCATGTCCGCGCGAGATCGGTTCGAATGCAGACATTCCTTCGAATTCGCGCAGAAACGCGCGCTCACTTTCGAACGTGCTGCGGTAAACAATTTTCACCGCCCGCAACGCGCCGGTAATGGTCCGCGCCAGCCAGATTTCGCCATAGGCCCCGTGCCCGATCACGCGCAGCATTTCGTGATCAGGAATGATTGGAACTCGAGCAGAAACTTCGATGTCGCGATTTTACATAAGCTGCGAGCGTGAAGCAATTGCGCTCGCCGCACGCTAATGCCCTAACGGCCAGCCTTTTCCAAAGCTTTGATTTCCTTTTTCAACACTGCGCCAACGCGATGTCGCGCGAGATAAACCTGCCCGATGCTGATCCGTAGTTGATCTGCCACTTTTTGGGCCGGCCACTCTTTGCGCACGTAACAATCGAAAATCTGGAATTGCTTCGGATCGACTTTTTTTTTCGCTCGCGCGATCGCTGCCTCCAACAAATTCTCTTTCCATTCGGTTTCCCAGACCTCATCAAGATCGACAGCGCGCGGGTCCGGCACGCGTTCGATCGTTGCCGTGAGTCGGTCATCCGTTTCGCACAGACGTTTTGCTTCGCCGGGTTTGCGTTTCCGAAATTGATCAACGATTCGCCAGCGCGTGATTTGAAGGAGCCAGCCTTTGAATGAACCGATCGCCGGATCGTATTTCAATTTGTCGATCTTTTTGGCGACGGTGATTACGGTTTCCTGCACGACCTCCTGTGCTTCGGCATCGGTCAACCCGGCTTTACGCGCGGTTGAATAAATCAACTTCCAGTAAGTATCGAAGAATTCCTGCCACCGCTTTTGGTCATCCCAATTCGCAAGCCGATCGACCAAACTTCGGCGCGTACTGGCCAATCCCGCTATCTTCATACCGACGTTTGTAGCGGGTTCGGCGGCCTAGGAAAAGTCCCCTGAAAGATTTTCGCGGAGTGGCTCGTATTCCCCTCATGAATACTCCCGCGCCTCTCTCGAATGCGATGAAATGGCTTGCCGCTGCAGCCGTTCTTGTGCGACGGATTCCTGAACAAATCTTCGGAAGCATTTCCTGGAGACCGCCGCGCTGGCTCAGTCGAACCGCCGAAGGTTGGAACCGCCTCAAAAACGCCTACCCCCGCTTGATCGCTCCTGCAATCCTGGCGCTGTTCGGAATCTCTTGCATAGGTGCGTGGACTTGGAATTGGTATTCGCATTTGCCAAAACCGCGGCGCGTCACCGTCACCATCACGCCAGTTGAAGTCACGAAACTCGACAAGGACCTCAACTTTCCGCGACTGGTTGTTTATTTCAGCGAGTCGGCCGCGCGCCTAGACGATTTAAAAAAACAATCGGTCCAAGGCGTGGAACTTCAGCCCCACCTCAACGGAACCTGGCATTGGATCAAAGACGACCTCCTGGTTTTTGAGCCGACAGAGGATTGGCCGGCCGATCAGAAATTCCGAGTGAACTTCGACAAGAAATTCTTCCCGAGCCACGTGCGAATGGAACGTTTCGTTTACGAGACGCACACCCCCTCGTTCGAGATCACGATCAAACAAATCCAGCTTTATCAGGATCCGACGAACCCGGCACAGCGAACCATCACTGCGACACTCCAGCTCACGCACGCGGTCGAGCCCGGCGAGTTAGATCAACATCTTCAATTCACCACCGTCGGCGGCGCGAACGTTTTCGTGCCGAACGATCCCGCGCCGCACTTCACAGTTACTTATGGTCTACATCATCGGGTTGCGTTTGTGCAGAGCTCGTCACTCACTCTTCCCGAACGGGACGACTTTATAAAACTGACTTTGAGCAAAGGCGTCCGCACAATCCAAGGCGGCGCGCAGACGAAGAATAGCCTCGAGCAGAAGCTCCAAATTCCGTCGATCGCTTCGATGTTCAAAGTCGATTCGATCCAAACCACGATCGCTCGAAACAAAAGCGGCGAGCCCGAACAGCTAATCGTTCTCACCACCACGGCAGACATCCGCACGCGCGATCTGGCCAAAGCGCTCGAGGTTCGATTGCTGCCAAAGCGCAAAGTCTCTGAGGAGGAAAAAGAAGCGGAAGTGGACAGCTCAGAGGATACCGAGCCGACGGCACAAAAGTCCCCAACTTCCAACGATGAAACTGACTCGAACGAAGAAACAGTCGGCTCACAATTGAAGGAAACGGAGCTTTGGAAAAGCGCGACCGATGTTCCCGAGGATGTTCTGGATGAATCACGCCCAATCGCTTTTATGCCTCTTCCTTCTGAGAAAGTGCAGGATCGACAGCACGCCTTTCGTATCCGCGTTGAAACCGACGGCGAGCTTTACGTTCGAGTAAAAAAAGGCGTTCGCGCGTTTGGCGATTATCCGTTGAGCGAAGATTACGACGCGGTCGTCAACGTGCCATCGTTGCCGCGCGAACTGCAGATCGAAGGCCAGGGCGGCGTCCTGGCCGTCAATGGCGAGAAGAAATTGTCGATCCGTTCGCGCGCATTGAGCGCGATCGAATTCGAGATTAGCCGGGTCGCAACAACCCAGATCAATCACCTCGTCAGTCAGACCGAAGGAAAATTTGAAAATCCGCTTTTTGAGAACCCGGATTACTTCAACAACGAAAACATCTCCCGCGTCGCGACCGAACGGCAAGGCATCGCGATGCAAAACAAATGGAAAGCGAATTACTCCGCGTTCGATTTCACCGAACATCTTCGCAAACCGGCCGATGGCGGAAGCGAACGCGGCCTCTTTTTCCTGACCGCGCACGGTTGGGACCCAGTCCAAAAGAAGCCGATCGGGGTCCGTGATTCGCGTTTCGTTCTCGTTACCGACATCGGCATTCTGACCAAGAAAAGTGCCGACGGCGGTCACGACGTCTTTTTGATGTCGATCAAAGAAGGCCAACCTCTCGCGAACGTGGTTGTCGATCTTCTTGGGAAGAACGGCATCCCACTCCAAACTACGAAGACGGACGCCAACGGCCATTGCGCGTTTACGTCGATTGAAAAGTCGACGCGCGAGAAAACACCGGTCGCGTTCGTGGCGCGTAACGGCGACGACGTCTCGTTCATCCCCTACGCTCGCGAAGATCGACAATTAAACTTTTCCCGCTTCGACATCGACGGTGTCGACAATGCACTGCCGGAAAATCTTGATGCCTTCGTCTTCACCGAGCGCGGCGTTTATCGACCCGGCGACGAAATTCATATCGCAGTCGCGGTAAAACAGCGGAACTGGCAGGGAAATCTCAAAGGATTGCCTCTCGAAACCGAAGTTGTCGATGCGCGCGGGCACGGCGTGCAAACGAAGAAAATCAACTTGCCCGACTCCGCGTTCACGGAACTCACTTACCAGACTGCGACCGAATCGCCCACCGGCCTCTACACATTCAACGTTTACCTCGTCAAAAACAGCAAACGCTCGACCCTGCTCGGTTCGACGACGGCAAACGTAAAGGAATTTGTGCCCGACCGGATGAAGATCGACAGTCGCCTGTCGCAAACGTCGCCGCGTGGCTGGATCCAGCCCAAAGAAATGCGCGCGTCAGTTTCGCTGGCCAATCTATACGGCACGCCGGCGACCGATCGTCGAATTGTCTCGCGCATCGAACTGATGCCGACTGCATTCTCATTCCCGGAATTTCGCGATTACGTCTTCTTCGATCGACTCTACGATCCGAAAAAGGAACGGACTGAACAAACGATCGAGCTCGGCGAGAACAAAACCGATGAGGCCGGCCAAACGCAGTTCGATTTACAGCTCGAGCGATTCGCCGACGCGACTTATTCGATGCGTTTCATCGCCGAAGGTTTTGAAGCTGAAGGCGGCCGCAGCGTCACGACCACAACGACCTCGCTGATCTCAGCGCTGCCCTATGTAATCGGCTACATGGCGGACGGCGACCTCCGTTACATCGATATGAACAAACCGCGCACAGTCGATCTTGTCGCGCTTGATCCGCAGTTAAACCGGATCGCGCTCGGCAACGTGACCGCGAATATCATCGCCCAGGAATACGTTTCTGTTCTCACGAAACAGGAAAGCGGCAAGTTCGCCTACGAATCCGTTTTAAAGGAGCGCACCACCAAAACAGAAAAGATTTCCGTGGCTGCCAATGGATCTCACTACTCGCTGCCGACCGATGAGCCAGGCAACTACATTTTCGAATTGCGCGACGACCAGGACCGCAGGTTGACCAAGCTGCAATTTTGTGTCGTTGGTCACGGCGCGGTTTCGCGATCCCTCGAGAAAAATTCCGAGCTCAACGTGAAGCTCGATCGCCCGCAGTACAACAGTGGCGATGAGATCGCGGTCAGCATCACTGCGCCCTACGCCGGCAGCGGTTTGATCACGATCGAGCGCGACCGTGTCTATGCGCAACAATGGTTTCAGGCCAACAGCGCAAGCAGCGTCCAGCACATTCGTCTGCCCGAAGACTTCGAGGGCAGCGGCTACGTCAACGTCGCGTTCGTGCGCGCTCTGGATTCCAAAGAGATCTTCGTCAGTCCGCTGAGCTACGGAGTTGTCCCTTTCACCGCAAACAAAGAGAAACGCCGGCTCAAAGTCGATATCAACGCGCTCACGGCCGCGAAACCAGGCGAACCGCTACACATCAACTACAAAACGGATCGTCCGAGCAGGATCGTCATCTTCGCGGTCGATGAAGGAATTCTTCAGGTCACCGATTACAAGACCCCCGACCCGCTCGCCTTTTATTTCCGCAAATGCATGCTCCGCGTCGACACGGCGCAGATTGTCGATCTTATCATTCCGGAATTTTCGCTGCTGCGCTCAGTCTCGGCCTATGGCGGCGGTGGTGACATCCAAAAGCTGAATCCGTTCAAACGTATCACCGAAAAGCCGGTCGTATTCTGGTCAGGAATCATAGAAGCCGACAATACGCAACGCGAAGTCGTTTACGACGTCCCAGATTATTTCGACGGCACATTGAAAATCATGGCGGTTGCGATTGCAAACGACAACGTCGGTTCAAGCGATCGCGACGCGCTGATTCGTGGAGCGTTTGTGATCACGCCGAGCGTGCCGGTGTTTGCCGCACCCGGCGACGAGTTCGAAACCGGTGTGACCATTGCCAATAACGTCGAAGGGTCCGGTCAAAACGCTGGGATCGAGCTGCGCGTCCAAACCAACGAACAGTTGACGATTCTCAGTGGATCGACACAGACGTTGCGTGTCGCCGAAGGCCGCGAACAAACCGCGATTTTTAAATTCCGTGCAAACGACAAGCTCGGTTCCGGCGAAATCACATTTGTCGCGAAAGCGAACGGGCAGGAAACGAAACGGCGTGCGACTCTGAGCATTCGACCGCCTGCACCGTACATGACCGAAGTCCACAGCGGCAGTTTCAAGGACAAGATCGACGTGATGTTGACACGCGATATGCATCTCGAGTTTCGCAAACTCGATGCGAGCGTTTCAGCGTTGCCACTTGGGCTCGCGCATGGACTCGACGTTTATCTGAAAGATTTTCCCTACGGTTGCAGCGAACAAATCACCAGTGGCGCATTCTGCCGATTGATGCTGGCGGATGAAGCCGATTTCGGGCTCAGCCGCGCCGAGATCAACAAACAACTCGAACACACGTTCGGGATTTTAGCGCGCCGGCAAAGTGATCAGGGCGGTTTCGGTTACTGGGTCCCAGAAACGGGAGATCACATCAGTTTTGTGTCCGCTTACGTGATGGATTTTCTGAGCGAATCGAAATCGACCGGGTTCGCGCCGCCGAACGAAATGTTCGCGAACGGTCTGCGCAATCTGCAAAAAATGGTCGGACGTCAGCCGCAGAATCTTGCTGACGCGCGCACGCTTGCCTACGCCATCTACATCCTCAGTCGTGAAGGCGTCACCGCCACGAATTACATTTTGAATCTCCGCGATTACCTTGAAAAGAACGAAAAGGACAGTTGGCAGAACGACCTCACCGGAGTCTATCTGGCCGGCGCGCTGCACTTGCTCCACAAGGACCGCGACGCCGAGAGTTTGATCGACAATTACAAGATCGATAATAACAACGCGATAGCGCGCGATGATTTCTGTCAGCCCCTCGGGACCAATTCGCAATACATTGCTGTGATCGCACGCGAATTTCCGGCGCGGCTGCGCAAAATTTCAGCCGAACAATTCCAAAAAATCCTGAAGCCAATCGGTGACGGCAACTTCAACACGCTTTCGTCCGCCTACGCCGTGCGCGCGTTAAAAGTGTACTCGTATGCGGTTGCGCAAAATCCGCCGGAACTCAGCATGGCCGAAATTCACAAAGACAAGAGCGAAACGCGCCTCATAAATGGTATGAAGGCTTTGCTGCGCTCGGAATTTTCCGATAAGGCGACTGCACTTCGCTTCAATTCAGCACAACGCCTGAGCGGTCTCGGCGCGTTTTTCCAGCTCATTGAGGCAGGATTTGATCGACAAGTTCCGAATCAAATACTGAGCAACGGTCTGGAGGTCTACCGTGAAGTCCTCGGGAAAAACAATGAAACCGTGTCGCGAACCAAGCTCGGCGATCAACTTCATATCCGCGTGCACGTACGTAGTTTGCTGCGTGAGCCGATCACAAACGTTGCGATTGTCGATCTCCTGCCGGGCGGATTCGAGGTGGTCGATTCCTCGATTCACACCGGAACGGGCGCGACGCTGGGCCTTGATTATGTCGATGTTCGCGAAGACCGCGCAGTATTCTTCGTGACCGCGCCAATAAACGCGCTCGAGATCGATTACCAAATCAAATCTTGCAACCGCGGCGATTTCACCGTCCCGCCTGTCTTCGCCCAATCGATGTACGATCGCAACGTCAAAGGCCGCGGCATCGGCGGAAAGATCACGGTGACGGAATGATTCCGCTTCGAAAAATATTGCGGCCTCTGCTGCTGGCGTGCGCGTTTGTCAGCGTGCTTTGGTTGGTGCTTCCAAAGCCGCCGTTGCTCGATGGGATTTCGTTCTCGCAAATCGTTTGGGACCGCAATGGAAAATTACTGCGGGTAACGCTCAGCGCCGATCAAAAATTCCGGATTTGGACAGAGCTCCAAAAAATTTCGCCGGACCTGATCAACGCAACATTACGCTACGAGGACAAATACTACTCAAAACATCCGGGCGTGAACTTGGTCGCGCTTGCGCGTTCCGCGCTTGATCTGATTCGGTTTCATCACGCAACCGGCGGTGGATCGACAATCACCATGCAGCTCGCGCGGCTACGCTTTCATTTTCACACCCGCACCATTTCGGGAAAGCTCGAACAGATTGTGCGCGCGCTCGAACTGGAGCGGCATTATTCGAAGGACGAAATTCTCGAAGCCTATCTAAATCTCGCGCCCTACGGCCGCAACATCGAAGGAATCGGCGCGGCCAGTATGATTTATTTCGATAAGCCGGCGTCGCAGTTGACCGGACCGGAATCGGTCGCGCTCAGCGTTATTCCCCAAAGCCCGAGCCGACGCGCGCTTCTTTCTGAGCGCGACAACCATTCAGTCAATCGAGCGCAATCCAACTGGTACGACCGCACGCAGAGCGACCGAAGCGGAGAACTTTCTCCGCGCGAGTTTCGAGCCCGAACGCAAGGAGATGGAAAATTTCTGGCGCCTCATTTTGTCCAGCAAGTCCTGCAGAATTCACACGCTCGCGATGAGATCGTAACCACCCTCGATTTTGAAAAACAGCAAGCGATTGAGCGAAGAATCGCCGATTACATTGCATGGAGTCGCAATCGTGGAATCGAGAACGCCGCGGCGCTCCTTGTCGATGCGCGCATGATGGACGTGCTCGCGCAGGTTGGCTCGGCAGATTTCAACAAGATCGACATTAATGGTCAGGTCGATGGCACACGCAGTCGGCGCTCGCCCGGTTCAACGCTGAAGCCCTTCGTTTATGCGCTCGCGGTCGAGCAGGGATTGATTCATCCGCTGTCGATGCTGGCAGACGCGCCGCGCAGTTTCGGCGATTACAATCCGGAAAATTTTGATCGCGAATTTCTTGGACCGATCCGCGCCTGCGATGCGCTGGCACGCAGTCGCAACGTTCCGGCCGTCGAGCTGACATCTCATCTCGCGCAACCGACTCTCTACGAATTCCTGAAAACCTCCGGCGTCCAATTGCCGAGGCCGGAATCATTCTACGGACTCGCGCTTCCACTCGGCGGCGCGGGAGTCTCGATGCAGGATTTAGTTCGACTTTACGGGGCGCTCGCGAACAACGGCGAGCTGCGGCCACTCCGATACACGATGCAGGATCAAGTCGGAGAGCCGAAGAAAATTCTCTCGCCTGAAGCCGCATTCCTGACTCTGGAGATGCTCGCGAACGTTCCGCGGCCGGAGATGAACTGCACGGATGGAACTCGGAGCCCGCCAGTTTATTGGAAGACGGGAACGTCTCATGGATTTTGCGACGCGTGGTCAATCGCGGTCTTCGATCATTACGTTCTCGGAGTCTGGGTAGGAAATTTCGACGGCCACGCGAATCCTGCATTCGTTGGACGGACCGCAGCGGCGCCGCTGTTGTTTCAGATCATCGATAGCTTGCGCACGACCTGGCCGGAGCCGAACACGCCGCATCTTCCACCGCCGGGAGCGAATTTGAAGCGCGTCGAGTTCTGCGCGCTCTCCGGCGATTTGCCGAACGAGCATTGCTCGCAGCGCGTCGAAGGCTGGTTCATTCCCGGTATGTCACCGATCAAGACCTGCGATGTGCATCGCGAAGTTTTGATCGATCGGGCCAGTGGGTTGCGCGTTCCAATCGACAACGGCATACGCGAGCTGAAGCGCGAGGTTTATGAATTTTGGCCGGGAGACATTCTCAAACTGTTTGAGCAGGCAGGTGTTCCGCGAAAAACTCCGCCGCCATTCTTGCCGGGGACCGGCAGCGAGCTCACCGGCCGAACCGGTCACCAACCGCAGATCATCTCGCCGGCGAACAAAGAGATTTTGCTCGCATCGGCGAAAACAATTCCCCTTCGCGCGAAAGTCGATGGTGACGTGCAAAAGATTTACTGGTTTGCTGGCAAAAAATTCATTGGACAGGCTGGCCCAGACGAATTTCTAGGATGGGACGCGAACGCAGGGGACTACGAAATCACTGCGCTAGACGATCATGGCCGCGCGACTTCGTGCCGCGTGATCGCTCACTGAAGCGCGATTGCGACGGCGATTGACCGCCGCTACAGGTAAAATGTGTCCCGCCAATACACGCTCCGCAGCGCAAGATCGACATCGATCCACATCGATTACGTGGCGGAGCTGAATGAACAACAGCTTGCCGCGGTTACGGCAAAACCCGGACCGCAACTCATCATTGCGGGCGCAGGATCAGGGAAAACGCGCACCCTCACCTATCGTGTGGCCTACCTGCTCGAGAACGGGATCGATCCCCGAAACATTTTGCTGCTCACGTTTACCAACAAAGCAGCGCGACAAATGCTCGATCGCGTCGCGAATCTGTTGCCGATCGATGCCAGGGGAATTTGGGGCGGAACATTTCATTCAATCGGAAATCGGATGCTGCGGCGACATGGCACAGCGCTCGGCTACAACGGCGGATTCACGATCATGGATCGGGAAGATCAAAAGGATTTGATCAACACCGTGGTGGCGAGCGCCGGCATCGATCCGAAAGAAATCCGATTCCCGAAAGGCGACGTGCTCGCGGAGATTTTCAGTTTTGTCGTCAACACCGAAACGCCGCTGGAAGAATTGTTGGCCGGGAAGTTACCGTATTTCCTGCCGCTGCTCGAAAAAATCCTCGATGTTCATTGCCGCTACGAGAAAAAAAAGAAAGCGACGAACTCAGTCGACTTCGACGATTTGCTCGAGAAAACGCTGACGATGCTGCAAAAGCACGAAGCGATCGCGTCGTTTTATCGGAGGCAGTTTCAATTCATTCTCGTGGATGAATATCAAGACACGAACAAGATCCAGGCGGACTTTATCGACCTGCTCGCGAGCGAACATCACAACGTGATGGTCGTCGGCGACGACGCGCAGTCGATTTACTCCTGGCGTGGCGCCAATTTCCAAAACATTCTCGAATTTCCGAAACGTTATCCCGACGCGCAGGTTTTTAAGATCGAGATGAATTACCGGAGCGTGCCGGAGATTTTGGAAGTTGCCAACGCGGCGATTGCCGCCAACGTCGATCAGTTTCAAAAAAATTTGCAACCGGTGCGCGAATCGAATTCCGTAAAGCCGGCGGTCGTGGCGTTGAATGACGGCAGCGAGCAAGCGCAGTTCGTGGCGCAACGGATCCTTGAGCTGCGCGATGAAAATGTCGATCTTAGCGAGATCGCGGTGGTTTACCGCGCGCATTATCACGCGCTCGAGTTGCAGCTCGAACTTTCGCGCCGTGGCATTCCTTATCAGATCACGAGCGGCATCCGATTTTTTGAACAAGCGCACATCAAGGACGTGGTTTCGTTTTTACGCTTCGTCGCCAACCCGCGGGACGAAGTCGCGTTCAAGCGAATGGTGAAATTGCTGCCCGGAATCGGAAATCGTAGCGCGGAAAATCTCTGGACCAATTGGGACAAGTCATTGGGCGAGCGCGGCGAAACTAGCTCGTGGGGCGAACGGCTGTTATCGATGAGCGTGAGCGCGAAATCGAAGAAACACTGGACGCAACTGGCGCACACACTCGATGAGATTGCGCCTGACAGTCAGCTGAACGGGCCGTCGGAAATGATTACGTCCGTGGTCGAGGCAGTTTATGACGATTACGCAAAAGTGAATTTCACGAACTACGAATTGCGCCGCGAAGATCTGAATCAGCTCGCCGCATTCGCGCGGCAATTCAAGGACGTGAACGAATTTCTCTCCCAGCTGGCGTTGATCAGCAATGTTGACGCGGAAGCAGCGCCGAACCAAACCAGCGATAAGGAAGCGGTCAATCTTTCGACGGTGCATCAAGCCAAGGGGCTCGAGTTCCACACTGTGTTCGTGATTTGGCTGACCGACGGAATGTTTCCGAGCAGCCGATCAATGGACGAACGGAAAGATTTGGAAGAAGAACGGCGATTGTTTTATGTCGCGATCACCCGCGCGAAAGACGAGCTTTATCTGACTTATCCACATATGCGATTAACCGGCGGTCATGGCGAGCTTTTCCAGCGGCCGTCGCGATTCTTGAAAGAAATTCCGAACAAGCTCGTCGAAGACTGGCAGGTGCAGCGGGGTTAAGAAGTTTCAGAATGGAATTGTCGCCGGAGAAAAAAATCGCAGGCATTCTGGCGCCACTTTTCGGATTGCGCAGCGAGACTGATCTTGGAATCGGTGACGTGGCAGTGCTGCGCGAGTTCATTGATTGGGCGGCGGAGATCGGATTCAAACTGGTGCAGCTGTTGCCCATCAATGAGATGGGGCGCGACAACAGCCCTTACAACGCGATCAGCGCGATGGCGGTCGAGCCAACAACGCTTCATTTGGCGCCTGGTTCACCGGAAGAATTAACACATGCTGATTACAAAACAGTTCTTGCCGATGCCGACCTTGGGAAACTGCGGCATGGCCCGGTCAAATATGGGCCGGTCAAAAAACTGAAGCGTGAGTTGCTTGAGAAAGCATTTGCGATTTTTTCAATGCACGCGGCGCAGGATCGACAATCAAAGTTCCGGCATTTCTGCGAACACGAGGCCGCCTGGCTCAACGACTACGCGTTTTTCCGAACACTCTTTGAAGAAAATGGCGGCAACGAGGCCTGGGACAAATGGCCGGCTGAGCAGCAGCAAATCGGCTCCGCGCGCACGTGGCTCGAGAAACAGTCTTCAGAAAGGCAAAAACAGTTTCGTGATCGCGAGGAATTTTTTCGCTACGTGCAATGGATCGCGGACGAACAATGGTCAGCGATCAAGTCGTACGCCAGGGCACGCGGCGTCGCGCTGATGGGCGACATTCCGTTCGGCATCAATTACTACAGCGCCGACGTTTTCGCGCGGCCGAATGAATTTGCGCTCGATTGGTGCGGCGGCGCACCCCCGGAAGTTCACTTCAAGGACGATCAGTTCACCCAAAAATGGGGCCAGAACTGGGGCATTCCGCTTTTTCGGTGGGACGTAATGCAGCAACGAAACCTCGATTGGTGGCGACAACGGGTCCGGAGCGTTCGACGCAGTTTTAATCTTTTCCGGATCGATCACATTCTTGGATTTTTTCGGATCTATGCGTTTCCCTGGCGGCCAAAGCAGAATAAGAAATTTCTGCTGCTCGATTGGAACCAAATGCTCGAGAAAACCGGTGGACGCGCACCACACTTTCACCCGCGCGACGATCAAGGCCCGCAACATTCTGAAGCAAATCGCCACGAAGGCGAGCAATACCTCCGCGCCGTGCTCGAGGAATCGGGCGACGCGCGAGTGATTGGTGAAGATCTCGGCATGGTCCCGGATTATGTCCGGCCGAGCTTGCGTTCTTTAGGCATTGCTGGATTCAAAATTCCGCAATGGGAATACTATCATGGCCGGGTCACGCCCGGTACCGAATACGAACGGCTTTCGGTCGCGACCTACGCCACTCACGATCATCCGCCGATTCGCGCGATGTGGGAAGAAGCATTGAATGGCGACGGTGCGACCGCTGACCAGGCACGCTCCGATTTGGAAAAGATCGCTACTTTCGCGAAATTCGAACACACTAGAGAGCAAATCGATTTCGAGCGCGATTTTTACCCTGCGATAATGCACGCTCTTTTCCAAAGCGAATCGTGGATCGCGATCGTGATGGTCACTGACCTGCTCGCTCGCAAATATCGTTTCAACATTCCCGGAACCGCAGCGAGCTCGAATTGGGTCCGCCGGATGCAGCGCAGCATTTCACAATTGCGCTCCAGCCCGAAAGAACGAAAACGAATGCAATTGATCCGCGGTCTCCTTGAAGCGACTGGCAGAATTTGATCAGCGACTTGCGTTTCCTTATCATTCCGAGCGAAGTCGAGGAATCTCTTACCATTGTCTGGCCTCGGTAGCTTGGAAATATTTGGAGATGTCTCGACTCCGCTCGACATGACAGTGAGTGTGACTAAAGAATAGAAATGAAGTCCCCAATCAAAGTCGCAGTTACCGGCGCCGCCGGACAGATTGGCTACGCTCTCTTGTTCCGGATCGCTTCCGGCGAAATGTTCGGAGCTGATCAGCCGGTTGCATTGCATCTCATTGAAATTCCGGTAGCGCTTAACGCGCTCGAAGGCGTCGTAATGGAATTGCACGACTGCGCGTTTCCGCTTTTGCAATCGATCGTCCCAACGACCGACCTCGACGAAGGATTTCGCGACATCAATTGGGCGCTGCTGGTCGGGAGCGTGCCGCGCAAAGCCGGCATGGAGCGCAAAGATCTGCTAGGCATTAATGGAAAGATTTTTGTCGGCCAGGGTCAGGCGATTCAACGCAACGCCGCTGCGGATGTGCGCGTCCTTGTGGTCGGAAATCCGTGCAACACCAATTGCCTGATCGCAATGAACAACGCAAAGCAGATTCCACGACACCGCTGGTTCGCGATGACGCGGCTCGACGAAAATCGTGCTCGCGCACAGCTCGCGCACAAGGCAGGCGTCGAAATCACCCGTGTCACGACCATGACAATCTGGGGAAATCACTCCTCGACGCAGTATCCAGATTTCTACAACGCCAGGATTGACAAAGAGCCCGCCGGCAAAGTGATCGGTGATGAAAAATGGTTGAAGGAAGATTTCATCGCCGCAGTTCAGCAACGCGGTGCGGCAATTATTAAAGCACGCGGGCTTTCATCGGCTGCTTCAGCCGCGAATGCGGTCGTTGATACTGTTCGCTTTCTCACCAACGACACGCCAAAAGATGACTGGCACAGCGTCGCGATATGCTCGGATGGAAGTTACTCCGTCGACAAAGATTTGATCTCGTCGTTTCCGCTCCACGTCCGTGGCGGCAAACTGGAGATCGTCCAAAAACTTCCGATCAATGAGTTCAGCCGCGAGAAGATCGACAAATCGGTCACCGAACTGAAGGAAGAGAAATCGATGGTGGCCGATTTGTTGCAGGGCGTTTCTGTGAAACGCCGCGGCGTCTGACAAAGACGCCCTACAAGTTTAATTTTTTACCGGTCAATCTTTCACACGCTTCGACGTATTTCGCCGCCGTGCGCGCAATCACGTCGCCCGGCAACCTCGGACCGGGCGCGGTTTTGTTCCAATCGAGTGTTTCGAGATAATCCCGGACGAATTGCTTGTCGAAGCTCGGCGGACTTTGGCCGACGACGTATTGGTCCGCCGGCCAGAAGCGCGACGAATCCGGCGTCAGTACCTCGTCGATCAAGAGCAGCTGACCGTCAATCGTTCCAAATTCAAACTTGGTGTCGGCGACAATGATTCCTTTTTTTTCGGCATGATCGCGACCGACGGAATAAATTTGCAGACTCAAATCTTTCACGCGCTCGCCAATTTCGGCTCCAAGAATCTCCGCGCACTTTTTCATGCCGATGTTCTCGTCATGACCGGTTTCAGCTTTGGTCGCGGGCGTAAAAATCGGTTCCGGTAGTTTCGAGGCCTGCTTCAATCCCGCCGGCAATTTGGTCCCGCAAACACTCTGCGACTGCTGATATTCCTTCCAACCCGAACCGGCGAGATAACCGCGCACCACGCACTCGACCGCGAGCGGCTTCGTTTTCTTCACGATCATCGAGCGCCCGGCAAGCTGTTCGCGAAATGGACGGAGCCTCTTCGGAAACTGATCGAAGTCCGCGGTAACAAAGTGATTGTCGATCTTGCTGAAGCGGTTGAACCAAAAAGTCGAGAGCTGATTCAGCACTGCGCCCTTCTTCGGGATTGGATCGGGCAAAATGACATCAAAGGCTGAGAGCCGGTCAGTCGCGACGAAGAGCAGCGTCTCGCCCAGATCGAAAACTTCGCGGACTTTTCCGCTCCGCAGCTTTTTTATCCCTGAAAGATCGACAATCGATTGTGCGCCGGTTTGCATTTACCATTCTTTGCCATGGCCGGATTAATCGTCAAACCGCGAGCGCGAATTCTTCACGGCCACGACTGGGTCTTTTCCAGCGAGGTACTCAAAATCTTCGGAAAACCCACCAACGGCGATGTCATTTCGCTCAAGGACGGACGCGACCGCTTGATTGGAAGTGCGATCTACAATTCGAAATCGCAAATTGTCGCGCGACGGTTTTCGCGACAGCGGCAAGATCTCGATTTGGATTTCTTCAAACGCCGAATAGCACAGGCATCCGAGTATCGAGATCGGCGAAAAATGAATCCGAAATTGCGGCGAATCGTTTGGAGCGAAAGTGACGGCCTGCCCGGCGTTATCCTCGATCGCTATGGCGATCATTTTGTGCTCCAAACGCTCACCCTGGCGATGGATTTGCGAAAAACGCTGATCATTGATGCGATTGTCCATCTTCTCGGATGGGTCACGATCATTGAACGAAACGACGCGCCGGTTCGCAAAGCTGAAGGACTCGAATCGCGAACCGGTGTCCTGGAAGGCACGGCGCCAGCGGGGCCGATCACGATTGATATCGACGGTTTGAAGTTCGATGTCGATCTTTTGCAGGCGCAGAAGACCGGATTTTATCTGGATCAGGCGGCAAACTATTCGGCGGTCGCGCAATTCGCCTCCGGACGGCGTGTGCTAGACTGTTTCGCCAATCAGGGCGCGTTTGCGCTCGCGTGTGCGCGCGCCAGCGCGGCCGACGTGGCCGCGGTCGAAGAAAGTCCGGAGAACGTCGCGGCCGGAAAACAAAACGCGGAACGAAATGGACTCAAAGTGCGCTGGATTGAGCAGGATGTTTTTGCGTTTTTGCGCGGCGCAGAGAAAGCGGAAGCGCAATACGATCTGATCATTCTTGATCCACCGTCGTTCACGAAAACAAAAAGCGGCCTGCGCGACGCGTTACGAGGTTATCGCGAGCTGCATCTACGTGCGTTCAAATTGCTTTCGAAAAATGGTCTACTCGCGACGTTTTCGTGCTCCCATCACGTGGGCGACGCGGCGTTCAATCAAACGATCGCCAATGCGCTCGTGGATGCGCGCCGATCCGCCCGAAAACTCCAACGTTTCGAACAAGCGTTGGATCATCCAGTGTTGCCAGCGATTCCAGAAACGGAGTACTTCAAAGGCGCTTTGCTCGAGATGATGCCGGGACGTTGACTTAGCATTTAACCACGAAAAAATCTGGAATTCTGGATTCTCCTCATTAATGTGCCGTCGGCGGCAACGACGCGAGGTGAGATAGTTTGAAGAAGTTTGACATGCCGGAGAAAATTCGACCGATCGAACAAATGCTGGAGTTGGGTGAAGAAGAGCCGCTCTCGTCAGAACATCTCGATTCCCAAGTCCAAAAAGCGCAGGAACAGCTGCTTCAACTCAAACGTCAACAGGACCAGATCGAGAAACAAAAGCGTGAGCTCGAGGAGCTGAGCCGAAAACAGGAGGAACTAGAACGCGGTCGGGCGGAAATGACCGATAAGCTGACCCGGGCGCTGGTTGTTCTGGAGCGGGAAGCATACGATGCACAGAAACGACTCGAGCAACTCCGTGCGATGCGGGAGAGTTTTGGACAACATTTGGAATTGATCGAAGCGATCGACCCGAAGAGCTGGAATCCGGCTGATTTGCACAAGGAACTGAGCCGCGCGCTCAGCACCGTCGAGGGCGCAAGCGTTGAATACACTCAGCAACGCAGTCGTTTGCAGGCGACCGACGACGGCGATAGTGGCGAAGCCCTACCAGAGATGGAACCGGTTTTTTCCAGCGGCGGACGTTCGCTTTTTCAATGGTTCAAAATCGGGTTCGCATTCAGTTTGCCGTTGATCATTTTCGGTTTTATCGCGCTTTTCCTTTTTTTCTGGATGGCGTCAACAAGCCGGTGACGCTGCATGCTTCGTCGTTCGCCTAGGTCGACAACCGCGCTCGATCAAACGAAACAAGAATTGGCGCGGCAGGAATCCGAGCTGCGCAAAGAAATGGAAAAACTGCAACGAATGATCGATGACGCGCCCCGCGTCGCGGAAGAAATTGAAAAGCGCCAACGCGAGGAATTGCTGATGCGCGCGAGCCAGGGCGGCAGCCGTCTGGATGTTTCGCTGGCCTTGCATGATGAACGCTATGGCGGTGGTGTACCCTCCCGGCCGCGCGGGTCGCTGCGGAAGCAAGCACGCGAGGGACGGATTCTTTTTCTGGTTCTGGTCATTGCCCTTTTGCTCGCGGCGATTTGGTTGCTTAATCATCTCCATTTCTAACAATGGCCAAGACAACTGATCTCGATGTTAGCTACGTGTCGAAACTCGCGCGCTTGAATTTGAGCGACGAAGAGACACAGCTTTTCCAAAAGCAATTGGCCGACGTTCTGAAATACGCAGAGAAATTGCGCGAAGTTGATGTCACTCACGTGGAAGCAGCGGCGCACGCTGTCCCGATGTTCAACGTTTTTCGCGAAGACGAGCCGCACGATTGGTTTACGGCCGATGAAGCGCTCGCCAACGCGCCGCAAAAAGCGAATCAGCTCTTCATCGTTACCAAAGTTGTCGAATGAGCCGGCCTGATTTGCCGGCGCTAACGATCGCCGATCTCCAATCACTGCTTCGACGCAAAGAGGTATCGCCGCGCGAAGTTATCCAATCGCTCCGCACGTGGATTGAAAACGTCGAGCCGAAAATCGACGCTTATCTTTCAATTGATTTCGATACCGCGATCAGGGAAGCTGAAAAAGTCGACGTCGCTCTTTCACTTGGCGGCGTACCGATCGCGATCAAGGACATTATCAACGTTAAGGGTCAGCCGTGCACCTGCGGTTCGAAGATTCTGGGAAATTACAGACCGCCGTACGACGCAACCGTGATTCAAAAATTGCGCGCAGCCGGTGCGATTCCGTTCGGCAAAACGAACATGGACGAATTCGCAATGGGCTCGTCGACCGAAAATTCGAGTGTGAAGGTTACGCGGAATCCGTGGGACTTGTCGCGCGTGCCGGGTGGCTCCAGTGGCGGCTCGGCCGCAGCGGTGGCGGCCGATGCTGCGTTCGGTGGGCTTGGAACAGACACCGGCGGATCGATTCGTCAGCCCGCGTCGCTCTCCGGCGTCGTCGGTTTGAAACCGAGTTACGGCCGCGTTTCGAGATTCGGGCTGGTTGCATTCGCGTCCTCGCTCGACCAGGTTGGCCCGCTCACAAAAACGGTGCGCGATTCCGCGATGATCATGAACGCAATGGCCGGTCACGATCCGCAGGATTCGACGTCGCTGCCCGATCCGGTTCCGGATTACACGAAAAATCTCGGGCGCGATGTGAAAGGAATTCGGCTGGGGACCCCGAAAGAGTACCGGATCGAAGGACTCGACCCAGAGGTGAAGTCGGCAGTCAATGCGGCGATCAAGCAACTCGAATCTCTCGGCGCGGAAATTGTCGATGTTACCTTGCCCCACACCGACTACGGAATTGCCGTCTATTATTTCCTCGCGACGGCGGAGGCGTCGGCGAACCTCGCGCGCTTTGACGGCGTTCGTTATGGATATCGCGCGAAAGATCCGAAGGATTTGCTCGATCACTATGGACGCACACGGGAGGAAGGGTTTGGCGCGGAAGTAAAACGGCGGATCATTCTCGGAACATATGTTTTGAGCTCCGGCTATTACGACGCTTACTACGTTCGTGCCCAAAAAGTTCGCGAGCTGATCCGCCAAGATTTCGTGAAGGCGTTTGAAAAAGTGGACGTGATCATTTCGCCTACTTCGCCGGTGCCGGCGTTCAAGCTTGGCGAACGCACGGCTGATCCGCTGGCGATGTATCTCGCCGATATTTTCACCAACACCGGAAACCTCGCCGGCATTTGTGGGATTAGCGTTCCCTGCGGTCTGGCGAAAGTGAAGGGGAGCCAATTACCGATCGGTCTTCAGATTCTCGGCAAAGCGCTCGATGAAGCTCGCATCTTCCAAGTCGCGCATGCGTACGAGCAAAGCACCGACTGGCACAAACAGCGGCCGAAGCTGTAAGGCTTCTGTGTCGGATACCGCGGCGTTTCACAGAAATGCGCTACAAAAGGACAGCCGACGAGAAGGGAAACACCACTTCAATCTATCAGCGGCCCAGGGCGCTCATGTATTTGGGAAATGGTAGAGCAGCGGCTGGACAATCGAACAACTCCGCGCCACAAAATCCATACCTCGCCACCCCTCGCGAGGGCCCGAGAGGGGTCGCGTCGGCTAAACCCAAGTGTGTCGCGCCGTCGCCAACAATTCGGCATGTATAACGCTGCCTTTACAATACACGGGGCCGCGCAGCGCAGCGCGACGACGCAGATCCGCACCCCGCATATAGTTAGTCTAATCAGCGATGAACCAACAGCGCTCGATTTTTGTCCATAAATGGGTTTTCATTCTGCTGCTGCAGGGCGCAGCGCTCACGTCTTGGGGACAAGCAATTCATGAGGCACCGCCTTGGAAAGAGGAAATAGCAAAGGGCTATTTTCCTTACCATCGTCTCGCAGTCGGCGATTTTCCAATTAACGATGCCGTCCATCCAGGAAACGAGATGGGGATGTACACAATGGGGTTTATTCATTACCGGTTCAAGGGTCATTGGATTATGCAAAACGGCCATGTGCTGGACCGGGTCACCGAATGGCTTGTTTGGTCAGGCTTCAACCGAAATAAATCATGGCGCAAGAGTTGGTTCAAACCCGTGAAAGAGGCTCTGCCACACGAGCAAGGTCACTTAGACATCAGCGAACTTCACGGTAGGCACTTGGCCGAAATGCCACTCGATAAGTTGCCCCTTGGAGAAGGCGCCAACCCGCAAGCAGCATCCGCTGACTTAGGGCGAAAGCTGCAAGCTCTGGCTGAGCGCGTAACTAAAGAAGCACAGAGGGAGCAGGACCGGTATGACGCGGAGACTGCCCACGGCAAAAATGTCTCAAAGCAACGAGATTGGTCCGCAGCGATTCAAGCTCGTTTGAAACGAGCAGGTATCCATTTTTGAGGACAAGCGAAAGCTAACGCCGCGAATGCGCCATGAAATGTAAGATTCCAGAATCCATGTTCAATTGGCCGCGCGGCGATGTGAAAAAGGACGCGTCACGTGTGTAGGTCAACACGGGCAACGGGCCGAGCCTCGATTCGTTGACATCGGAATTGTCGCCGTTTTGCCGCTGATCTCGATTCGAGCAGGGTTGTGCGAACGCTTACTTAAGCTGGAAGGTAGCTCTACCTACGGGAACGCCGTTGATCTGGATGTCCACGCGATACGTACCGGCACCAAGTGCGCTTGAGTCCAGCTTGTATACGTACTGGCAATTATCGATTCTAAAATTTGAACCTGTGTCGGAGGGCATTACATAAGTGGATTTGTTCACGGCGCCAGTCGTGCCGCCGGCTGTTCGGGTCAGAGCGATGGTTGCTGGCGGCAACGTGCATGTCGTAGCGCCGCCTCGCAAAGGTAACAATCGCGTTACTTTTCCGGTGCGGCCCGGCGATCGAGAAAGCGCAACTTTCGGGAACGTTTGGGCGTCTAATGTTTAGAAACCTGCCCTCCTATGAATGATTCAAAAGTTCTGATTTTCTCGAGTTGCCTTTTTGCGGCAACACTCACTGCTCCACTAGTCACAGCCGGCGCGCACGGTGGTCACCCCGGAATGGGCATGTCTGGTCTCCCCGGAATGGGTATGCCTGGTCGCCCCGGAATGGGCATGCTGAGCGGTGGCAACCGGCATGTTGGCGATTTGCATCACCGCAATGATCATTTTGATCATTTCGATCACCATGATCATTTCCATCACCATGAGGACAATGACGTTATCTTTATCGGTTCCTTCGGCTTTCCGTGGTGGTGGGGTTGGGGCTGGGATCCGTGGTGGGGCTGGGGCTATCCGTACGGGTACTATCCGTACGGGTATTATGGTTATAGTGACCCGTACGGCTACGGATATGGCTATGGTCACTACGGCGACGCCAGCCCGTCTAGAGTAGCCGAGCTACAGCGCAAGCTCGCTCACGCCGGTTATTATCACGGATCGATTGACGGCGTCTTAGGACCACGAACGCGCCAAGCAATTCGGGCCTACGAGCGCAACCACGGGTACGCAAGTTGAGCGAGTTTCTTCCAGTGACTGGTGACAATGGCAGGTGGTAGTCGCGTCGTACAATCTTTTCGGGATCGACCGGCGGAATTCGCAAAGAGGGTGAGTGGGCGAACCGCCGGTCGTCTATTTTTTAACGTTAAGTCACGTCAATGGCTACGTCCCCCAACGGACTGCGCTCGCAGAAGACACTGACAACGGCCGACCGGTGCTTGAAGCAGGTTCGTTGAGCTCAAATTAGGTCTGAACGCGGAAGAGAAAGCGCGGCAAAAAGAAAGCTAATCTTTGTCACGGTCCTCTTCTACGGTCTCAAGATTTTGTCTGCAAAACTTCGCAGTTCCACGTAATGCATCGCAAAAGGGGGTTCGTTACGCTTACCGGGCGCTCCGAAAGCGGAATCTTCCACACGGTTAGAGGTGCTGTGTTGTTATCAATCGCAGCAAAGAACGATGTGCCGCCATTAACGCTCACGGCGAACGCGGAATCCTCCACACGGTTAGAGTTGCTGTGTTATCATTAACCGCAGCGAAAAACGATGTGGCGGCATTAACGCTCACGGCTAACCCGAATGATCCACCCTGTGCGGGATCGACGGACAGTTGTTTAATAAACTGGCCCTGTTTAGTGAACTCGACTATTTCGCTCGGCTGATTCGGGTCGGAATTAATCACGTCGCTGTTGGAAACGAGCAAGTGGCCATTGGAGGCCTCAGCCATAGCGAGTGGACCATGTAAGTGAACGGCATCTGCGTAAATAAGCGTGCCTTTGCCTCCACTGCCGGTTCTTGTTGCGGCCCCTTGAACAGCGAATACGGCATTGTCCTCTGTGGATGCCACAAAAAGCACATCCTGGTTTTGATCATATACCAAGCCGGTTGGCCCAACTACGAAGGCAGTCGGATCGCCCCTGTGCGCGTATCCGGATGCGATCACGGTCTGGTTCGCCACCGTCACACCATTCGGGGCTACATTGAGGTTCAATCGCACGACGGTTCCCGCAAGCACGTTCGAGATAAAGGCAACCGCCTGACTGCCTTGGTCCAGCACTGTCATATCCCATGGCCCATTAATATTCGGACCGGTAATCGTGCTGACTAAACGGCCGGTCTTGCTGATGACTAGCAGCGAACCCGGTGTAACGGTTGCAGCGGTGCCATCCGTTGAAGGCACGTTTCCAACAATGACGAAGCCTTGGCTCAGCACTGCCAGTGCGGTAGAAAGACCAAGGCCGGATGATCCCGCTGGGTGAGGCGGCCCAGCAAAAAAAGGTGAGACTGTCCCACTTGCAGAAACACGCACAATGGTGGTGCCGGTGCCCTGCAGGTTCATGTTGTTATTGAAATTTGAGACCAGAATATCTCCCGCTTGCAGGGGCCCACCGTTTGGGAAGCCTTGCGGAACAAACGCAACGCCATAGGGATTCACGTCTCCGTTTGGCGGAACTGTGGAAACGATCATCTGATCTGGTAGAAAGCCATCGGCGTCAACGCATTGCATTCCGCCAAAAACTCCGCAGAGCGCAATTCCTGCGAAAAGAAGCCTGGTAATCCGGTTTTTGATCCTAGGCGTAGTTTCGTGGTCTCTTACGTAAGCTGGCATATTGTGATTCATGGAATTCCCTCCTGATCGTACATTCGCAACAAGCCGTACCCGGGGCTGCAAAAGAAAAGTAACGACTTTGTTACTTTTGCCGACTTGATTAATTGCGAATTGGTTGAAGCAGCGTAACTGTTCACGTGAACATGACCCAGTCTGGAAACGGCCACCTTCCCGATCACGGCAAGCTGAGGGGGAATTACACCACGAGATGA
Source organism: Chthoniobacterales bacterium (assembly GCA_035538875.1). GTDB lineage: Bacteria > Verrucomicrobiota > Verrucomicrobiia > Chthoniobacterales > UBA10450 > AV40. Next base: position 4,433 of record DATLJP010000020.1, on the reverse strand, counting down.
CGCGCGTCCTGAAACCAGGTGGGCGGCTTGTAATCAGGGACGCCGACACGCACCAACACGAATGGCTGCGGACCGAACAACATGACCGGTGGCTCGGATTTGAGCGTAGCGATATTGCAAAGAGCGCGACTTCGTCTTTACCCGTTACACACCTTAATCTGCAGAGTAGCAGGACAAGCCAAGCTGCGGTTTTCGTCCGCGGGCGCGCTGCTGGGTCTGGCGTGATGCTCTAGCCAGTAAATGCCGCGATACGCAGAACGTAGTGTCCGTGGTTCTCACTCCAGATGCGCTAAATGCGTTCCGCCGCCATCATAGTTCGTAACGGCTGGTAGGAACGCTGAAGATTGTAAGCGACCTTAACAAGAGCGGAGGTATCCCTATGGCAACTAAATATGATGCGATCGTTATTGGCACTGGGCAGGCAGGACCGTCTTTAGCGGTCCGCTTGGCAGAGACAGGAATGAAGGTGGCGATTATCGAGCGCAAGCGATTCGGCGGCACCTGTGTCAATAACGGCTGCATCCCAACGAAGACGCTAATAGCGAGTGCCCGCACAGCTCATGTTGCTCGCCGCGCCGGCGATTACGGCGTGACGATTGGCAGCCCCATCGCCGTTGACATGAAAAAAGTCAAAGCGCGTAAAGATGCACTAGTCCGTCAGAGCAGAGAGGGCGTGGAGAACTGGCTAAAGAACACTCAGAACCTGACTGTTTATCAAGGACACGCGCGCTTTGCCGACCCGCGTCAGGTTCGTGTCGGCGACGAACTTCTCGAGGCAAACAAATTTTTTATCAACGTTGGCGGACGCGCATCCATTCCTCCGCTCCGTGGCATCGATCAGGTGAGCTATTTGAACAATTCAACGATGATGGACGCGGACTTTCTGCCCGATCACCTGATCGTCATCGGCGGCAGCTATGTCGGACTGGAGTTTGCTCAGATGTATCGCCGTTTCGGCAGTGAGGTCACCGTTGTGGAGCTGGGCCCGGGACTGTGTCGGCGTGAAGACGAAGACGTTTCCGAAAACATCAAAACCATTCTCGAAGGCGAAGGTATCAACATCCGTCTGAACGCTGAATGCGTCGGCTTTGAAAAACGCGGCGACAAAGTGGCCGTGCAGGTTGAATGCAGCAGCGGCGATAAGACTGTCATCGGCTCGCATACGCTTCTCGCAGTCGGTCGCGTGCCGAACACGAGCGATCTCGGTCTGGAACACGCCGGGATTAAAGTCGATGAGCGCGGTTACATCCAGGTTGATGATCAACTTCGCACCGATGTGCCCGGCATTTACGCGCTGGGTGATTGCAACGGACGCGGAGCCTTCACTCATACCGCATACAACGATTATGAAATTGTCGCCGCTAATCTTTTAGACGGCGACCAGCGCCGCGTGAGCGACCGGATCCCCGCTTACGCCCTTTACATTGATCCGCCCCTGGGCAGAGCAGGAATGACTGAGGCGGAAGTGCGAAAATCAGGACGGAAAGCTTTGATTGGAAAGCGTCCGATGACGCAAGTCGGCCGTGCGCGGGAAAAAGGCGAGACTGACGGATTCATGAAAGTTTTGGTGGACGCCGAAACGAAAAGGATCCTTGGAGCGTCGCTCCTAGGGATCGAGTGCGATGAGGTAATTCATTCGATCCTAGACGTGATGTACGCCAACGCGCCATACACGGTGATTCAGCGCGCCATGCACATTCACCCGACTGTCTCAGAATTGATTCCGACCATGCTCGGTGAGTTGAAGCCGTTGGAGTGACGAGCCAATCAACTCTTTGGCGGCCATTCCACGTCGGCGCTCCGGCGTCCAGATCTCCATCGACGACTAGCCACGTGTTGCGGGCGCGGAGCTCCCGCTGCTGTTTGTCGCTCGGCGATGCATACGGACAGTCCGCGCGGTTCCGCTGCATCGGTGTTCGGCGCCGAGTGGTTGAGAGTCTTCCCGAGTTACCATTTGCCAACGTGCGCACCGCCATCCACGTGCAACACCTCCCCGGTCACTTGACGGGCCTCCGTCAGGTAAACGATCGCGTCCACGATGTCTTTCACATCGGAAATCTGTCCCATCGGTTGCAGGGTCTTGAGAAGATCTTTCGGGTCATCCTTGTGCATAGGTGTATCAACCTCGCCCGGCGCGACGGCGTTCACGCGAATGCCTTGTTTCACGTATTCCATTGCCAGGCTCCTCGTGACTGCCTCAAGGCCGCCTTTCGTTATCATCGCAACCGCAACGTTTATTCCGGCGATCGGGTGATCCACCATCGTCGAAGTGATATTGACGATGCTTCCGCCGATCTTCTGAGCCAACATCTGTTTGATCGCGAGTTGCGTGATGAAAAGAAAACCTTCGATGTTAACGGAAACGAGAGACCGCAGATCGTCGACCGTGTAGTCCGTGAAGGGTTTCGCGAAAAATATGCCGGCATTGTTCACGAGCGCGTCGATCGACCCAAATTTGGTCTTGGCGACTTCGGCAATCCTCGCTGCCGTTGCAGCTTCGGCGATGCTTCCGTCGACCAACGCCAGTTTATCTGATGCCTCAAACGCGCCCGACCCGGTGATGTTTCGCGAATTCGCCACCACGTTGTAACCGCGATCCAGGAAGGCTTTCACCAGACCGGCTCCGATCCCTTGCGAGCCGCCGGTCACGATCACCGTTTTGTGTGTATTTGCGATTTCTAACCTCCTTTAGGTTACATCGCGGTTCATCAGCTGCGCTATCTCTTCTAATAATATACGCGCGTAACCGGCGATACGCGGGTATATGTCGATTATTTTGGGGCGCCACACGGTTATCAACTTGTTTGCCGTTAGAAATGCCGCCGAGAAATTCTCACGCGCGTACGTGGAGTTGTGCGTTCCAAAGCAATTTCGCATTTTTCGTCCGATATTGTTCGCCGACATAAATCATCAGGGTAGAGGATTAGGACACTTAATCGACGTCAGACGCCGAATCCGGATTAACTTAACGCGTGGTGCGGATCGTTTCACTTTTGCCGGCTGCGACTGAGATCGCGGCGGCGCTGGGATTGATGGATGATGTCGTCGGCGTTTCGCACGAGTGCGATTTTCCGAAAGAAGCGAAGGGGCGTCCACGAGTGACCCGTTGTCCAGTCCACAATGCCGGACTGAGCAGCCGCGGAGTCGACGATTGGGTGCGACGCGCGTTGCGCGAGAACGGAACGATCTACACGATCGACGAACCGTTGATGCGCGAACTGCGGCCGGACGTGATCCTGACGCAAAAATTGTGCGACGTTTGCGCCGTTGGCTACGGTACGGTCGCTCGACTAGCACAAACTTTGCCAGGTCCACCAAGAGTGGTGAATCTCGAGCCGACGAGTTTGTCCGATATCTTCGATGATATTCGTCGCGTTGGCCAAGCGTGCGGCGTATGCGAGCGCGCGGACAAAGTTGTCGCCGAACTTTCGCGACGGGTGGAATTCGTCCGCGAACGAACCGCGCGGATTCCAGAACGTCCGCGATGCTTTTTGATGGAGTGGGTCGATCCACCGTTCTGTTCCGGCCATTGGGAACCGGAATTGGTCGAGATCGCCGGCGGATACGATCCGTTAGGCCGCAAACATCAGCCGTCGGTTGAAATCAAATGGGAAACGGTGTTGGAGGCGCGGCCGGAAGTCATTGTAGTCGCGCTTTGCGGGTACGACGCCCACCGTGCGGCGTGCGATTACAATTTACTTAGGAAATTTCCAGGATTCGATTCGCTGCCAGCCGCGCAAAACGACCGAATCCATATTGTCGATGCGAGCGCTTATTTTGCCCGGCCCGGTCCACGCATCGTCGATAGTCTGGAAATTCTCGCCGGAATCTTGCACCCGAAGGAGCGATTGAGTTGAGCTTCCATTTGCCGATGAAGGGTTCGGCGGCGGCGCGCGTCGATAACGGGATGAGCAATCGGGTGATCTTCAGCGGGAAGGCCCCGAAGCTTACGCCGGAAGCACAAATTATTAGGAGTGAAAAACCACTCCCTGGAAGCACCTCGATTGCGCTGCCGCAAGGAGAGAAAAAGAGTATCCAACGCTCATCTGCTCAGCAAGCCCAGCGGATCGTCCCTCTCCGCGCGCTTCTTGGTCCACGGCGTGACCAGCTCGGCCTTGGTCGTTTTCTTAATCACGATGTCGTGATCCTTTTTGGCGATCACTGTCGGCTTTGGTATCGCCGGTTTTTCTTCGACGACGGCTGGCGCTTTCGACCTTGTCGGGATCGGCGTCGACTCGGTCCATGGCTGGCTCGCCTCGTAGTCCTCGCACAATCGCGCGAACAGTTCCCCCTGACTGTGGTAAGCGTCGACCGGCGTCCACGGTTTGAACACGGCGTGCTGGATGAATGTGCCCTTTTCATCAACCGCACCTTTCAGCGTCGCCTGTGGCTCGACCAGATCGGCGATCGAAACGCTGGGTATCTCTTGGGCG
>DATLJP010000019.1:0-68518 GCA_035538875.1 Chthoniobacterales bacterium | reverse complement strand
CGCTTCGCTCGGAACCAAAGATTCCTCGCGCGTGGCAAGATTCTTTACTTTCACCTGCGGCCATTCGTCGCCGTAAAGGAGCGCGAATCGCGTGCCGACGTTCTCAGCGGTTTGGAATTGTTTTGCGACCTTTTCAGCCGTGAGGGAATAATCGACTTGGTAACCGCGATCGCGCAGTTCCTGAACCTGTTCGAGCGCATCAGCGCGGCGCTGCTCCTTGGCGATGACAACGTAGATGTCGATCTTGTTTTGATCTTCGATCCCGATCCCGAGCTTTTCGCGCGATGCGGCGCGATCACGAATCAATTCCCCCAACACGACGTCACCCATTGCGAAGCCAAGCGCCGGCATCAAGACTGCACCGTCGCTAAGCTGGCCAATTAGTTGGTCGTAGCGACCACCCCCAGCAATCGCCCGCAATTTTCCAGCGCGATCAAAGACCTCGAAAACGGCTCCGGTGTAATAAGCGAGACCGCGCACAATCCGAACATCAATGTCCACGAAACCGGCGAGGCCACGCGCACCAAGTCCCTCAACGAGTCGATCAAGCTTCTCGCTGCGACCGCCTTTGTCGAAAATCGAAAAAACAGGGCCCGCAAGCTTGCCAAGTTTCTCTTCGGTCTTCTCGCGGGGCTCGCGTCCCGATTTGTCGATGATTTGCAATACCTCTTCCCAACGCTCGGTTGGCAGCTTTTGTTGCTGTAGAAAATCGGTCCAGAACTCGCGATCGCTAATTCGGATAACAAAATCTTTTTCGTTGAGCCCGAACGCGCGCAGAACGTCGATGCAAAGCGCGATCAGCTCGATGTCGGCCGCGAGATCGCTTTCGCCCACTATGTCGCAGTTCAGTTGATAATGTTCGCGCAATCGGCCACGCTGTTGCTTTTCGTAGCGGAAGAACTGGCCGATTGAAAACCACTTGAGCGGTTTCTTGAACGCACGCTCATGTGCAGCGACTACGCGCGCGAGCGTCGGCGTCAGCTCGGGCCGCATCGAAACTTCGCGGTCGCCTTTGTCGGTGAAGTTGAAAAGTTGATCGACAATTTCGACGCCGCTTTTTTTGCGGTAGAGGTCGGTCGACTCCAAAACCGGGCCGTCCCACTCGACGAAACCGTACCGACGGGCGACTTGGCGCCAGCGCGCGAACATGTAATTCCGTGCGGCGCAGTCCCTGGGCAGAAAATCTCGAAAACCTGGAAGCGACTGCATCATTTCAAAAACCGGAGAAGCAACTGCGCGCGAACCACATTGTGCGTTCGAACAGCTCGCCGCTGCCGGAACTCAAACGTCTTCACAACAAAGAGCATTGGATAGGCAAAGCAAAGGACAACTAATCGCCGTATCCTCGTGGGAATTTTTGGCGCCATTTCCACGCGCTCTCGATGATCACATCGAGCGATTGAAACTCGGGTTTCCAACCGAGCTCGCGCTTAATCTTTTCCGAGGAGGCGATTAAGCGCGGCGGGTCGCCAAGCCGGCGCGGCTTTTCCACGATGTCGATTTTGCGCCCGCTGACTTTGCGGCAGGCGTCGATCACTTCGCGCACACTTGCGCCTCCACCTGTGCCAAGATTGTAAAAGTCACTCTTGGCCGCATCGAGCGCGAAGATATGCGCGCGAGCGAGATCGATAATGTGGATATAATCCCGAACGCAGGTGCCGTCTGGCGTTTCGTAATCGGTTCCAAAGATTTCCACGGCCGGTTTTTCTCCTAGAGCAACTTTGAGAACGTTCGGGATCAAATGTGTTTCGACGCGATGATCTTCTCCGAATTTCTCCGAAGCGCCGGCCGCGTTGAAATAACGAAGTGAAGTATATTTTAATCCGTGGATCTCGTCGTACCAACGGAGAATCTTTTCGAAGGCAAGCTTCGATTCGCCGTAGGGGTTGATCGGCCGCGTCGGCATTGTTTCATCAATTGGCACGCGCTCCGGCGGGCCGAAGATGGCGCAAGTCGATGAGAAAACAATCTTCGTCACACCAACGCTCACCATAGCATCGAGAAGATTGAGACCGCTGGCGATGTTGTTCCGGAAATATTTCGATGGATTTCGCATCGATTCGCCGACGAGCGCGCTCGCGGCAAAATGCATCACCGCCTCGGGTTTTTGCTTCGCCAACGCTTGTTCGATCGATTGTTGACTTTGCAGATCGCCCTCGACAAATTGAGCGCGGAGATCGATCGCCGCGCGGTGGCCTTCGCTCAGATTATCGAAAATTGAAACAGTGTGGCCCTCATCGAGCAGCAGCTCAGCGCAAACGCTGCCGATATAGCCGGCGCCACCGACAACGAGAATTTTCATTCTCGGGAAAATCGGCGGCCTACGATGTTAATCAATCCAAAGTGCGACTGGATAACGTTTTTGCCGAGGCCTGTGGCGAATTCACCGTTCTCGCCGAAGATTGAGTCGAGCTAGAAGCCAAGGGCGCAGCCGGGGAACGACCCTTCTGATGCAGCGCGACGATCATCTTTTGAACCTGTGCGTGTTTAGCGCGCGGTCCGAGAACCTGAAGACTCTTCTCTTCCGAGCCCCATTGCAAAACGTCGATATCAACATTGCGAACGCCCCAGCGTTTCATCTCTAGCTTCGTCGGCTTGTAAAGGTCGATCGTGTTCGTGCCGACGAGTGCCGCCCCATAATCGTCGACAATGTATTCCTCTCGGGTGCTCACGATCCGGAATCGCGTTCCGACAGGAAAGACCGACCAATCGGAAGCGGCACTCATCATGTGACGCCCGGATAAATATGTGCCGAGGGCATTTCGAGGTCCGCCTTTTTCGGCGCGAGTGTAAGCGGTCGTGCGAACGTTCGACATGCGGCCGAGGTGCGAGTTTGCAGCTTCGACAGCGGCCAGAGGTTTCTGCACGGTCGATTGTTCTGCGCAACCGGCAAGAATACACGCAACAGCAAAAGCTATTGCAAGGTTAAGGCTTCCTCGCATTTACAACACCGCGGCCTCACATAGCATCGATGGCTCGCGAGGCAAGCAAATTTTTCGACAGAGTGGATATCGGCCGCGGGGTTGCACCCCTTTCTAGGAGCAGACCTCCGAGCCAGTCTAACACGTTGTCTGGCGTGAAAGTTCGGTCGTGCAATGCGGACAACGCGTGGCCCTTATCGGAATCAACATCGTGCACGCCGGACAATCTTTCACGACCGGGGGACCACTCTCCGGTTGCTTGAGCTTGTTGACCCCTTTGACCACAAGAAAGATGCAAAATGCGACAATAATGAAGTTGATCGTGATCGTAATGAAATTGCCGTAAGCGAAAACCGGTCCTAATTTCTTGGCGTCGGCCAGCGGCAAACTAGCCGTAATCTTGTCCGACAACGGAATGTAGAGGTTGCTAAAGTCCGATGTTTCCGGCGACTCGCCCGATCCGCGGCATCAGCAAGTCTTCGACGACCGAGGTAACGATTTTCCCGAACGCTGCGCCGATGATCACGCCAACGGCGAGATCGATCGCATTGTTTTTAACTGCGAATTCCTTGAACTCCTTCCACATAGCGCCTGTTTAACTACTCGAGCACGATGTTCACAAGTTTTTTTGGAACGACCACGACCTTGCGAATCGTCTTACCCTTAACGAGCTCGCTAATCTTGGCGCTACTCAGAGCAGCGGCTTCATGCTGTTCGTTCGTTGCCAGAGCCGAAGTGGACACGCGGTCGCGCACTTTGCCGTTCACCTGAATCACGATTTCGACTTCGTCTTCCGCCAAGAATTTCGCGTCGTAATTGGGCCAGGTCTGCTCCGCGACATCGCCCTTCAACTTCAGGCGCTCCCAGAGCTCGGAGCTCAAATGGGCCGCGAATGGATTTAGGAGGACCAGAAAGGTGCGCATCGCCGAAATTGGTAACGTCTTCGCGCTGGTGAGCGCGTTCACAAAAATCATCATTTGCGAGATCGCGGTGTTAAACGACAGCGATTCGATGTCCTCGGTTACCTTTTTGATGGTGGCGTGCAGAATCTTTTGCTGCGCCTTAGTAAGATCTACATCCTTCACTGCGGGCGACAATTCCCACTCGCCCGCCTGATTTTCCGTCATCAATAAACGCCAGACGCGCGCCAGAAATCGCGCAACGCCTTCCACGCCGCGCATGCTCCAGGGTTTCATTTGCTCGAGAGGACCCATGAACATTTCATAACAGCGAAACGCGTCCGCGCCGTATTGCTCAATGACGTCGTCGGGATTGACGATGTTCCCGCGGGACTTCGACATTTTCTGGCTGTCTTCCCCGAGAATGACTCCTTGATTCACCAAGCGCTGAAACGGTTCTGGCTTCGAGACGTGTCCGAGGTCGAAAAGCACTTTATGCCAGAATCGCGAATAAAGGAGATGCAACACTGCGTGCTCGGTCCCGCCAACATAAAGATCGACACCACCCGGTTTTGGGCCGCTCATCCAATATTTTTCCGCATTTTCACCGACGAACCGTTTGTCGTTCTGCGGATCGCAAAACCGCAGGTAATACCAACACGAACCCGCCCACTGCGGCATCACGTTCAGCTCCCGCACTGCTTGTTTTGAGTATCGAACCCAATCCTTTGCTTTCGCGAGCGGCGGTTCGCCGGTGCCGGTCGGCTTGTAGTCTTCCAAAGGCGGTGGAACGACAGGCAGCTCGCCTTCCACGACCGCGCGATGCCCCCCGCCTTCCCACACAATTGGGAACGGCTCGCCCCAATATCGTTGCCGTGAGAAAAGCCAATCGCGAAGTTTGTAATTCACCGCAGCCTTGCCCAGGCTGCGTTCCTCCAACCAAGTCGTAATTTTTCGAATCGCTTCCCGCGACGGAAGTCCGTCAATAATCGGCGAATTAACGGCCACGCCGTCGCCTACGAATCCGATTGGATCTTCGTCGCCAAGCGGCTGAACAACCTGACGAATCGCTAGATCAAACTTGCGCGCAAATTCGAGATCGCGCTCGTCGTGCGCCGGCACGGCTTGAATCGCGCCGGTGCCGTAACCGAGCAGAACGTAATCCGCGATCCAGATCGGAATCTTTTCTTCGGTCGCCGGATTGATGGCGAACGCGCCGGTGAAGACCCCGGTTTTTTCTTTCGCGAGCTCTGTGCGTTCGAGATCGCTTTTGCGGGCGGTGCGCTCGCGATATTCGCGCACTTCGGCCCATTGTTCTTCGGTCACGATTTGATCGACCAGTGAGTGTTCCGGCGCGAGCACCATGTAAGTCGCGCCGTAAAGCGTGTCGGGTCGTGTCGTGAAAACGCGAATGCGCGCATCGTGATTGTCGATCCTAAAATCTATCTCTGCGCCGTCGCTTCGACCGATCCAGTTGCGTTGAAGCAATTTGATTCCTTCGGGCCAGTCGAGCCCTTCGAGTTCGCTGATCAATCGCTCTGCGTAAGCGGTGATGCGCAGCATCCATTGCCGCATTGGCCGCCGAACAACTGGAAAGCCGCCGACTTCACTCTTCCCGTCGAGCACTTCCTCGTTTGCCAAAACCGTGCCGAGCTCCGGACACCAGTTCACAGGAACGTGAGCGACGTAAGCGAGTCGAACTTCGTCCGGATTTTTGCCGCGATAGGTTTTGATCGGCTCGGCCTTGTTCGTCTTGGGATTGAACCAGGAATTGTAGATCTGGAGAAAGATCCATTGCGTCCATTTGAAGTAACGTGGGTCGGTCGTGTTGATCTCGCGCTGCCAATCGTAGGAAAAACCGATGCGCTTAAGCTGCGATTTGAACTTGGCGACGTTTTTCTGGGTTGTGATCGCCGGATGCTGGCCGCTCTTGATCGCATATTGTTCGGCCGGCAAACCGAACGCGTCCCAGCCCATCGGATGGAGAACGTTGAAACCGCGCATTCTTTTGTAGCGCGCGATGATATCAGTTGCAGTATAGCCCTCAGGATGTCCGACGTGCAGACCAGCGCCGCTCGGATATGGAAACATATCGAGCACGTAGAACTTCGGTTTCTTTACCTCGAAATCTTTCTCGCCCGGATTTGGTGCATGAAAAACCTGGCGCTTGTCCCAGATTTTCTGCCACTTCGACTCAATCTGATCGAACGGATAGGGTTTGCGGCGCCGCTCGCTGCTCATTGGATTATGAATCAGGAAAGCAGGAAAGCAGGAAAAGCAAATGGACTTGGTGCTGGCGAGTCGCAATCCGCATAAGACGAAGGAATTTCGCGAGCTTCTGGGAACAGAGTTTGGTCTGATGGATCTCACTAGCTTTCCCGAAATCGCGATGCCTCTGGAGACCGGAGGCACGTTCAATGAAAACGCAATTTTGAAAGCGACCAGCGTTTCAAAAGATGTAACTGCCGCCGCTCAGCTCCCGCGTGGCAGTCATCTACTCGTGATTGCGGATGATTCTGGGTTAGAAGTCGATGCGCTCGGCGACGTGCCGGGAACTTATTCGGCGCGTTATGCTGGCGAAAACGCGAGCGATGCCGACAACGTCAACAAGCTGCTTAGGGAATTGCGCGCCAGGAATGTCCAAGGCAACGATCGATCTGCACGATTTCGCTGCGTTATCGCGCTCGCGCAAAACGGAAAACTTCTCGGAGCATTTGAAGGCAAGGTCGGAGGAGAGATTCTCGATCTGCCGCGTGGAACGAACGGCTTTGGGTACGATCCGGTTTTTCAGCCGAACGGATTCGAGCAGACGTTTGCGGAAATGAAGCTCGAATTAAAAAATAAAATCAGCCACCGGGCGAAAGCAGTTGCTGCGCTGCGCGAAGCTCTCCGCCAAGTTGAAAATTAATGCGAAGGAGGCGGCTGGGCAACCGGCCCGCCGCCAGGACCCGGTGTTGCTGCTCGAATCTGATAGCCGACCTTCTGAATCCCGACGCGACGAACTTTGTCCAGCACGGTGATCACATCGCCATGTCTGGCCATTCCTTCAGCGCTGATCGAAATCTTAATGTTCGGATTGGCCGCGTGGAGCTGAAACAAGCGCGGAAGTATTTGATCGTCCGTAACGTATTGTCCGTCGAAACTGACCGCATTGCCTGCGCCGACCCGAACCGAGACGTAGTCCTTTACTTGGTTAGGCGGCGGGATCGAAGCTGAAGGCAAAGCGACCTTAATTCCTTTCATGTGAGTCTGGCTCAAGCTCACCATCATGAAACTCGCCAGCAGAAAGAACATGATGTCGATCAAGGGAATGATCTCAATCCGGGCGTGTTTTTTCGGAATGGGCGATGCGACCTGCATACTTAATCAATAAGAAGCTCCGGTCATGGTGTAGGTAATCGGGACTTTCACTCTAGGTGCACATTTCCCGGGTTGAAAACGCCAGCGTCTGAATGTGGTGACGGTAGAGTTATCCAAAATCGGGCTACCGATGCTCTGGGCCATCGACGCTTCAGTGACGTTGCCGCTAGCCGTGTCCACAGAAAGGACAGCGACACCGCTACCAGTGACGTGCCGGCTTCGCGCTTCATACGGGTACTCCGGTTTTGGAGCAAAAATCGCGACCGCCTTCGCGCCCGAAATCGACATTGTTCCAGTGACACCTTGCGGTGCTTTCACCGGACCAGCTGGTCGATTCGTTTTTGGCGGCGGCGGTTTTTCTTCGTGGAACTCCGGAGCCACTTCAGGAATCGGCGGCGGTTCTTGAATTGGAATGTCTTCCGGCGGCGGCGTTGGTTGATCTTCCGGTTGCAGCATTGCTTCCACCGTGGCGGTCGGAATCTGCGACAGATCGACCACCGGCGCTTCGTGTTTAATTCCTGCGATCGCGACGGCACCGACATGAACGGCCAGCGCCCCGCCTAAAGCGGTCCAAAATTGCCAGCGAGGTGGCGGTCTATAAAGAAGCGGTCCGGCCATACACTATTGCGATCCGGGTCCGGGAACTCCTTTGAGCGCTTCGCTCTTAATCTCGAACGCGACTTTGTAAAAGCCCACCGATCTCAAGATATCGAGAACGCGAATAATGTTGAAGTGAACGGTGTCCGCGTCGCCACGAATGAACACTTTCGCTTCGGGATTCTCGTCGTGAACTGCCTTCAATTTGGCGGTGAGCGCGTCATAGGTCATCTCGGTCTTGTCGAAATATGGATTGCCGTTCGCATCGACCGAGACGCTGATGTACTCGTTCTTCGCCTGCGTTTCGCCAGATTGTCCGGTGGGAAGGTTCACTTTCATGCCCTTCATATGGACCTGGCTCAAGCTCACCATCATGAAACTCGCCAGCAGAAAGAACATGATGTCGATCAACGGAATGATCTCGATCCGCGCTTTGTGATGCGGGATTGGTGAGCTGACACGCATAAACAGTTAGATCGACGAGCCTTTAGCCGAACTCGGTGTGCTCGGCGTGTGCGCAATCGTCACTTCTTCGCGGCGTCCCGGTTTTTGAGCTTCGAGCATAACTTCAAGGTTCGTAGCCGCGGTTTGCAACTCGAACTCCAAGTTAGACACCCGCGACGTAAAAAAGTTAAACGGAATCAGCGAGAAGATCGCGATGCCGAGACCGCACGCTGTTGCGATAAGCGCCTCCGCGATACCGCCGGTCACCGCAACGACCGCGATTTCTTCGTTGCCCAGCGCGCCGAACGCTTTGATCAACCCGGTGACCGTTCCCAACAATCCAAGCAACGGCGCGAGCGTCACCAAAGTATCCATCACGACGAGGAAGCGGCCGGCGCGTTTAATCTCGATACCGGCGGCCACCTGCAAAGCGCCCTGCAACGACGCGTGCTGATGGTTCAAGCCGTTCCAAATCATGCGCAAAACCGGATCGCGCGTATCGCGTGAGAGTCGCGATGCTTCTGACACATCGTTGTTCTCGATCGCCGTGAAAACCTTTTCGATCCGCTTCGGGTCGCGCCGGAACCAACGGCCGCCCCACCAGAAAACTCGCTCGATAACAACAGTCAGCGCCACGACCGAGACGAGCAGAATTGGCCACATCACGGGACCGCCCTGATTAAACTTGTCGATGAAGTAGTTGCCCGTGACTTTTGTTTCGTACAAGTGCGCGGATGGAGCGACCGAAGCACTCGGCGCAGGGCTCAACGTCGCGGCCACGCTTGATCCCGCAGCAGGAGCGCCAGCTGGCGCCGCCCCCGGTTGTCCGGGCGGCATACCAGCAGCCGGTTGACCGGGTGCGGATGCGCCCGGTTGCTGCATCGGTGCGCCGGGTTGCGCGGCAGCAGGTTGTCCTGGCGCAGGACTCATTGGCGCGCCTGCTGCTGGCGGTGCGCCCGGCGGCGGTGGCGGTTGTTGTCCGGGCCGCTGCGGCGGTGATTGAGCAAACGCACTCAACGCGATGAAGCTCAGACAGAGAGTAAGCAATGTTTTCATAGTTTCGGCAGGGTTAAATTTAACTGCTCGGCACATCCCCTTTATTCCAAATCGGTTGGACGCGAGTCGAGCAAAACTTTTCACTTTTCTTCAGGGACGCACGGCTATGGGCGAACCTCATTTTAAACTTCGCATCACACCGGGCCTCAGGATGTAAGACAACACTCATGGCGCGAACGTTGGATTCGCGCCGCGTCTTCAGCGGCCGTTGACCACGCGGTTTCGCAGCGGCGGCCAATCACCAATGCGCGCTTCTAATTCATCGCCGGCCCGAATCGGCCCCACTCCCGAAGGCGTGCCGGTCAAAATTACGTCGCCCGGCAACAAAGTGAGCGATTGGCTCGCGAAAGAAACAATCTCGCCGGCCGAGTAGATCATCTGATTTGTGCGCGCTTGCTGGCGCACTTCGCCGTTTTGGCGCAATTCCAACTGCAGATCACGAACATCGACCTCAGTATAAACGAATGGCCCGATAGGCGTGTAGGTGTCGAAAGACTTGCAGCGACCGAATTGTTTCTCCGACTTCTGCAAGTCGCGGTCGCTAATGTCGAGACCGATGGTGTAACCAAAAATGAAATCGGTCGCCCGTTCGGCGGAAACATTCTTGGCTGGATGCCCGACCACGACGCCAAGCTCGGTTTCGTAATCAGTTTGATGTTCCGGAAATGCGATCGCAATGTTGCCATTGTGCGACAAAAGTGAGCTCGGTGATTTGAACCAAATCAGCGGCGTTCCCAACGGAGTGCGTTTCATCTCCACGATGTGATCGGCGTAATTCAAGCCGACTGCGATCAGCTTTGACGGCGCGACTGGAACATCAACATCCACTTGCGCGAGCCTTCGCTTTTGGCCGGTCGGTTCGATCTCGATCCAATATGGCTTTGCCAAGACTTCGACGACGTCGCCACGGATTTCGCCGTAAAAGAACCCCCCACCCGATCTAAATCCGCCGAACGTCCGCATCTTTGTTATTTCGCAACAACGGCCACAAAATCGCGCACCGGTTTTTGCTCGGCGATCGAAAATGCGCTTCCGTTCGCGCGCTTGAACCAGAACGCGCTTGAAGAACCGCCATCCAGATTTAGCGCGCGTTGAATCTTGAAATCGGGAATCGCGACCATGGCAAGAATGTTTGACAAATCGGCCAATGTAACATCCGAACAAAAACCGAGGGCCGCTTTGTCGCCTGCGCCGAGGGCGGCAAAGGTGCGACGCGCCGCTTTGGTCGATTCCAATCCGCGAACCGACTTGCTGAGATCGACAATCATCGGTCCTGATTCTACCGCGGTATCCGGTTTTTGGCTGAGCGAAAACTCTGCCACGCGAGAGATCTGAACTTTTTTGGGGGACGCGCTCAGCACGCCACTAAGCAAACGGGCCTTTTGCAACGGCGTGATCATTGTTCCATCGACAATCAGTAAGCCGATCGGCCTGTATTCAGGATCGAAATAGCCGCCGTTCACTGCGGCAAGAAAATTTCCCCGAGCCATGACATCCTCCAAATCCAATCGGGGGTCGGACGACTGATCCACGATCCGGAGGCGACACGATTTTGTCGAAAACACTGCGAGCTCGAGCGATGCGCGCTCGCCGCTGTTCGAATCTTCGACGACGATATAGCGATGTTCCAGGCCGCGAACTGGCGATGATTCGGACTGACTGGAAATTTGCGCCCACTGCCCATGAACAGCGCACGCAAAAAAAACCAGCAGCAGCGCGAACGGGCTAAGCTTTCGCACCGTACTTGTCGATCAAAGCTTGAAAGCGCGGACCTTTGCCAATTGGATTCCGAACCGGATCGATCTTCAGAATCTCCGCAGTGATTCCATCATTTCGCCTCCGATGGAAGCCAGGCGCCGTTGTTGCGGGGGTCGCTATGATTCCCTGAGAGGTAATATCCAAGCCCCACGCGAGAATCAGCGCGATTGGAAACCCGATCGACAACAGCACTATGACCAGAGGCAGTGACCAGTTCGGCAATTCCCAAGCCGGAAACGCGGCCGACGCCAGTTGGATGATACCGCCAACCGCGATGACGTAGGCAGCCGCAACGCGATAAACTTTTCGCCGCTTCACTTCTTCGAAGAAGCCACTCATTGAAACAGATGGATTATCGTTCAAGGACAACCCTTAGACAGGCAAATTCAACACCCCGTTCACTTAACGCCAGTGGCGAAAATCGTTTGAAACTGGGGGTTCTGCTTTTCCCGCGAAACAACACTGACCTCAATTTCGCGAAACCCACAGTTCTCCAGCAGCTCGTGCAGCTTCACTTCGCTGAAACCGAGCCAGCGGTCCGCATAAAGCTCGCGCGCTTTGTCGAAGCGATGACTCAGCAAATCGAGTACGACGATGCGGCCGTTCTTTTTCATTATACGGCGCGCGGACGAAATCGCCCGCTCCGGCTTGATCGCATGATGCAAAGCCTGGCTCAATAGAACAAGATCGACACTGCCTTTTGCAACCGGCGGATCCTCCAAATCCCCCAATCGATATTCGAGATTCTTGAAGCCATGTTTCGTCGCCAGCTTGGAACCGAACTCCACCATCTTCGGCGAATTATCGATCGCGATGACTTTGCGCGCGTTCTTCGCCAGCAGCTGCGAAAGTGTTCCCTCGCCGGCGCCAAGATCGACAATCGTCAGTTTCGGAACGAGCGAGATCAACGCATGGGAGAGAGCTCGCCACGAACGGCCCGGGACATAACTGCGGCCGAACTTTCCGGCCAGCTCATCGAAATATTCACGCGCTTTGTCCTGGCGCTTACGCAAAGTCAATTTCAACGCCGTTCGGTCGCGTGCAGTCTCGGGAATTTCGTGCGCCAGTGTTTCGATCAGTTGGTGGACGCGGTTCCGCGCGCCATTTCGCACCACGAATTTTGCGGCGCCGTAGTAAACATTCTTTCCGGCACGACGATCCACCACTACGCCAGCCCGTTTCAACTGCGCAAGATGGCTGGAAATACGCGATTGACCCATGTTCAGGATTTGCTGCAGCTCGGCGACGGAAAGCTCTTCCTCTTCGAGGAGAAGAAGGAGTCGCAGCCGAGTCGAATCAGCCAGAAGCCGCAATAAATTAAGGGTTGACGTCATCCGCGCGTCCAGACGATATATCTACATATCATGATCGGTCAATATGTTGGCCGCAGCCAGTTTCGATCCTCTTCCTCTACTTAAAACGCTTTTAATCTTCCCCATGTCACGCCGCTACGTTTTTTCTTCCGAATCAGTTGGTGAAGGTCACCCCGACAAAGTCTGCGACACAATTTCGGACGCGGTCCTCGATGCCTGCCTCAGACAAAATCGACACAGTCGCGTCGCTTGTGAGACTTATGCCAAGAGTAATATCGTGATTGTGGGCGGTGAGATCACGATTCCGAATCTTCCGGAAGACAAAACGCTGAGCAGCGTTCTACTGATCAACAAAATTGTGCGCGATACCGTTCGCGAAATTGGCTACGTGAACGACGACGATGTATTTCACGCCGATAAAATCCAGATTCAGAACATCATCACCGAACAATCGCCCGACATTGCGCAAGGTGTCGATGCGCGTGCAGCGGAAGGAAAGGGAACAGCTGAACAAGGCGCCGGCGACCAGGGCCTGATGTTCGGCTACGCCTGCGATGAAACACCGGAGCTCATGCCGGCACCAATCATGTTCGCGCATCGCCTCGGTCGCGAGCTGACCCGGATTCGTAAAAGCGGGAAAGTCGGCTGGCTTCGGCCGGACGCGAAATCGCAAGTATCAGCGATTTACGAAGACGGCAAACCGATCGGGATTTCCTGTGTCGTTGTTTCAACCCAACACACGCGCGGCGTAAAACATTCCGAGATCCGCAGTTTCGTCATCGAAGAAGTGATCAAAAAAGTTTTGCCAAAGGAAATGTTGGGCGCCGCCACGCAATTTTTAGTGAATCCAACCGGGAACTTTGTAGTCGGCGGTCCCCAGGGCGACACGGGTCTGACCGGTCGCAAGATTATTGTCGACAGTTACGGCGGAATGGGACGTCACGGCGGCGGCGCGTTTTCCGGAAAAGATCCGAGCAAAGTCGACCGCAGTGCATCCTACATGGGACGCTGGGTCGCGAAAAATGTGGTCGCGTCGGGGCTGGCGAAAAAGTGTGAAGTGCAATTTGCTTACGCGATCGGTCATCCCAAGCCGCTCAGTGTTCACGTCGACACGTTCGGCACGAATACTGTCGATGAAGAAGCAATCGAACGCGCGGTGTTGAACACGTTCAGCTTCAAACCGGCCGACATCATCGAGCAACTCGATCTTCTCCGCCCAATCTACTCAAAGACCACGAATTACGGCCATTTCGGCAAAGTTGATGATCCGGACATCACTTGGGAAGCAACAAACAAAGCCGCAGCTTTAAAAAAGGCGGCAAAATAAGTTTATAAATTTATGAGCACGTCGACCCAAACGAAAACGAAGCAGGATTTCAAGATTAAAGACATCAGTCTCGCGGACTGGGGTCGGAAAGAGATTTCGATCGCGGAAAAGGAAATGCCGGGACTGATGGCGATCCGCGAGAAGTATGCGCGGCAAAAGCCGCTTGCCGGCGCGCGCATCACCGGATCGCTTCACATGACGATCCAGACGGCGGTGTTAATCGAGACACTTGTCGATCTTGGCGCGAGCGTGCGCTGGGCGTCATGTAATATTTTTTCGACGCAGGATCACGCCGCAGCAGCAGTCGTGAAGGCAGGCGTTGCAGTGTTCGCGTGGAAAGGCGAATCGCTCGAAGAATATTGGTGGTCGACTTACCAGGCGATCTCGCATCCGGATGGAAAAGGTCCACAGCTCGTCGTCGACGACGGCGGCGATGCGACGTTGTTGATGCACAAAGGTTACGAGTTCGAAGAAGGCAGCGATTGGGCGAAAACGAGATCGGCGAACAGAGAGGAACAGGTAATCAAAGACCTGTTGCTCGAGATTCAGCGCGAGAATCCGTATCGGTGGCACGAGATCGCGAAGGACTGGCGCGGCGTTTCCGAGGAAACTACGACCGGGGTGCATCGCCTTTACAAAATGCAGCAGGAAAACCGGCTGCTTGTTCCCGCCATCAACGTCAACGATTCCGTCACCAAGTCGAAATTCGACAATCTCTATGGCTGTCGGCATTCGCTGGTCGATGGACTGAACCGTGCGCTCGACGTCATGATCGCCGGCAAAGTCGCAGTTGTGTGCGGTTATGGAGATGTGGGCAAGGGTTGCGCGCAGTCACTGCGCGGCCAGGGCGCCCGTGTTGTAGTCACCGAAATCGATCCGATCAACGCGTTGCAAGCCGCGATGGAAGGTTACGAGGTCACGACCGTCGAAGACACGCTCGGCCGGGGCGACATTTACATCAGCGCGACCGGCAACACAGACGTGGTCACGCTTGAGCACATGCAACGCATGAAAGATCAGGCGGTCGTGGCGAACATTGGCCACTTCGACAATGAGATTCAGGTCGATGCGCTAAACAATGCTCAGGGTGTGAAGCGCACCAATATCAAGCCGCAGGTAGATAAGTACACGTTTCCGGATGACCATGAAATTTTTCTGCTTTCGGAGGGTCGGTTGGTGAATCTCGGCAACGCGACCGGTCATCCGAGCTTCGTCATGTCGAATTCGTTTTCCAACCAGGTTCTCGCGCAAATGGACCTCTGGAAGAACCGAGACACTTACAAAGTTGGGGTTTACGTCTTGTCGAAAAAACTCGACGAAGAAGTCGCGCGCCTGCATCTTCACAAAATCGGCGTGAAGTTGACTAAGCTTTCGCAAAAACAAGCGGATTATCTCGGCCTGCCGATCGACGGTCCGTACAAGTCAGAGCATTACCGCTACTAAGATCGACATCGTTAACGCGACGCCGGCTGCATTATTCGCTTCCTGGTTTTCAGGTTCAGAATCTCGACAAGAACGGAAAATCCCATCGCGAAATAGGTGTAGCCTTTCGGAATGTGAAACCCAAGGCCGTCGCCGATCAAGTTGACGCCGATGAGCAGTAGAAAACTGAGCGCGAGCATTTTCAACGTTGGGTGGCGCTCGACGAAACGGCTGATTATTCCAGCGAACAACATCATCACCGCCACGGCCAGCATGACGGCAGCGATCATGATCGCGATCTGATCGACCATGCCGACGGCCGTGATGACTGAATCGAGCGAGAAAACAACGTCCAGCAAAAGAATTTGCAGTAGGACGCCGCCGAAAGACACCCGCACGGGCGCGACGCTATGTTCATCCTCTTCCTCGAGCCGCAGATGAATCTCACGTGTGCTTTTTGCGATAAGAAACAGACCACCCGCCATCAGAATTAGCGCCCGGCCGGTAAGATTGAATCGCAAGATTGACATCAACGGCTCGGTCAGTCCCATGATCCACGTCAGCGAAAGCAACAGGAGAATCCGCGTGATCATCGCGAGGGCGAGGCCGGTGCGGCGCGCGAGATCCTGTCGCGCAGACGGTAATTTGCTGGAGACGATCGAAATAAAAATAACGTTGTCGATGCCGAGAACGATCTCGAGAGCCGTGAGCGTGAGCAGGCCAATCCAGGCCTCGGGACTAATGAGCCATTGCATATTTACCTCCAATCAAGAGTGCAGCGCGCGCGTTGGCCAGGTAAGCTCAAGCGGTTTACCAAAACGATCTCTGCACTTCGACTTGCGTAGCTTCGACGTAATTGCATCCCGGCGCTTTGCCGCGCCGCCATTTTCCGGTCACATGAACGGTTTTATGACTGTGGACTGCGTCGGTCAGAATTTTCGAGGCGCGATACGGCGCAGCCATCGAGATCGATTGCGATCCTGCGCCGCGAAAGACAAACATGATCTGCGAGGTGCACGATTCGCCTTGGAACAAACTGACTTTGCCGATCTCATCGAAATCACCGCCAGCTGGCATGGGCTTAGGAACGACTGCGACCGGCTTCGGCCTTTCCGGTTCACCGCAGCCAGAAAACACAACCGCGATGGCGCAGAGCAGAAACGAAAGCCGAGACGTCATTTCGAACAGGCGCACCGGGCGACTGTTAGGTCACGGAAACACTGACTGCGTCACTGGGTTCGCCGATCTCTTTTCCGTTCACAACCGCGCGCGCGGTGTACTTGAGGTCGCCTTTGCCGGGTGAGGTGTCGATTGCCGGTGTGCGAAAATAGAAGCCAACCTTCTGCGGAGATTTGTCGCCTTTGCCCTGGCGATAAAGATTAATTCCGGAAACTCCGCCCCCCGCTCTACGAAATGGGATCGTCACAAAGTTTCCGGTCTGCCGCGCGCGACCGAGCTCGGCTTTGTATCTGTCGGCCTCGAATCTTCCGCTCTCGATCCCCAGTTGTTTCCCGACGGCGTCGGTGAATTTCGGATTGGCCTTGATTCGTTCGATACGCGCCTGGCGGCGCGTATCGATGCCCGGCCGGACCGGAGTCAGCGCGCTGCCACCGTCCGGAAGGTCGACATAATCGCCGGAAGATTGTCCGCTCAACACCGCGTTGCCGGCGTGACTGGGATCGGCGTCGATGTCAGGTCCCAGCGTATTCAAAATGTGAACGGCGTATTTCGCATCGTTCACCGCGTTCGTGATCTCAGCATCAGAGAATCCGAGATCCTTGCCGACCTTGGGAAATTCTTTAGCAAAATTATCGTACCAAGCTGTTCGACCGGCACGATCTGCTGGAAAGTAGGATTTGCTCAACGGCGTAACGCTCCTACGGACCTGTTGTACCGATCGGACGCAGCTGCGTCAATTCCGTTCCCCGGTGCGCGAAAATAAATTTCGCGAGCGCGCGACTCTCCTCATCGGGCGCGGCCTACAAATTGCGCAGCATTTTCTCCTTATCTTCACGCGAACGGTTCTGGTCGGGTTTGAACTTCGCCTGCACGCGCACGACATCGATCTTGAAAACCGACGATAGCCTTGAACATCGCGTCGATTTCCTCTTCTTGATAACGGAATCGTCCATGGCTTTGGCATTGTCGATTCGTATCGTGTAGTCGCGTCGAGCACGATCTGTTTCAAGCTAAATCCGATCGCCCGTCTTAAATTTGGCGTTGCTCCAATAGCTGTAACGGAAATCCGGATGTCGATTAAATCGCAGCTTGAATTGCGCCAGAAACGAAAATAGTCGATGACGATGCTGCACGTCTCGATCGTCTCATGAAAAACCGCCCGGCCGCCGTCATTTTCATTCTCGTCACCGTCATGCTCGACATGTTGGCGATCGGGCTGATCTCGCCGGTGTTGCCGAAACTGATTCTTGAGTTTCGGGGCGGGAACATGGAGAGCGCAGCTTATTGGAACGGCTGCTTCGCGCTCGTTTTTGCCGGAATGCAGTTTTTCTTTTCGCCGCTGCTTGGAGTCTTGTCGGACCGTTTTGGCCGGCGACCGATCATACTGCTCTCGAACCTCGGTCTCGGGTTGGACTATATGGTGATGGCGCTTGCGCCAACGATGGGTTGGTTGTTTGTCGGCCGCATTATTTCTGGACTCACCTCCTCAAGTATTCCGACCGCAATGGCTTACATCGCGGATGTGACGCCCAAAGAAAAACGTGCCGGTGCGTATGGCATGATCGGAGTTGCGTTCGGTCTCGGGTTTATTCTTGGCCCAGCGATCGGTGGACCGCTGGGCGATGTTAGTCCACGCCTTCCCTTTTGGGTCGCGGCCGGGTTCAGCCTAACGAATTGGCTTTGGGGTTATTTCTTCGTGCCGGAATCGCTTCCGCACGATCGACGGAAGGAATTCACTTTGGGCCGTGCGAATCCGGTTGGCTCGCTCGTGTTGCTCCGTTCGCATCACGAACTGTGGCGGTTGGCCACCATCCAGTTTCTCGCCTATATCGCGCACAACGCTTTCAGTGTTTGGGCGCTCTACGCGATTTACCGCTATGACTGGAGCTCCGGCATGGTTGGTCTTTCGCTCGCCATCGTTGGCGTGTGTACCGCTACGATTTCTGGAGGCTTAACGCCGCACGCGGTGAAGCGCCTTGGCGAGCGCCGCACGCTTTACATCGGCCAATTTTTCGGAGCGAGCGGCATGCTCATTGCCGGACTCGCCCGGACCGGCGCTTGGTTGCTTGCATCCATCCCGATTATTTCGATGTGGAATATTTCGATGCCGGCCGCGCAAAGCATGATGACGCATCGAGTGAGTGAGCGCGAACAAGGCGAGTTGCAAGGCGCCATCGGGAGTTTGCGCTCGATCACGTTCATCATCGGTCCATTTTTGTTTTCCGGAATATTCGGATTTTTCATCGACCCAAAGCATTCGTTCCACGTCCCGGGAGCTCCTTACTATCTCGGGGCGGCGCTGCTTTTCACCGCAATGTTGATGTCGACGCGGATCAAGGAATCAGGAGCCGCACACCTAGCCGCGCCGGCGACTGGCATTTCTGTACCACCCGAAGAAATCGCAGCGGGAGCGGCGCCGATAACCGAAACAAAAGAAAATATTTGAGGATTTGCGCGGAGTCGGCGATTGGAAGCGATTGTGAGAGCAACTGCGCGTTGCCTGATCGTTGCGCTCGCGATCTGTTCATGGATCGCGACTTCCAATCACTGCGCGTTCCGTGCGCTTGCAACAAAAACGGAAACGGCGCAAAGGGGTTGTCCGTTTCATTCCAAGCCGGCAAAACATCAACCGCAGCCTACCGGCGCCGAATGTTACAAAATCCTCCACGCCGTTTCGAATGCGCCGGCCAAAAGTCCCGCGCTGTCAGTTGCTGATCTTCCACATGTCGATCTTGGGTTCGCTGAGTTTGCGGTTTTTGCGGCACAGAAAGTTTCTTTCTTCCCGGCAGCGCTCGACACCGGCCCACCGGGCACAACGTCATTTGTTCAATTGATCGGGAGCCTGCGCGTGCACGCCCCACCGTTTCTGGCTTAATCGCGATCCGCGATCGCGGATTTTTCCTGTGGCGGCAGGCGTCTCGCCTACGTCAAAATGGCAGCCGGCACGGCTGCCTCTACAGATTCATGGAGACACGAATTGTAATCTTAATCGCGAGTGCTGCGCTTTGCACGATGAGGGTGAGTTTCGCTCAAACCGCAGCGCCAACTGCATCGCTGTCACATCAACACGCACAACTTTACACCTGCCGGATGCATCCGGAGATCGTGCGCGCAGAACCCGGTAAATGTCCGAAATGCGGAGTGACGCTTGTGCCTTTGAAAGAGAATAAACGCTCAACGCCCAACGCTGAACGCCCAACGCGCACGTTAGAACACACGATGCACAACGCGAACGGAAATCCGACACCGATGCGTAAACATGGCGAGCATGAACATGAGATGGAGATGCATTCGTCGGTAAACGTTGCAGACCCGATGGGTCGCGAGGGTTCGGGAACGAGTTGGCTGCCGGATTCTTCGCCGATCTACGGACGCATGTTCATGTTCGATGATGACGACATGCTCATGTTGCACGGGGCAATTTTCCCGCGCTACACGAACGTGAGTAGCGAGCGCGGCGACGATCGAATCGACGCGCCGAACTGGATCATGGCGATGTTCTCGCATCCATTCGGCGAAAGCACCCAACTCGGATTGCGCACGATGATGAGTCTCGATCCTTTGACCGAGCAGGGGCGCGGCTATCCCCTTCTCTTGCAAAGCGGCGAATCGTGGCACGACCAACCACTCCACGATCGACAACATCCACACGATTTGTTCGACGAACTCTCTTTTTCGCTCTCGCAAAAGTTTACCCACGATCTTAGTGGCTACATTTATTTTGGTTACCCGGGCGAACCGGCACTCGGTCCCCCGACATTCATGCATCGTCCTTCGGGAATGGACGATCCCGACGCGCCAATTGGTCATCACTGGCAGGACTCGACGCACGTCACGTTCGGTGTGGCGACGGCTGGTATTCAGTGGCACAACGTGAAGATCGAAGGGAGCATTTTCACCGGCCGCGAGCCGAACGAGAACCGTTACGATTTCGACCGGCCGCGGTTCGATTCATTCAGCGGCCGGATTGCGTGGAATCCTACACCCGACCTCGCGCTTCAAGTTTCGCACGCTTACATCGAGAGTCCCGAAGCGCTCGAGCCAAACGTGAACCGCCACCGGACGACGGCGTCGCTCATATATAATAGAGTGCTCGGCCCGGATTCGAACTGGGCGACGACATTCGTCTGGGGACAAAACGACGACACGCATGAAGGGAAAACGGAATCGGTCTTGCTCGAGACGAATTACCAGCGCGAGCGCGACACTGTTTACGCGCGTTGGGAGCGCGTCGAGAAATCAGGTCGCGAACTGGTCCTCGCGCCGATCGATCTCGACGAAATCTTTCCACTCAACGCAATCTCAACCGGTTACGTCCGCGATCTTTCACGCCGCAACAACATTGACATCGGACTGGGCGGTCAATTCACCGTAGACTTTTGGCCGGAAGAACTCGACCGATACTACCGCGGTGGACCCGGCTACGCCTTTCAGGTCTTCTTGCGTGTTCGCCCGCCGCAACACGTACATGCTGGCGCATCGACCGAAATGAAATAGCCGGCGCTCAGCCGCCGAGCTTGGCAATGATTCCGTCCAGAATCCTGCTCAAGGCGACGAGCGCGACCGAACAGAAAATTCCCTTGGCCAAAATGTACCAGGCGATCGCTTCGTTCTCGAACTTGCCGTCGAACACCTTGTTCCCCAGAAGGAACGCGTAAACGCAGAGCACGAAAACAATCACGGCAGCGGGCACAGCGACTGATTTTATCGATTTCATTGGGCGATATTTAACTGGCTAACACTCGGAATCCGAAGCCGAAACTTTCAAAATTTCTGAACTGTGGGAAATATTAGCGCTCCGCAATGCATCGTCTGCCAAAAATCAATTACCACGACATCGAACGCATCATTGAGTTCGATTTCGTGCGCGGGACCGAAGCCGCCGCGCTCAACTCGCTCCGTTGGCTCGGCCGGGGCGATAAGGAGGCGGCCGATGCAGCCGCGTGCGACGCGATACGCGGCATGTTCGATCTCATGAACATCTGCGGCGAAGTTGTGATCGGCGAAGGAATCAAAGACGAAGCGCCCGGAATTTTTAAAGGCGAACAACTCGGGACCTGGGTGCCCGGTGCGCCGCAATTCGACATCGCGATCGATCCGATCGATGGGACGACGAACATTTCCAAAGGCGCGCCGAATTCGATCAGTTGTATCGCAGCCGCGAGTCCGGAAGAAGGAGTTAAGGTCGCGCTTCGCGACATTCCGTCGTTTTACATGTCGAAGCTCGCTTACGGCCCAAAGGTCATTCAATACATGCAAAAGCGCGGTGATTCGCTCCACATCGACATGCCGATTGCTGAAACGCTCGCAATCGTCGCTCGTGCGACGGACAAGCGCGTCCAGGACGTCGCGGTCATGATGCTTGACCGCCCGCGACACAAAGAAATCGTCGAGCAGATTCGTGCGTGCGGCGCATCGCTGCGCATGATCGGCGACGGCGATATTGCCGCGGCCATGGCGCCCTCACTGCCCGAGAGCGAGATCGACCTTTACATGGGAATCGGCGGTTCACCGGAAGCCGTGCTCGCGTCAGCCGGCATCAAATGCCTCGGCGGTGAGATGCAGGCCAAAATGTGGCCACGCGATGAGAAGGAAAAAACACAACTCATCGCCGACGGTTGGGAAAAGGATCTTGGCCGCGTTTACACCGCCGACGATCTCGCTCAAGGCGAGAACATTATTTTCTGCGCAACCGGAATCAGCGACAGCGCGCTTTTGCGCGGGGTAAAATCAAAAGGCACCGCTGCAATTACGCATTCCATTTTGATCCGGGCCAAGAGCAAGACCGTCCGGATGATCCGCACTCTGCACAATTTGCAGAACAAAACGATCCGGCTCCGCTCAGATAATCGAGAACATCTGATTTAAGGAATACCGGATTTCGGATGGTGAATATTGGGTAGTATCGTTTGTTAGCTCAGCTTTTCCGGTATCCGGTTTCCGCTTTCGGGTATCAACAATCTCCATGCTCGACAGCGCCTGTTAGATAAGTTCAAATTGAGCTCGAACCTCCGTAGCTTATGAGACAAGTATCGAAAACTGAATTGTCGCCGGACAACGGCGCTATAATCGACATGAAATGGAAACTCGGCCCGCTCAGTTACCACGCGAGCGGCGCTGGCAAGGTGAATGTTGAGCCCTCAAAAGAGATTATCCGGCTCCCCGAGCTCGTCCTTTACGATCACATCGGTTTCAAAGGCGCGTACGCGCGAACTAATCTCAGCTTTCATTACATTGGCGATTTCTGGAACGACCGGATGAGCTGCGTCATCGTGGTTAGCGGTGTGTGGCGATTCTACCGGGACGAATATTATAAAGGCCCGTACTGGGACCTCGGCCCGGGTTATTACGAAAGTTTCTTCTCCGCCAAAGGCCCGGACGACGTCGTCAGTTCGTTCCAGTGCATCGCGCTGACATAAACAACCGGCAAATCAGGCCGGACGCTTCCGGCTAGTCGTCCCGACTACTAGTCGATCATCACGAGGGCGAGCACTTCTCGGGCGCAGCCCCAGGAGAGAGTAAAACCCGAGCCGCCGTGGCCGTAGTTGTGAATCACGGTTCGCCCATCGCGAAGTTTTTCTGTCTCAAGACGCACACCTGATTTTCGAAACGGACGCAGGCCGACGCGCTCTCGGACAACGCGCGGATTGTCGATCTTCAAAATACCGCTGCATTCGGAAAGAATTGCGAGCGTCGTTGGCGGATCAGGTTTCAGATTGTCGCTGACGTCATTCGTGCCGCCGAAGAGGCAGTCGTTCGTGCGGGGGATCGCGTACATAAGCGGCGCATCGTCGCAGACGATCGCGCATTTGAGATTGTCGATCCTTGGAACGATCGCAACCTGACCGCGATGCGGCTCAAGATTGGCATCACGCGCTAGCTCGCGCGCGCCGATTCCGGCGCAGTTGATCACTAAATCGAATTTTAGATCGACATCTTCCAGTGTACCGAAATGAACGCCATTTTTGATTCCGCCGCCGGCTCTTTCAAACCGGTTCGCGAGGTAATCGAGATAAATGGTCGTGTCCATGAGCGGGACACGGAGCGTGAATCCGCTCGAGAAAACAGATTCAGAAATATCCGAAGATGTCTCGACTGCGCTCGACATGACATAAGAGGAAGCCCAATCGGGAATTTGAATTTTACCGGTGCGGCAATACTGGCGGAGTTCGATCATCGAGACACCGGAACGCGAATCATCAGTTAGATCGACGAGGACTTTGTAGGTCGCGAGCGCCCAAGGAATCACTTTATCGACCGGCTCGGCGTCATAAGGAAACCAAAGCGCAGCTGCCGCGCCGGAGGTTGTTTGCGTACCGATCTGGTCAGCAAGAATTTTTACGGGAAACCCAAGCTCGGCGAAAAGAACGCCGCAGGTCAGCCCGGACACGCCTGCGCCAACGATCGCGACCGATTCTTGCACTGAAGGATTGTAAACATGATTCCGCGCGTGCGGAATCCAGATCGATCATTTAACTTCGGCGCGTGAAAAATTGGATTGTGCTCCGGCTTGTCAGCGCGAGCGTGAGTTCGCTTCCTGGGAGAACATTTCCCATTTCGTGATGATGGAGGGGCCGAGCGCGTTCCACGCCGCGCTGCTGAAATTTCTCGAGTCGAATCAGCTTCTAGCAAAGAACTCGTAAGGAGGGCACGGCTGGACTAAACTTGCAGTGATGGTCTCACTCAATCGAGACGCGCTCACTGACAAAGTGCTCGAGGGCAGCCGCATTGCGCCCGACGAGGCGCTGGAGCTTTATCGATTGCCCCTCGAAGAATTGGGTGCGCTTGCACATGCGCGTCGAAATCTCGCGAAGGAGAAGGCTTACGGTGGGCGCGGACGGGAGATCGTGACTTACATCGCGGACCGGAACATTAATTATACGAACGTTTGCAACGTTTACTGCAAGTTCTGCGCGTTTTATCGGACCGAGCGCGATGAAGACCATTACGTGCTTTCACGCGAACAGCTCGACCAAAAACTCGACGAACTTTCCGCCGCCGGCGGTGTTCAAATTCTAATGCAAGGCGGACACCATCCGAAATTGCCCTTCGAATGGTATATCGATCTTTTACAGCACATTCGGAAAAAGTACCCGCGCATCAATATTCACGGATTCAGCCCGCCTGAATTTCAACATTTCGCGGAAACGTTCCGGATGCCTTTGCGCGACGTGATTTCCGAATTCAAAAAGGCTGGGCTCGGTTCGATTCCCGGCGGCGGCGGCGAAATCTTGGTCGATCGCGTCCGCAAAAGAATTTCGCCGCTGAAGATCAACAGCGACCAGTGGCTGGAAGTGATGCGGGTCGCGCACGAACTCGGATTGAAATCGAGCGCGACGATGATGTTCGGTCACGTCGAAACGGTGGAAGAGCGGATCGAACATCTGCGGCGCATTCGGGATCAGCAGGACCGGAGCGGTGGATTCATCGCGTTCATTTGCTGGACGTTTCAACCGCAGCACACGGTCCTCAAAGTGAAGCAGCCGACGGGCGTAGCGGAGTATTTGCGGATGCAGGCGCTGGCGCGGATTTTTTTGGACAACATCGATAACATCCAAAGCTCGTGGGTAACACAGGGTCCAGAAATCGGGCAGGTGGCGCTAAAGTATGGCGCGAACGACTTTGGTTCAGTGATGATGGAGGAAAATGTGGTGAGCGCGGCCGGAACAACGTTTCGATTGAACGCCGAAACGATCGAGTCTCTGATTCGCGATGCCGGATATGAACCGCGCCGCCGAAATAATTCGTACGAACTCTTGACTGAATCGCCCTGAACGTTGTCAATGAGGGGCGCCTCACCACCTTCGAAGAAATCCCGCCTTGACGATGGCCTGCATCTCCTCTATTTGCGCCCTGTCCCGCGCCAGTTTTTACGCCGCGCGGAATTCGGCATCTTGTTTGTTATGAGAGAATTTCGGGGATCGGCGCGGGGCTGGTCGGTGGCGATAGTTTTCGCGGCCGCGTTGGCAATTTTTGCGCCAACAATCACGCACGCGCAGGGCCCGCCCCCGCCGCCGGAAGCGCCAATCGTGCGCGCAATCGATGTCCAATATTCCGGCCCGGCGACGGTATCGAAGGAAGCGATTCTTGCGCAAATGCGGACGGCAGTCGGTCAGCCGTACTCCGACTCGACAGTCGAAGACGACATTCGCAACCTGTACAAGACGGGCGCGATTCAAAACGTGCGAATCTTCGCGCAACCGGCAGCCGACGGCGTCAAAGTGATTGTTGCCGTGCAAACGCGCCAGATTCTGCGCGAACTGGTGATCGACGGCGCGCACAAAGTGAGCGCAAAGAAGCTGCGCAAAGAGATCGCAGTCAAACTGAATGCGCCAGTGAACGAAGACGATCTTCAGAAAGCGCGCCAAAAGATTGTCGACACTTATCAGAGTAAAGGTTTCACGGACGTGGCCGTGGATTTCAAGGTCGAGCCGATTGATGAGAGCCACGGCACCGCCCGCGTCATTTACACCGTGGAAGAGGGAGTCAAGGGCGCGGTAAGCAAAATCCATTTCCAAGGCAACGAGCATTTCAGCGAGCAAATCTTGCGCAAGCAAATGAAGACGCGCGGAAAGACTATGATTGCCTTCATCGACAAGTCAGGGCGGCTGAATGAAATCCAACTGCAGCAGGATCTCGATAGCATCAAAGAATTTTATCAAAACCACGGTTATATCGACGTGGAGGTCTCGGAGACGGGACGAGAACGTGAAAAGGGTGGACCACTCGTTATCACGATTGCGATCAAAGAAGGCACACTATATCACGTCAACAAACTCTCCTTCAGCGGTTACAAGGAAACAACCGAAGAGAAGATTCGTAAGATCATCAAAATGAAAGAAGGCGAGGTTTACTCGCCCAAACAGCTGCATGATGATGCAAAAGCAATCGCCGACGCCTACGGCCACGGCGGATATGTCGATCTTGTAATTCTGCCACAAGGGACGCCGGCCGGTACCGGATTGATTGACGTCCATTACAAGATCGAAGAGGGCAATCGTTCATTCATAGAGCGGATCAACATTGTCGGAAATACGCGCACCAAAGATAAAGTCATCCGCCGCGAAATTCTGGTGCAGCCCGGCGACGTGTTCGATACCGTGCGCGTTGAGACGAGCAAGAAACGTCTCGAGAATCTTGGTTACTTTTCCAAAGTCGAAGCCTATCCGGAAGAAACCGGTGTCGAGGGTCGCAAAGATCTGGTAGTCCAAGTTGAAGAAAAGCGGACCGGTTCCCTTAATTTCGGCGTCGGTTACAGCACAATCGACAGTCTGATTGGTTTTGTCGAAGTGACTCAGGGCAACTTTGACATCACGAATTGGCCCGGATTGACCGGAGGGGGCCAAAAGTTTCACGCCAAAGCTCAGGTTGGAAGCCAGCGAAAAGATTTTACGTTGGGACTGACCGAGCCGTATTTCCTCGACAGACGTCTTTCCCTCGGCGGTAACCTATTTTATTCAGAAGCGTCCTATCTAAGTTCGGTCTACGACCAGCGAAATTACGGTTTTGCGCTTGACGCGCGCAAACCGCTTTTCTCGTGGGTGTATGGCGTGCTCGGATACAGTTTGCAAAACTACGACATCTTCAATCTCTCTTCCGGTGTTTCGCCGGAGATTCGCGCGGAAGCCGGAACGACCACTCAAAGCATGATCAGTTCGAGTTTGGTTTGGGACCGGCGCGACAATCCATTTTTGACGCGGAGAGGCGAACGAATTTCGATCTCACCGTACGTGGCTGGAGGTTTTCTCGGAGGGAACGTTCAGATCTACGGCTGGGACCTCTCAGCAACGAAGTACGTTCGCGTTTGGAAAGACATCATCTTGCTAGGGGATGTTGAGGTTGCGACCGTGGACGTGTGGGACACACCCAGCACGAGGCCCATTGCGACCAGCGGCACCGTGAACGGTCCTGACGGCAAACCACTGCCCGGCCCAATCATTCAGCAATTCACAGAAGACGTGTCAAATGTTCCGATCTACGATCGCCTCTATCTAGGCGGCTCGAATAATCTGCGCGGATTCAGATTCCGTGACGTGGGCCCCAAGGATTCAAACAACCAACCGATCGGTGGCCAGTCCATGTTCAGGACGACCGTGGAAGCGAGTTTCCCGATCATCGAAAAGGCGCGCGGGGCGGTCTTCTACGATTGCGGCTTTGTCAATCCCGATGCATGGGATTTCACTCCGGGCACCATTGAGATACCGCGGGGCAATAACGCAATCGCAACGCAACTTTGGAATCGATTCCATATGCCCGGCACACCGTTCCCGGCGTCGTTAGCCACTCCACGGCACTCGTTTGACTCGTTTGCC
Organism: Chthoniobacterales bacterium; assembly: GCA_035538875.1. GTDB lineage: Bacteria > Verrucomicrobiota > Verrucomicrobiia > Chthoniobacterales > UBA10450 > AV40. Next base: position 40,930 of record DATLJP010000019.1, on the reverse strand, counting down.
TCCGACGTCGGTGTCGGGGTCCGGCTCGATCTTCCGATCGGTCCGTTACGCCTAGATTACGGCTTCCCGATTGACACAGCCGGGAATTCGAAGCACGGCCACCTTAACTTCAGCGTCGGCTACCAATTTTAGCCAATTTTGGCACTTGCGGTCTGAACAGTTTCCGACGACTTATTTAGCCCTCTTATGAAGAAATTGCTCTCTCTGACGCTGGTTTCACTGCTCGTCCTGCCGGTCGTGGCCTGGGCGCAAGGAAGCTTCAAAATCGGGACCGTCGACATGAACCGGACCTTCCGGGAATACAACAAGACAAAGGACGCCGAGGCGAAAATTAACGACGCCAAAAATCAGGCGAAAAAGGAATACGACGAACGCGCCGATTCCTACAAAAAAGCCCTAGACGATATCAACACCCTCAACAAGCAACTTGAGGCTCCAGCCTTGAGCGCGGATGCCAAGGCTCAAAAAGCCAAGGAACGCGACGACAAAATCTCCAATATCAAAAACATGGAGCGCGAGATCACCGAGTTTCGCCAAACTCGCGAACGTCAGCTTCAGGAGCAGGCGCTGCGCATGCGCGAGGGCATCGTCAAGGAAATTACCGACGTCGTCTTGGAAAGAGTCAAAACGAGCAACCTCGACCTCGTCTTCGATAAATCCGGCAACAGCCTCAATGGCGTTCCGGTGCTGATGTATTCGCGTGACAGCGTTGATTTCACCAACGACGTGATCGCTGTTTTGAACAAGCCGGGCCGGCCCAGCTCGGCGACTACCGGCCCAAGCAAGGAAGGCGCAGCAAGCGCGTCCGCTACTCCAAAGAAGCCTTAACTCGGTTCGTAACTTCAAAAGCACACGCGGGAAAATGGCTCGCGTGTGTTTTTTGTGTACCGGGCGAGGTCTGAATAAATTCCCATTTTGATCGACACCGTGAAAGATCGACATCCAGTTCGTCTCGCTGCCGGTTTCGTTTTTGGATTGATTGTAACGGCAAGCGCCGGACCAGCCTGGGAATCGACCCTGACAAAAGATCCGCCTGGAAATTTTCCTGAGCTTCGACCTGTCCGAACCACTTACCATTTCGGCTGGTCCGGAATCACTGCCGCAACCGGCGACATGCACTTCATAAAAACCTCGGAAAACCGCTTTAAGTTAGAGGCCGCCGGCAAGACGATCGGATTTGTCCGCGCGTTGTGGAAAATGGACGCGACCTATCGAGGCCTGGTCGATGCCGACACACTTCGTCCAGTCGAGAGCAAGCAGACCGAAACTTACCGAAAGAAAAGACTGATCACCGACCTCGCCTTCACAAACTCGGGGGTTACGCGCGCACGCACGGAAGGTCCGGGAGCAAGCAAAACGTCAACAGTGCCATTCAATTTTCCTGGGTTGTTCGATCTTCACAGTGCGTGGCTTTATTTGCGCAGCCAGCCTTTAAATAATCACAGCGTTTACCGCCTTGTCGTCTACCCCGCGACGTCTGCGTATCTGACGACGGTCACTGTTCTCGGACACGAACGAGTGTCCGTCCGCGCGGGGGGCTACAACTCGATCAAGATCGATCTTCAACTTGAACGGGTCGGAAAGAAACTTGAGTTGGAACCACATCGAAAATTTCGAAGAGCGACCATTTGGATCTCGGACGATGAAAATCGGATTCCGCTGCGAATCGAAGCGCAGATTTTTGTCGGCACGGTCTTCGCCGAATTACAGGCGCTGCATTTCGATCAGGACAAAACCTAACCAAGCAATCAACGCTCGGGAATCCATTCGCCGCGGACAGGCGGCTCGCGCGATGGGCGGCGGTGTGGCATGTAAATTGGAGCATTCTCGCCCGGCAACAGTTTCAACGCAGCCAGCGTTTCCAAATCCAGCCGGCCAGTCACCGGCAGCCGCACGCGCGACTGATAAGCGCGCAACGAAAACTCCAGCTCTGGCCCAGCGACCCCATCGATCATGCCTCGATAAAGTCCTCGCCGCGCGAGAATGTTTTGCGCTGAAACGATTACGTTGCGCTGGACTTGAGGCGTTGCAGCCTCGTACGGCGTGCCGGCAAAACTTTCCGCCGGATGCGGCGGAACCGCACCATAATCGGGACGCACCGCTGGTTGTTTATTTTGTGGTTGCTCGGGAAACGGTTGCCCGGTCAACGGATTTGTCGATGCACTGCTCTCCCGCCGATGATCGCGCAGATCGGAAGTATCCGGCGCGGCCGGCGTTGCCGGTGCCGCAGTAGGCGGAGCTTTAACAATCGCATGCGTGCCGGACGAATCGACAGCGAGCGATTTCAATGTCTCGTCGTTGACATCGCCGGTAACCTGAAGGCCGTTACGAATTTGGTAACGCCGAATCGCCGCCGTCGTGTCGGCATCTTTGTTCCCGGTAATGTCGCCGTAATAAAAACCCTGGTCCTTCAACGCCTGCTGGACATTCTGGACTAGGTCATCGGCTCGCGAAGAAACAACGATCACCGACATCAGCGTTAGAACCGCGATGGAAAGTTTCATTGGATGGCGATGTTGCTTTGACGCCGAAAACACAGGGCTATTCAGTCCCAGGTTCACTCACGGCGAGCGGCAGCTGGCGTTCTTTCAATACGTCACGATAACGCAAAATGCCCTCAGTAATCGCCGCCGCCATTTGCTCCCGATAATCGTTATTCTCGAGTTTCGCGATTTCTTCCTTGCTGCTCAGAAATCCTGCCTCCACCAGCACCGCCGGCGCACCAACGTTTGCAATAACAAAGAATTGCTCCGCTTTCGTTCCGCGGTCCGGCGCCTTCGTTCGCGCCACCATCGCCTCCTGAATGAATCTTGCCAGACTTTGACTGGCTAATGTCGGCGATTCTGCTGCCGGTCCCTGAAAAAAAGGAATCCATGAAACCAGCCGCGGAGCGGGCGCCGCCTGATGCTCGGCATAATAGGTCTCGACCCCACCGACGACTTTCTTCCCCTCGTTGAAATGAATGCTGACGAAGATGCAATCCCGCGCGCGGTTCGTAACCGCGACCCGATCTTGAAGCGAAACATAACTGTCGCCCACTCGCGTCATCAACGTGGCGAGACCTTGAGCTTGGAGCAATCGATCGACGCGCTGCGCGATGTCAAGCGTGAGATCCTTTTCCAAGGTCGTGCCACACATTGCTCCAGAATCCTGGCCGCCGTGGCCGGGATCGAGCACCACCAGAGTGAATGGCGCAGGCGCAGCGTTGCGGCGCACGGAAGTTGCCGGCCGCGGAATAGAGAGAATTTGCCACCAAGCGAACGACGCGACCATCACTGCCAACCCGAGCCCCGCGACAATGTTCTTCATGGTCGCGCCGACACCCATTCGCCAAGACATCGCTATTTTTGAAGATTCGAGCGCAATTGTTCGTCCGGAAGATTTCGGTAGCGAATTGCGCTTTTTGCGTCGCGTTCGAGCACAGCCGCTTCAATTGCGGCACTGGTCAATTGCTCATCTCGATATTTGCGAATCGCGTCGCGCCCAGGCAATTCCTTCGCTCCGTTTTCGCCCATTGCCATGCGGCCAATGCTCCACGCGTCCATCGCGACGTTAACCGCGTCTGGCAGCGGCGCGTCGGTGACGTGCTCTTTTTGGAAAAACTTTTCCATCAGCTCGGCGGACTGACGCGTTCCACTCAACACTGCGAAGCGCTGCCGCGGTTGCGCCGTTAATCCGTCAGCCGCGATCGCCCCGTCGTAATCGACCCGCAAAAATAGGTCCTCCTTTGGACTTGAACCGATCTCGGCGAAGAGAAGCCGCGCCAAGTACGGCGGACCGTAAACCTGTTCGAAGGCGGCCTTCATCACTGGGCTCAGCGAATAATGCGCGAGCCGTCGCAGCGAAACATCGGCCGCGGAGCGTGTGAAGCCTTCTGTGCTCGCCAGTTCAATCGCGGCCATTCGCAGCCGCTCGATGTCCCCAGGATGGCCAATCGCACCCATCGCAATCCGATCATAAATCTCGAAAATCTTTTGGCGCCCGCGGCCAAGCGTCAGGAAAAGAATTCCGTCGCGATATCCAACTGCGGCAATCGGACTGCCTTGCGCAAGTTGCGTCTCGATGTACTCGCGTCGGTTCGCGATCGCTTCCACCCAACGATATGGTTCTTCGATCATGCCACTCTTTGTTTAAAGACAGCCGCGATTTTTTCCTCCGGCAACGTTGTGATTCCGTCGCGCGAAACGATCTTGATTAGCGGAAAAATCTTGCCGCTTCGATCCACCCCACCAGTCGAAGTGTCGGCTTCCGCTGCGGTGTCGAGAGCGCGCAACGAGATCGCGATTGCCTCATCTTCATTCAACTCCTGAAGCTTATTCGCGCCCCAGTTGTTCTCGTAATAAAGAATGCCGCGCACCGCCGGAGAACCTGAACCGGTCGCGGCGTAATCAGTCACTTCGAATTGCGCGCCCATCGCATCGTAAAAATAAAGACGCGCCTCCGGTTTTGAACTTCCATCGTAAGTCGCAAAGATGGGGACGACCACGCCGACGCCTTGCATGACGAAACCAAAATTGTCGCGAAGTAGTTTGGAAAGAGCCCGCACTTTCCCGTCCACGCTCATCTCCTGCAATTGGGTGCGCCGAAAATACTGAAATGAATGTTCCAGAACGCGCGCCATTTCCCACGCCGTCGCTGGCACACCGGCGATGGCCATAATTGAATGTCGATCAATCTCCAAAACCTTGTCCGCGCGATCGTAAATAACGGTGTTGCCCGCAGTCGCGCGCCGGTCGCCCGCGACTAAAACGCCGCCGGCAAACTTAAACGCGAGAATAGTTGTCGATTCTGTCGGAACAAATGGGTGACCACCAGCCGCGACGGTCGGTTCGGGCGCGACTTGCAACAAACCTTTGCGGCGCAGAACGGCAGGAAAATCTTCGCTCGCTCCCGAAAAATTCGGATCGAGCGCCAGAGGCGGCTTGTCCATTATTGCCCGGTGCGCTGGCGGTAGCGCTTCGATTGGTTGGGGTCCACCTTCCGCATTTTCTTGAGTAAATCCTTAGTGTCCGGGCGCGAAATATCGGGCGAGCGCGGACCCCCTTCATCCCCTTGCTTCGGACCCCACGGAACGGGATCGAACGGCTTTTGTACGCGCTCCGGCATACAAAAAATTTAAGGAGAAATAGTACAAAGGCAAGCCAACCTCCTCGTCGCTTGGCCCGCTTGCCAGGGAAACCAGCTGATGCCAGAATCGAGGTTCGATGAAATCACTGGCAGGAGGAGCTTTGGGCGCGCTTGTTTTCGTCGTTGTCGCGAGCTCGAGCGCTTTTGCTCAAACAATCGCTCCGTCGCCCGACGCGGCCGCGGCGCAAACTGCGGAACTTCGAGCCCTCGAGAAGAAGATCGACGAACAGAACGCCAAGATTGACATGTTGTCGCAGCAAATCCTGAAACTTCAGCTGGAAGTATCTCATCAACGTCCGGGCGTCATGATTGGGGAAGGCGCGCCATCCAGTTCGACACCGAGCACAACAGCGGCATCCAGCGCGACACCTGAACCATCGAAAGCTTTAAACGGCAATAGCCACGTCGTCGCCCGCGGGGAAACGCTGACCTCGATCGCGCGGATGCACAACGTCAGCGTAAGCGAGTTGCAAAAATATAACCACATCGATAACCCGCTGAAGTTACAGGCCGGTCAAACGCTGCTGATTCCTCCGTCGGCGGCCGCCTCGCCATTTTCATCCGGCGAATGATTGATGGACGAAGTTTCCAGCCAGCGCTGACCGAGGCTGAGCAAGGTTGCGAACAGCTCAGGAAAAATACAACGCGCTCAAACAGCAGAACCAACGGACTGCTTAGATCGACATCTGCCCGTCGCGCGACTCGATCGGCGCTTCTTCCAACTCTTCCTCGGCATCGACGATCTCGCGGCGTGCCTCAAGCAAGCTTTGCTCGCACAAGCGCGCGTATTTCCCGCCGTGTGCGATCAGTTCCTCGTGCGTGCCGCGCTCAATGATTCGGCCGTGATCAAGCACGAGAATTTGATCGGCATGGACAATTGTCGAGAGTCGGTGCGCGATCACAATCGATGTCCGGTTCGCCATCAAATGTTCGAGCGCTTCTTGAATTAAGCGCTCAGTCGCGGTGTCCACGCTCGCGGTTGCTTCGTCCAAAATCAAAATCGGCGGATCCTTCAAAAGAGCTCGCGCGATTGAGAGCCGCTGTTTTTCGCCGACGCTCAGTTTCACGCCTCGCTCGCCGACTACGCTTTCCAATTTACCCGGCAACCGCTCGATAAACTCGCGCGCATTGGCAGCTTCAACCGCGCGCCACAACTCCGCGTCGATCGCGGTCGGTTTTCCCATCAAAAGGTTTTCGCGGATCGAACCGTTGAACAAAAAACTTTCCTGTGTCACGAGTCCAATGTTTTCGCGTAGCGCGCGAATTCCGAATTCGCGAATCTCTTTCCCATCGATAAAGATTTTTCCGTCACCCTCGCCCAATTCGTAGAAGCGCGGCAGCAAGCTTGCTAGAGTCGATTTGCCCGCACCGGTCGCGCCGACAAGAGCAAACGTTTCACCCGGGCGAGCGTGCAACGAAACATTTCTCAATGCGGGCAATCCTTCGGCATAACCGAAATTCACTTTTTCGTAGCGAATGTCCCCGGCGACGCGCACTCGAACGTAATTGTCGCTCCAGCCCGACTCAGTCGATTCATCGAGAATTTCGAACACGCGCTCCCCTGCCGCGCGCCCGGCCTGCATCAGCTGATTCAATTGATGAAGCCGGCTAATCGGATCGTAGAGAAATGCGGTCAACATCAGAAACGCCACGAGATCGCCCAGTTGCATCTTACCGGTGAGCACGGCGTAGCTTCCAAACGCGAGCACCATGACGGCGCCGATCGCTTCCAACATCGACATCGACGGCGAATAAATAGCCCAGACCCGCATCACGACCAGCGTCGCGTGCCGCAACTGATCACTGACGCGATTGAACCGCTCGTGTTCCTCTCGTTCGCGTACAAAACTTTTGATTTGGCGGATGCCAGAAAGGTTATCGTGCAAGAGTGCGTTCATCGCCGACGCCGCGCGACGTTGGAGCCGATAACGTCGATGCGCCGTGAGGGTGTAAGTAAGTGCACCGGCGACGAGCAACGGAAACGGAATTAGCGCGAGCAATGCGAGCTTCGCGTTGAAATAAAACATCACCCCGAGAACGATCACGACTTGCAGGATCGCGACCACGCCCTGCTCAATCCCATCAATCAGCACGCGCTCGACCGAATTCACGTCTTCGATCACGCGCGTCATCAAGTCGCCGGTCGCGCGATTGTCGAACCACTTGAGTGGCAGCAATTGAATGTGCGAATACAAGTCGCTTCGGAGATCGAAGATCACCCGCTGCTCAAATGTGTTGTTCAAGATAATTCTCAGCGTGTTGAAGCCGTGCTGAAGTAGGAACGCAATGAACGCGAGCGCGACCAACGGCAGTAATTTTTCCGGATGATGCTGCCGAACCACGTCATCGATGATCCATTTGGTAACGCCGGGAAAAACGATCACCATCAGCGTCCCAGTGATTGCGCAGGCCAGCGTGCCGAGCGCAAGCGCTGGATAGCGTTTCAAGTAACCAAAAACGCGCCAGACCGTTTTCATTCCAGAGTCCCGATCCGACACGTCGTTCGCGCTTGCCATTTGGTGACCGTGAAATCCCCGCATCCCGTAACTTACACGCGATCGCCGGAATGCTTATGTCGATCTTTGAACGTAAGCTCGGCGATTCCTGATTTGTCCAGCTCGCCTAAACCTTCTGCAATCATGCGCTCGTATTGTTCCTTCGTCGCGCGGGCGAGCGGAAGCTCGAGTCCGGGCTGACGCGCGAGCTCGTATGCGATGCCGCTGTCCTTCGCCGCATGCGCCGCCGAGAAGAAACAACTATGGTCGCGATTCTGCATATCTTCACCATCAGTTTCGAGCACGCGCGAATTGGCACCGGTTTGCGCGAAGACTTCGCGCAACATTTTCAAATCAACTCCGAGCGCCGCGCCGAGACCAAGTCCTTCGGCCAAACCTGCGGTGTTGATATTCATCACCATGTTGACCAGCGCTTTGACTTTCGCGGCTTCGCCCGCTTTTCCAATGAAGCGAATGCTCGACGCTAGCTCTTTCAGAATCGGTTCAGCCCTATGAAACGCCTTCTCGTTTCCGCCGCACATTAAATAAAGTTTTCCCTCGCGCGCCTGAGTCATGCTCGACGCCATGCACGCTTCGAACGATTCCGCGCCCGCATTCTCCACCAGCTTCTCAATATCGATGTGCACTTGCGGCGAGATCGTCGGGCAATTGATGAAAAGTCTCCCGCGCGCGTTCTTGAGCAAATTGTCGCCGCGTCCAGAAAAAATTTGCCGCATTGCATTGTCATCCGTCACCACCGTGAAGATCACGTCCGATTCGGCAGTGACTTGGGACAAATCCTGCGCTGCTGCGCAGCTAAGCTCGCCCGCGAGATTGGTCGCAGCTTTGCGATTAGAATCGTAGACCGCGGTAACGTTGAATTTCCGGTCCTTCAAACGGCGCGCCATGTTCGCGCCCATTCGTCCAACTCCGACGAATCCAATATTCACTTTCGAAACCTCGCCGCGAAAAACGCGTTGTGTTTTTTCTCTTCGCCAACGCTCGTCATCGGCCCGTGACCGGGACAAATGATCGTTTTGTTGGGGAGCGTCAGGATCTTTTCGAGATTGTTTTGGAAGGCGTCTTTGTAAGAGACACTCCCGCCGCCCATCGATCCGGCGAACATCGAATCGCCGACGATTGCGATCGTCCGCGTGAGACCTTGGACGACAAAAGTCATGCCGCCTTGCGAATGTCCCCAAGTCAACCGCGCTTCGATGTCGATCTTGCCAAGCCGAAAATGTTTTCCCTCCTCGATTTTCTCTGCGCCCGGCACTGGCTCGCGCGCTGGCGCCCAAACTTCGGCACCTGTTTCTTCACGCAATCGTGGCAAGTCCGCGACATGATCGGGATGTGCGTGTGTAAGTAGGATCATTTCGATACCGAGATTTTCTTTGGTCGCGAACTTCAGCATACCGCTGCAATCCGCGCCAGTATCGAAAGCGGCTGCGTGTTTGGTCCCGAGGTCCCAAACCAGATAGGCGTTTACTAGCATTCCACCGTAGCTGGTATTGAACTGCGCTAGTCCGTCGAAATTTTCGAGCACGTCCGGTCTCCATCTGCAATGCGCAAGATCGACAAGCGCGTTGGCGTCGAGATTCAGCACTGGCGCAATCGCGCGCAGCGTTACTTCGTCAAAGCTGCCATCGCGAACTTTATGGATCGCGTCAGTGCGCGCGCCGGACTTTTTCGCTAGTTCGCTATCGGAAATTCCCAAACCGCGCTGCGCTTTGCCGACGATGTCACCAACACTATCCTCGAGTTCGATCATATCTTTTTTTCGTCAGGTCAGCGAACGCGTGTGCTTGCGGGTTTGCAGCGCAGATCATGGATCTTTTCGCGAACAAAGTCCTGAAATTTGTACGCAACATCGACAACCGAAAGCGGTTTGCCCGTTTCCTTTTCCATTGATGTCATCGTCACATCTGAAATTCCGCATGGAACGATTCGCGAGAATGGCCCAAGATCGCCGCAAACATTGAGCGCGAAACCATGCATCGTGATCCAATGACGAACCCCGACGCCGATCGAAGCAATCTTGCGTTTAGCGATCCAGACGCCAGTTAGGCCTTCGCGCTGCGTCGCAGAAATTTCGTAGGCCGCGAGAAATTCGATCAACGCCTGCTCGAGCCAACGCAGATACTTGTGCAAGTCCTGCCCGCAGCAGCGAAGATCGAAAATCGGATAACCCATCAACTGACCGGGGCCATGATAAGTCGCCTGGCCGCCGCGATTGATCGCGAAGAGCGGATGTCGCAAATGCACCTCGCCTAACAAACTCGATTTGTCCGGCGTTCGGCCAATTGTGTAAACAGGTTCGTGCTCGAGCAAAAGAATTTCGTCGGCGGCTTCGGGGTCCTCGCGTTTTCGAGCGACAAGGTCCTCTTGAAGGGCAAGCGCGTCGGCGAACGCGACACGACCGAACCAACGGATTCGAAGGTCCGTCATATTTGTTTGGCTCCCGGAATTCCCATTTGCGCAGTTCCCTGAGCGCGCAGGTGTGTGAGCCCAATCGCGAGCGCGTCGGCCGCGTCGGCATCCGGCGTTTCAGTGAGACCGAGAAGCGCGCGCACCATGAACGCGACCTGATTTTTGCCGGCACCGCCGCGGCCAACCGTCGCCTGTTTAATTCGCGTCGGCGGATATTCAAAAACCGGCAATCCATTTTCGGCGGCAGCGAGAATCGCGGCGCCGCGTGCCGCGCCGAGCAATATCGCAGTCTTGTAGCTCTGGACATAAATGACTGATTCGAGCGCGCAACAATCTGGCTCGTGCTCGCGGATCAACTCCGCGAGCCGATCGCGGATCGCGATCAAACACGAGGACGAACGGAGCGATTGGGCGTTGTGGATCGTCCCAAAATAGAGAGCGCGCGTCTTGCCGCTGTTGGCATCGACAACTGCGACGCCGGTGTTCCGCAAGGAAGCGTCGATTGCGAGCACACGCATTTTCAGTGAATGAAGCCCAGCGCGAGAAAGATGCAGCCGGCAATTCCGAAGAGCAGGCTTACGATCCAAAAACGCCGTTTCCTCATTAGTGCAGATATCGCGGCAATCGCGATCGCGATCTGAAACATGGTCACGCTCCGCGCGAAGATTTCGTGCAGATGAAAATTTGATTTCGCTTCGACCTGTTTGTGCTCCGCTTCGCTCTTGATCTCCTCCTGTTCCTTTTCGTAGCGATCACGCTTGGCGGCATCGGATTCGTTAGGCGAATTCGCGAGCGCGATCTTGGCGTCGAGCACTGACGCCTTGATACTCTTGGCCTGATAGTAACTCCATTGATCGGAGGATTCGATCTGACTAATCATCGCTTCGTTGGCGCGCTTGCCGGAAAGCAATCCAGCAATCGCAGCAAGCACCGCGAGAACGGCAGTGCTGAGCGCGACCCATGAGATCCAACGCTCGGTGCTGTGCTCGGCACTGTGATGGATCTCTTCGTGCACATTTTCAAGCGGCACTTCGGCTTCTTCCATGCGTTCACTCTAAGGTCGACATTCACGCCTTCAAGACCGAAACGGCAACGACGCATGAATGGCAAAAAAAACTGAGCCTGGATTGTCCGCTTTCTTGCTTCGCTCGGTTTCGGCCTCAAAAAACAATCCGATTCACCGAATGTCGTTTCGTTCCTAATTCGCTACTTTCTCGCCGCGAAAACCCAGCAGCCGCATTGCGTTCAGGACTACGACAACTGTGCTGCCTTCATGGCCGAGGACGCCGATAGTAAGACTAATTTTCTGCGCGAGAGCCGAGACAACGAGCAGCAATATCACCCCTAGGGAAATGACAATGTTCTGACGAATGATCGCGCGAGCGCGACGACTGAGGATTACCGCGTGCTCCACGTTTTCGATCTTGTCATGCATCAAGATCACATCCGCCTGTTCGAGCGCGGCATCGGACCCACGCGCGCCCATGCCGATCGCGACATCAGCCGCGGTCAAACTCGGAGCATCGTTAATTCCATCGCCGACCATCGCGACCTTCTTTCCCTGCTGTCGCCAGCGATGAACACATCGCAGTTTCGCTTCGGGCGCGATCTCGGCGCGAACTTCGCCAATTCCGACCTGTCTAGCGACGGCATCAGCGGCCGCTGCACGGTCACCGGTTAAAAGCGTAACCGCAATCGCATTTCGTTTTAGAAATTCGATCACGCCCCAAGCGGCCGAACGAACTTGATCGCGTAGATAAACGACTGCGATTGGACGACGAGACCCGATCCAGGCTTCTGCGTCACCTCCACTCGAGATCTGCTTTACATTGATGCCGCGGTCGAGGAGAAGCCGGCGATTGCCGACGAGAATCTGTTCGTCATTTACCACCGCTTCCATTCCAAAACCGGGGACGTTTTGGAACTCGGTCGCTTTTAATATTGGCAAACGGCGTTGATCGGCTTCGCGAACAATCGCGACAGCAAGCGGATGGGTGGAGAATCTGGCGACGGCAGCGGCAATGGCGAGCGACTCATCTTCCGTGCGTTCCTCGAAGGTGTCGATTTTGCGAACGACCAGCGCCCCGCTGGTGAGCGTGCCGGTCTTGTCGAACGCAAATTGATTCACGCCCGCCAGATTTTCGATCGCCACGCCTCCGCGAAACAGAATACCGTGCCGCGCCCCGGCGGCAATCGCCACTAAAATAGCGGAGGGAATTGAAAGAACTAAAGCGCATGGTGACGCCACGACAAGCAAAGTCATCGTCCGATAGAGCGCTTCATCGAACGGCTTCTGCAAACACAGAATTACAAAGACAAACGCGGTCAGGCCGAGCACAATCCAAGTGTAATAGCGGCTGAATGTGTCGGTGAATCTTTGCGCGGGCGCCTTTTGCTGCTGCGCTGTGCGAATCAATGCAAGGATGCGGTTAAGCGCGCTATCCTCAGGAACACGCGCGACGCGAATCACAGCCTGACCGTCAAGATTAAGGGTACCGCCGCTGACAGAATCACCGATGCGTTTTGGAACAGGCAAGGATTCACCGGTCAGTGCGGACTCATCCGCGGAAGTCGCGCCTTCAATGATCACGCCGTCGACCGGAAAAAGCTCCCCCGCCTTGATCAATAGCTCATCATTGCGCTGAACCTCTTCGATCGCGACGTCGATCCATGATTTGCCGGCGCGGCGCAACGCGCGCTCCGGCGCCGTTTTCAACAGCGACTCGATCGTTTTATTGGTCCGATAATTGGCGAATTGTTCGAGAGCATTGCTAAGCGAAAAAAGAAAGAGCAACGTGGCACCTTCTGTCCAGGCCCGGACTGCGGCTGCGCCGAGCGCGACACAGATCATCAGAAACTGAATGTCGATTTTACGCTGCTTGAGTCCGCGCCAGACATCGCGCGTCGCAAACCAACCGCCGGTGAAATAAGCGATCACGAATAACACGATGACTGAGGCAGCTGAAAAGCCGGCGCGCTGCAAAAAGAGACCGGCGAGCGTGCTCGCGCCGCAAACGCCGACAAGCGCAAGCATGATTCGATAATCGTGTGGAACCGCAGGTGGAATCGGCCGGTTGCGCCACTGCGGCAGACGAATGCGCTTCCAAATCAAGCGCCCTTCGTTCGGCGGATGAGCGCGATGAAATTCCAAAATATGGTCGTTGATATGATGCTCGTGAAAAAGGGGGAAAAGACCGTTGCGCGCCACGGAGATCCGCCATTGTCCGTCGAACTCTTGATGCACGCTGGCGGTAACCCGTTGCAAGAGTTTGTTCGACGGCGCGCGGTAAAATCCGAGATCAATCTCGCGCGTGGCGGCGTCGACTCGGAGCTGCTTTACCTCTGGGTGATGCGCAAAGATCCGTTCGACCTTTGGGCCGACACCGAGCAAGGACTCTGAATGCTGCGCCTGCATGACAACAACTTTCGTTTCGTCGGAGAATCTCAGCCGTGGCGCAGCCACCATCCAAACAGCACCGCAAAGGCAGCGATGACCACAGCAATGTAAATCGCGATGGCGTGTTCCATAAATTGATCCTTCCTATCAATCTTGGCCCCGTGCGGTCGCGACCAGTGTCTCGCTACGTCTTTGGCAAAAGCCAATGAATGAACAGCGCGTAAAGTCCAACCATCGCCAAGGCAAAGAGTACGACTATATAATCCACAGTTTGGTTTTCCTTTCTGCTCACGAGATTGGCGTTGCTCCGAGGATGTCGCTTGGCAGGATTTGCGTTTCGCTGAGCAAAAATTGTTTAACGGCGAACTCGGCTCTTGGGCAGTAGCAGCAAATTTAAAAGAGTCACCAAAATGCTCGGCTATCCAGCGCAAGAAACGCACATGATTTAGCAAGCCTGGCAGAGCGGAGCTTGAACCACTGCGGCAAAGTGCGCACATGAAAACGCAAGCATTGCTCGAGCGGGGAAGGTCAACCGCCATCAATTTGAAACGCATTCTCGTCCCGGTGGATTTCTCACCGCTGTCGAAAAAGGCGTTGCTTTATGCCGCACGCCTTGCTCAGCAATTCAACGCCCAAGTCGATCTGTTTCACGTGCTAGAGCCGGAAATTCCGCCAGCCTTTGAGGGATTCATGATTGCTCCGCCAACGGTTTCCAACGGCGCGACCGCCAGCTGCGCTGGACGCATGAAGACGTTAGTAAACTCTGTTCGCAATGCCGGAGTTGCTCGTGTCGGATCCAGTGTCCGCTCCGGTCTGGCCGCATTTGAGATCGTCGAAGCGGCCAAGGAACTCGACGTCGATCTAATCGTGCTCGCGACCCACGGTTATACGGGTTGGAAACATTTTGCGATTGGCAGCACGGCCGAACGCGTGGTCCGGGCCGCGCCTTGTCCGGTGCTCGTCGTCCGCGAAAAGGAACACGAATTCGTTTAAGCCGAAAGTAACGAGGAAATCCATGAACAAACTACTCGAAGCACCGACGAAAACCAAACGACCTGAAATCGAATCGATGGCCACGCGCGTGGCGCTCCATCCGTTCCTGGCAGGAATGAATCCGACGCAGCTCGCGTTACTCACCGATTGCGCCATCCCCGTTCATTTCAAGAAAGGCCAAACCATTTTGCGCGACGGTGAAATGGCAAACCGATTCTATCTGATCGAGAGCGGTAAAGTGGTGCTCGAATCGGGTGAAGGATTCGGGGACCCAGTGATTATTGAAACGCTCGGCGCCGGAGATTTGCTCGGCTGGTCCTGGATGTTTCCGCCCTATGTCTGGCATTTCACCGCGCGCGCGGCGGAGCCGACTGACGCAATCTTCTTCTACGGAACGATCCTGCGCGAATATTGCGAGCGCGATCCTTCCTTGGGCTATGAGCTTTTCAAACGAATTACGCCGGTGATGCTGAAACGGCTGCAATCGGCTCGTAGAAAAATGCTGTCGGTCCACGCGCATCGCGCCGCGCTGGAACCGGTCATTCTCGAATCGCCGTTTTTGGATCAAGAACAGGACTCGGCCGAGGATTACTAGAATGCGAAAGGACTGAACGCGAAGCAGCTCGTTCAAAGTCTCGCCCAGAGCGCCGCAGCTCTCTTGCCAAGCGGCGATCAGGTTATATAGCGACATCGATCGCCTTCATCACAGAATCGGGCGAGTGCGTCGTGTGACCGACGGGCTGCATCGCAAAGCTTCGGGGCTGCGCGCGAAGGTGAGAACCTATCAATTGTAAGGCCGCCGAATTCGACGCCAAAAGCAAGGCGCGCTAACCCAGCGGCCGCCCGGGACGCGCGCAAGCGGAATCAGATTGACGGTGATCTTCGGCACCCAGATGTTATCTTCCCTTCGATGTCGGAAACTGAGGTCGAACGTTCGAATTCGAACAAACAAATGATCGACATGTTGCGGCGATCGCGCTTGTTCCGCGATTACGAGGGCGTCTTCAGCAGAGCGACTGGTCTGGCGCTGGCGCTACGACCGGTGGATTACTGGCAACTTGAACATCAGGGTAAAAGACACGCGAACCCGTTTTGCGCCTTGCTCGCTGAGCACCCAAAAAGCCTGGCCGTTTGTCTCAAATCACACCAGGAGATGATCGATCATACGGGCGAACTGCCCCACACCGTGACCTGTCCATTCGGTCTAACTGAAACCGCGGTACCGGTGAAACTCGGCACAAGCATCATTGGTTATTTGCGCATCGGTCAGGTGCTGCGTCACATGCCGGCGAAATCGGACACGACCAAAGTAAACCGCGAACTGGAGCGTTGCGGCATCCGTTTTCGTGGGCAGATCCGCAAGGCCTGGGAAAAAAATCCGCTTATTCCGCCAGAGAAATACAACGCGATTGTGCGGTTGCTCGCTTTTTTCGCCGAGCAGCTTTCGGCGTTGAGCAATCAACTTGTCACGGAGCGACAGAACGCCGAACCGCCGCTCGTCCAGAAAGCGCGCGAATACATCGACCAACACAAGACAGAGCCGCTTTCGCTGTCCGCCGTCGCCAAAGCCGCCGGCGCGAGCGTGTTTCACTTTTGCAAAGTGTTCCGGAAATCGACGGGATTGAAATTTACTGATTACGTCGCGCGCGTCCGACTTGAGGACGCGCGAACTCAATTGTTGAATCCGAACCGCCGGATTAGCGAAGTCGCCTATGACGTCGGGTTCCAATCTCTGACGCAGTTCAATCGAATGTTCAAACGCGTCTTTGGTCAGTCCCCGACAGAGTTGCGCGAAGACTTGAACGGAAAAATTGCGCGTTCTCCCTCAGCGCGCTGAAAATGACCAATCCAAACAAGGTTGGGATAGTCATTGGCGCGCTGATTGGCGGCTGGCATGTGGTTTGGGTGATGCTCGTGTTGGTGCATTGGGCACAACCGATCCTCGACTTCATTTTTTGGGCACATATGATTCAGCCGGTTTACATCGTGAAACCATTCGACGTAGCGGCCGCCGTTACTCTCATCGTCGTCACTGCCGCGCTCGGATATGCGTTCGGTTTCTTCGGCGCGATTATTTGGAACCGTGTGCATCGGCGATGATCCGCGCGCAAGAAACGGCTCGCCTTTGGCAAGCGAGGACCAGCCTGCAGAACGGCAATACGCGAACGTTGTTGCATGAAAACGGTGAGCGTTCGGACGCCACGCCAAAAAACGAAAAGTCCGCGTGGTCCGCAATGGAGCGTGATGTTGACGCGGAAACACCGGAAACTTCGTGAACACCCGTTTCCGGAGCGACGCAAAACAAACAAGTATCGCGAATCCCATTTCTTGCACTGACCTACCGCGAAGGACATCCGGTGTAATCGCGCTTTCGCGACATGTCCCGCCAGGCGCGCGCAAAAAACAACCGTTTTTCCGCAAACAACGCAGAGCCGACGCCCACCTGTCCCGCTAGCCATAAACATGAAATCGACGATCACTCCAATTACAATCGCGGCGCTCAGTATGATCTTTTCCAGCAGCGTTATCGCCGCGGGGCCTGCGAATCCCAAAACACAAACCACGGCAGAAAAATCGCTGACTTATGCAAACGTGGTTTCGTATTACAAATCGACCGGCCTGCGCGAGACCGAAGTGCAGAAACGCTGTACTGTTTTCTCTGAAGGCGAATGGAAAGGCGCGAATATCTACAACTACTGTCTGATCATCGTTGAAAATTCCGACGAGGACATTCAAATCACCTTTTATCTGACCGACGCCCACGAAATGAATTGGATCACGGAATTCGTCGACAGTTCGTTCTTCAATAATGCGGAAAAGCAGGTACTCTTTGGACTAATGAATCGCCCGCGAAGCACGCGCGCGGAACGGATTGGACGTTTTAAAGTGGATTTCAATCACTGGCAGCCGCGTCACGCTGAGATCATTGTCTTTAGCTTTACGCCCCCTCACGTTGGATAAATTGCGTCGTGTCTGACCACAACGTAACGGCTGTTGAGACGCGCGAGGGTTCGCAATCTTTGTCCACCGCCTCGCCGCAGCGGGCCGACGAGATTTTCTTAAAAGGACCGCGCTCCCGCTTTGACGAATTCATCACTCTCCTTCGCGTGATGCGCGATTTTCTCCGGGGATTTCGCGTTCTGCATTTCGTCGGCCCTTGCGTGACTGTCTTCGGTTCAGCTCGAATCAAGGTCGACAGTCCACATTACGAGTTGGCAAGAAAAATGGGCGGGGCCATCGCCCAGCTCGGCTTCACTGTGATGACTGGCGGCGGACCCGGAATCATGGAAGCGGCAAATCGCGGCGCGAAAGACGTCGGCGGACGTTCGGTGGGTTGCAACATTGAGCTCCCGCTCGAACAGCAACCGAATCACTACCTCGATCGCTGCGTGACGTTGCATTATTTCTTCGTCCGAAAGACGCTGCTCGTGAAATATTCCTATGCTTTTGTTTTCCTTCCTGGCGGCGCCGGCACGCTAGATGAATTATTCGAAGCGCTCACGCTCATTCAAACTGGCAAGATCAAACACTTTCCGATTGTCATTATGGGCGTCGATTACTGGCAAGAGCTCGTCGCCTTCATCGACAAAATGGAAAACACGGGCATGATCGCCAAATCCGATTTGGACTTAATCTACACAACTGATTCCATCGAAGACGCTGTCGCACACATTAGAAGCAAGGCGATTGAGCCATTCGGTCTACGCATGGTGCGTTGCGTCCGGCGCCACATGCCCTGGTTGGGCGAGCGCGGCTTGCCGCCTGACTTCAAACCCCGCTCCGCGGGTTCAGCTGCCTTACCCTGACCGGCGCGTCCTGGTCACGTCGATCTTGCGCGCCGGCTGGCCTTAGCGCGCTCAGTGCACTTTAACCTCGATAGGTTTCGGCTTGGCTGCCGGAACTTTCGGTAGGTGCACTGTTAGGACGCCATCGCGGAAATCAGCCGCGATTTTGTCGGCGGCAGCATCTTCCGGAACGACGAACGTGCGCTCGAAGAGACCGAAAGACCGCTCGACGCGGTGATACTTCTTGTTCTTCTCTTCTGTCTCCACTTTCCGCTCGCCGGAAATGCAAAGAACGCCGTTTTCCAGCGTGACATTGACGTTTTCCTTTTTCATCTCGGGCAAGTCGGCTTTGATGAAGTACTCGTGGTCGTCCTCCAGGATATCGACCTGAGGCGACCAGTCGGTCATCTTCATTGATTTATCATTCCCGAAGAGACGAGTCGGAAAACCGCCAAAGAATGTACTGAAGCGGTTTTGCACTTCGTCCAGCTCGCGAAATGGATTCCATGTTGTCAGTGTCTTCATAAACTCCTTTCTTTTTAAAAAAGAAACCAACGCGAACACTCGGCTCACCGTTCTTTGTCAGATTCTGTTCAGAAATTGCGAAAGCACAGCGCAACAAAAAAGCGTAAGCATTCAGCACGAGCGCCGTTAGAACAAGAACCGGGCAATAGTTCGCAAATTTCGCGGAGCGCCACCGCAAAATCACGTGTTGATAACTACCGACCTCGGATGACAACGACCTCGCTGATTGTGATTGCAGACCGCGGTGGGTTGAAGGCCTATCGCGTCAGCGAAACGCCAACGCGCGGTCCGCGATTGGAGCTGGTCCAGGCGTTCGAGATTCCAAACGTGAACGATCTATCGAAAACGCATCATACGACGGCGACAACTGATTGGCCGCAACTCGAAATCGAAGAACGACGCCAGATCTGCAAGCAGCTCGCCAGCGAAATCACCAAAATCGTGCAACGCGATTTCGGCGAGGGATGGGCGCTAGCTACACCGAAGTCAATCTACCAAGAGATTGCCGATCTTCTGCCAATCGAAATTCGAGAAAGAATTGTCGAGCACGTTCCGTCGGACTTGGGGAAAATACCGGTGGCAAAATTGCTGTCCCATTTTCCGTCTCTTCAACCGATTCGATGACGCCGAGAGAAACTGACAATGTCGATCTTGTGATAATCTCGACGCACGGCCGGAGCGGTTTGAAACGCGCTCTCATTGGCAGTGTCGCCGAGCAAGTTGTCCGTTATGCCGACTGCCCGGTGTTGGTCGTGCCGAGCCAATGCGCATTGAGTTAATGAGCGCGACGTCGCATGCTTCCGCACTAGAGGCTCGCAATGTTACATCGCTTCAAAACAGCAAAACGAACTCCACATCGAATTGAAGTCTTTGTTGATCGAATCGACCAGCTTTTCAATTCGATGGACCCTTCACCCTTTCCCGAAAAAGATCTCGATCACGACGCGGAGGAGTTCATCATCGGCTGGGCGCAGGAATTTCCGAGGAAGGACCCGATTTCCCTGCTGGTTCATGTGAACCAACATTTACCGCACGCCGATGCCCAGCGAGACGTCGAAGCCGCGATCCATCATTATTTCTCCTATCGCGCGAAGCTAAACCAACTCGAGTTTCGTCATCTGCTCAGAGAAGGGCGGATTAGTCTGGTCATCGGTTTGGCGTGTCTTGGCGCGTGCCTTGTGATCAGCGACATTCTGTTGCGTCAAAGTTCCGACACGTTGTCGATCGTGCTCCGCGAGAGTCTCACTATCGGCGGCTGGGTGGCGATGTGGCATCCGATGCAAATCTTTCTTTATGAATGGTGGCCATTGCAACGAATGGGCCATTTGTTTGAAAAACTGAGCCGCATGCACGTTGAGGTGCGAAAACGCAGTCCATAAGCGCGTTCAGCTTGTTATCCCAAAAACCGCTCAATCCTTCGCAAGATTTGTGAAGCGCCCTCAGTCGAGTTCTGGCTTACTATGGCAAAAACTCATGGCTGGGTGACTACACTACTTATCTTATGAACAGGACGAACGCACAGCGAATTAAATTCTATCGGGATCGAAATGTACGTGCGAGGATTTGCGAGTTTCTTGGACATCGCAACGGAGTCAAACCATCGTGCGAATTTCTTGCCGCCACCGACGAGGACGCTCCGCCACCGTTCAAATCGTATCCAACCCGCGCATTGGATTCACTCCTGGATGGGGGATTCGAAATTTGCCGCTCACTTTGGGATACAGAAGGACTCATTGCGGATTTTGACATTGAGTACGTTAATTTTGACGACAGCGCCGAGCCGTTCGTGCGGCCTGAACGCGTTTTTGCGCTGCAGCAGCCGGTCGAAGATACGATCAAGCAGCTTCTGGACGAGTATGGAATTGACGCGTTGCACGTCTTGAGCGGGCGCGGTCACCATTTCATTTGGCAAATCAAACACGATTCGCCGGAGTTTAAGGAGCTGGCCGAACTCGGGCGCGCACCACCGACTTTTTGGGCCGATGAAACAAAACGCCATGGTCCTAACAACCGGCCAGTGCCGCTTGACTTTGCTCACGCTTTCGCCGGTCTCGGGCTGCTGATGGAATTCCTGGCGCATCGCGTCAAGAAGATCGCCGCGCCACGAACAAAGATTCCCGTAGAACTGACAGCGGTGGAAGTGGGCCCACGCGAACATGGGAGGGAAACGATTTCGATCGACATCTCAGAGTATGGCGATCCCCTTTACTCTCGGGCCATCCGCGTTCCTTTCAGTGTTTATCGAAAGCCGTGGCAGCAACGCTGGGCCATTCATGCCAAGACGTTGCAAAACTTGAAACCGTTTTTTGTTATTCCGCTACAGGGAATCGAATGGCAGGAAGGAATTTACATTACGCGCCATCGAGAATTAACCGGGAAACTCGCCGCCCGCAGCTCGGTGAAAATTCCGAATGCAACTCACGGCGCCGGAAGATTGCTGGCCGATTACGAGAAGTCGCAGCTCGCACGCTTTCATCGATTGTTTTACTCACAGGAGCAACACCCGGCTGAGCTGTGGCCACAAACCTACGATCGATTGCCATTGGAAATTCTGCCGGCGTGCGCGCGGACCGCGCTTGAGCAACCCAACGACTTGCTGCTAAGGCCAGCATTCATTCGCCGGCTTGTTCTCGTGCTGGTGGCGCTCGGCTGGCATCCGCGCCACATCGCCGGTCTGATTTACTCAAAATATCAACACGGTTTTGGCTGGACCCAGTTTATCGATGTCGATCCTGCAATGCGGGCCGATTTTTACAGCCGCGTCTTCAGCGGTCTTTTCGCGACTGGCACAGATAACCTGGAGGATTTCAATTGCGTTTCTGCGCAGGAACAAATGACCTGCACGGATCCGCGCTGCGGATTTAATCTCGCGGACTTTAGGGAATCGGCATTGAAGAGGAGGGCGAATGACAAGCTGGCCCATAGGCCTTTCAACTGGTTGTTTCTATCATCAGAGCATTCTTGAATGTCTGCCGCTGATTCGCGAAAGCGGCTTCAGTATGATCGAAGTCTGCTCGTCGCCGGAGCATCTCGATTTTCACGATCTAAACTCGATTCAGCGTGCAGCCGAGCGAATCAACGACCTCGGTATGGAAGCGTATTCGTTTCACGCTCCATTCGCGCCAGGGATCGACATCGCATCGTCCGATGAACGCCAACGTGCGGCGTCGGTAGCGGAAATCTTCCGGGCCGCGGAGGCAGCAGCTCATTTGCGCGTTCATTATTTTGTCATTCATCCGGGTCCGGAAAATCCGGCCGCGATCGCGCCGGAAGAGCAGCTACCGCGGATGCAACATGTAGTCGAATCCCTGAATCAAGTGGCGCTGCGCTGTCATGAACTGGGTATCATGTGCGTGCTCGAGAACAAATTGCCGCACCTGCTCTTTGGTAATACCAGCGACATCCTCTGGATCCTCGACGGTATCAACAGCGCTGAAGTCGGAGCGTGTCTCGACACCGGCCATGCATTGCTGGCTGGGGATCTGCACAGCCTTATTCACAAATTGTCGGGTCATCTTCGAATGATTCACGCTCACGATAATCGTGGTGCCGATGATAACCACCTGCCACCAGGCGACGGCCGAATCGACTGGCAACGACTGATGCGCGATCTGATCCAAGCGCGTTTTCGCGGAGTGTTCATTCTTGAGATGGCTGGCAACAGTGATTCCGCGATCACCATGAGCAACGCGCGCCGCGGCCGCATGTATCTGCGCAAAGTTGCAAGGGAACTCGCGTTGCAACAAGGTGACTTGTGAACCCCTCCGTGCCAGACGTTAGCGGCCTAGCGACAGCGGAAGCGCGGAGGCGACTCGCGCAATTTGGCGCGTGGTGTGATTCTCCCAATCGTTGTATGGGTGTCCCCAGCGATCGCAGCTTAATAGGTCGCGGTTGGATTTGCCAAATAGAGTGTTGATCGCATGCGCGAGGCGATCAGCGGCGACGGGTTTAATGAGATGTTTCGTCATTTCTCCCGCCACGACGATCGGGTGTCGCAGATCTTCCGCGTTTGAAACGAAGATGAGTGGCCGCGCTGGGAACCATCGTTCCAGCACTTCGACAATGGCCGGACCGTGAACATCGGGATCGTAATCGAGCACGATCGCCACAACATCATCGAGACCGAGCTCCGTGATTTCCGAGAAATCACGCTGGGTCTTCGCAAAGCGCACATCGAAGCCGACATCTTGAGAAGCGGCGAGAGCAGCGGCGCACGTATCCACATCGGCATCTACGACTAGAATTACATTTCGTTTCATCGGACCTCCTTTGCGATAAATCATCAGCCTTCACCAATCGCCGCGCCGCGCGGCGATTGCCTTTTGCTTTGCAGAAATTGCGGATCTGCCCGCCAGCCCCGGGGCGCAAGACTGTCAGTTCAGCGATTCGGTCGTGCTGCGAAACAAAAAATGCGCGGCAATTCGCAATTGCCGCAGAGAAATCGCGCCCGAGGTAAGGAAAATGATAGCGAAATAGAAATTACTCAACCTTGGAGTAGAAATGAAAATCTGCCTCGCTCTCCTGCTCACTCACGATCCGAACTTTGAAAAAGCCGTGACCGACGCGCTCGCGGAAAGCGGCGCGAAGATTCTCAGCACGCACGATGTCGATCAGGCCTTACGAACTGGCTGCCAGCGCGCCGCAGAATTTGACCTCGCCATTCTCGATCGCAGTGATTGTCACGCAATAACCTTGCTCAGCGCGCTCAAAGCGTGTCGCCACGATCTGCCGGTTGTCGTCATCACGTCGAGCGAGCCTTGTCACTGCGCCGCGCTCGCTTACGCGAACGGTGCCGCCGCTTGTCTCGCCAAACCGGTGAGCGCTGAGGACCTCACGGTTGTTTTCCGCCAATTATGCGAACCAAAACTCAAACTCGCTGCCGTTTAAATTATGAACACGATTGTCGAAGAATCTCGCACGCGTTCCGCGATCCGCCGCGAATCCAACTCAATGATGCACGCGAATGTCTTTCGCGGCCCAAATGATATCCGAGTTGAAGAAGTCGCACGCCCGCATGCCGGTGCGGGCGAAGCGGTCATTCGAATCACGCTGACAACAATCTGTGGCACCGATCTTCACATTTTGCGCGGCGAATATCTAGTTAAGCCGGGTCTCGTGATCGGGCACGAGCCGGTCGGCGTGATCGAAGAGGTTGGCGAAGGACTGATCGGCTACAAAATTGGCGACCGCGTTTTGGTGGGAGCGATCACGCCGTGCGGCCAGTGCCGCGCCTGTTTGTCTGGACAATGGTCGCAATGCGGACACGGACACGGTGTTGAGGCGATCGGCGGCTGGCGGTTCGGAAACACCATCAACGGTGCGCAGGCCGAATATCTGCTTGTGCCCCACGCTCAGGCGAACCTCGCGAAAATTCCGGACGAACTTAGCGACGAGCAAGTTGTTCTACTTGCTGACATCGCATCTACCGGCTTTAGCGGCGCTGAGTCGGCAAAGATTCAGATTGGGGACACGGTTGTTGTTTTTGCACAGGGTCCCATCGGCCTATGCGCGACTGCCGGCGCAAAGTTGATGGGCGCTTCATTCATCATCGGCGTCGAGAGCGATCCGGTTCGAATGAAAATGTCGAAGCGAATGGGTGCCGACGTAGTGCTAGACCCGACGCATTGCGATGTCATTCCGGAGGTAAAGAGAATTACGAGCGGCGGCACTGACGTGGCGATTGAAGCATTGGGAATCCAGGAGACGTTCGAGAATTGTCTCCGCTGTTTGCGTCCCGGCGGCACGTTGAGCAGTCTCGGCGTATATTCCGGAAAACTTCAGGTGCCGTATGACGCGTTTGCGGCCGGTATCGGCGATTACAAAATCGTCACGACGCTTTGCCCTGGCGGGAAAGAGCGAATGCGACGGTTGATGTCGCTCGTGCGATCAAAACGCTTCGATCCGACACCGCTGATTACCCACCGTTTCAGTCTCGATAATATCGTCGCAGCCTACGATTTGTTTGGTTCGCGCCGCGACGGCGTCCTAAAAGTTGCGATTCGCCCATGAAAACGTCGTATGAAGACATCGCTTTCAGGTTCGGAAGCGTCGAAATTACCTCCGGCGCACTGATTCTTCATTTCCATGATGAGAAGACAGTCATCCCGCTGGCAGAAATTAAATGTTATCGACTGAACTGGCAGCTACACGATCCGGTCTTCGCCAAAAAGTGGTGGTTTCTGCTCCTAAGTGTCGAACTCGAAAATGGCCAGGAAGAATGCGGCCCGGTAGCGTCCGTAAAATTCAACTATCTCAGTGACGACCTGCAATCGCGGCGGCAAATCGAGCGCACGCTAGCAGATGCGCTTGATAGGGCGATTGCCAGGGCGGCCGCGCCCGCGCAAGAGATGATCTGTATTTAGCAAGGCTCGGAGAGCCCGAACCTGCGAATTAGCTCGAATTTGCTCGGAACCGGATCGGAGATTGATAGTGATGCATCGCTTGAGCAAAACCGCGAAGCCTCTGCCATTGAAGGCGCCCGGGCACAAACCGAACCTGGAAATGATGCTCGCGCCTCGATCAATCGCGATCATTGGCGCCAGCGATAAAGCCGGTAGTGTCGGGCGCGCGTTGATGGAAAATCTTCAGTCCTTCAAAGGTCGAGTCTTTCCCATTAATCCGAATCATTCCACGATTCTCGGACAGAAAGCGTTTCGAAAAATCAGCGATCTTTCCGAAGATGTCGATCTTGCGGTGATTGCAACGCCGGCCGCCACTGTGCCCAAGGTTGTGAGTGACTGCGCGGCGCGCGGCCTGAAAGGCGCGGTGATCATTTCAGCCGGCTTCAAAGAATGCGGACCGGCAGGCGCGGAATTGGAAAAACAAGTGGTCCAGCGTCGCGGCAAACTGCGGATTATCGGTCCAAACTGCGTTGGCATGATGCTGCCGCATATCGGATTGAACGCGACATTCGCCCGGCCTCTAGCTCTTCCAGGAAACATCGGTTTCATCAGCCAAAGCGGCGCTCTTTGTACTGCGATTCTGGATTGGAGCCTGACAAACCGCGTCGGCTTCAGCGCGTTTGTTTCGATCGGCTCGATGGCGGACGTGAACTGGGGCGATTTGATTTACCATCTCGGCGACGATCCCCACACCCACAGCATTTTGCTTTATATGGAATCGATCGGCCACGCGCGATCGTTCCTTTCCGCCGCCCGCGAGATCGCACTGACCAAACCAATCATTGTCATCAAAGTTGGTCACACCGAAGCCGCGGCGAAAGCGGCTACATCGCACACCGGGGCCTTGACGGGCACGGACGAAGTGCTCGATGCGGCCTTCCAACGAAGTGGGGTTCTGCGCGTCGATTCAGTCGGCGAATTGTTCAATATCGCTGAGCTCTTGGGCAAACAACCGCGGCCGGCCGGGCCACGACTGGCGATCGTTACAAACGGCGGTGGTCCCGGCGTGCTCGCAACTGACGCGCTAATCGAATGCGGAGGGAAGCTGGCCGAATTGTCACGCGAGACGTTCGAGAAATTGAACAAGCTTCTGCCGGCGCACTGGAGCGGCGCTAATCCGATCGACATTCTCGGCGATGCGGATGCGCGGCGTTATGAAAGAGCGCTCGAGATTGTCGCGCCCGATCCGAACAATGATGGCCTGTTAGTCGTTCTCGCGCCGCAAGCGATTACCGAATCGAGCGGGACCGCGGAAAAGTTGCGCGCATTTGCGAACCTGAGAAACAAGCCGGTTTTAGCAAGCTGGATTGGCGGCGATGGCGTTCGCCCAGGGGTAAACATTCTCGATCGCGCCGGCATACCGACTTTCGAATATCCGGACGACGCGGCCCGCGCCTTCTGCGCGATGCACCGCTATTCGGAAAATCTCAACGCGCTTTATGAAACACCGACCCTGACTGCGACGGCGGAGATCGACAAGCTCGCCGTGGAAAAGATTATTCATCGCGCGCAAAAGGCGCGGCGCGTATTGCTGAACGAGGTCGAATCAAAACAAATTCTGACGGCGTATGGAATTCTGCCTGTGCCGACAAAAATCGCCAGGACCGAAAATGAAGCTGTCGACTTTGCAAAGACGATCAGTAGTCCAGTGGTCTTGAAGGTTTTTTCTGAGACCATCACCCACAAGAGCGATGCTGGGGGCGTGAAACTTAATTTGCACGGTGCCCCTGCTGTGCGCCGCGCTTATCGCGAAATTGAAAGATCAGCTCACAAACATGGAGGCGCCGGCGCTTTCCTCGGGGTCACGGTGCAGCCAATGCTCACTAACGATGGATATGAGTTAATTCTTGGCAGTAGTTGCGATCCTCAGTTCGGTCCCGTACTTCTTTTCGGCGCGGGTGGATATTTTGTTGAAGTCTTCGAAGACCGCGCGCTTGGACTTCCACCGCTCAATCGCACACTGGCGCGGCGATTGATGGAACGAACAAGAATTTATAGCGCGCTTAAGGGATTTCGCGGCCGCGCCGCGATCGACGTGGGCGCGCTCGAAGAATCACTCGTGCGCTTTAGCCAGCTCGTGATTCAACAACCTCGCATCAAGGAGATTGACATCAATCCGTTGATCGTTTCAACAGAGGCGTTGGTCGCTCTGGATGCTCGAGTGGTCTTGCACGATGCAAATATAGCTGATCGTGACTTGCCAAGATCGACAATCCGGCCTTATCCGATTGAATACGTCGTCACGCGTAAAATTAAAGACGCGAACGTGACCATTCGACCGATCCGGCCCGAAGATGAGCCGTTGATGGTCCAATTTCATCGAACCCTTTCCGAGCGCAGCGTTCATTTGCGATATTTTGGAACACTCAGCCTGCAAGACCGGATTACGCACGCTCGACTGCGCCGCGTCTGTTTCATCGATTACGATCGCGAGATCGCGCTCGTGGCAGATCTGAAAAAGCGCGACGGCTCTCACCAGATTCTTGGAGTTGGCCGATTGGTGAAAGAGCATGGAGCAAACGAGGCGGAGTTTTCCGTATTAATCAGCGACCCGTGGCAAGGGAAAGGTTTGGGAACAGAGCTGTTGAAGTTGCTGATCCAAATTGGACGAAAAGAGCGACTCCACCGAATCGTCGGACATATCGCGGCCGAGAACGTTATGATGAAATCCGTCAGTGCAGAAGTCGGGTTCGGCTTGCGCTTCGACTCTGCGAACAACGAATGGTTCGCCGAGATGAATCCTCGCAAGTAACAGATTCCCCGCCCGGAAGCGCAAGAAACGCCTGCCTTTTGCCAAGACCTGCGTGGCCACCCTTCCGCCAAAGGCTCTTATTGATGGCAACAGAATATGGCCAAGCACCGAATCGCGCAGTTGCCGGAAGATCTTTATTCGGGTGTCGAATTCGGACCGGTGCCAGCCGAGCTGGCCACCACGTTAAATACGTCTAAGAAAACATTCGGGCCCATCGCAAAACTGGCACCGGACGAATTCGGCATCTCATTCAAGATCAATACTCGGGCCGGTCGCGAGCGGATATGAAGAAAGGTTCCACACCTATGCCAACCCACGTAACTCCTCGAGAAGCGAGACGGGCCCGCCGGCCAAGATCAACGCTCTCATTCGGTCCGCGCCGAGGCGTGTTCATCAACACCGCGGCCCATATCAAAAAACATGGCAAGCCGCTCGATCAGACAACCGTCGAAAATTGCAACACGTTCGATCTCTTTTATCGAACCCTTTGCGCAGTGATGTACAACTATGTCCCGATGTCGGGGCATCCCGGCGGCTCGATTTCCTCTGGCCGTATCGTTTCGCGGCTGCTCTTCGACACGATGGACTACGATTTGTCGCAACCGAATCGCGAAGACGCGGACATTATTTCCTACGCGGCCGGTCACAAAGCGCTCGGGCTTTATGCGATGTGGGCGTTGCGCAACGAAATCGCGCGCATCGCCGCGGCCAATCTTCTACCAACGGACAAGAAGCAACAGTTGCGACTGGAGGATCTAATCGGCTTCCGCCGCAATCCGAGCTCGCGGACCCCGATGATCACAAACTTCGACGCGAAAGCGCTCGATGGTCATCCGACGCCGGCTACGCCGTTCGTCAAACTTTCGACGGGAGCGTCTGGCGTCGGCATCCCCTCTTCATTCGGCTTAGCCTGGGCGGCGGCGGATCTTTACGGGGAGGACGCGCCGCGCGTACATATTATAGAGGGCGAAGGCGGAATGACCCCCGGACGTGTCGCCGAGGCGCTCGCCGCGGCTGGAACCGCGTCCCTGGACAACATTATCCTCCACGTCGATTGGAACCAGGCCTCGATCGATTCGAACCGGGTTTGTCGTGAATCGGAAACACCTGGGGAGTACGTGCAATGGACGCCGGCCGAGCTCGCCTACTTGCACGACTGGAATGTGATTTACGTGCCCGACGGTTTCGATTGGCAACAAATTACCGCCGCGCAACGTCTCGCCCTCGATCTTCATACCGGCCAGCCAACGGCAATCGTGTATCGGACAATCAAAGGCTGGCAGTACGGAATTTCGGGCAAGGCATCGCACGGTGCCGGTCACGCGCTTTGCTCAAAAGAATTTTTCACTGCGCTCACGCCATTGCTTCCGTTAGAAAATTCACAGTTGCCATGCTGCAATGGCGCGACGCAGCGCTGTCACGGCGGCGCTGACACGCCGATAATCGAACATTGTTATTGGGAAACACTGCGAATCATTCGCCACGAACTGGAATCGCGGCGGCCGATTGTCGATGCGCTCGCGGCGCAACTGCGCGCGGCGCAAAGCCGGCTCAACCACCGCAATCGCAAACCGCAAATAGCCGCACCGCGAATAGAAGTCGCATTCCAGACTGCAAACAAGGTCGGCGACAAAACACCGACGGAGCTCATGCTCAAACCGGGAGCCAAAGCAACATTGCGCGATGAGCTCGGACGCGTGCTGAATTATTATAATCGAAAAACTGGTGGCGCATTCGTTGTCGCCGCCGCCGATCTGCTTGGTTCGACCAGCATTAACAAAGCGACGGAAGGTTTTCCGAGTGGTTACTACAACTACAAAACAAATCCGCGTTCACGACAACTCGCGATCGGCGGAATCTGCGAAGACGCGATCATGTCAATGTTGTGCGGGATTTCGTCGTTCGGAAAACATATCGGTGCGGGTTCATCCTATGGCGCCTTCAGCGCTCCGCTCGGTCACATCGCCACACGATTGCACGCGATCGGAAATCAAGCGCGAGTGACGATTGAAGGTGGAAAGTATCGGCCGTTCTTCCTGGTTTGCGCGCACGCCGGACTGAAAACCGGTGAAGACGGCCCAACCCACGCGGACCCGCAGTCGCTCCAATTGTTGCAGGACAATTTTCCACTCGGAACAATGATCACGCTAACGCCGTGGGACCCGCAAGAAATCTGGTTCCTCGTTTCAGCGGCGCTCGCCAAACGACCGGCGATCATCGCGCCATTCGTGACCCGGCCGCCGGAAATCGTGTTGGACCGCGTCGCGCTTGGTTTGCCGTCGCCCGCCTTGGCGGCGCAAGGCGTTTACTGTTTGCGCAAAGGAAGCAAACATTCGCAAGGCACGGTTGTACTTCAAGGAACCGGCGTCACAAACGCCTTTCTCCAGCAGGCATTGCCGTTGATTGATCGAGATACGATCGACATCAATGTTTACGTCGTCACCTCGTCGGAATTGTTCGACATGCAGCCAGAAACGGAACGCGAGCGAATTTTTCCGACTGCCCATCAACACCAGTCGATGGCAATCACCGACTTCACGTTCGCGACGATGATGCGCTGGGTTCGTTCCGATTATGGCCGCGCGCATTCGCTGCATCCGTTCCGCCATGGCCACTTTCTCGGAAGCGGCACCGGCGCCATGGTGATGGCGGAAGCGGGACTGGACGGTATGAGTCAATTCAAAGCAATCCGCGCGTTTGTGCAAGGTCGAAAGTTAAGCTGAGAAAAGCCGCGCCAGTGTTTAACTGACGAATTGTTCGTGCCGCGGATTTTGCGGACCTCGCGGGCGATTTGGGCAAGCTGATTGCTCACATCGTCGCGCGGAACTCGGACTTCGATCACGTAAACCTGCTTTGATTTCTGCGCGAGCGAGAGAGCTTTGTCGAATTCGCCTTTGGTCGAAACTGTCGCGCTGCGACCGCCTTGCACTAGTTCGCAGATTTTTGTGTAGTTCCATTGCGTGATCTTATTAAATCCCCCCTCGCGGATCTGACGCATCGTGCCGTAACCATCGTTGTTCAGGACGATAACAATTGGATTCAGTCCGAGTCGCACCGCTGTCGAGATTTCGGCCCCAGTCATTTGAAACGCGCCATCCCCGACAAGGACGTAGGGGCGCAACTTTTTCGCCGCGAGCGCAACGCCGATGCCGGCCGGCACGGCAAATCCCATCGACATGTAATAGGCCGGCGCGATGAACTGCGGTTGTCGGGCGCTGCGAATTCCAACTGCGCCGAAGATGGCGTCTCCGATATCGGCAATAACGCAGCAACGATCATCCAAATGCAGCGATAAAATCCGGAAGACATCGGCCATTGAAAGTAACTTCGAGCGTTCGCTTTTCTTGAGGGGCAGCGGCACGCTGCCTACAGTAGGACGTTTAAACCGCTTCGGGGCGGTGATCCTCGTCGTCGCCAGAGCTTCAAGAAATTCGCGGAACTGGATTGAATCGTAGCTGTGATATTGCACGTTCACGCGCTCAGTCGTCGCCAGCACTGTCCGATTTCGATCCAGTTTCGCAGTATTAAATCCCATGCTCATGTCGGTGATGAACGTCCCTAGCATCAGGACCAGATCAGCCGATTCAACATAGTGGCGCACATATTCCTCGCTGCTCATCGCCCCGCCATAGACGCCAATGTAAAGGCGATGATTTTCCGGAATCGCGCTTTTGCTGAGAAGATCGGCGGCGATGGGAATGTTCATCCGCTCGGCCATTCGCAAGACGAGACCGGCAGTGCGATATCGCGCCAGTTCAACGCCTGCGAGAATCACCGGTTTTTTAGCGATACGAATTAGCGCGACTGTCTCCTCGAGTGCCGCGCGCAAGGTGTGCGGATCGGACTTCGCCGGTTCGGCGTGGGAAATTCCTACGATCGGAATGTCGCGGTCGACAATGTCATGCGGCACTTCAATGTAAACCGGACGTTTGTGCCGCAGACAGGCTTCGACGCAACGCACGATCTCGGATGCAGCGCGTTGTTCCTCGAGCAAAACGGTACTCGCGACTGTTACTTCATCGTAAACCCGGCGCTGCGTCTCGAAAGTTTTGACCTTGTGATGAAGCAGCGGATCCTTCTCTCGATCTTTGCGGCCAGGCGCGCCGCTCACGACCACGACTGGCGATTTTTCCGCATAAGCGCCGGCGATCGCATTCAAGACGTTAAGCCCACCGACACAGTAAGTAACGCAGACCAATCCGATCCCATTGATTCGCGAATACGCATCGGCTGCGAATCCCGCTGAAGGCTCATGCGTCATCGTGACGCTTTGAATCTTCGATCTCTCGAGCCAGGTAAATGTCGGCAACGCAAAATCGCCGGGGACACCGAAACTGTGGCGAACACCGCGCCGATAAAGATACTCAAAAAGAAATTCGCCGAGCGGCATCGTTGCCGAAAACGAATCGGACAGGAACGTGGGCGAGACTCTCGGAAATCTTGGGCGCGAAAGATAGTCCGTTACGACGGAGTCAGTTTTCATGCGATGTGCACGACCGCGTCGCTGGTTCAACATCGTTCCGGCTCAATCGCCAAACTCATCTTCCTCTTCACTTCCATCCGTCGTCGGCATCAGCCAATGATGCTTGCGCAGGTCGCGCTCGTAGTAAGCATCAAACGCGAGGCCGGCCCAGCAGGCGAGCGGGAAAAGCAGGCCGACGCCGACGGTGGCCAGGCCAAGCAGGATGCCGATCCAGATGGCGAGCGGCATTCCGAAGAACATCCAAATGAAGCCGGCAGCCAAATGGCCTTTGTAAATGTGGCCAAGCCCTGGCACTATGGTGAGCAGCGCGGCGATCTTGTTTTCCGCACCGATTACTTCCGGTCTCGGTGGAATTGCGATTGTATTCATATTTCAGCTCCTTTTCTGTGCGAGCTCACCATTCGGGATGCCTCAAGCACTCGAAGATGATGAGCGCATAAAATCAGATGTTCCATAAACGACTCCTTAGTTGTTGCTGATCATAGGTTAGCTGGCCCCGACCGT
This sequence comes from Chthoniobacterales bacterium, assembly GCA_035538875.1. GTDB lineage: Bacteria > Verrucomicrobiota > Verrucomicrobiia > Chthoniobacterales > UBA10450 > AV40. The sequence goes on along the minus strand of DATLJP010000019.1, from coordinate 8,038 downwards.
GCAGCTTCTCAGCAATTGCCTTTTGCTGGGCAAAAATTGCGTCAGCGCGCCCGATGTTTGGCACCCCTGCGCAAAATCCGGCTAGCAATTGACAACCGTTGCAAAGCCCGAGAAAGCGACCGCGCTTTGAATACAAATGTGACAGCAAGAAGACCTTCGGACGTCCAATTTCGAAATGTCGCACACAACGGGCATCCCGCCGAGCCGAGAGACATTTGGCAGGCGCGCCGATTTATTGAACAACATCTAACCGAAGACATTTCACTGACGAAAGTCGCGAACGCGGTCCGAATTAATCCAACTCACTTGAGCGAGAAGTTTAAACACGTGACCGGCAGTAAGTTTGTCGATTACGTCGCGCGAAATCGCTTCGAAAACGCGCGTAAGCTTTTGGAAGATTTCGATCTTCGCGTGAGCGAAACGGCGTTCGCGGTCGGATTTCAATCGCTCTCCCAATTCAATCGCGTCTTCAAAAAGCTCTCCGGAAAATCGCCAACCGATTATCGGGGGAGTGAAGCAAGGCGACAGAAGCGGCATTAGAGTAATCATCAACGTCCGCATCGAAACGCGTCGCTTTTTCCGAAGAAATGCGTTGTCGTTGTTTGGCCAATCTGGCAATACTCAGCGTCGTGCGATGGCTGAGGCCAATTAAATGGCTGCACGGTAACCGCGAGAAACTGCTATGGGCAATCGGGGGAACAGCGGCGCTCACCGTCATTCTGCTTTCCTGCACTACGTTTGAAACGAATCGCACGATCCTCGCCCCGCCCAGTATTCCGGGAGCAGAGTTTGTCGGCAGTGAAGAATGCCGAACCTGCCATGAAGAGATCGTACGCGATTTCCGGACCTCTTCGCACGCGCGTTTACAAGCAAAGGGCGAGAACGCCAAGAACATGGGCTGTGAATCGTGCCACGGCGCCGGAAGTCTGCACGTGCAGAGTGGCGGCGACACTCGCAAGATCATTAATCCGCGCAAATCTCCCGACACTTGTTTCCAATGCCACTTGGACGTCCGCGCAAAATTCGAGCTGCCTCATCATCACCCGGTGATGGAAGGGAAGATGAGTTGCGCCGATTGTCACAATCCGCACAAGGGCAGGGCGATGAAAGGGGGCGGGACGAGTTTGCAGCAGTCAGTCAAAGGCGGTGGCTTCGCATTTATGGGTGTGAATGACGTGTGTTTCCAATGTCACTCCGCACAAAGAGGTCCGTTTGTTTACGAGCATGAGGCGCTGCGTCAGGGTTGTGTGGTGTGCCATTCGCCCCACGGCTCCGTTAACCAGCGATTGCTCAACGAACGCAACGCAACCCTTTGCCTGAAATGCCATTTCCAGCAGCAAAAGTCGCCCGGGCAGATTTTTATCGGAGATGTCGACCACACCAGCTTCCTGCCGCAAGGAACCTGCTGGTCAGCCGGCTGTCATGAGGAACCGCACGGCTCTAACGTGACCCCGCTGTTCAGGTATTAACTCGACGTATGCCGGACTCCACTCGTTTCCCAACGTATACAGCCGGGCTTGCGCGGAACCTGGCGTTGCTTGTGTGCGCCGCATTTTGCATAAATTACTCGGTTCGCGCCGGAGAAACTACGCCGCTGACCGACGGGAAATCGACTCCGACTCAAGAACAGCCGGAAGCGTTTAACAATTGGATTGAGCTTGGAATGGGGGGGCTCATCATCAATGGCGACGAAGCACAATTTAAGCAGGAACACCGGATGTCGGGTGACGTCTACGGCGGGATCCAAGACTTGCATTATGAAAAGGCCCTCGGGAAGGACGTGCAGCTTTTGGTCGATGGTCATGCCATCTGGGACAATAACGACTACGACGTAAAGGTGGAGCTTTCCAAGGCCAAGCTCGGTTACATCCGCGCCGGCTTTACTGAGTTTCGGAGTTGGTATGACGGGAATGGGGGCTTTTTCCCACACAATGGCGGCACGTTCTTTCCGCCGCCATTTCCGGAAATGCATATCGATCGGGGCGAAGCTTGGGTTGAACTTGGCTTGCGAGTGCCCGACTGGCCGGAGATCACCCTGCGTTATTCCCACGAGTTCCGGGACGGCCAGAAAGATTCGACTGTTTGGGGTGACACGACCCTGACCGGGTTGGCAGTCAATCCGACGCGAAAAATTATCCCTTCCTTCCGCGACATCGATGAAACGCGCGATATCTTCGCCCTCGATATATCGAAGACGATCAGTAACACGGACGTCCTCCTAGGGATGCGTTACGAACACAATGAAAACGACTATTCGTTGAACATGGAGCGCGGTGCCGGTCAGTTGCCGCCAGTAGTCAGACCGCCGGGCGCGCAACGGTTCGTGACTCAACAACAGAATGATGATGTAGATTTGTTCAGCGGCCACGCCATTACCGAGACGCGATTAACGGATTCCCTGTGGTTTACCACCGGCTACTCCTACACGACATTCGAAAACGATCTCTCCGGCACCCGCATCTTCGGCACGAGTTTTGATTCCGCGTTCGGAGAGCCTGTTCCAACACTTAATCAACGTGACCATGCCTTCATCGATTTGGCCGGAACTGCCGAGGTCAAGGAGCATTTGGTCAATGCCAACCTGTTTTGGATGCCGCTACCAAGCCTCAATGTTTTGGCAGGTTTCCGGTATACTCATGAGGACCGGGACAGCGACTCAACTTTTCTCGCGGAGGAACCAGTCGCGAACACGCCGCCGTTTAGCACAACGAATCCGAACGGTGGATTCCACTTCGGGCCGGGGATACCGACATCTGGTGAGAGGTCGGCAGATTACGACCGCTTCGCCCAAAGGCTGGAGCTGCGTTACATCGGTATCGCGAATTGGCTTTTCTATGCCCAAGGGGAGTGGGAAGAGGAATCCGGCGACGTCGAGGAGTTTCAGACGATGAACGAATTAGAACCGCGCCTGAATAAGGATACCAATGCGCTGGGCCAAAAGTACACTGTCGGTGCCAACTGGTATCCGCTAATGAGATTGAATCTGTCAACGCAGTATTATCACAGAATTGCCGCCTATGACGAAGACATCATAACCGCAGATTTCCCGAGATTGATTGACCAGGATTGGAATACGGATGATGTGAACATCCGGGTTACGTTCCGCCCGAAGGTTCCGGCGTGCCTGGGGACGCTTGCTCTCGTAAGCCGCTATGATTTTGAGCGCACGACAATCGACGGCCGGTGGGAGCATGCGGGCGAACCTTTTCTTGCCGAGGAGGAAACTGGTGAAATCACACAACATGTGATGACCGAGTCAATTACTTGGAGTCCGCTGGCGCGCTTTTTTCTGGACGCGAATTTTTCCTACACCCTCAATCAAACGGACACACCGGCGAACAATATCAATTTGACCCCGAACACAAGTCCGACCGTGGTGAATTTCCGGAATGATTATTGGACGGTGACCAGCGGTGTCGGCTATATAATCGACGACAAGACTGACGTTTATGGCGACTTTTCATTCTATTGTGCCAATGATCACTTTAAGAACGCAGTCGTTGCCGTGCCCTACGGCTTGGGAGCAACCGAGTACACTGCCTCCGCCAGCGTTACTCGCCAATTGACAAAACAAATGCGCTTGTTGTTGAGGTACGGCTACTTCAACTACCGGGACGCGACCTCTGGCGGCCACAACAATTACGAAGCGCATTCGATTTTTTCTGGTCTTCAATATCGTTTCTAAATTTGGTAGCAACGTCATCACTCAAGAGAGGATTCTTTTATGAAAATAATCGTTTCGCTTGTTCTTATTCTGCTCGCTGCGTCCGCGATTTCGGTTCGCGCCGCCGACGCCAAGGCACTTTGGACCACCAATTGTTCCCCGTGCCACGGCGCAAACGGAAACGGCGATACCAAAATGGGGAAAACGCTCGGCGCAATGGACCTGACCGATCCGAAAAAACAGGCTTCGTTTACGGATGCCAAGGCAACGACCGCGATCAAAGACGGCGTAAAGCAGAACGGTAAAACGACGATGAAAGCTTTCGGCGGTAAATTGTCCGATGACGACGTTAAAGCTCTCGTTGCTTACGTTCGAACGTTGAAGAAGTAGGCAACGTCAAAACCGGGAAAGGAACCAAACGCATGAAACGAAAAATCTCTTTATTGCTCGCAACCATTGTTAGTTCAGCCGGCATCGCCGCCGCGGCGGACGCGAGCGCAACTTGGAACACGAACTGTGCCTCGTGCCACGGCAAAGATGGCAGCGGCGCCACCATGATGGGCAAGAAATTGAACATCAAAGATTATCGCGATGCCAAGGTGCAGGCGGCATTCAGCGATGCCGAAGCCGCGCGAGCAATCAAAGAAGGCGTCAAGACCAGCGGAAAAGAGACGATGAAACCTTTCGGAGGAAAGCTCTCCGATGCTGATGTCAAGGCGCTGGTTGCTTACCTCCGCGCGTTCAAAAGATAGAATTTAAACCCTCAGCCGAGAATTTAGGCGGCATTCTGCAGGTCGATCTTCCAGTTGGATCGACAATCGTGTAGAACAGTTGATCGATGGCTGAGACGGTCGCTTCCCCAAATTGGCGACCGAATCGCTTTCGTAACTGGATCAGTTGGACCGGCCTCCTTCTTTCGGCCAGCGCGCTCTTTTCATTTTTTCTCCTTTTCGCGCTCGACCTCTTCGCGGGTCATCCAAATCCGTACCTCGGCATTCTCGCCTATGTCGTCGCGCCTAGCTTTTTCATTCTTGGACTCGCGATCACGTTGTTTGGCGCAATTTTGCAGTGGCGAAGAAATCGTCGAGCGCTCAAGGCCGCCGAACCGCTCGTCATCAAAATTGATCTCGCGCGCGCGCGGGACCGCAAAATCCTCTGGATATTCGCCACAGTTGCTGTCGCGTTCCTGTTTTTAAGTGCGGTCGGCAGCTATCAAACCTACCAACTCACCGAGTCGGTCCAGTTCTGTGGTAAGGCGTGTCACCTTCCGATGGAGCCGCAGTTTGTCGCCGCGCAGCATACCGCGCACGCGAAAGTGGAATGCGTCGCATGTCACGTCGGACCCGGCGCAGCGGCTTATTTCAAAACCAAACTCAACGGCGTGAAACAGCTCTATCACACGGCCGCGAATGATTTCGAACGCCCGATTTACGTGACGGCGACAAATCCGCGGCCTACTCAGGCAATTTGTGAGCAATGCCATTGGCCCAAGAAATACGTCGGCAACGTTGAGCGCACTTATCACCATTACCTTTCTGACGAAAAGAACACGCCGTTCGCGGTGCGGCTTCTTCTTAATGTCGGCGGCGGTGATCCTTCAAACGGTCCGCAAGGGGGCATTCACTGGCACATGAACATCGCGAACAAGATCGAATATATCACAACTGACGAAAGACTGATGAACATTCCGTGGGTGCGAAGCACAAATCCGCAGGGCGTAACCACCGTCTACAGCGATCCGAATTTCAAGGACGACATTGACAAATACCAGATTCGTCGAATGGATTGCATGGATTGTCACAGCCGTCCGGCCCACAAAATTCATAACCCGAACGAGGCCGTCGATCTCGCAATGTCAACCGGCCGTCTCGATCCGAAGATTCCGTGGCTAAAATCAAAGACCGTAGCCGCACTAACAAAAGCCTACGCAACCCAAAGCGAAGCTGAACAGGGGATCACCGCTTCTTTACGCGAAGCGTATCCCGATCCGAACCAAGCGGGGCCGATCATCAAGGAAGCGCAGGCCATTTATCGCGAAAATTTCTTCCCGGAAGTGAAAGTCGATTGGCGAACGCATCCGGATTTTGTCGGACACAAAAGTTGGAACGGTTGTTTCCGCTGCCACGACGGTAAACACGTCGCCGCCGACGGAAAGAAGTCGATCAAAGCGAGCGACTGCAAGTCGTGTCATTTGATTTTGGCGCAGGGCAGCGGCGACGCCTTGAATCAAATCGATCCCAAAGGGCACAATTTCATCCATATTGACGCCGAGTACTCGGAATTTACCTGTGTGGAATGCCACACCGGTGGTCCGCAGAAATAATCCAAATGAAATTGCGCGTGGTTTTTCTCAGTCTCGTCGTCATTTCGCTGGCCGCCTGCAACAACAAATCCGAGATCAAGGTTTATCGCGTTTCCAAAGCGCCGCTTGAAGAGATTGGGCCGGAACAACAAGGCGCGATGCCCGCGAACGCGCCTTCGCCTTCAATGCCTGGCGGAATGGCGCCGGTCGCATCTGCCACGTCCGTTCCGGTACCGCCGAATTGGCAGCCGCAACCGCTCTCGCAAATGCGGCAGGCGAGCTTTCTGGTCAAAGGCGTCAACGGCGCAGTCGCGGACATTTCCTTTGTCGGCCTCGGAGCTTCTGCCGGCAACGTCCTTGAGAACGTGAACCGTTGGCTGTCGCAAATTGGTCAGCCGCCGATTGAGGAACAGAAGCTTAATCAAATAGCCCAACACCTCACGACATCGATCGGCGATGTCGCGGTTGTCGATCTTGCCGGACTGCCGATTGGGGCCGACTCGGCGAAGGACGGACGAATCATTGCCGCAATGACAACGAATGGAAGCTCAACGCTCTTTTTCAAGATTCGCGGCAACGCAGCGTTGACCGAATCGCAAAAGAGCGACTTCATCAAATGGGTCGCGGCGGTTTGTAATTCACAAAGCGGAAACAAATCCGCGCAAATGGCGGAGGCGATGCCGCCGGAGAATTCAACGAATCCGCAAATCAAATGGCAAACGCCCGCCGGCTGGAGCCAAGTTCCGCCGTCAGCGATGCGTTATGCGAGCTTCAGCGCAGGGGCGAACAACGACAAAGTCGACATTTCGATCGTGACGTTTCCGGGTGAAGGCGGAAGCGACACCGACAACGTGAATCGCTGGCGTCAGCAAATCGGTTTGCCACCGATGAGTCCGGCCGCAGTTGCGACTCAAGTGGCGCCTCTGAAGACCTCAGATGGCAATTTCTCCAGCGTCGACATCGCGGGGGCAAATGCGCGAACAGTGGCCGCCTGGACACGGCGCGCTGGACACGTTTGGTTTTTCAAAGCGACTGGTCCAAATGCCGCGATCGAAAAAGAAAAACCGAACTTCGTGAAATTTGTCGAATCCGTCGGATTTTAAAGAGAGGATGCGCAAGATTGTCGACCTATTCACTTCGCTGAAGCTGACTATTGTTTGCCTGGCTGCAGCGATGGCGCTCATTTTCGCGGGCACGCTCGCGCAAGTGCATCTCGGGATTCACGAAGCACAGCAACGTTATTTTCAAAGCTGGCTGGTTTGGTGGCCGGCAGAAAGTCGCGGTTTCCGAATTCCGATTTTTCCAGGTGGCCATCTCATCGGCGCGGTGTTGCTGGTCAATCTGATCGCAGCACACGCAAAACGTTTTCGTTGGACCTGGCGCAAACTCGGAATCCAACTCACGCACGCGGGGCTAATCATCATGCTCGCGGGCGGACTTTTTACTGATCTGTTCGCAATTGAAAGCCACATGCGGCTGGAACGCGGCGACACGAAAAATTATTCCGAGGACCAGCGGCACACGGAGCTGGCGGTAATCGACACGACCGACAACGATCTCGATCAAATCACGGCGATTCCGGAATCGGTTTTGAAAAGGAACCGGACAATCGATCACTGGAGTCTGCCGTTTCGGATCGTAGTCAGAAATTTCTATCAGAACTCGCGACTAAGGATGTTGGCGGAAGCCGGAACCAACGCGCGGCCAATCGCAAATCAGGGACCGGGCGCGATGATCGCGGTCGAACCGATTCCGCGCACAACTGCAGCCGACGAACGCGATGTGCCGGCCGCCGCAATTGAAATTCTTCCCAAAGATTCCGGTGGTTCCTTAGGCACATGGCTCGTTTCGGATGCGCTTGGCGCGCCGCAAGGTTTTTCTTATGGTGGCCGGACTTGGAAAGTCGTGATGCGAACGGCGCGCTATTACAAGCCGTATAGCGTTACCTTGCAAAAATTTACGCACGAACGGTATGCCGGCACCGACATCCCGAAGAATTTCGCGAGCAAGGTGACGTTGATCGATCCGGAGCGATCCGTGAACCGTGATGTTTTGATCTACATGAATCATCC
>DATLJP010000018.1:0-84399 GCA_035538875.1 Chthoniobacterales bacterium | reverse complement strand
TGCTTTTTCGATGGGTTCATATGAGACCGGCCATCGCGATAGCGCGACCCAGGAGTGGATAATAGACAGTGAAACAAAACCTGGGGCGATCATCGACCAAGCGTCGCACAAGGTTTTACTGCAACTGGAGAGTCCGCTTCGGCAGGTTCTGAACTTCAGTTCCGGTTCTGGAAGCTCGGGCAATACCACCGCGGAAACAAGCAGACTGACTTAAACGTTTATTTTTGGAATGGAGCCTGTACTACTCTATTAGTGGCCGGTTGGGCTTGTTTTGGGCTTGCGAAGGGCACTTCTGCGATCAAATTCCCGTCACCTGATGGGCGCGCTTCGCACTGCGAGTCGCAGATTTTAAAGTTGATTTGATCGAAACGACGACCGGTAGGGTGATGGTCGATTTAGGCACTTTGTGGATCAACCGGGACGACGAAAGCGATAGAACGCGCAATGCGGGCCGGGGCGCGTGGTTACGTAAACAGAACAGTTCAGGGCAACATAAAAATTTGTAATCAGCAGGTCATCGGTTCGAATCCGACTGCCGGCTCACCTATGAAAATGGGTGATCTCCTTTAACTAGTCGATCAATGCGCTTTTGAAGCCGGCTTTTGGGGGAAGATCAGGATTAACGCTACGATCACGACCATTAACGCTAGCGATGCAGTGTAACGACTTAGAGCCAACCCTCCTTTTGCGATCGGCTTGTCAAGAAAATCACCAACGACGGCTCCGAGTGGGCGAGTCAGGATGAATGCCACCCAAAACAAGGTGACGCGTGAAAGGCTCGTGAAGTAGTAGAGAAGAGCAGTCAACAGGAGTAAGCCACCGAAGACCCAGGCGGCCCCGACATAGCCCATTTCATGCGTATCCGCGACCCAGTCGCCGAGCGCCGTGCCCAGTGTCTGCGAGAACATGATTGTGACCCAATAAAAGACCTCGACTTGGGGTGTACTCACCGTTTCGATCGAGACGCTCCCGGTCGACCAACGCCAGATCAGAAGCGACGTAACCACGCAGATCAGCAAGATGGTCGAACCGCCGGTGTAGCCGATGCCGAGCGATCTGTCGCAATAGTCGGCCAGCGTGGTACCGACTGTCGTCGTTGCGACAATCGTCAGCCAGTAGACGAACGGGTGAAATTTTTTCGCCACGATCTGCACGAGCACTGCGGCAATAAAAATAACGCCGAATATTGCCGTCCCGATAAAATAGCCGGTGCCCTTGGCCTCGGGCGTAGTTTCGCCAAGCCACGACATCGTTACAGCATCTCCGCCGGTTTCGCCAAGCGTGGTTGCTAGGATCTTAATGATCCAGAAAAGAAGCGTTACGTGTGGTACTTTCGCAACAAGCTCCGATCTCCCTTCGTCCATTTTTCTCCTGCTTGTATGATAGTTGCGTGCTCGTCTAAAGGATAGTCTGTAGCACGGCGGCAGTGCGTGACACTTAATACGACGATGCACGAAAAGCGACCGGCGCATTCCCGCGCTAGACGAAAGGGGACGTGGCCTAAGGAATAGTTATTGTGTTACAAAAATCTCTCGGAGCTACGGGTAAACAGAACGTTTCGGAAAAGGCTTTTTCGGTGGCCAGCAGGTCGTCGGGTTCGAATCCCCACTGCCGGCTCCAGTGTTTGCTCAAGTTGTGCCGGCGAGATGGAGGAAATTCAAAATATCGCTGCGCAACCTGAGAAAGGCGTCGCTGTTGCGCTGGCGGGGGCGATCCAAGTTCACGGGGATTACCCGTTCGATCCGCCCGGGCCGGGGCGTCATGATCATGATTCGATCGCTCATATAGATTGCCTCGTCGATGTCGTGGGTCACGAGGAGCATTGTAGTTGCGCGCGCCTGCCATAGACGAAGAACTTCGTCTTGCATTCGCATTCGGGTGAAAGCGTCGAGCGCGCCCAGCGGTTCATCTAAGAGAAGAACTTTGGGATGATTGATCAACGCGCGCGCGAGCGCTGCGCGCTGCGCCATTCCCCCGGAGAGATGATGTGGATAAGCATTGGCAAATATCTCAAGTCCGACTAGGCGCATGAATTCATTCACTTCCTCTCTTTTTTCCCGCAAAACACCGCGTGCGGCGAGGCCCGCCTCGATATTGCGGCGAACCGTTAGCCACGGAAAGAGATTGGGATCCTGGAAAACAAGACCGCGCTCCGCATTCGGGCCGACGATTGGTTCGTCACCAATTAAGAGTTCACCGGCATCGGCCGTATCGAGACCGGCGATTAAACGCAGAAGCGTGGACTTGCCGCAACCACTCGGGCCGATGAGCGATACTAATTCGCCGGCTACGAGGGAGAATGAGATACCGTCCAGAACTGCGCGACGCGTCAACCGATCGTCGGGGGCCGGGAAACTCTTACTGACTTTCTCGACGACGAGTGAAGAGGCTTCTCTTTCGGAGATAGCTACCACTTGATTACACCCTTCTGCCAAACCAGGACGCGATCTCGGACTTTGAATAACAAAGTCATAATCGTGGAAAAAAAGGCCGCCATAATGATCAACGCGGCGAACACTTTTCCGTATTCAGCCCAGCCCTGCGCCCAACTGACATACCACCCCAGGCCGGACTTTACCCCGACAGATTCCGCCACAACGAGCGTGAGAAACGATGCGCCAAGCCCCATGAACAAGCCGATGAAAATGTTGGGCACAGCAGCTGGAATTGCGACGTGGAAAATGAGGTAAGCGCGTCCGCCGCCTAGAGTACGCGCGACGTCCAAATACGAAGCGCGCGTATTGGAGATGCCCGAAGCGGTGAGCATCGTCACCGGGAACCAAACTGAAAGCGCGATTAACCCGGCTGCGGAAATGATCGCAGATGGGGAAATGACCATAGCCAGCGGAATCCAGGCGGTCGCGGGAATTGGGCCGACCACTTTAAGAATCGGCATGCCCCAGTATCTGACGGGCGAGGACCAGCCGATACAAACTCCGCTGACCAGACCGACAAGGGTTCCAAGCGCGTAGCCACTTAAAAGCAAAACGAGCGAGTGCCAGGTACTATCGAGCAAAAGCGTGCGATCGTTGATCAAGCTTCGAAGAACTGCGGACGGACCTGGAAAGTACGGCATCGGAAGCATTCGAAATCCGAGCGTGATCATGTCCCAAACGCAGAGCGTTAAGATGGCAACCGTGAAAATTGGCCACATACTTGCCATCCACCGTCGCAATCCCCGGGAAAAACGGCGCATCAACGCTAGGACAATCGACACACCGATAACTTCGCCGAAAAGAAGCGTGTAAGAATGCGTTTCGATTGGCGGTTCTTTGCTTGCGAACAAAAAGTGAACTCCTGAAGCGAACGCGGCTGCTAACGGAACAGCCAACATCGTGCGCCAGCGCAAGATGTGTGAGGGCTCGACATCGGCTTCCGGAATCAGATCCTCCTGAGCTTCCATCGCTGGAAATGAACAAGCGAGTTCGCCTCGCTTACTTTTGTGCGGCCAACACTTTCTTCGCCTTGCAGCAAGATCCTTCCGTGTCGGACAAAATTAACTCCGCGTACAGGCGAATGTCCTGATCCGGCGGAACCTGACCGCCAGCTACTTTTTCTACTTGAAGATTTTGCAGCCAATCCTCTGTCACTCCGTCAAGGTGAACGAACGCGCGCTTGGCTAATTCGGAGACATCGGTTGTTGGACTAAGCATGCCGGCGGTTTTCATTTCGGCAGCCGCTGAATTCACAGCGAGTTCAGCGCCGGAAACGCTTGGGACGTAACGTAAATGTGAAATGGCAACTGTGTTCAATTCCGGATTCGACGCGAGATATCCTTTTTCCACTGACAAGCGCGCCGCGGCGGCGGGATTGGTTTCGACCCATTTCGCGGCTTTGAGTAGAGCGCGCGTTGCCGCAGCCGCGGCCTTTGGGTTAGCCGCGAGGAACTTACCGTTTACAATGACCGCACAGCAATACTCATCCTTGTATGGAGCGTCCTTTGCCTGGTCCGCGACATTTTTCACCTTGTTCTCTGCGAGCAACAGGCTGCCAATCGGCTCAGAGTCGGCTACAGCGTCCACTTCACCCTTATCAAGCGCCAGTCCGAGTTCTCCCGCCGGAAACACACGCCAGGTTATTTCTTTTCCGGGATCGATGCCGTTGGCGCCCAAGACGCGGTTTGCGAAAATGAAGGGAGGAGTTCCCATGCCTGGAACGCCAATTCGCCTTCCCCGCAGATCTTTAATCGAATTAATACTGTTGTTCTTTGCGGCTTGAACTCGCAGACAACCACGATGAATTCCACCGGTAAATTTTACATCCAGGCCCTGTTCAATCGGTTTTAGGAAATACATCACCAGGTGATGCGTGATGTCGAAACCGCCGAGAGCGAGAACATCCTTGTAGTTTGTCCATTCGCATTTCACCAGGCTGACATCGAGACCCTCTTCTTTGAAAAATCCCTTTTCGACCGCGGTGAAGATTGGGGCTTCGCAGGTAAGTCCGATATATCCGACCCGGACCTTGTTCGACTCGCCGGATGAATTTGAATTTCCTTTGCCACAACCGACTACAAACAGAGACGCCATCGCGACGAGCGCAGTCAGCCTAGTCGTAAACATGCAACCGGAAGTATTCGAGAGGGGCGAATCGCGTCAACGATTCTTTCGCGACGCCGACTCCGGTGGACGAAGATAGAGATTCATTCCCGCAAAATCGATAACGGCAAAATTCCAGGAGAGATATTCTTCGCCGAGGAGGCCGGCCCCGACGAACTTAGCCAGATGCGCGACGCCGACTTCGGCATTGTTCACGACCAGATTCCCGAGAGTTAGCTGTTTGAAGTAGCCGATGCCTTCTCCGTGGGAGGACATCTTGGGAGACATCGAACCACCGGACGCAGTCGCGATTGACTCGGAGACAAGCGTTACCGCGCTGCCGGTATCAACGATCAATCTTGTCGGATGGCCGTTGATAGCAGCGTCAATTTCCAAATGATGTTCGGGATTAAAACGCATCGGAATTCGGTTGAATCCTCGACTGGTCAGAAATTGCGCAAGTCTTTGGCTGGTCGCCGCGGACGGTCCTTTTGGATTGACGTAAATCATCTGTCGCGTGCAATCGATGACCATTCCAAACTTCGCCATCTCGTGTGCGCCAAACAAGCCGTCCAAATGGGGTCGCGCGATGAAATTGATTTGCTCCTCGTCGGCCACTTCGACCGGAACGTTGGTGAAGGTGCAATTACCCATCGCCAGTGTGGTCACCTTGCTGACGCCGGCTCGTTGCGCATTGCCTGAGACTCCGACGATGTAACCTTTGTTCTCTTGCACTCGAAGCCCGATCCGTCTCGCGCTGTTGCGATTGATCAATGTCTGCGGGCATCCGCTATCGATCATCAATGCCGTCTTGCTGCCGTTCATCACCGTGTGGACGAACAAATGGTTGCCGAACCGCCTTTGCAACGCCGCGCCGCCGAAACCTTCGCGCTCAAAAAATGTTTTTAGCGCGGCCGGCGACGCGGCTGACTTGCCGTTCAGGGTTGGGATACAAAGAATCGCGAGAGCCAAAACTCCGAGGGGGCTTTTCATGGGCTTTTTCTAGCCCAATTCGGAACCGCGATGCAATCCAGATGCCTAAAGCAACTGATAAGGATCAATATCCACCGTTGCAACGACGTCTTTGGGTAGCGGCAGTTTCTCGAGTGTTTCGCGAACGAGGCGGCTCAGCCGCATGACCGCTTCGCCGCGCACCAAAATGTGAAATCGAAACTGACCCTGAAGTTTTTCTAATGGCGCGGGAGTGGCGTCGCTGAGCATGAAACCGGGGCCGAGTGATTCTTTTAAACGCCGGACGAGCGTTTCGGCGGAGAGTTTTGCCCGGCCTTCGTGCGCCGATCGGACGGTAATTAAGATGGCATGTTTGAATGGCGGAAAGTCGCAGTGCTCACGAAACTCCAGCTCCTGTTGAAAGTAACCCGCGAAATCGTGATGCCGCGCAAATTGGATCGACGGACTGAACGGCGTGTAGGTCTGCACGAAGACTTCGCCCGGCCTATCGCCGCGCCCTGCCCGACCTGCAACTTGGGTAAGCAATTGGAACGTCCTTTCGCCCGCGCGGAAATCCGGAAGATGCAGCGCAAGATCGGCGTTGATGATCCCGACCAGCGTCACATTTGGGAAATGCAGACCCTTGGCGATCATTTGCGTGCCGACGAGGATGTCGATCTTGCCGGCGCGAAAATTCCTCAGTGTCTCGCGATAAGCTTCTTTCCGCGTCATTGAATCAGCGTCCATGCGACGGACGTTTGCTTTTGGGAAAAGGTGCGAAACGGTCGACTCAACTTTTTCGGTGCCAAAGCCCGCGTAGATCAACGCGTCTTTTCCGCACTCCGGACATTTTTTCGGGACGGCCGCGGTGTGGCCGCAGAGATGACAGCTCAATCGGGCCATGTGGCGATGAAACGTCAACGCGACGCTGCAATTCGGGCAATTACGTGCTTTACCGCAATTGCTGCAGAGCAGCGACGTTGAAAATCCGCGCCGGTTTAGAAACAAGATCGTCTGCTCGCGTTTTTTGAGCCGATCGGCAATAGCCTGCGAAAGTTTCTCGGAAAGGATCGGCGCAATCTTTTCCTTTCGGCGCTCCCGGCGAAGATCGACAATGCGCATGAGCGGCATTTGCTGGTCATCGACGCGCTGAGTTAGCAGCGCCAAATCGTATTTGCCGATCGTGGCGTTGTGATAACTCTCGAGCGACGGCGTTGCGCTACCGAGCACGACCGCGCACTTCTCCATCTTCGCACGAACGACCGCGACATCGCGCGCATGATAACGCGGCGCTTCCTCCTGTTTATAAGTCGTCTCATGCTCTTCATCGACAATGATCAAGCCTACATCTTTCAACGGCGCGAAGACGGCGCTCCGCGCCCCGATTACGATCCGCGCACGCCCCAAATGGATCTTGTGCCACTCGTCGTGGCGCTCGCCTTCGGACAAATGACTGTGCAGAACGGCGACGACTTCGTGCATTTCGGCGAACCGGCTTTTGAAACGCTCGACCGTTTGCGGCGTGAGCGAAATTTCGGGAACGAGCACGATCGCGCTCCGGCCGCGTTCGAGGGCAAGGCGAATCGCTTGCAAATAAATTTCGGTTTTCCCGCTGCCGGTAACGCCGTGCAACAGAATCGGTTTCGCATTTTCGGGCGCGGCGAGCACGTCGCTGATTTTCGCCAACGCGAAAGCCTGTTCCGCGTTTAGCTCGAGATTTGTCGTGGCAACGAATTGCTCGTCGCCGTGCGGATCGCGCTCGACTGCTTCCTCGCGCAATTCGATCAAGCCGCGCTTTGCCAGCGCCCGGAGGGTTTGATTATCGGACGACGTGTCGCGCAGCAATTGCGCTGCCGGCATGGGCTTCTCCAGTTTGGCAATCGCGTCAAAAAGTTCGGCCTGACGCGGCGCGCGTTTTCGAAGATTGTTAATTTTGTCGTATTCGATCTTCTTTGGCGGATAAATGACAAGTTGTTTCCTCCAACCAAGTTCCGCGCGGCGGATTACTTGCGGCAGCAAACTGCGCATCACTGTTTCGAGCGGGCAGCAATAGTAGGCGCTCATCCAATGCGCGAGCTCAAGCAACGAGGGAGTCAGCGCAGGCGCTTCGCCTACGAGCGCTTCGATTGGACGGATTCCCTTAGCGTCGCTTTGGCCGAGGGTAGCAAGAACCGTTGCCAGCGCGGATTTCTCGCGAAACGGGACCCGCACACGCGATCCGATAGCGATCCGATCTGCCAGCGTCTCGGGCACGGAGTAGTCGAGCTCGCGCCGAATGCCGCGATCGATAATCACGCGGACGTAATTGGGTTTCATCATGGGGTTGGGAGACAATTTAGTTGAAGTATATCTCCGTCACCCGCTTTCGCTATGCTACGGCGTGGCAGACGAGCACGACACATGAAATACTGAGGTAATGAGCTTTCTACTGAAGTTGATTCTCTGCCTGCTCCTGGCGGTGGCGGCTGGCTTCACCTGTCTCGCCGTGCGATCGGGGGACGCGTTTTACAGCTTTTACGAATGGGTCAGTCCGGCGCGTTTTCAGCAGTACGACAAACTGATGTCATTGGTCGCGGCTGAACATAAGCTTGATCCGATGTTGGTGAAAGCGGTCGTGTGGCGTGAGAGCCGGTTCGATCAACGAAAAGTCGGAAGCGCAGGCGAGCGCGGCTTGATGCAAGTCAGTCCGAAAGCCGCAAACGAATGGGCGCACGAACATAAGATCGCCGATTTCAAACTTGATCAGCTCCTCGAACCACAAACGAATCTTGAGGCCGGTTCGTGGTATTTGCGGCGCGCGATCGAGCATTGGCAAACGGAATCAGAGCCGCTGCCGTTTGCGCTCGCCGAATACAATGCCGGCGCGAGTCGCGCGCAGCGTTGGGTTGGCGCGAACGGACTCACCACCAGCGAATTTCTTGGTAACATCGATTTCCCGGCGACGCGGCAATATGTGAAGTCCATTCTCGATCGTTACGCATTTTACAAACGGCGCGGCCGGATGTGAGCGCTACGCAAAATTGTCGGCAATTTTTGTGTTCAGCTGTATCGCGTCGTCGATCTTGAGCGGGAGATTGATGCCGCGTTGCTTCAAGGCCGCGATCACGCTTTCGGTCGGAATGTTTCCGACCAGCGCGTTTTGGGCGAAAGGACAACCGCCGAGTCCACCGATCGCGGAATCGAATCTTCGACAGCCGGCATCGTAAGCAGAAAGAATTTTGCCGATCGCGTCCGCCGGCGTGCTGTGCAAATGGACGCCAATCTTACAGCTGCTGTGCGCTTCGATCGCGGCGCTCACGACTTTCTCGATCAATCTTGTGTCTGCCATTCCAACCGTGTCGGCGAGCGAGATTGACCCAACACCCAGCGCGGCGATTTGAGAAATTGCGGACCCGAGTTCGTTTTCATTGCACGAATCGCCGTACGGATTTCCAAACGCCATCGAAACGTACACCACAAGATCGACATCGGTTGCATCTGCACGTCGTTTAATCGTTTTCAACGTCTCGAAATTCTCCTCCGGCGACTGATTTTGGTTTCGGCGCAGAAACGTTGGTGAGATTGAGGACGGATAACCGAGCGTCGTCACGCGTTTCGTCGCGATCGCGCGCTCGGCACCCTTTTCGTTAACGACGATGCCGATGATTTCGACGTTATCCGGCGGTTCGAGCTGCGCGAGGACTTGCTCGCTGTCCGACATTTGCGGGACAGCCTTTGGCGAAACAAAACTCACCGCGTCGATATGCGTGAAGCCTGCGGCCAGGAGAGCGCGAAGATATTGCACCTTCAGCTGAGTCGGAATCTGGCGCGGCAGAGCTTGCCACGCATCACGCGAGCACTCGATTAATTTGATCGCCGGGTTCGCCATGTTCGGAATCTTCGGTAACGGTTCAAGGGAATGACAAAATCGCAAATGGCGCAGGTTTTGGAGGAAATTGCGACGTTGCTTGAATTGAAGGACGAGAATCCGTTCAAGATCCGAGCTTACGCCAATGCTGCGCGTTCGCTGGAAACGTTTGGCGGCAATCTATCCGATCTTCAGGACGAAGAAGCGCTCGCAAAAATTCCGGGAATCGGCAAGCACATCGCCGAGAAAGTTAAGGAACTGGCGGTCACCGGCTCGCTGAAATATCTCGAGGAACTGCGCGCCGAATTTCCGTCGGCGATCCTGGAATTGTTTTCGATTTCCGGCCTCGGCGCAAAAAAGATTAAAGCGCTCTACGAACAACTTCGTATCAGCTCGATCGAGCAACTCCGCGAAGCGTGCGAATCGGGGAAGGTTGCGGAATTGGCAGGCTTCGGCGAAACGACACAGACAAAAATTTGCAAGGCGATCGAACAGCGTACCAAGCACTTCGGCCATTTTCAATTCGGACAGATTGCCGCTGATACGGAATCGCTTCGGCGCGAGTTAGCTGCGCAGCCTGCGGCTCTGCAGGTGGATGTGGCCGGCAGTTATCGGCGACGGCGGGAAATTGTGCGGGATGTCGATCTTGTGGTCGCAACGAAAAAGCCGGCGGCGATCACAGAGTTTTTTGTGAAACACCCGCTCGTCGAATCGGTCATCGCTCACGGCCCGACCAAGACGAGCGTGCGCTTGCGGTCGGGCATTCAATGCGATCTCCGCGTGGTCAGCTCGGCCGAGTATCCGTTTGCGCTCAATTATTTTACCGGCAGCAAGAAACACAATATTGAGATGCGAAGCCGCGCATTGCAGCGCGGTTGGACGCTGAACGAATACCGGCTTGCGCAATTGCCGCCGGACCCAAAGGCCCGAACCGAACGGGCAAGGAAAAAGAAGCCGCCGGCGAAGATTCCGAAAGTGAATGAGGAAGCGGATTTGTACCGCGCGCTTGGACTCGACTTTGTTCCGCCGGAATTGCGCGAGAACTGCGGCGAGTTCGAGGCCGCGGAGAATCATTCGCTGCCGCGCTTGATCGAAAAGGAAAACCTCCGTGGCACGTTTCATTGTCACACCGTCGCGAGCGACGGTCACAACACGCTCGAGGAGATGGCGGCGGCGGCGCAGGAGCTCGGTCTCGAATATTTGGGAATCGCCGAGCACAGCAAGAGCTCAATTCAGGCGCACGGTGTCGATGCAGCGAAGTTGAAATCGCAAGTCGCGGCGATTCGAAAGCTGAGCAAGAGGTTCAGCGGCTTTCGCGTATTCGCCGGCGTCGAATGCGATATTCTCCGCGACGGCAAACTCGATTTTGACGACGAAATCTTGGCCGAGCTCGATTTCGTGGTCGCTTCAGTTCATTCCGTTTTCAATCTGTCAGAGGCGGAAATGACGAAGCGAGTCATTCGCGCAATGGAACATACCTTCGTAACAATGCTGGCGCATCCGACTGGGCGCTTGTTGTTGAAACGCGAGCCGTATTTGATCAACATCCCGGCGGTGATCGACGCCGCGGCCGCAACTGGAACGTGGATCGAGCTTAACGCCGCGCCGAAGCGGCTCGATCTCGATTGGCGATGGTGGCCATTGGCGAAAAAGAAAGGCGTGAAATGCGTGATTAACCCTGACGCGCACCGCACGGAGCGTTTGCAGGACTTGTGGTTCGGCGTTGGGATCGCACGTAAGGGTTGGTTGACGAAAGCGGACGTGATGAATTGTTTGCCGCTCGGTAAAATCGAAGCCGCATTGCAAACGAAGAAAAATCAGAAGGCCTAAGTTTTCTCGCGCTGCGGCAAAAATAGAGTCAGACATTTACATGCGCCGCCGGCCTTCAGAAATTCCGTCATTGGAAGCTGATGACAATTGTAGCCACGATCGCTCAGGACCGCGACCAGTTTGGGCGCGCCTTCTGGTAAGACAATGTCGCGTTCGAGCGGAACCGCGTTGCAACAAAAGTGCATCGCTTCTTCGGGTGCAACCGCAATCAAATCTGAAACGTGTTCGCGAATAGCGTGCTGGCCGTATTCATCGAAGGCCGCCGGAAACCAAATGACCGCGCCATCCGGAAGCGGACTGAAACAAGTGTCGAGATGGTAGAACCGTGGATCGACAAGTTCGACCGAGACGACAAGACAGCCGAGCATTTCCGCGACCGCGCGATGCGATTTGATGTCGGAGCGAAATTTGTAACCGCAAAAGAGCGCATCGCCGCCGAAAAGCGCGTCACCTTCGCCTTCGAAGTAGTAGTTCTTCGGCAACCACGCGATTTGATAGCCGCGTTTTTCCATCCAACTGGCGAAATGTGGCCCTTCGCCCGCGCGTTCCGTGTGCCGAAAATTGCTCGGGATGAATCGTTTGCCGATAACGAGACCTGCGTTCGCGGCAAAGACCATGTCCGGAAGTCCGGGTTGGGGCGGGACAAGATCGATTTTGCACTCGAGGTTGGACAAGGTTGCATGCAAACCGCGCCACTGCTCTTGCGCGCGCGCCGCTTCCGCGCCGCGGGCGCGACTCATCCAAGGATTGATCTCGTATTCAATGCCATAGTAATCCGGCGAACAAAGCAGCAGCTCCCGCATAAGATAGACAATTACCTATCGCGGAGTTGAGGGCGGGTTACTTCGGCGCCCTGCTCGCGCAGGCGTTGAATGAGTTCGTCCAGTTCGGACCTGCTTGGCGCAGCAATTTCGATTCTGGCAAGGCTTGGATCGACCCGCTTTTGGCCAATTTTGAATTCCACGATGTTGAAAATAGCGCCACGGGTCACAATCTGGTCCAACACCTTTGGCAGGGTGAGTGAATCGATGATATGACCGCGGAGCTCAATCGTTTCCGAGAACATCGGCAAACTTTAGCCGATGAAATTCAGCTGCGCCAATTGCGTCGCTACGATGATGGATCGACACTTGGCAAGATCGGATGGAAAAGATTAATGGGCTGACCGGCCTGACAAGTAAGATTGCGGCGCGACTCGCGACCGAGCCGGAACTTTTCATCATTCATCCGGCGGAGCTTCGGATTCTGCGATCGATGTCGGACCAGGATCTGCGCGCGTTTGCGGCGGAGCATGGTTGGCGGGTGGTTCACCGCGTCGGCGGGCGACAGATTGAATTCTACAACGATGCGAGCGCGCGTGAGAGCAGCTAGCTTCTGTCGAGTATGACGCGGCGGTCGGTGCTAGTTGATTGTGAAAGTAGCCGTCGCGATCGCACTATCGACATAGCCACTGCGATCGCCCTGACCGTCTTAGTGCCTGTCCCGTGATAGGCTAAATTGGCCAAGATAACGAGAGACGAACTCGTCGTCGGAGTGCTTCCATTAATCGTGTAGTACATGGTCGCTCCAGATGTGGTGCGGAAGGAAATGAAGCTCGACTTGCTTGGAAAAGGTTCCGCCATTCGGTGCGATAAATAGAGGGGGAGGGGTTAGAAAGCTTTATACGTATAATTCTTAGTGACCCACGAACCGTTGACCTTCGAGCCCAAAGTTACATAAATGGTGCGTCCATCAGTTGGAATATTGTTCACAGTTGTCGACCGCACAGTTGTTTGACCGGAATTGTAGATATCAGTGCCGTACAACGAACTGCCGACGAACAGGAAATAAGCGGTGGCACTGCCAGCGCTCCATTGAAATGTAACGGTCGAGGACGTAAATGTTGAGCCGGGCGGCGGGCTTAGCATCACCGCAGGGCCCGTTGAAGGTGTCGGCGTCGGCGTAGGAGTAGCGGTCGGTGTTGGAGTGGGAGTTGCAGTTGGTGTCGGCGTTGGAGTTGGCGTTGGTGTCGGAGTGGGTGTTGGCGTTGGAGTAGGCGTCGGCGTTGGTGTCGGCGTTGGAGTTGGCGTCGGTGTTGGAGTGGGCGTTGGTGTCGGAGTGGGTGTAGGCGTTGGCGTCGGCGTTGGAGTAGGCGTTGGCGTCGGCGTGGCGGAGGGGTTGAAAGCCTTATATGTATAATTCTTATTGACCCAGGAACCGTTTACCTTCGAGCCCAGAGTTACATAAATGGTGCGTCCATCAGTTGGAATATTGTTCACGGTTTTCGACCGCACAGTTGTTTGACCGGAATTGTAGATATCAGTGCCGTACAGCGAACTGCCGACGAACAGGAAATAAGCGGTGGCACTGCCGGCGCTCCATTGGAATGTAACGGTCGAGGACGCAAACGTTGAGCCGGGTGGCGGGCTTAGCATCACCGCAGGGCCCGTTGAAGGTGTCGGCGTCGGCGTAGGAGTAGCGGTCGGTGTTGGAGTGGGAGTAGCGGTCGGCGTTGGCGTGGGATTGCCGCCACAACTTGCAAATTTGAACGAACCGATCCGCGTGCTCCAATTAAACGCGCCGTCACTCGGGATGTATTCGTTCGTGTACCAAAACGTGCAATCATCGGATGGATCAACGCTCATCGAGCTGTAGTCGCCCCAGCGTGAAAGATTCTGGCCGGTCTGAGAGCCCGCGCCGTTGATTATCGTTCCTTCGCCTTGGTCCATCACTCCGCCCGGACTAGTGGACAAGCGTCCGGTATAATTGATCTGCGGATGGAGGCCGCTGCTGGAGGTACTATAACCGAGCGCCATGTTGCCGGACTGATCCATCGCGATGCTACCCATCCAGCGATAACTGGAGTCGGGCGCGTAGGTGCCTTGTTGGAAAATTGTCGGTGAGGTACCAGGCGTGCGAATCTCGTACCAGCGAACTCCAACACTCGAGCCAGCGGTCACGCTGTGATTAGTTACTAGCGACTCGTGATCTCCGAAGTTGCGATACGCGAGCCGGTACATCAGGCGATCCGCTAACGAATCCAGTTGCTGCGATGTTCCCAATTGGGGAATACAGGTTCCACCGCCGTTGCACGCTTCGGTGTACGCGCCCACCATCAACGAAGTCGGCCCGGTGAGAGTTGAGTTCGACGGTGTCGCCCAGTCGACGTGAAACGTCCAGAACGCGAGCGAGCTGGTCGTGTTCCCGAGGGCCACGACGTAATTAGGCGAACCGGCCGGAGGCAGCGTTGCGCCGGTCAGGTGCGCAGGCAAAAGACCGCCGTAATTGGCGCCGACGCTGAAGCATTGCTGAGTGGCCGTTCCTCCCGCCAACATGCTCGATCGATCATACGCGCAAACTTCGCCGTTCAAGAAAGCGGAGGGGCCGGGCGCAAACATGTTAAACGTGATGTAATACGCATCGGGCCAGACACCCATCTTTGGATAGTCTGGGAAATCAGAATATTGGAAGGAATAACGGTAATACGACCCAGAGGGATCGCCGCTGGTGGAGACAGCAACGCACTGGAGATATGGTGTGGTGCTAACTGAGAATTGTGAGATCACCCAGCGATCAGCGATTCGGTCGTAAACGACAACCGGGTCGCCATCATCGTTGTTCTCACAACCGCCGCCGAATCCGCTCCACAGCGTGTTGATCGGCACCGGACCGTAAACGACCGTGCCACTCTTATTAAATACGGCGAAGTCCGTGTTAACGATCTGGACGTAATGATTCGGGCCGACGTCGCCGTTTGTGTCCGGCGGAGCAGAACGAACTGAGAATGTGCCAGCGGGGCCAGTAAAGCCATTGCCAATACCAAGGAAGTTCAAACTGGTGGCCGGCGCCGCGGCTGTGGCAACTTGGGTTTGCAGTACGGGATCGGTCGTCGCGCTGTGGTACGGGCGCGGCAATCGTTCGTGATCATGGATCCTGAAGCCGGGCTGATGATGAGTCGGTGGAATCAAGAAAAGGGGCGGCGAAACATCGTGATGAGTGTCCGGCACCGCTTGAGAGCCCATTTGGACCACGGACTGCGATTGATCGGCTGCGGCCGTCGTCGGGTCCGCGCTCAGCCTGAAGCTGGATACGAGCGAGATTGCCGAGGCGACGAATAAGACGATGGCCAGAGTGAGTTTACGGTATGACATGAAACGTCCGGTGACGTAATCGAGTTCGACGTTAAACGCTTGGTCACCGCTGTCTAATCGTTTTTCCTATAACGTATAGGGCGTAAGCTTAGCTCACCGTCGCAGCGAGGCTTTGCGCTTTCACACAAACGAGCGTAACTGTTCACCCGAACATGAGCCAGTCTGAAAATGAGCAACGCATTATTTAATTTGCTCAGCCTCGGCGAGCCGATCGCTGCAATCGCTAGATTCGTTCACTGCTCGCGCGACTCTGTTCGAGGTGTCCGCGAGCGTAAATCCGACAATATACGTCAGCGTAAACAGATGATCGCTGCTTCGGCCGCCAGACTTGCCGCGGACGGTTTCGACAGGCTGAATGAGGAAATGCAAGCCGGCAAAATCAAAGGGGCGCTGCTCGTACCGGTTACTGGGATGGCGATTGATAAGCTGCAGATGCTCAGTAGCGATCCGATGGTCACTATTCGCCACGAACACGATCACCAGCACAGCCACGACCACTTCGCCGAGTTCAACGCGCTGCTTGAGAAACTCCCCAAGCGAGAGCCCATCGAAGCCGAGGTAGTCAGTGCCGTAGAACTGAACCCTGGAATAGGTTTGGAGAGCCAGCATGAAGATCCCAAAAAGGACTAATGGTTCACGGTCTTTTCGGACAAATTCGGACACGAGAATTGCGTGATTCTGCACGAAAAGAGCAAAGCGACAATTTTGTCTCTTCGCAGATAACCACTGTTTTACGACATATTTGCGGCAGAATTGCGCAATAACGCGAAGTTGCTGAAGTGGGTTTGAATTCCCGGCAACACCTGTTTGATCACAGGGAGAGGGTGATTAAGTTCCAACGGCCGGATGAAAGTCTTTCTTTCCGCGTCAGTTATGGTTTGCGGCAGGTCTCGGAGATCTCCGGTAAATTCGCTCGGCACTACCGGATCGCCGGCTCTGAAATGAGCTGCGTTGGATGAACCGGATGACGATGCAGCAAAACTTAGCATCGCCAGCCACGCGCCGATCAAACAGAGACCGCAAGCGGCGACGACACGCGGACTGAAAAAAGAGGGGCGGGAACTACGACGTCTCGGCATTGGATATTATTTGATTTAGCGAATTCTCAGTCGGCCGACTCCGGCTTGGCTGGGGGATAACATGGGGTCTTTGATTAAAAGAGCAGCTAGTTTTAGTGCCGTGTCGCCGCAGCGTGTCGGGCGTGACTATCTCTGACTTTTGAACACAACTCAAATGGAATTGTTGCGCCCAAAATTCTTAATCGGATTTCGATTGGTTCGAAAAAAAAGACGTGAGCGGGCTAGTGGCCGAGGCCGTCCACTGCTTTTCGCCGAGGCCAATGTCGTACGCTTGACGCCCCGCTTCGATCGCCTTTTTAAATGCTTGCGCCATGCGGACTGGATCAGACGCGATCGCGATCGCAGTATTCACCAAAACTGCATCCGCGCCCATTTCCATCGCTTCAGCCGCCTGGCTCGGCGCGCCTAAACCTGCATCGACCACGACCGGAACGGTCGCCTGTTCAATAATGATTTCGATTTGTGGTCGCGTTTCAATTCCACGATTGCTCCCAATCGGTGAACCGAGTGGCATCACTGTGGCGGTGCCTACGTCCTGCAAACGTTTCGCCAGCACCGGATCCGCGTTGATATATGGTAGGACAGTAAATCCTTCTTTCACCAAAATTTCAGCAGCCGCGAGCGTTTCCACCGGGTCGGGCAATAAATATCGCGGGTCGGGATGGATCTCGAGTTTGATCCAGGTCGGCAAACCGGCGCTTGCCGCTAGACGCGCGAGTCGCACCGCTTCCTCGGCGTTACGTGCCCCACTCGTGTTTGGCAAAAGCAGAAATCGCTTCGGATCGATGAAATCCAAAATGTTTGCGTAGGGATCATGTTTGCCGGAGAGATCCGCGCGTCGCAGCGCCACCGTGACCACTTCGGTCCCGCTCGCGACCAGCGCGTCGCGCATCAGTTCGTTCGAAGCGAACTTCCCCGTCCCGACGAGCAACCGCGACGTGAACTCGCGCTCGGCAATCTTCAGCTTGGAAGGCTTGTCCGACATTAACGTAAACAATAACGAATTCGCTGTACGAATCGAATTTGTTCGATCAGTTTTCTCGAGTGACAAAATTCGACCTTCGTCTCGAGGATTGCCTGAAAGGAATGCAGCGTTTGTCTGATGAGGATATCGATCTTGTCATCACGTCACCGCCTTACAATCTCGGTGTTCGTTACAGGCACTATTCTGACCGCCAGGATCGACAATCGTATTTGAAATGGTGTGCAGCGTGGGCGGCGCAAATCTGGCGTGTTATCAAAACAAGCGGCTCTTTTTTCCTCAATATCGGGGCGGCGCCTTCAATCCCGATGCTTCCGCATGAAATTGTTTTTCAATTGCGTAGTCTGTTTGTCCTACAAAATACGATTCACTGGATCAAATCGATCGCCGTCGACGAGCGAACGTTCGGCCATTTTAAGCCGATCAGCTCGAGAAGATTTCTCAACGACTGCCACGAATACATTTTTCATTTCACTATTGACGGCAAGGTCGACATCGACCGGCTCGCGCTCGGCGTGCCTTATCGGGACAAGAGTAATATCGCTCGTTGGTCACATACCCGCGGGCGCGACAAGCGGTGCCGCGGCAACACCTGGTTCATCCCTTACCAAACAATCCAGAGCCGCGAAAAGGAGCGCCCACATCCCGCGACGTTTCCAGTTCAACTAGCTGAGTGGTGCATCAAACTCCACGGCGCGTCGCGCATCACAACAATGCTCGATCCATTCCTTGGGATCGGAAACTCCGCCGTCGCCGCTAGGAATTGCGGCGTGAAAAGATTTATCGGCTTCGAGATCGACAGAACGTACCTCGCCGAAGCCAAACGCCGGCTTAAGCTAAAATAGCTGGTCGTCCGGTTTCGCTTGAGGGGGCGAGCTTTGGAAAATGCCGAGCGATTTGACCAGTTTTCCCGGCAGCGGCCAGACGCGCTCAAAGATCCGGTCGGCCAGCGGTTTCGCCGTCAAATATCCGCTGGCAAACATCTCCAGGCGCGCGTCCAGATTGTCGATGTAATGGAGCGCCATCGCTTCCGGTGTTTTCGGATCAACTGGAGAACCGAACTGTTGCTCGCCGTGATGTGCCCCAATCAGATGCAGCAAATGCAAACGAACATCTTCCGACGGCGGCGAGAGGTTTTTCCACATCTCGCCATTGTCCGTGGAAATCTTTCGCCACAGCGAATTCACAAGCTCGAGGCCGATGGAAATGTGTCCGACTAATTCGCCGCGTTCGTCGTAATCCATCACGAAACCGGTGTCTGGATAATGATTTTCCCAGAGCTTGCCCGAGTCATGAAACAGAATGCCAGCGATCAGAAGATCGACATTCAATTGCGGATAAAGCGGCGCGATTGCCGTCGCTACGCGCATCATTTGCGCAGTGTGCTCGACCAATCCGCCGCGGCGAGCGTGATGATTTTTTCGCGCTGCCGCTGTGCGCTGAAAACGTTCGCCTAAATCTTTCACGAACGCGTCGCACAACCCGCGCAGGCGCGGATCGGTGATCTTCGCAATCGTTTGGAGAATGAACTTCCAATCAGCTGCTTGTTTGGAGCGCAACTCCGCCGGGCCCTGTAGAAGTTCGCCTTTCTCCTGCGCCGTTAGCGGACGCATCGTCCACTTCGGCGCCTCGAGGCCGAATTGCGACGAAACAAAATCGCCATTGAGCTCGATGAAGCTTTCCCTGTTCAAAGTGCTGCATATTTTGTAATTCGGGTGATCGCTCCAAACACGAAGGATCATTCGATCGCACGCGTCGGCCAGACTCAACTCACAATAGGGCTTTTGTTCGCGCGTCAGTTTCGGCGCGGCCGATTCGACTTGCACATGGACGCACGCGGTGACCGGGCCGCTCTTGGCGGCCCGGCGAATTTCGCTTAGCGTCATCACTTGCATGTCGATCCGATCTTTTTGCCTGCTGTGAGTCCTATTCCGCGGCGAGAATTGGGCCGCAAGCCAAGCGCGCCCCGGAATTTCCGGACGGATCCGTTTTCAAATCGTCTTCTTTTTCGTGAACGACCACGGACTTACCGATGATCGAATCTTTGCCGGTCAAGCTGAGTTTCCCTTTCCAATCCAGATGCGCTTTGCCTGACGCATCGGCCTCGATGTTGCCGAGATCGCCAGTATGGTGATCGAGGCTCGTGGGACCGCCGTGATGTTTCATAGTCGGATTGAAATGTGCCCCGGCCGATGACGCGTCCGGCGCCGAGCAATCACCTTTTTCATGAATGTGAAAGCCGTGTTTGCCCGGGGTGAGATTTTGAATGTCGGCGACCACTCGAATGTCATCACCAACTTTCGTGAACGTCACGGTGCCAGTGACCGTGCTGCCAGATTTGGGTTCCAACTGCGCAGCCGCTTTCGTGACTTCCTGACCCTGCGCAAATGCGACCAGAGCGCAAAATATTATGATCGAGAGAATCGTTTTCATGCCGCGAACGTACGGCTCTTCTTTTGAAAAAGAAACTCTCAATCGAGCAAACGCTGCTCAATTCCGGCGTACGCATCTATGCGCCGGTCGCGCAAAAACGGCCAATGCGTCCGATGCTCGCTGACGCGACGCCAATCGATTTGGCCGATTACAATTTCTTCCTTATCCACTGAACCTTTGGCGATGATCTCGCCGTCCGGACCGCAAATGAAACTTTGTCCCCAGAATTCAATCCCATCTCCGCCGGCCGGGGCCTCATGGCCGACACGGTTTGCGGTCGCGACGTAGCAGCCGTTCGCGATCGCGTGGCTGCGCTGAATCGTTTCCCACGCGTTGTATTGGGCCGCGCCGAATTCGTTTTTCTCGCTCGGATGCCAGCCGATGGCCGTCGGATAAAAAATGATTTCGGCGCCACGCAACGCAGTCAGGCGCGCCGCTTCCGGATACCATTGGTCCCAGCAAACACACACGCCGATTTTGCCGCGCTGTGTTTCCCACGCCT
Organism: Chthoniobacterales bacterium; assembly: GCA_035538875.1. Lineage (GTDB taxonomy): Bacteria > Verrucomicrobiota > Verrucomicrobiia > Chthoniobacterales > UBA10450 > AV40. The sequence goes on along the minus strand of DATLJP010000018.1, from coordinate 64,107 downwards.
GAAAACCGAGATCGCCCGGCGTGAAATAAAACTTCTCGTGATACAACGGATCGTCGGGAATGTGCATTTTGCGATATTTTCCAAGAAATTTTCCATCCGCGTCGATGATCGCGGCCGTGTTGTGATAAACGCCGGCGCGTCGCTTCTCGAATAGCGATGCAATAATCGCGACGCCGAGTTCCTTCGCCAATTCCCCCAGCGCGGATGTCGATCTTCCCGGAACTTCCTCGGCTAGTTCGAAATTCTTGTGATCTTCGCTCTGGCAAAAGTATTGCGAGCGGAAAAGCTCTGGCAGACAAACAATCGCCGCCCCTTTCTTTGCCCCATACCGGATGAAATCGAGGGCGCGCGAAAGGTTCTTCTCCACGTCCGCGCTACACTTCATCTGCACGAGTGCGACTTGGGCTGTGTCTGCGTTGGACATTACAAGAGTTTACCGCGGAGAGGGCAGAGTTCGCAGAGAATTTTCTGAAAGGGCTTCCTCCGCAGTCTCTGCGTCCTTTGCGGTGAAATTACTTCACTGAATCCGCCGGCACGATTTCGATCTTTTCAATCGTTACGCGTTTCTTCGGTTTGCTGTTTTCGCCCATGGTATTCCGCGTCACAGGCGTGTCGCCGATTTTGCCGAGCACGTCGTCGCCTTTAATCAGTTTTCCGAACGTCGTGTATTGATGATCGAGCCGCGGCACGGGTGCGAGACAAATGAAAAATTGCGAGCCGGCTGAATCCGGGTCGGGTTCGCGTGCCATTGAGATTACACCGCGCTCGTGGGAATGATCGTTGAACTCCGCCTTGATTTTGTAACCGGGTCCGCCCGCGCCGTAACTATCTTCTTTCGCCGGGTTTTTCGAGTTGGGGTCGCCGCCCTGGATCATAAATCCCTTCACGATCCGATGGAAGATTGTGCCGTTGTAAAATCCCGAGCGCGCCAGCTTTTTGAAATTCTCGACCGTGTTCGGGGCGGCATCGGTCCAAAACTGCGCCACCATGTCGCCCTCGCTGGTCTTGATCACCGCGACTTCATTGCTCGTGTTCATCGCAGGTTTCTCCTCCTTCTTTTCTTCGGCTGCCAACAGCGCTGTACTCAACAGGAGCGCTCCTAAGATCGACATCGTCATGCTCTTCTGTAACGGCGGGCTATGACGGTCGCAAATCTTCAGCCGTCGCGTGGTATTCCTGTAAGCTTCGCACCTGTAGCTTCGTTTTTTGTAGTGAACGAATCCCGTTCGCGCTCGCTTGCGCTGCGCGCACCGTGGTCATGATCGGAATTTTCGCGGCGAGCGCGGCATTCCGAATCATCACTTCGTGCTCGCGCGGGATTTTTCCGCTCGGCGTGTTAATGATGAAGTTAATGTCTCCGTTCTTGACGCGGTCGAGCACGTTCGGCCGACCTTCGTGCAGCTTGAAGACCTTTTTCACTTTAATCTTCGCTTTCTGCAATTCTTCAGCTGTTCCGCTCGTCGAAATAATTCCGAATCCGAGCTTGACGAATTCGCGCGCCACTGGAATGACCGATTCCTTATCGCTGTCTTTCACGCTGATAAAAACATTTCCTTTTTTCGGCAACGGCGGCGGCGCGGCCATCTGCGATTTCGCGTAAGCCAGTCCAAGATCGACATCCATCCCCATCACCTCGCCGGTCGATTTCATTTCCGGCCCTAACGAAATGTCCATGCCTTGATAACGCAGGAAGGGAAAGACCGCTTCTTTCACCGAAAAATGTTTCGGCACGATTTCTTTCGTGAATCCAAGTTCGAGCAAAGTCTTGCCGACCATGATTTTGGCGGCCAGTTTCGCCAACGGAACGCCGATCGCCTTGCTCACAAACGGCACCGTCCGTGACGCGCGCGGATTTACTTCGAGCACGTAAACATCGTCGTCTTTCACTGCGAATTGCACGTTCATTAGACCGCGCACGTTTAGTTCGCGCGCCATCGCTTTCGTCGCTAATGAAATCTCATCGAGCACGTGTTGTGACAACGAAAACGTCGGGATCACGCAGGCGCTGTCGCCGCTGTGAATCCCGGCTTCCTCGATGTGCTCCATGATCGCACCGATCACGGTCGTTTCGCCTTCCGAAATGCAATCGACATCCACTTCAATCGCATCTTCTAGAAAACGGTCGACCAGGACGGGGCGGTCCGGCGTCACTTCGATGGCGCTTGCCATGTAACGGCGCAGGTCCGGTTCGTTGTAGACAAGCTCCATCGCGCGCCCGCCCAGAACGAAGCTCGGCCTAACCAGTACCGGATACCCAACTTTTTTCGCGATCGCGACCGCCTCGTCGGTGCTAGTCGCCGAACCGCTCGGTGTTTGGCGCAGTGCGAGTTTGTCCAGCATCGCGGCGAACAACTTTCGGTCTTCCGCAGTTTCGATGCTCTCGGGCTGTGTTCCAAAGATCGGAACGCCCGCCGCTTTCAATCCGTTCGCCAGATTGAGCGGCGTTTGGCCGCCGAACTGCACGACTACGCCGTCCGGCTTCTCCTGCTCATATATATTAAGAACGTCCTCAAGCGTGAGCGGCTCGAAATAGAGTTTGTCGCTGGTGTCGTAATCGGTCGAAACCGTCTCCGGGTTCGAATTCACCATGATCGTTTCGAAATCGAGCTCGCGCAGCGCGAACGCCGCGTGCACGCAGCAGTAATCGAACTCGATTCCTTGACCGATCCGGTTCGGTCCGCCCCCGAGAATCATCGCTTTGCGTTTCCCGCTTTCGCGCCGCTCGTTCTCGTCGCCGTAAGTTGAATAGTAGTACGGTGTGTACGCCTCGAACTCCGCGGCGCAGGTGTCGACCAAACGATAAGTCGGCGTCACTTTATCTTCGATCCGTTTTGTCCGAATCTTTTCTTCGCTCCAACCATTCGCCAGCGCCAGTTGTCTATCCGAGAAGCCGAGCTTCTTGCTCCGCAATAGCGTTTTGGTTTTCAGACATTGCGACTCCGAGACGATCTCAGCGACGTTCCGCAAAAACCATTTGTCGATCTTTGTGAGGTCGAACACTTCGTCGATCGACGCGCCTTTCGCGAATGCTTGGCCGATATAGAAAATTCGCTCCGCATTCGGCATCGTGAGCTTCAAGCGCAGCGTTTCAAGATCGACATCTTTGTCTGCGCCATCGCCAATCAATCCGAATCGTTTGATTTCGAGAGAGCGCAAGGCTTTTTGCAGCGATTCCTTAAATGTGCGGCCGATCGCCATCGCCTCGCCGACGCTTTTCATCTGTGTCGTGAGAGTCGGATCGGCCTGCGGAAATTTTTCGAACGTGAACCGCGGCACTTTGACCACGCAATAATCAATCGTCGGCTCGAAGCACGCCGGCGTTTCGCGCGTGATGTCATTTTTAATTTCATCGAGTGTGTAACCGACCGCGAGTTTGGCCGCGATCTTGGCAATGGGAAATCCCGTTGCCTTGCTTGCGAGGGCGCTCGAACGCGACACGCGTGGATTCATTTCGATTACGACCATTCGGCCGCTGTCGGGATGGACCGCGAATTGAATGTTCGATCCGCCGGTCTCGACGCCGATCTCGCGAATGACGGCGAACGCGGCGTCGCGCATCATTTGGTATTCTTTGTCGGTCAGCGTTTGCACTGGCGCGACCGTGATCGAATCGCCCGTGTGCACACCCATCGGATCAAAGTTCTCGATCGAGCAAATGACAACGCAGTTGTCCATCCGATCGCGCATCACTTCCATCTCGAATTCTTTCCAGCCAACGAGCGATTCTTCGATTAAGACCTCGCTCACCGGGGACATGGCAAGCCCGCGGCCGGAGATTTCATTCAGATCATCTGGGTTGTAGGCGATGCCTCCACCAGTTCCGCCGAGTGTGAACGCTGGTCGAATGATCAACGGGAAAGTTCCAATCTCTTTCGCGATGCGGCTGGCGTCCGCAGAGGTACGCGCCACGCCGGAGCGGGGAACCTCGAGACCGATCCGCAACATCGCCTCCTTAAACAGCTGTCGATCTTCCCCTTTCGCGATTGCTTTAGCGTGGGCGCCGATCAATTTCACTTTGTGCCGCGCGAGCGCGCCGTTGCGATAAAGCTCCATCGCTGCGTTCAGCGCGGTTTGTCCGCCCATGGTGGGCAAAATTGCGTCGGGTCTTTCGCGCTCGATAATCGATTCGATGACTTCGGCGGTGATTGGCTCGATGTAGGTGCGATCCGCGAACTCCGGGTCGGTCATGATTGTCGCCGGATTCGAATTCACCAACACGACTTGGTAGCCCTCCTCGGACAACGCTTTGCACGCTTGCACGCCGGAATAATCAAATTCGCAGCCCTGCCCGATGATGATTGGGCCCGAGCCGATCAGCAGAATCTTGTGTAAATCGTTATTCCGCGGCATCTGCGCAGCGCGCAGGATAAACCAATTCGCGAGAACTTCACGCGTGAAGTCTCAGTTTCCGTTGATACATCGGGTTCTTCGCCTGTTTCGCACGTCCGCGAAAAGTTTCCCGATTCCTATCTCGCTGATGCTATTAGTGAATCAAGGCGGGAAGGTGATGCCACTGGGTCGGTGGCGAAGATCGGCAATCCGATCCCGGCGAGAAATGACGTGATTACGGTACGCTTCACTGGATTGGTTCTTTCCGAAGTTGGCGTAGCTCCCTAGTCGGGGATTCAGCGCAAAATCGAATCAGCCGGACAAACAACGCCGTTCTTGATCACAGTATCGATGTCCGATGCGTTCGCGATGTCGTCAGCCGGGTTCGATTTCAAGACGACGAGATCGGCGAAACAGCCGCTTTCGATCTTGCCGATGTGCCGGCCGGTATCGCCGCCAAAAAGTTTCGCGGCATTCGCCGTCGCACATTGCAAAATCTGCATGTTGGCGAATCCCGCTTCCTTCATCAACTGAAATTCGCGGAACAACGCTGGTCCGTGAATAGTGCCAATATTTCCCGCGTCGGTCCCGGCGGCAATCGTCACGCCGCCGTCTTCCAATTTTTTCAAATTTGGCAGCGCGATTTCGTAAGTTTTCTTGATTCGATCGAGGGCAGCAGCCGGGTAAGCCAGCGCGCTTTTCACCCGGTCCGGCAATTGTTCCTGCGGAATCTTAGTTACATCCAGGGAAGCGATCACTTCCGGATTGCCCCACGCCTGTTCTTCCTTTGTGAGGTTCAGCTGATGCGAAAACGTGCGGCCGTAGCGCTCAAACACCACCAATGTCGGACACAAAATCGTATGTCGATCTTTCAATAGCTTCACGAACGCATCGTCCACCGGTTTATCGATAACGCTGTGAACGAGAATATCAGCGCCTTCTTCCACCGCCGCGCGCGCTGTTTCCAATTCCGTCGCGTGAACCGCAACTCGGATCTGGTGCGCGTGGCTTTCTTCAATCGTCGCGCGCGCAATCGGTCGAAACGAATCGACTGGATGATCTTTGTCGACGATGTACCAAATCTTCACCAAGTCGGCTTTCTGGTTCGCCAATTTGCGCACGAACTCGCGCGCCTGGTCTGGAGCGTCGATCTTCACGATCGGCGGATCACCAAGATCGAGTTTCTCGCGTGAAACGCTGGAGATTAGGGGACCGGCGACAGCGACGCGCGGCGCTTTCGCGGTTTCGTTCGCTTTTTTGCGGACCTCGAAATTCCACATCGGGCCGCCGACATCGACCACGCTAGTAATGCCGCAACGAATGTAGCGCGCGAACACATCGTCGAGATGCGATTTAATCCAAGCAACTTCGTCCTTGTAGGGACGCACCCTGTTGAAATCAGCGCCGTCCGGTCGCGTGAAAAGGTCGGCCGATTGAAAGAAATGCACGTGCGTGTCGATGTAACCCGGCAAAATGAATTTCCCGATGTAATCGATCTGCTTCCCGAGGGTCGCCGCATCCTGTTTGCCCATCGAAACACGCTCGATCTTGCCGCCGTTCATTACGATCGTCGCGTTCGGCAACACTTTGCCGTCGGCCGGATTGATCACTGTCGCGCCGACGAGTGAAATCTTCTCCGCGCGCGCGGTGAGAGCAGTCAGAAAAAGTGCAAAACAAAGTAGAGTTTTCATCGTTTAACTTTTTGGGTCGTCAGCAATCTTTAATACCATCTTCCCACGCGTGTGGTGCGTTTCCGCCTGCGCATCGGCTTTGGCTGCGTCCGTTAGCGGCAGAACCTGTGAGACGATCGGTTTAATTCTTCCTGCGTCGATCAACTTCGTGATCTCGGTCAGTTCGGCTGCGTCGGGATGCGACGAGAGCGACGCGCCACGGATGCCGTGCTTCTTCAGCTCCGATTCGTCGCAACGCGAGACGATCGTTATCACGGTCCCCCCCCGTTTCACAACGCTGTAGGACCGCGCGAGCGTGTCGCGCCCGACCGGATCGAGCACAAGATCGACATCGTGCGCGACATCTTCGAATTTTTGTTTTGTGTAATCGATCGCCACGTCGGCCCCGAGTTGTTGTAATAGATCTTGATTCGCTGTTGAAGCCGTCGCGATCACCCGGGCACCACGCGCTTTGGCGATTTGAATCGCAAAACTCCCGACGCCGCCGGAACCGCCGTGGATGAGAACGGTTTGGCCGCTTTGGATTTTTCCGACGTCGATCAACGCCTGCCACGCCGTTAGCGCGGCCAGCGGAACGGCCGCGGCTTCAGTAAGACTGAGCGATTTCGGTTTGATTGCCGATTCGCCTTCGTTGGAGATGCAATATTCGGCCCAGCCGCCACCCCAAAGTAGATAAGCGTAAACCGAATCGCCCACTTTGAGTTTGGTCACTTTGTCGCCGGTTTTCACGACAATGCCCGCCATGTCGTAACCGAGAATGAGCGGAAGGTGCGTTCCGAACTCCTTGGCGAATTTGCCGTTGAGGATCAGGGGATCGGCCGGGTTCACGCCGCTCGCAATCACACGAACGAGGATCTCGTTTTCCTTCGGCTCCGGGACCGGCGCGTCTTCGTATTTTAAAACTTCTGGTCCGCCGTACTCGTGCGCGACGATCGCCTTCATTGTTTTCGGCAACGGCTGGCCGAAAACCATCGCGGTCGAAGCAATCAGAATAAAAGCGCAGGTCGTTACCAGGCGCATTATTCCTTGGATTGCGGAACCGCCTTCTCCGCGGCTTTGAAACCGATTTTGGAATGGGTGCCGTCACAAAACGGCTTCTCGGTCGATGCGCCACAGCGACAGAGCGCCATCCTTGGTTCGACGGGAAATTTATTTCCGTTGCTGTCGATCAGTTCCACCTCGCCCTTCACGATGTAGGGACCGTTCTTGATTGTCTCGATTGTGACTTGAGCCATGCGTGCACTCTAACTCGAACGTTTAATCGAGCGAGTCATGAAACTGCGATTTCCTATTACCTTTTTTTGTCTGCCGCCGCGGCGTTCGCGCAAACAAACAACCGGGAGGCACCCGTTCACGTTTGAAGGCATGATGAAACTCAAACGCGTGCATCCCTACTTTGACAGTTTGCGTGGGGATCCCGAGTTCGAGCGACTCGTCAACAGACTCGCGCCTGAGAGCGGCCAGATAGTCAACGACGTCGTCGTCCGTAGGAAAAACCACGATGGGATCGTCCACCGCCGATCGCGCGTCTTCCCCGGACGGCTGACTCGGGCTCGAACAGGATTGTGTAGAGATATGGAAAATCGTCGAGTTTCAGTCGCGGAATTTTTTGTCCGATGAAATGTTCGATTGCCTGAAGTGCGGGAACTTCTTCGCCGTTCATCAGGGTGAACGCGTCGCCGACGTTTTGCGCGCGTCCAGTGCGGCCGATGCGATGGACATAATCTTCCGGATGTTCGGGCACGTCGTAGTTGATGACGTGACTAACGCCGGCAATGTCCAGTCCGCGCGATGCGATGTCGGTCGCAACCATGACCTCGTATTTGCCGCTCTTGAATCCTTCGAGCGCTTCAATCCGTTCACGCTGCGTCCGATTCGAGTGCAGGACTGCGACCGAGTGTTTCGCATGTTTCAGAAAGTGCGCCACGCGATCGGCGTTTTGTTTCGTCCGACAAAAAATGAGGACGCTATCGAAGTTGGTTCGCTCCAGTAGCGCGATAAGCAGATCAAACTTTTGTTCGGCTGCGACCGGATAAACCGCGTGGGTTACTGTTTCTGCCGGCGAGCGTCGCGCGCCGATTTCTACTAACTCGGGTTCTCGCAACACCCACTTGGCGAGTCGCTCGATCTCCGGCGGCAAGGTTGCGGAGAAGAGCAAGGTTTGCCGAGTCGTTGAAATTTGTTCAACGATCCGGCGCACATCCGGCAAAAACCCCATGTCGAGCATGCGATCGACCTCATCGAGCACGAGAATGTTCACGTCGCGGAAATGGAGCGTGCCTTGTTCGAGATGATCGAGCAGGCGCCCGGGCGTCGCGACGACAACATCGACACCGCGCTTTAAGTCTTCCTTTTGTTTACCGTAACCAACACCGCCGTGTAGCACGGTCTCTCGCAAATCGGTGAACCGGCCGTAATCTCGAAACGCAGTCTCAACTTGTGCGCCGAGCTCGCGGGTCGGTTCGAGCACGAGACAGCGAAACTTTCCGTGCTTTGCCAGCAGCGTAAGAATCGGAAGCGCGAAAGCAGCGGTCTTTCCGGTGCCGGTCTGCGCGGTGCCGATTAAATCTTTCCCAGCGAGAATTATAGGAAACGCGCGGAGCTGGATCGGCGTCGGTTCGGTAAAACCCATTGCCTGGGTCCCGCGCACAACTTCCGAAGAAAGGCCGAAATTATTAAATGACACAATCAGAGGCTAAGGAGCAGAGTGTTGGAAGCAATCGGCCTAATCAAATGAGAGTGTTTGTTCTGGCAGACACGCATAACAAGTTGCCGCAGACGATTGTCGATCTTGCGAGCGACGCAGACGAGATCTGGCACTTGGGCGACGTTTGCGAGCCAACGATCGCTGATGATCTCGAGGCGATCGGTCCGTCGCTCACTGTTGTGCGCGGTAACTGCGATTGGAACTCGGATTGGCCGCTGGTTATCGATCTTACCCGTGAGGGTTTGAAATTTCGGCTGCAACACTTTCCGCCGGATTCTGCCCCGCTTGATGTCGACATTGTCTTGCATGGTCATACTCATGTGCCGCGGAATGAAAAACGTCGCGGCGTTCTCTTTTTAAATCCCGGCTGCGTCACGCGACCGAGCCGCGGCTCGCCCGCGAGCGTCGCTTGGCTTGAGATCGCGAACGAAACAATAGAGTGGCGATTGGTCGAATTATAATCGCGCGAATTACTTCTCGTCGCTCGGTTTACGGCTGAACCAGCGCCGCTTCTTCTTTGGTTCTTCAGCGGGCTTCTCTTCGGCTTTCGCCTTAGGCTCTTCGCGCTTTGTTTCTTTTTGTTTGGGCTCGGCTTTCGGCTCCTTCTTTTTCGCCTTCTTTTCATCGGCCGGCTTTTCTTCGACCACTATCGCAGCGTCTACCCATTCGATGAACGCCATCGAAGCGGAATCGCTGTTGCGCTGGCCGAGCCGAACAATGCGGGTATAACCGCCGTTGCGCTCGGTCGAAGCGGGCGCGATTTCATCGAACAATTTCTTGACCGCATCTTTCTGCCGCAACGTCGCAAAGGCGGTCCGCCGCGCGTGAATTGAACCTCTTTTGCCAAGCGTCACCATTTTTTCAGCGAGGGGCCGGACTGCTTTTGCTTTGGCGAGCGTCGTCTTGATCCGGCGATGCTCGATTAGATTGCAGACCTGGTTCGCGAGCAACGCCTTGCGATGCTCAGCTTTGCGGCCGAGCCGCACCGTTGTCTTTTGATGTCTCATCGGTTTGCTTTGCGTTGATTACTTGCGCTCGGTCGCACCAGCGCTGGTGCCGTTTCCGGAAGCGCCGTCAACGGAACCGGTGACCGGTTCCACCAAACCGGGCTCAAATTTCATCCCCAAACTCAAACCGAGCTGCTGGAGTTTGTCCTTGATCTCATTTAGCGATTTCTTTCCGAAGTTGCGATACTTGAGCATCTCGCTCTCAGTCTTTTGTGCGAGCTGACCAACGGTTGTGATGTTCGCGTTGTTCAAGCAGTTCGCCGCCCGGACGCTGAGTTCGATTTCGTTCACGCTCATGTTAAGCAGCTTCTTCAGCTTCATGTTTTCCTCGCTCACGCCGGCCGGCGTCTCGTCGAACTCGATCACTTCCTCGTTGAAGTTCACGAAAACGTCGAGGTGATGACGGAGAATCGCGGAGGCCTGGAGAAGCGCGTCGTCCGGAGTCAATCGGCCGTCGGTCCAGATTTCGAGGATAAGCTTGTCGTAATCGGTGCGTTGGCCGACGCGAGTGTTCTCGACCGCGTATTTCACACGGGTGACAGGTGAGAAAATTGAATCGATCGGAATAAGGCCGATCGGTTGATCTGCGCGCTTGTTTTCTTCGCCGGTAGCGAAGCCGCGGCCAACGCGGAGTTCGAGCTCGGCGTCGAATTTGTGTTTCTTGTCGAGTGTGCAAATGACCTGTTTTGGATTGAGCACTTCGTAGCCCGCGACTTCCTGAATGTCCCCGGCGGTGACCTCGCCTTCCTTGTTCACGCTGAGCGAAAGTTTCTTCGGCTCATGGTCGTCGGCTTTGAATTTTATTTTCTTGAGGTTGAGCACGATGTCGGTCACGTCCTCAACCACTCCGGGTAACGTGGCGAACTCGTGTTGCGCCCCAGTGATTTTTACCGCGGTAATGGCAGCGCCTTCGAGCGACGAAAGCAGAACTCGGCGGAGTGAATTTCCAACGGTGTGACCGTAACCGGCCTCAAAGGGCTCGGCGGTAAACTTGGCGTAAGTGGCGGTGGCTGTGTTCTCGTCTTTGGCGAGAGTTTTTGGCATTTCAAAACGACCGTAACGAACTGGCATGGTGGCAATTAAGAAGTAGGAATTATGAATTAAGAAATGCGTGACGACATTTCCTCCTTTTTAATTCTGACTTCTTCCTTTCTCAGCGCCGGGTTTCCCCTGGCGAGTGCGGTTTCATGTCCAGTGACAGAGACCCAGGGACCAACGGCGTAATTTAAAAAAACTCGCTGCGGAGCGTGGAATAAAGACAATTTGAGGCTTTTTGCAAGGGGCGATTTCACCCCTCGACAACCTCATCGGGCAGCTGGTTAGGGGTTGATTTCCCGGGAAAATGCGAAGCGAGGGCCTTGCCCGCCTCCTCAATTGCTTCCACCAGGGCAGGGCTGAACCTTTCGTTCCGAAAATGTTCCCGCATCGAGTCGGCCAACCGCTGCCAGAACGATTCGCCGCACTTATCGTGAATCGCTTTATCTCCAACGACGGCGAATTTGTGCGCCCGCGGCGCGACAAAGATAAGGATCGCATTGCGTTCCGGCACCTTGTGCATCCCGAGCTTGTGAAATTTTTTCTGGGCGGCGATTAGCGGATCGCCTTCCAACTTTCCGCGCTGGATAAAAACGCGGATCTCGCCGGACGTTTTCGATTCGGCTTCGCGAATCGCTCGTACGATTTCATCGTGCTCAAGTTTGCTTAAGAATTCCTTGGTTCGCATCTTACCAACTCCCGCTCGAACCACCACCGCCGAAGCTTCCGCCGCCTCCGGTAAATCCACTGAAGCCGCCGCCGCCACCCGAAGACCAACCGCCGCCTCCTCCGAAACCCATTGGAATAAAAACAGGGCCGCTTCGGTGCGAGGAATAACTGTAGCCACCTAGTCGGCGCATCATCCGGGAGATAAGACTTAAAATGATGAAGAAGATGATGAACCAGAAGAAACTCGGAGCGCCCCGGTTTCTTCTTTGCTCGGTGATTGTCCTTCCCGAACCCTTGTACTCGCCTCGGATCGCTTTCTCGATTCCATCGATCCCGGCTGCGAGTCCGCCTTCGTAGTCTCCATTACGAAAGCGAGGCGTAATTTGATTGGCGCGAATGTCGTAAGCGAAGACATCTGGGAGCGCGCCTTCCAATCCATAACCAACTTGGATTGACAACTTTCGATCGGCGACAAACACAAGAAGTAAGACACCATTTCGTTGAGTTTTCGTGCCGATCCCCCAGCTATCAGCAACTCGTTGTGCGTAGGCCGCAATGTCATCGTCGCTCTGCATCTTTGGAAACACTGCGACGACGATCTGGTTGGAAGTCTCGCGCTCGAATTGAGCGAGCTGTTGATTGAAGCGTGACGAGGTTTCTTTCGAAACAACGTTGGCATAATCGTTGAAGTAAGCCGCCGGTTTCGGTGGAATCACTTCCGCGGCTTGTGACTGAACCGCGACAAAAGCGGCGATGCAGAGCGCGATCTGTTTCACGCTAAACGAAGATCGACAACTTTATGGTGTGGCAGCCGCTGTTGCAGCGGGTGAGGCAGCTGGCGAAGCGAAATTAAAATTCACCGTCGGCGCTTTTTCCGCGCCTTGCTGCGCTTCGAAAAAGGGCCTTGGCGAAAATCCAAACATTCCGGCGATCGTGTTGGTTGGGAAACGTTTAACCGCGACGTTGTAATCCTGCACTACGGTATTGAATTTGTTTCGCTCGACCGAGATTCGGTTCTCCGTCCCTTCCAATTGCGCCTGTAAACCTTGAAAGTTCTGGGTCGCGCGCAATTGCGGATAATTTTCCGCTACGACAAGCAACCGCGACAAAGCGTTGCTCAATTGCCCTTGCGCAGCTTGAAATTCCTGCAGTTGCTTGGCGTCGGTCGGCGCTTTGTTTGGATCAAGCTGAACCCGTCCAACACTGGCGCGGGCGTTAGTGACCTCGGTCAGCGTCGATTTTTCGAAGTTGGCCGCGCCGGAGACGGTGTTCACGAGGTTGGGAATCAAATCCGCTCGCCGTTGATAAACGGTTTGCACCTGGGCCCATTGCGTATCAACGCCTTGCTGCAAACCGACCAGACGATTGTACGTTCCCCAGAAAAAGAGCCCGATGACGAAAGCGATAAAGATGACGATGACAAGCAATCCGCCGCAACCGATGGCAAATTTATTCATAAGATCGACGATGGGTTAAGCTGGAATCGTTCAAGAAAGCCGCGGTTAAGTCAAACCCGCTATCGGCCAAGCGCGAGGCGCAGAAAATAGGAGTCAGAAAACTTTGCGCTCATTCCCTGGCGAACAATCAGCGCGTTCAGCGAGGGAATGATGAACAACCGCTGATAATCCGAGCCGAGCGCGACAACCATGTCGGACGGCGCAGCCCTGCAGAAACAGATGCCGAACCAATTGGCGCGTTGCCATTTGAAGTCCAGCTCCTTTTCGTAATCGATCTCCTGCCCGTTGGGCGCTTGCCGGTTCAGCCACAGCGTCAATCCGTATGATGGATTCGCGCCTGAGCCGGTGAACGCCTGATTCAACAGGTTCGTGGGAACTATTTGTTTTCCGTTGTAGCTGCCGTGTCCGAGCACGAGCTCGCCGAAGTGCGCCCATTCGCGCGCGGTCAATTCGAATCCGCTCGCCGACAATGGATTGCCGCGTCCATCCTTTTTAAATTCGAGACTTGTTAGACCAAGCGGCGAGAGAACATTTTCCTGAATGTAGGAGATTGTCGATCTTCCGTGTAATTTTCGCCGCAAGACCTCGTTGAAAATTTGGAGATGACTCGGGCCGTAGGCGAATGCCGAACCGGGCGCGGCGACGATCGGCAATTGAACCGCGACAGCGTTGCGGTCGCGGATCGAGTCGCTGTGCAGATGCGGCAACGGCTCAATTCCGTCCGTTTGATTCAACAACTGACGAATCGTGATCTGCGATCTGCCGGGGTCATTCTTCCATTCGGTGATGGTGTCGGCCACGCGATCGTCTAGCTTGATCAAGCCGTCGCGAACGGCGCAGAGCGCAGCGATTCCCCAAAAGCTTTTTGTGCCGCTAAAAATTTTGCACCGGATTTCCACTCCGCCGCCATTGGCATAGCGCTCGAAAACGATTTTGCCACCCTGGATTACAAGGACCGAGAATCCCCGGTTTTTTTCCGAATACGCCGCCGCACGTGCGCAATTGCCGGGCTGAATGTCAAGGGCGAATGAAGATGTCGCCGTTATGACGAGAAGCGCGAGCCCGCTTGCTGAAAACGCTATCAATCTTTGCACGCGTGCGGCGGGCGACCGAGGTCAATCGCCCTTACCTGGATCCGTTGCGGGAGCGGTGACTTCTTCGGGGGACGACATCGCTGGCCGCGGAGCGACCGGAAGATATCGCATGCGCAATTCTTCGACGTTTGGGAGTTCGTCGAGATTCCGCAGACCGAAGTGATCGAGGAAGAATTCGGTCGTCTCGTAAAGCAGCGGGCGCCCTGGAATTTCCGCGCGCCCGGAAATTTTGACGAGGCCACGTTCCATCAGCGTTTGAAGAACGCCGTCGATCGTCACACCGCGAACGGCTTCGACATCCGCGCGCGTGATCGGTTGCCGGTAAGCAATGATCGCGAGCGTTTCAAGGGCAGGTGAACTCAAGCGCGCCGGTTTCGGCGCCGGAAATAAACCGTGGACCCATTGCGCGTATCTTGGATCGCTCGCTAGTTGCCAGCCTTCTGCCTTTTCGACGAGCTGAAATCCGTGCTCGTTCTGAATATATTCGACTTTCAATTGTTCGATCGCGGCCGCGACTTCCGCCGGTTTGACGTTCGCAAACGCGTTTGGCGCAAAATCGTCTTCTGCGCGCGCGTTTCGCAGAACATCGACAATTCCCTTGGTCGAAAGCGGTTTATACGCGCTGAACAGAACTGCTTCTATGACGCGCGCGAGGTTCATTTAGTTTCCGCCGATCGCGGTTTGGATCGCATCTGCGATCCGGCTTGCGTGTTTGTCAATCTTATCGAACTCACGGCCCTCAATCAAAAGACGGATCTTCGATTCTGTGCCCGAATAGCGCAAAATCACGCGGCCCTTGCCCGCGAGCTCGCGTTCGACTTCGTCGCGCAATTTCACGACTTCGCGCAGTTCTTCGATTGGCGGCTTCGATGTCACAACGAGGTTGCGCTGCGCTTGCGGATATTTCTTGAGACACTTTTTCAACTTGCTCAGCGGCCGATCGGTGGCGTGCATGATCCTCAAAATCTGGAGCGCGCTGATAATGCCATCGCCTGTCGTCGTGAAATCTCTGAAAATGATATGGCCGCTTTGTTCACCGCCGAGATTGAGATTTTGCGAAATCATTTCTTCAATCACGTAGCGGTCGCCAACTTTTGTCCGAATGACTCTGCCGCCGTTCCCCGCGAGTGTTTCGTCCAAACCAAAGTTGCTCATCACCGTTGCAACCAGGGTGTTGTCGCGAAGCTGACCTGATTTCAGAAGGTCGAGCGCTGCGATCGCCAGAATTTCGTCTCCGTCGACGACCTCGCCATTCTCATCGCAAAGTAGAACACGATCGGCATCGCCATCGTGCGTGATACCGACATCGGCGTCCGCTGATTGGAGGATCCGTGCAATTTCGTCCGGGTGCATGCTGCCGCAAGCGTCGTTGATGTTCATTCCGTTCGGCTCGTTGTGCGCAACCGCGACTTCGGCACCGAGCTCACGCAAAATGCACGGGGTTGATTTGTAAGCAGCGCCATTCGCGACGTCGACTGCGATGCGCAGGTGCTCGAGCGACATTTTTCTTGGGAAACTTGCCTTTGCGAATTCGACGTAGCGTCCAAGCGCGTCATCAATTCGCGCAGCGCGGCCAATCCTCCCGGCGATCGGCCGGATGTTGTCGATCTTGCCAGTGAAAACAAGATCCTCGATTTGCGCTTCAACCTGATCATCAAGTTTGTAGCCGTCGTGCCTGAAGAATTTAATCCCGTTGTCTTCGTACGAATTGTGCGAAGCGGAGAGGACGATACCAGCGTCGGCCCGCAATGAGCGGGTGATGTAAGCGACGCCCGGCGTCGGCAACGGACCGATTATGAGAACGTCAACACCAAGCGAAGTGATTCCGGCGACGAGCGCGTTCTCAAGCATGTAACCGGAGAGCCGCGTATCTTTGCCGAGGACGATCTTCGGGCGCGCACCTGCCGGCAGGGTGCGCGGGTTTAACTGCGTGAACACGTGCGCGGCCGCGCGGCCAAGTTTCAGCGCGGTCTCAGCTGTGACTGGTTCGACGTTCGCGACGCCGCGGACACCGTCCGTGCCAAAGATCTTTGTCACCTTGCTCACTGCCCTACTGAAACGCTCGGAGGCCAACTCGTAAACGGGAAAGTGCTGGTCATTGCGCGGTTTGATGTTCCCGATCGTGAGCGCTTAAGAAGATGCATTCGTTGAAATCAAGGTGCGCGCATTCTTTTTCCGAAAGCGTTGACGGGAAGCAGAGCGATAACGTCGATGAATGGCGGCAGCGGCCGTTGTAAGAATCGGACCAAATATTCTTGGCTACGTCCTTACCATGCGTGCTCCACCCTTGGCCGCTGGCGATCGCCCGCCCAATCTGCGCCCGGTCCATTCCCTGGGAAGGGGGAGAGCCCGCGGAATTGATGGAAATGGAGAACGACAGTCGCGCGACAATGCCGAGCACGACCGCGCCGCGCTTGACCCAAACGACGAACCCGCCTGCTTCGAGTTGCGTGGATCGCGCTTTGAACGAATTGTTCGCTACCCGGCATTTGACGTCTGCTTCGTCTTGGCCGTGGTTTCTTTTTCCTTGGCGTTCATTTCATTGATTTTGCGATGCAGGGTGCGCCGGCTGATCCCGAGTTTTTTGGCTGCCGCGGTCACGTTTCCGTTGGTCGTCACCAACGCTTGCAAAATAAGTTTGCGCTCGGTTTCGTGAAGATCGAGCGGGCTGGCTTTTTCACCGAACGCTTTCGCCGGGGAAATTCCGCGCGGAAGTGTTGCCCCGGCAGCTTCTCGCAAAGCGGATGGCAGATCTCGCGGCGTAATTTTTGGTCCAGTGGCCATAACGACGCCATGTTCTACCGCGGTGCGGAGTTCGCGGACGTTGCCCGGCCAGTTGTAAGTCAGCAACGCGGTCATCGCTTCGGGTGTGAGATTGACAACCTGCTTGTTGTTCGCTTTCGAAAACTGCCGGAGAAACGCGCGGACGAGAAGCGGGATGTCGTCTTTGCGCTCGCGCAGCGGCGGCATCACGATGCGCACCACATTGAGACGAAAATACAAGTCGTCGCGGAACGTTCCTTCTTTCACCATTTGCTCGAGATTCTTGTTTGTCGCCGCGATTAATCGAACGTCCGCGCGCAGAGTTTGATTGCCGCCGACGCGCTCGAACGCGCGCTCTTCACTGATTACACGCAACAGCTTCACCTGCGTGGTCGGCGGGATCTCGGCAACTTCGTCCAAGAAAATCGTTCCGCCGTTCGCCTGCTCGAAGCGCCCGATTCGCCGCTCGTGTGCGCCAGTGAACGCGCCTTTTTCGTGTCCGAACAATTCACTTTCGAGCAACGTCGGCGACAGCGCGGCGCAATGGACGGTGACGAATTTCGCCTTGTTACGCCGACTCAAATTGTGGATCGCATGGGCGGCGAGTTCTTTGCCGGTGCCACTTTCGCCTTCAATCAAAACATTTGCCGAGGACGGCGCGACCTGGCGAATCGTGTCAATGACTTCACGAAGCGCCGGCGATTCGCCGGTCATGTTCTCGAGGCCGTAACGCTCGTTGACTTGTTGTCGCAGGGATTTGTTCTCCTGCTCGAGGTTGCTGTCCCGCAACGCGCGCGCGATCAGCATTTCGACTTTGTCGAGATTGAGCGGTTTGGTGACGAAATCGTACGCGCCGCGTTTCATCGCTTCGACCGCGGTGTCGACCGAACCGTAAGCTGTCATCATGATGCAAATCGGTGGTTGTGGCATTTTCAATGCGCGATCGATCAAGTGCATTCCATCTTCGCGGCCGAGTCGTAGATCGGTCAGAAGAAGATCGACATGTTCGCGCTCAAGCACATTCATCGCACTGTCGATATCGCCGGCCACGTAAACGTCGTAATCGTTTTCGAGCACTCGCCGCAATCCGTCCCGCGTATGTTTCTCGTCATCAACGATCAGGATGGTGGGCTGGATCGAATCCATGAATCTTTTCGCGCCGATAGGTGCGCCATTTATTCTCCCTCAATCATGTCATCTCTCAATCAGGAAGATAGTGCTGGCAAGTTTCGACACTGCCAGTAAAAGCGAACGATGCTGCTGAAAGTAATCCTGATTGTTTTGATCGTCTACGCGATTGGGCTCGCCAATTTTGCTCGCGGAGAACACGGCAGCGGAAATCAACAAACCCAGTTTCACGCGGGTGGGATAATCGACTACGCATTTTGATTATTGGGGCGACTGGTCGCACGAGCCGTGAGTTCGACCGGCATTGGAGCAAGGTCATCAGGTTACCGCGCTGGTTCGAACGCCGAAGAAGATGAAGTTTAGTTCCTCCTGGCGAACTTTGTCGTAGAAATGAACGGCAGAACCAGTGCCACGATCGTGAAGAAGGGGCTGAGGCGAGCCACGCTGTTGCCGACACCCGAGTGTACGTTTGCAAACCAGACGCGGCCTCGCAAAATGTTCGCTGGCTACGACGTCGGAAATTACGTTTGGGCAAATCGAATCGCGCGCGTCGACGTCGCTGATTTTATGCTTAAACAATTACCGACGACGAGCACATCGGAAGAGCAGTAGGCGTCGCTTGGGAACGGCCACGCCATTGCCGACTGTTATTGTGACGGCACGGTTTCGTGGTACGCGCTTCCCGCCTGGTAAAGCGCAAGTTTATTGCGAAGCGATTCGGCCAGCGAGCCAGCGCCATTGGCCTTCGCGATCTCAAGCGCGCGTTGCGCGACTTCTACTGCTTCGGAAAATTGTCGGTTCTCCGCGTAAGCGGCGGCTAGGGTATGAAGAATGATGAGATCGTTTCCACCAGAGAGTCGATTCGCCTGCTCGGCGAGTTGAACAGCTTTAGCGCCGTCGCGGACAGCAGGATTCGATGAAGTAGCCAGCAACCACGCCAGATTGTTGGCAGCCAGAACTGATTCCGGATCGCTTCGCAAAGCGGCCTCGTACTCCCGCACGGCTTCATCGATGAGTCCCTGCTGGCGAAGCGCATTGGCGAGATTGTTATGCGCGTTAGCGTAATCCGGCCTGAGCTCAATCGCTTTACGATAGTGGATGATCGCCGCTGCGATATCTCCCTTTTGACGGTACGCGCTCGCGATGCTGTAATGCGTTTCGGCGTGATCGAACGGCAGCTCAAGCGTCTTCCCGTATTCTTCGATCGCCGCTTCGGTCTGCGCGCTTTGCAAAAGCGCGTTGCCGAGATTGATGCGCGCCTGTGCAAGGCGCGGAAATTTTTCAACCGCCTGCCGCAAATGCGGTATTGCTTCCTCCGCATCACCCTGCTGCAACAAGGCCGCTCCGATGTTGCTCTCCGCGTCCGGATCATTCGGCGAAATCCGGAGGGCAGTTTGAAAATGGTCCATCGCCTCGGCTATTCGTCCCTTCTGCACGAGTGCCTTGCCAAGATTGTTATGATCTTTGCTCTGATCCGGCCAAAGCTCGAGTGCCTTGCGAAAATCGGCGATCGCTTCGTTCAACTGACCGCGCGCGGAGAGAAATGAGCCGAGATTACTATAGGCCATCCAGCAGTCAGGATTACGCGCGATCGTTGTCCGCCAAAGTGTTTCGATGTCGCGATAGTCACGACATTGACGCGAACTCAAGACGCCGAGCAACAACAACGGCGCGCCGTAAATTGCCAAGCGCAGGAAAATTTTTCCGGGCGCAAATAAATCGAGCGCCATTGTCATTCCGGCGGCGAGCAACGTCAACGGCGCAGCGCAGGCCAGGTACTGGAAGTGATCGGCGGCAAAAGAATAAAGAAATGGATAGACGTTGATGAATCCGAGCGCGGGGAAAAGCAGGCCGAGAAAAATCAGCGCGACAGCAAGCGGCCCGCGAACCCGTTTTCTGAGCGCCCAAGTAAGACCAAGCAGTGCGAGAAACGCTAAGGGAAAGAGATATTGCCACCAAGCGTCGGCATTAATTTGCCAGCGCGGATAAATGAAAATAAGCTTGGTCGGCCAAAGAAGTTTGAAAAGGTAAAACCAAAAATTGCGCGCTGCGAGTAAGCACCGTTGCAAGATTGACAGTTGAAAGACGGCGCCCTGCGCGCCGACAACGTGTCGCTCTACCCACGCGGTGAAAAGTCCGGCGCCGATTCCGAGACCAAAGAATGGGAGCAGAGGAACGACGTCTTCGCGCCGTCGCAGTCGCCCGCGTCTCCACCACAAAGCTACGAGAATTATCGCCGGCAACGGTGCGATGACCGTTTTGCACATCAAGCCAAAAAGAAAAAGAGCGAGCGACGCGATATAGGAGCGGCGGCTTCGCCCTTCGTCAAAATTCAGATAAGTCAGAATCGCACAGAAAAAAAAGAGGCCGGAGAGTGTGTTCTTGAGTTCTGAAATCCAGGCAACGGACTCTACCTGGACCGGATGGAGTGCAAACAAACCGACAGCCAGCCAGGCTCCCGGAATCTTCAGGCGCAGCAAGATCTGGAGCATTACAACCGCACATAAACCGTGCAGGAAAATGTTAACCAAGTGATAACCCACGACCGAATCGCCCCACAGCTTTTGTTCGATCCAAAAAATGCTGTAGGTGAGCGGATAATATTGCTGGGTTGCGCCGAGTCGGGTCCAGATTTCAACCAAGCCGTGTCCCCCGCGTAGTTCCGGTTGGGTGATATGGGCGTTGTCGTCCCAGATCGGTTTGCCGTTCCAGACCGGTAAATACGCGGTCGCGGTCGCAACGATCAGAAGCAGACTGAATAACCAGACCCGCCGCGAAGTTCCCGATGCGTTTTTCCTGTCCAACTTCGTCATTCAGTTCGTGCCGGGTTTGGATCGCCGGCTTCCAACATGCGAACCCGTTTGTCCACGTGAGGGAGTCGAATCGTTAAGGTGAGCCCTTTGCCTTCGCTGCTCTCGATGGACAATTCGCCACCATGTTCACGGACAATTCGACGAACAATCAAAAGGCCGAGGCCGGTGCCACTGCTTTTTGTTGTGAAATATGGTTCGAACACGCGACTCAGATTCTCCGGCGAGATTCCGCCGCCGGTGTCGGTGAATTTGACGAAGACGTGCGAGTCGTCCTTGTCGGTGCGGATCCGCAAAATCCCGCGGCTCTTCATCGCTTCGAAACTGTTTTTAATCACGTTATAAAGCGCCTGCTTCATCTGGTCGCGATCGATGTCGATCATTGGAAGATCGGAACGCAGTTCCTGTTCGACGACGATGTCGCGGTCTTTGATTTCCGGCGCGAAAAAACGAACGGCTTCTTCGACGATCGAGTTCACATTCTCTGGACGAAGTTGCGGACGCGTCGGACGAATCGCGCGCAGAAATTGGCTGATGATCGAGTCGAGGCGGTTTACTTCAGCGCGCGCGATTTCAACCGACTCCTGAAGCTTGGTGCGCTTGGCGCCATCAAGTTTGCGCGCTTCGCGGTTGATCAGCTGCAAATGAATGTTGAGGGAATTGAGCGGATTTCCGATTTCGTGCGCGACGCCGGCTGCGAGCAACGTCAGGGCGTTCAATCGTTCGGACTCGAGCGTTTGTTGTTCGCTGCGCCGGCTTTCGGTGATGTCCCGCAAAATGATCGCGTGACCGACCTGCTCAGTTGTAGCCACTGGTCTTTGGCCCGCCTTGTCGTCGACGCCCTGCTCAGGCGTGACTACACGGTCGCGCGGCTCAATCACGAGCGGCACGCTGTAAAAGTTAATAAATCGATTGGCCGGATAGAAGATTTCCATGTCGCGACTGACCGCGCCTTCGCGCGAGAGCGCATTCCAATCGAGCCCGCGCACGCGTTCGTCCAAACGTCTGCCGAGCGAGTCTTCCGGTTCCAATCCGAACAACTGACATGCCGCGTCGTTGAGATAAGTGATTCGGCCTTGCGAATCGCTGACTATGATCCCTTCCTGGATCGAATTGAACACCGTTTCGAGAAAGCCTTTCTCCTGCGCGAGCCGCAGAAAATAATTTTGCACGTCCTCGGGCCCGATCTTGCCGAGGCGCCCGATCAGTTTTTCAACGAACCCGGCTTTCATTTTCGAATTGTCATGTCGAGCGGAGTCGAGATATCTCCGGTGATTTCTGAGCTAGCCACGATTAGACAACAGTAAGAGATTCCTCGACTTCGCTCGGAAAGACAAACTTCATGCAAGCGGCGCCACTTCGATCTTGGACATCTCAACTTGCAGATACTCGCGCAGCACAAGATAGGAAAACAACGCCGCGAGCAAGAGCGGCCCAAAATGCAGCCAGGCCGCGACAGCTGGTGTCGCGACCAGCACGGCATAGGAAACTTTGGTCGGCACGCTCATGGAGCGTCGCTACGAATCGAAGTCAGTGTCTTGCCGGTTCGTAATCGGTCGGCGTTTGCTGACCGGTCTCTTTCTCGGCCCGCTCTTTCAACGCGGCTTTGCGTGAAAGTTTCACGCGGCCTTTGTCATCAATGCCGATGCATTTCACCCAAATCATGTCGCCGGGTTTGACGACGTCTTCTGTTCGCTTTACACGGAAGTCGGCCAGCTCAGAGATGTGAACTAGGCCTTCCTTGCCCGGCAGCACTTCGACAAACGCGCCAAACTCTTTCGTGGAAACGACACGGCCCTGATAAGTCTGACCGATTTCGATTTCCTTCGTCATCTCGCCGATGATTTCTTTCGCCCGCTGCATCGATTCGGCGCTGGTCGCGTAAATGTGAACTGAGCCATCGTCCTCGATGTTAATTTCGGCACCCGTCTCTGCCACAATGCCTTTGATCGTTTTACCGCCGGGTCCGATAATCGCGCCAATTTTCTCCGGGTTGATTTTGATCGTCTCAATTCGTGGCGCGTATTTCGAAAGCTCGGCTCGCGGTTTGTCGAGCGCGCCACGAATGATCTGAAGGATCTTCGTGCGTGCTTCTTTCGCGCGTTGAATCGCCTCAGCCATGATTTGGTGGCTGATTCCGGGAAGTTTCAGATCGAGTTGGTAACCAGTGACGCCGTTGTCGGTGCCACAGAGTTTGAAGTCCATGTCCCCGAAATGGTCTTCCGAGCCTATGATGTCGGTGAGCAGTTCGTAGCGCTTCAATCGCCGATCTTCGCTGTGCTCGGTCACGAGCCCGACCGAAATGCCGGCGACGGTTCCCTTTGTCGGGACGCCGGCGTCCATCAACGCGAGCATTCCACCGCACAC
Organism: Chthoniobacterales bacterium; assembly: GCA_035538875.1. Classification (GTDB taxonomy): domain Bacteria; phylum Verrucomicrobiota; class Verrucomicrobiia; order Chthoniobacterales; family UBA10450; genus AV40. Next base: position 41,050 of record DATLJP010000018.1, on the reverse strand, counting down.
GCTAGCCATCGATGTCGATCCATTCGATTCCATGATCTCGCTCGAGACGCGGATGGCATACCGGAATTCATCGTCGCTCGGCACAACCGGTTCGATTGAACGCTCGGCCAATGCGCCATGACCAATCTCGCGTCGCCCGGGCGCGCCGGTCCGACCGGTTTCGCCGACGCTGAACGGCGGAAAATTGTAATGAAGAATGAAACGCTTGGATTGTTCGCCGCCACCGTAGGCGTCGATCATTTGCGCTTCTTCGATCGGTGCCAGGGTCGCGAGCGCGAGTGCCTGCGTTTCACCGCGTTGGAAAATCGCCGAACCGTGCGCGCGCGGAATTACTCCGACTTCGCAGAAAATCGGTCGCAATTCCTGGTAACCGCGACCATCGATGCGTTGTTTCTTGTCCAAAATACTCGTGCGAAACGCGCGTTTTTGAACGTAATCGAACGCCTGTGAGATCGAGAACGCGTCGGTCTCTGGATATTTCTCCAAAATCGCACCTTTTACGTCCTCGCGCAGCGCTGCGACTGCTTTCGCGCGACCGACTTTGCCCTCTGTGTGAAGCGCACTTTCGATCCGATCGACGGCAACCTGATAGGCAATTTCCAGCAGTTCCGGCTTAACCGTGAGCAGCGGCATCTCGCGTTTTGGTTTCGCGATTTGTGCAGCAAGTTCTTTTTGAATGCGAATCATCTCGCGCGCTTGCACGTGCGCGAACTCGAGCGCCCTAATAAACTCCGCTTCCGGAAGTTCTCTTGCCGCGCCCTCAACCATGATGACGTCGCTGTCGGTTCCAACATAAACGAGATCGAGATCGCTTTGAGTGCGCTCGGTGTGGGTTGGATTGGCAACGAATTGTCCCTTGACGCGACCGACGCGCACTGCGCCGATCGGTCCTGCGAATGGAATATCGGAAACGCAAAGCGCAGCTGATGCGCCGTTGATCGCGAGAATGTCGGGATCGTTCTCGCCGTCGGCGCTGAGCAGAATTGAGATGATCTGCGTGTCGTAAAAGTATCCGTTCGGAAACAACGGACGCAGTGGACGGTCGATCATCCGCGAAGTGAGCGTTTCCTTTTCAGTTGGCCGGCCTTCGCGCTTGAAATAGCCACCTGGAAACTTGCCGGCGGCGGCCGCTTTCTCACGGTAATCGACCGTAAGCGGGAAAAAATCCTGACCTTCTTTGAGAGATGTGGCCGAGACTGCGCTCGCCAAAATCATTGTGTCGCCGCACGAAACGATGACCGCGCCGTCGGCGAGCTTGGCGATTTTGCCAGTCTCGATCGTTATCTGATCGGACCCAATCTGGGCTGTGACCCTTTGTTGCATATGATTTTGCTGGATGTGCGAGTTCCAGGTCGGTCACCCTGACTGTAGGTTTTAGTTCCGAAAATTTCGGGCGGAGCTAAAACCTAAAATCCAAGGTGGCCTTGCGACCTGGTTGTCGCGTTAACTAACTTTCGAATCGGCGTCGCATTGAAACGCGGACGCTAAAACCGACATCTTCCGCGGCTATTTCCGCAGATTCAGTTTGTCGATCAACTTCTTGTAGCGTTCGGCTTCGGACCGGCTCAAATAATCGAGCAAGCTTCGGCGTTGGGCCACCATTTTAAGGAGGCCGCGACGCGAAGAGTGGTCTTTGGCATGGCTTTTCAAGTGTTCGGTCAGTTGCCCGATCCGGCGAGTCAACAGCGCGATTTGCACATCGGCGCTGCCGGTGTCCTTTCCGTGCAACTGGAACTGCTTGATATCCAGCGTTTCCGTGTTCTCAGCCATTTCGAAAGCGCCTATATTAGATGAAGTCTGCGGAATCGCAACCGCGAGTTGAAATGGCTGCCGTCGCGGCCCGTCGCGAGCCGCGTGAGCAGGTCTCCGGTAATGAGGAGACAGGCTCTTTTCTCTTTTTAGTGCGCCATTGCGCCGCCAAATTTGCCCCAGAGCCAGAGCAATAGGATCGCGCAGATCAAAGACATGATGAATCCAGCCGGATGAAATGCCGAACCGGGTGCCGGTTTGGAGAAGATCCGTCCGATCAGACCACCGACGATCGATCCGGCGATGCCGAGGACCGTGGTCATGATAAATCCCATTTGCTGTGCGCCGGGCAGAATCCAGCGCGCACACAAGCCGACAATGAAACCAACAATGATCGACCAAATGATGTGTAACATGCTGCGATGTTAAGCGGTTGGGGTCTTGGAAAGCCAACCTTTTCTTTGAATGGAGGTCGGGGCCCATTGCCCTCGAGTGCTGTGCGACCAGGTCCTACTTTCGTTGCCGATTGGCTTCGTCAATTGCCAGGTATTCGTCGCGCGGCGGACTAAAAGTATCGAGCACTCGCGTTTCTTCCATCGTTTCCACACCGTGCGGCACATTGCTGGCGAGATAGTGAGAATTGCCGGCTTTCAATTCGTGCGGGGTCCCATCGACAATCAACTTCATGCGGCCGGAGAGAATGTGGACGATCTGCTCCTGTGGATGTTGGTGCGCTGGCATTTTGCTGCCGGCTTCGAGCGTGGCCAGCATTTGATACATCGTTTTGCCGCTCACCAGCGTTTGCCGTTTGATTCCGGGGCAAATCTCAATCCAGGGATTTTTGTTTTTCATAAGGTTAGGTCTTGGGTTCGATCTTAATTCGAAAGTGGTACGATGAAATGCTCATTCGTTTGGAAAAATAGAAGCGATGCGCGTCGAATCGCTGGACGCCGGAATCGAGTTCGAGGTTTTCGCAACCCTGTTCACGCGCCTGTTCCATTAACCAATTGAGCAGCTCGCCCCCAAAACCGTGGGAACGATCGCGTTCACGGGTGACCAGATCGTCAACATAAAGAAGTTTCCCGGAGAACAGAGTTTCCAAAAATCGATAACCCGCAACCGCGTGAACTTCGGCTTCGGACTCTACAAACGCGAGTTGATAGCCTTGCTTCTGCTGACGTTGTACCTGCGCTACAAATTGTTCCAGATTTTGGAACTGCGGACGTAATTCGCGCATAACGCGGTGACAACGTAAAATTTCCTCGACGCTATTCGCAATCGCGATGTGCGAAGTTTTCATGTCGACTGGTCACACCGCTGGTGCGAGCCGGGCTGGCCACTCGCGAAGGCGGACCTCGTCTCGCGTCTGCCATCGTACCAAATATGAAGGCCGTCGCGCGAATGTGCGGCCCGCGGACCGCGACAAATGACGCTGAGGGAGTTACCCAGGATTTCGCGGGCGGAATAGATTCGCAGTTTACGGCCGGAGGTAACGATCGGTTCGGGCAAAATCTTGAATTGCCCCAGCGTTCGCAAGGCGATGCTGAAATAAATTTCTTCACCAATGAAAAATTTTTCATCGAAACCACCGATGGCGTTGAAATTCTTCCGTGTCGTAAAGAGAAACGCGCCGGCGCCAAGGTTTAGGCCAAAATAAATTGTGCAGAAAACGTGGAAGAAAATCCGCGACCAGGTCGGAATTCTGCCACCCATGACAGCCCGCGCGCCGCCGCCGGAATATCCCGCTTCGAGTGCGGCAATCGCGCCGCTGACATGCTTCAGGGTGATATGAGTATCGGCGTCTACGAAAAAGAGAATGTTGCCGTGAGCCGCGTTTCCGCCAGCATTCCGAGCGGCCGCGATTTGTCGCCGATTGATCGAAATTACATTGGCGTGAGCGGCGTGTGCGATCTGAAGCGTACCGTCAGTAGAAGCATCGTCGACCACAATGATCTCGTGCTCGAGATTCCGTGCCGCCTCGCGGATCGCGCTCAGGGTCGCCGGAAGCTCTACTTCTTCATTGTAAGCCGGAACGATGAACGAGAGCACAAGTAGGTGTAGTGGCGGGCATTCTCAGCCGCAAATGCGTTTGACGGCTCCGGTCGGAGACTTGGTCGTGCGAACCTAAAAAGAGGGCCTACTTTTCACCGTGTCATTCTTGGACTTGCCGTGACGCAGATCCTGAAGGGATTTGGAAGGCTGTTGTTATCCCGTGCGCGCATTACAATTTATTGCCCGTGATCGCGTGGGCTAGCGCTCTTGCTGCAGATCTGTTCTCAAAACTGGTGGTCGATATTCGGGATGCAAAATGGGCATGACTGGACCTTGCCACAATTCGGGGATGGTCCTGTTGAACACGATCTTTATTTACATGCTGGCGGGACTGGTCTTTCCCGATTCGTTCGGCGAGGAAGCCGTTGATTTTAAAGATAATTTCTACGCGCACCGTCGCTGGTTTTTTCCCTCGGTGCTGGGACGATCGTCATCAGTGTGTTGAGGAACTTCGTGCTGGATAGCAGGTTTCCAAATCATCACGCCTCAAGACGCGCCGGGATCTGGATTGGTGCGCCTAAAGTAAGGTGCCGGTTTTTATTTTTTGCGGTGGCCGGTCATTTCGGCGCGGACACTACGTGAATCGAGCCGGGTAAGATTTCTTTCCATTGCCGATGTGAGCAATCGGATGTGCGAAATCTCGCAAAGATGTTCGGCAATAAACCAAACTGGCTTTTCGGTTATCATCCAATTTAGTCGATCGAACCGCGCCAGATTCACCGGACGCGAGTAGCGGCGTAGCGTGCGCTCGAAGCGAAGATTGAAATAGATATTGAAGAAGCTCATCGCGAGCTCACGCAGCGTGCGATAAACCGGCTCGCGATAACGGCAGCCGGTAAAGTTCGACTTCGCAACCGCACCCCAATGCCCGCGAATTTTGAAAATCGCGACCACGTGATCGGTGTCTTGCTCCGCTTCCAAATCAAAGATGAGCGGCGGAAATCCGAGAACGCGAAGCGCGGCCGCGGCGAAAATCCCGCCTTCGAGACAGGATGCGGTGCGTTCGTGCAAGACGCGTTTGGGCGAACGTGCGGTGTAGCCAAGATTATACGGCAACTCGTCCAGGAATCGCTGCACCCCGGCTGGTGTTTTCAGGGCGCGCAACTGGCGCAGCTCTGACGGCGCGAATCCGAAATTGCGGCTATAGGATGTCGATCTTGCGATGACCGATCTTGGCGCGCTACCCGGAAATTTACAACCCGACTGGGTGCGAACTCTTCCAGCGTGACCGCGCGATAATTGCTGCGGAACGCGGTTTGCTCGATATTATTTAAGTATGCTGCGCGGGACCGCGCTTCCGCTTCTTCTCGCCCTCGCTGCAACAACTGTGTTCGCGCAGGAGCCAAGTAGGGATCCGGATTCGTTCGATATTGAGCCGCCGCTCCTGATTCCAAATCGCAACGATGAAAAGGCGGTGAAAGCCGAGCTTTCTCCGGCACGCGATGTCGATCTTGCCAAGCTCGAAAAAGAATTTGAGCGCGCGAAGAGAAACATCACCGGCCTGGACAGACTCTTAAAGATGGGCGCGCTTTCAAAATTGGAAGTCGAGCAGCGCCGACTCCGCGTTGTTCATCTCGAATTTGAGCTTGCCAATGCGCATTTGGTCGCTGCGAAAGAGAAAATGCTGGAAAAAGATAAGGAGTTGAACGCCGGAAAGATCGCGAAGACGGACATCACGCCGACCGAAGACAGCCTTGCGCTCGCAATTGAGGCGGCGCACTCCGCGAGCGCAAAACGCGATCAGGCCGACATTGATGCGGCTGAAGCGAATGTGCATCGACAGGAGAAACTTCTCGCGCTCGGCAGCGCCCGTAGAAAAGATGTCGAACGCGCGGTGCAAAAACTTGCCGAACTGAAATCGCGGCAAAATTAATTCGTTAGGCCGTGTCCGGCGAAGCGACGTCGATCTTTACCTTAGTCGTATCCAAATGGCCTTGACGGTCATGAATAGCGTTCGCCTATAGTTCGATCTCGAAGATGGACCGGTCGCTGCGATTCGTCGATGTTGCCATCAAAAAGAAACGCCACAGGCCGCTGTCGGCGAAATCAATCAGTAGCCGGTAGATTGTCCGTCTTTGCGCGATTCGCTCGCGCCAACATAGACGCGCTGGCCGTCGTGCATCTCGACCTTGATCGCCTGATAGCCGCCGTAACCGCCCACGTCGAAGCGCACATCGTGTCCGCGTTTCCTTAGTTCGCGCTGCGTTTCCATTGGGATTCCAGATTCCAAATTCACGTAACCGCCGTTCTCCATTTTTTCGCCAGTCGGCTCGTTGTCGCCTTCGTGTTGCCATCGAGCCGCGTCGCCCGCTTCCTGCACGTTCAAACCGAAATCGATCTGGTTCGTGAGGACCTGCACATGACCTTGCGGTTGCATTCCGCCGCCCATCACGCCGAATGCTTCCCAAGCCTTGCCATCTTTCATCACAAACCCGGGAATAATGGTGTGAAACGAACGTTTGCCTGGCGCGTAGACGTTCGCGTGCCCCGGTTCCATCGAAAAAAGTTCACCGCGATCCTGAAGCATGAAGCCGAGTCCGGGCACAACGATGCCACTCCCCATACCGCGATAATTGCTTTGAATGAGCGAAACCATGTTGCCCTCGTCGTCTGCCGTGCACATGTAAATCGTGTCGCCATTGTCAATCTTGCCCGCGGCTACTGTCTTTGCGGCGTGAGTTGAATCGATCAACTTGCGGCGTTCGGCAGCATATTCCTTCGAAAGAAGGTTCGTTAGGGGGATTTTCGCGAAGGCGGGATCCGCATAATATTTCGCGCGATCCGCCCACACGATTTTCTTCGCCTCGATCATCGTGTGCAGCGTCTCCGGTGAATTGCGGCCCATCGCTTTCAAATCGAATCCTTCGAGAATGTTTAGGATCTGGAGCGCGGCGATTCCCTGGCCATTCGGCGGCAATTCAAAAATGTCGTAACCACGGTAATTCGTCGAAACCGGATCGACCCATGTGCTGCTGTGTTTTTCAAAATCAACCTTGCGCAGAAATCCGCCGTTCTGCTGCATGAAACGGTCGATCTTGTCCGCGATTTCGCCCTTATAAAAAGCGTCGCGCCCTTTCTCGCCGATCAGCCACAGCGTCTTAGCCAGGGCCGGATTTTTAAAAATGTCGCCTTTGGCCGGCGTGCGGCCCTTGTTGTCCAGCGTGTAAGTTTCGAAAAACGCGCCCGCCAAATCTTTGTACAATCGCGGACCGAATCCCCAGTAATACGCGATCAAATCCGTGACCGGAAAACCCTCTTCGGCATAACGAATCGCCGGCGCGAGATCGTCGCTCAGTTTCAGTTTACCGAATTTTCTATGCAGCTCGGTCCACGCATCCACTGTTCCGGGAACAGTGATCGGCAACATTCCGAACGGCGGAATCGCTTTGCGATTGAGTTTGGCGACCTCGGCTTTCATCTGTTCGTAACTCAGGCCGAGCGGCGCGCGCCCGCTACCGTTGATTCCGTAAAGTTTGTTGTCTTTTGCGCTGTAAACGATCGCAAACAAATCGCCGCCGATTCCGTTCGAAACCGGTTCCATCAACCCTAGCGTCGCGTTGGCGGCGATTGCCGCATCAACGGCGCTCCCGCCCTTTTTTAAAATATCGAGTCCGACCTCCGTGGCCGCCGGCACGCTTGTGCAAACCATTCCGTGCCGCCCCAGCACTTCCGAACGCGTCGCAAAACTTTTCCCAGTTATCCGATCGATTTGCGCGGATGCGACGTGAGAAACAACGAAAATGAGAATGAAAAACCGGCTCGCCCGCATGGGCCAGAGATTAGCATGATAAATGAGTCTGGATTCAAGGAATCGTTAAGCTTTTCCGTCAAAGAGTTACGTATGCGTCTGCGAATTTTCATTTCACTGACCTGCCTCCTGCTCGCTATCTCGGCGAACGACGCGGCCGAGCCGACGTTTGCGGACAAGTTTAAGAGAATTTTCACGACGCCAACGCCGCCACCGCACACGAAAAAGAAAACCACCGCTGCCAAAAGGAAATCGCCAACACCAACTCCATCACCGAAGTCGAAGGCCTCGCCGCCAGACAAGCAAGAGTCGCCCGCTCGATCTGCAATTCCGAAACAGAAGCGAACGCCATCCGCGGAAGCGGAATCGCCAACTGCCTCGCCCAGCTTTTCGCCGTACCGAAAGACAGGGGGTTCGCCAACGCCGCGGCCTTCGGGATTAGAAGAAAGTCCATCGCCGACCCCGAGCGCAACACCCGAAGAATCGGCGTCGCCATCAAAGGAACAGCACGCGCCCAACGCGACCCTGTTGCCCAATCAGATCAAAGGGTTCGAGAATTACCCGCTCAAAGTCCAGAAGCTCCTGGTCTCGGCACTCGAGTTAACAACGCGGAATCTCGATTATAAGTATGGTTCGTCCGATCCAGCGAATGGCGGTATGGATTGCTCCGGCTTCGTTTATTACGTGCTTAAGCAAAATGACATCGCCGATGTCCCGAGGGATTCGAGCGGGCAATACATTTGGCTTCGTCGCGCGCGTGAGTTCGAATCGGTCCTCAGTCAGAAAGACGATTCATTTGAGCTGGAAGATCTGAAACCGGGCGATCTGCTTTTTTGGACAGGCACTTACTTGGTCAAGCGGGATCCGCCGATCACGCATGCTATGATTTATCTTGGTCGTGAAAAGAAAACCGGTCAGCGCGTGATGGTCGGCGCAAGCGACGGACGCGTCTTTCAAGGCGAGTCGCGCTATGGCGTCAGCGTCTTCGACTTCAAGATTCAATGCCGGGAAACAAACGGAGATGGCAAACTGCGTCCGACATTCATTGGTTATGGCCATCTCCCCGGTTTACAGCGATGATCGTCTTTTGCATCGACAATCGAACGCAATGGCCCTTACAAGGACAGCATGGATCACAAACGAGGGTTCCTAGCATTCATCGTTGCATTCGTTTTCATATTTTTCTTCGGCTATCTCTGGCACGGTATCCTGATGAAGCCGATGTACATGGCGACATCAACCCTGTGGCGCCCTGAAGCGGAATTCCAGAGTCACTTCCCGACTCTAATTCTCGGCCACGCGATCATCGCGTTCGCGTTCACCGGACTTTATGTGAGCAAGATTGGCATCAACAGCCCTGCGACCGGTTTTGGTTACGGCATCGTGCTCGGAATTTTGGCCTGTGGCATCAACACCATCCGCTTCGCAGTTGAACCGCTAACGACGAACATATTGTGGATGTGGTTCGCCGGCGATTTAATCTGCTTCGCCATCATGGGCGCGCTTATTGGTGCGATCTATAAGCCGAGCACGGCCAGCTAATTGGCGTGAGCACTGCTTCTTGATGATAATTTAGATCGACAAATCGATCTGGATTTCGCGATGCAATTTTTGCGTTTTTCAGGGTTACTCAGCGATATCAACCCTAAAAACTATGAACTGGAAAAAATTCTTTATCGCGTTTATCGCGGTGCTTCCAGCGCGGTTGAGCGCTGCCGTATCATCGCCTCTTCCAGCCCATGGCCGAGACGGTTGAGAAACTGGCAACGGGTGCACCGCTGACCATCGATCAGCTTCTCGAATATCTTCCTGAGCCAAAAGGCGGTTTTTTCGATCACGCCAAACATCAAATCCATCCGGCAACCCAGAAGCCGCTCGACTGCAATGTTTGCCATTCCGCGACGCAAAGCCGTGAAACTTCCGACGTGCTTATGCCGGGAAAAGCGAGCTGCACCACGTGTCACAGTCCGCAGTGCAAAGTCGTGGCCGAGTGCATTACGTGTCACACTTATCACGCACCGCTGGCAGCGCAGATATTGAATGTTCAGCGGTGAGCGTTGAACGTCTGCTTCAATGTCCTCCAACAAAGCGCCAGCTCGGCTCGGCTATCGCATGCCCGCGGAGTGGGAACCGCACGCCGCGACCTGGTTATCGTGGCCGCGACGGGAAGGAATCAGTTTTCCGGATTCGTTCAGCCGGGTTCTCGTCACGTTGCGGCAGATGGTCGCGGCATTGATCAAATCCGAACCTGTCTCCATCAACGTTGTGAATGGCGCGCACGAAGCTGAAGCGCGTGCAGTCCTCGATTCGCTGCCGCATCGGGAGCGCATTACGTATTATGAGATTCCGACGAATGAGCCGTGGTGCCGCGATCACGGCCCGATCTTTTTGACCCGCGACCACGATCCAAAGCTCGCCATCGTGGATTGGGATTACAACGCTTGGGGAAACAAATATCCGCCGTTCGATCTCGATGAAGTTGTGCCGACTCGCGTTGCCGAATTTCTAAACGTTCCAGTGTTTTATCCGCGAATGATTTTGGAAGGCGGCTCGATCGACGTGAATGGCGCGGGCTCGCTGCTCACCAGTGAATCGTGTTTGCTAAATAAGAATCGCAATCCGAATCTATCGCGCGAAACAATTGAGAAGCGGTTGAGAGATTTTCTTGGCGTTAAGGAGGTTCTCTGGCTTGGGGATGGAATTGAAGGCGACGATACCGACGGTCACATCGACGATCTCGCGCGCTTTGTCGCAAAAACGAAGGTTGTGACGGTTGTCGAAGAAAATTCCGACGACGCAAATTACCAACCACTTCAGGAAAATCTGGCGCGCCTGCGCAAGATGAAAGTCAGCGGCTGCAAAATCGACGTCATCATCCTGCCGATGCCCAAAAAAATTGTCCGCGAGGGAATGCGCCTACCGGCGAGCTACGCCAATTTTTACATTGCAAACCAGATTGTGCTCGTTCCAACGTTCGCCGATCGGGCCGACGAGGCCGTGTTATCGATCTTGCGAAAATGTTTCCTGAACCGTCGTGTCATTGGCATAGACTGCCGCGAACTAATCTGGGGTCTCGGCACCTTTCACTGCCTGACTCAACAACAGCCAGCAGTCTAATCCGCCACCGGCGCTGGTTTGCGAATCGCTTTTGAGAATCGCGCCGTGCAGGTCGGTCGGGCGCGTTTTGCCTGCGTCGAATTTAACGATTACCCGTTCGTGCAGAAGGTCGACGACGACATCCTGGACGCCATTAATTCTCATCAGCACCGGACGCCGTTTACGGAGGCATTCATCGCAATTTTCACCTTCGGTGGCGATTTCGATCGTTTCGATTAGATCGCGTGATCCGCGTGCGCGGGATTAAACGAGTCGCTCGGTTCATTCGGTCGTGCCGGGTCCATCAATTATTGAACGCGCGCCGGATAAGCTTTGGTCGTCGAGATTAGTCTCTTCATTACCGATCCACGAAAAATTATTGGATTAACGTTGTACGTTGAACCTTCGACTTTGAACGCTAGGGTGTAAATCCTTCCAACCCTTATTGCTTATGGCTAATTACGGAATCAATGGATTCGGGCGCATCGGTCGCAACGTTTTGCGCGCGATGACACAAAAGCAAGTCGAGCGCGTCCAGGCGATCAATGACATCACTGAAACTAAAACCCTCGCCCATCTGCTGAAATGGGACTCGGTCCACGGAAAGTTTGATGGCGAGATCGGATACGACGACGAGAACATCATGGTCCGCGGTCACAGAATTAGAATCTTTAAGGAACGCGACCCGGGAAATCTTCCTTGGAAGAAGTTGGACGTTGCGGTTGTTCTTGAATCGACCGGTTTTTTTACCGCGCGCGACAAAGCCGAGCTGCACATCAGCAAAGGCGGTGCGAAAAAGGTGCTGATTTCAGCCCCGGCGAAAAATCCGGACGCCACTCTATGCGTCGGGATTAACGACAGCGTTTACGATCCGGCGAAGCACACAATCGTTTCCAATGCGAGTTGCACGACGAATTGCCTCGCGCCGTTGGCAAAGGTGCTGAACGACAAATTTGGGATCGCGCACGGATTCATGAGCACGATCCACAGCTACACTAACGACCAGCGCATTCTCGATCTTCCCCACGAGGATCTGCGACGCGCGCGGGCAGCGGCGATTAGTATCATCCCCTCGAGTACCGGCGCAGCGAAAGCGATCGGCGAAGTGATTCCCGCGTTGAAAGGCAAATTGAATGGCGGGGCCTTCCGCGTTCCGACGCCGGATGGATCGGTCACTGATTTCAGCGCGGTCCTCGAAAAAGACGTGACTGTGGATGCTGTAAACGCCGCGTTCAAAGAAGCCGCCTCGGACAAGAGTTACAAAGGCGTCCTCGAATACAGCGACGAGCCATTGGTGTCGCACGACATCGTCGGCAATCCGCACTCCTGCATCTTCGATTGCAAACTCACGATCGTGCTCGGCAACCGTTTCGTGAAGGTGGTCGGCTGGTACGACAACGAATGGGGCTATAGCAATCGCTGCGTCGAAATGCTCGAGATGCTTTCGAAATAATGGCAAAGCTTTCGGTCCGAGATGTAGATGTTCGCGGAAAGCGTGTGCTTGTCCGCGTCGATTTCAATGTCCCGATCAAAGAGGACGGCGATAAAGTTGAAATCACGGACGACACGCGAATTCGCGAAGCGCTGCCGACGATTAATTATCTTCGCGAGCACAAGGCCAGGATGATTTTGATGTCGCACTTCGGCCGGCCGAAGGGCAAACGTGCGCCGAAGTATTCGCTCCGACCGGTGGCGGATCATTTGCACACGCTGATCAATCAGCCCGTGATCTTCAGCCAGGATACAATCGGTGAAGTGCCAACAAAAATTGTCGGTGCGATGCGGGATTGCGACGTCACCCTCCTCGAGAATCTACGCTTTCAGCCCGAGGAAGAAGCCAATGATCCAAAATTTGCGGGCGCACTCGCGGAATTAGGCGACATCTACGTAAACGACGCGTTCGGCGCGGCGCACCGTGCACACGCATCGACTGCCGGTATCGCGATGTTTATGAACGTCCGTGCAATGGGTCTTTTGATGGAGAAAGAGCTGAAATACCTGCACGAAGAGCTCGATAAACCGGCCAAACCGTTCGTTGTCATCATGGGCGGCGCGAAGGTGTCTGACAAAATCGGTGTGCTCAAAGCGTTGATGCAAAAAGCGGACGCGATCATGATCGGCGGCGCGATGGCGAACACCTTTTTCAAAGCCCAGGGAATTCCGATTGGCGCGAGCCGCGTCGAAGCCGACAAAATAGATCTCGCCACCGAACTTCTCGATCTTGCGAAGAAGCGCGGCGTGAAATTCCGGTTGCCGATCGACATTGTCGAAGCTCAGGAGATCAAACCCGGTGCGAAAATGGGAAACACGAGCCGCCTTTCGCCAAACAGCGGAATCACCGCGGGCTGGCAGGCGGTCGATATCGGTTGCGCCACGATCGCCTTGTTTGAAGAAGAAATCGCGAAGGCGAAAACGATTTTGTGGAACGGCCCCGTCGGCATTTTTGAGATCCCGGATTTTGCCAGAGGAACTATTGCGATCGCAGAGGCGCTCGCAAAATCCAGAGCGACCACGATCATCGGCGGTGGCGATTCGGTGACGGCGGTCAAACAAGCCGGCCTCGCTGACAAAATGACTTTCATTTCCACCGGCGGCGGCGCGTCACTTGAATTACTCGAGGGCAAAGAGCTTCCTGGCATCGCTGCGCTCTCAGACAAATAAATTCATGAGAAAGAAAATCGTCGCCGCGAATTGGAAGATGAACATGACGCAGGCCGAGTCGGCGCGTTTTGTTCAATCATTCCTCCTCGATTTCGGCGACATCACGGATGTCGAGGTTGTGATCGTGCCGCCTTTCACCGCGATCGCGAAGGTGATGGAAGCCCTCGGCGCGTCGCAGAGCATCAAGGTTGGCGCGCAAAACATGCATTGGGAACCGAACGGCGCGTTTACCGGCGAGATCAGCGCGGCGCTCCTCCGCGATTTGCTCGTGCGCTACGTCGTCCTCGGTCACAGCGAACGACGTTCTTCGTTTGGTGAAACGGATGAAATCGTGAATCGCAAAGTCCGCGCCGCGCACGAAGCGACACTGCGACCGATCGTTTGCGTAGGTGAAACTTTGGAGCAGCGGGACAAAGGCAACGTTGAAAAGATATTGTCGCTCCAACTCCGCGGCAGTTTGAAAGATTTGGTCGAAAAAGAACTTCAGGAAACCGTGATTGCCTATGAGCCGGTCTGGGCGATCGGTACCGGCCGCGTAGCAACACCGCAGCAGGCGCAGGAAGCGCACGCGTTCATTCGCCACACGCTGCGCGCCATGTCGGAGGAAACCACGGCCGACCGGATTCGGATTCAGTACGGCGGCAGCGTAAAACCGGAGAACGCGCGCGATCTGATGTCGCAACCCGACATCGACGGCGCGCTCGTCGGTGGCGCGAGCTTGGATCCGCGCAGTTTCGCCCAAATCGTGAAAGCCGCGCGCGACGAAAAGTAGCGCCGGTGATAAAATTTGTGCGAGGAACGGACCTGCCGACTAGCGTTTGATTTCGAGATAAGTCCGCGCCTGCACCTTGTTCGTGCCAGGCTTCAAATCCTCGACGCGCATCTGCTTCAAGAACCAGCGATTGTCGATCTTCTGGGCGGAAACAACTTCGAATCGCTTCGCGATTTTGCCGTCCCAATCGTAGCCGTCCATTCGCATGAGCGCGCCGCTCGCTTTGTCGACCCAAATGACGACGTTCCAATACTGTGAATCTCGCGATGCCGCGACGACTTGCAACTTCCAACAACTGCGTGTCCGCACGGTTTCATCGCCCAGCACTCGCGCGTTTTCCCAATACAAAAACTCGAGCGTCAGATCTTCGTAAGTGATTCCGGTGTCGCGAACCTTTTCTTTTAACTTTTCTGCGGGGATTCTTTCCGCGCCGTCATCAGTTACCAAATCCAAACGCGATCCGTTCTCACCAAGGCGCAATTGCAAGACTTCATCTGGATCAGTGAACGAATACCGGACTAACGGGCCACTTTGGGTGATGTGAAACGGAATCACTCTTCCATCTTCACGCAGTTGGCCATCGAGATCGATTTGCTGTTGCGATTCGAGCATCCGGACGGATTCGAGGATTTCCGAAGCCGTCGGCAGCAGCGCCGCCGCAGACAAAGCAGCGGCCGTAGCACCGAAGACGGGAATGATAAACCGCATCGCGCTTGACCTTTTCAAGGTCTCAACGAATCACCTATCTTTAATCCTGCCAAATGGATCATCAGCTTTTTCATTTGATCAACGAGCGATGGACGAATCCGGCCCTGGATTTGTTCATGGCCGCGGTGAGCGACGCCGACCTGTGGAAGCCGTTGCTGATCATTGTAATTTTCGGCGCGCTGGTCTTTGGCGGCTTCCGCGCCAGGATGAGCATTTTCTGTTTGCTAATCGCAATTGTCATCGCTGAGCCGGTCACGAACACGTTGAAGTCCACGATCAATCGGAAACGGCCGAAGCATGTGGCGTCCGTCCGGATGGTGCGGCTCGAAAAAGGCCAGCCCGAGTTTATGTCGATCTTCAAAAAACCGGTCGTGCGCCGTTCGGATGAATCTGACTGGGGCCGTGGCGACCCGTCGTTCCCGTCAGGTCACATGACCAACAACACGATCGCGGCGATTATCTTGACGATTTTCTATCGCCGCGGCTGGCTCTACTGGATTTTCGCCGCGCTGGTCGGTTATTCACGAGTTTATTTGGGCGCTCATTGGCCAAGTGACGTCATCGCCACGGTCCTTTTAGCTGCCGCTGAGACATTTTTCATTTTGGCGGCGGGGGAATTAATCTGGCGATGGGCCGTGAAGAGATGGATGCCGCGAATTTACGAGCGACATCCAAGTCTCGTAATTAGTCCCGGGTATGAGTAAAACGCGAGCAGTCTGGCTTTTCATTGGCGCGCTGACGCTGGTGCGATTGTCGATGTTGGGATCGACTGATCTGGAATTCGACGAAGCGCATTACTGGATGTGGTCGGAGCGACTCGCCCCCGGATATTTCAGCAAAGGTCCGGGCATCGCATTCACGATTCGCGCGAGCACCGCGATTTTCGGCGCGACCGAATTCGGCGTGCGCTTCTGGAGCCCGATCCTCGCCGCCGGAACAAGCTTGTTTCTTTTTTATTTCGGGAAGCGTTTGTTCAACGAGAACGTCGGGCTTGGAAGCGTAATCGCTTTCAACGTTACGCCAATTTTCAATATCGGCGCGCTCGTGATAACGACCGATGCGTTGTCGATCTTCTTTTGGATCGCAGCGATGTTCACGTTCTGGCTGGCGATTGAAAAGAGCCCGCGCTTTTCATTCTGGTGGCCATTGACCGGGCTGCTGATCGGTCTCGGATTTCTGAGTCGATTTACCAATGCGTTCGAAGTTATCTGTGTAATTCTTGTTCTCGCGTTTGCGCCGCGGCTGCGGCAGGAATTCAAGAGGCCTGGTTTATATTGGTTGCTCGGAGTGTTCGTTGTTTGCACTATCCCGCCGATTGTTTGGAACGCGCAGCATGCTTGGATCACGCTTAGGCATTTGCGCGCACGCGGCAGCCTGACCGAGGATATCGGCGTCCGCCCGCTTGAGCCGCTGAAATTTTTCGCCGAGCACTTCATTTTTTATTCCCCACTTCTCTTTGGTGCCCTGGTTTGGGCGGTGATCGGCAGCTGGCGCCGCGTCAATCAGCAATTTAAGGTGCTCTTTCTCTTTTGGTTTGGCTCGCCAGTGTTCGCCCTTTATTTCCTGCTCTCGCTGAACCATGTGGCGACGCCAAACTGGGACGCGGTGTCATTTCTTAGCTTCGGCTTGCTTACCGTTAATTATTGGAACGAGCGGATCGAAACTCGGGGCGTAAGGATGTCGATAGGGGCGGCAGTTCTTCTTGGCTTCGTCATCAGCTTGTTTTCGCTCGACTCGGATTTGCTTCGCAGCGCTGGGGTCCATTTTTTTCGCGGCGATCCGAGCGATCGGCTTCGAGGTTGGAAATCCATGACTGCGGAAGTCGAGCGCATTCGTCGCGAGCAGGAGGCTAAGCTTGGGGAGAAATTATTTTTGATTGCCGACGAACGGCATCGCGCTTCCGAAATTTCCTTTTACCTCAAGGATAAACACGTGGAAGGCTCGGGACATCCCCCAGTTTATATTGTCGAGTCGCAGGACTTGGTGAATCAGTTCTCGTTCTGGCCGCGTTACGATCAATTTGTCGACGCGCCGACGAGACCCGGCCAATCGCCGGATGAAACCTTTACGGAACAAAAGGGAATAAATCTTTTCATCGGCCGGAGCGCGCTGTTAATTCGGAACTACGCAAAGGGCCCCTCGCATAATGTTCGCGCTGCGTTTGAATCGATCGAACCGATTGGAACAATCGAGCTGCGGCGTTTTGGTCAGCACGTGCGCTACTGGCAGATTTTTCTTTGCCGCCATTATCGGACCCTGCCGTTATGAATCAAACGAGCGCGTCGCTGGCGGTTTCAGTCGTCGTTCCGGTGTTCAACGAAGAAGAGAGCATTGCGATCTTGCAGTCGGAGCTTCGCAGGGCGTTGAGTGGTGTCGATCACGAAATTGTTTTCGTCGATGACGGGTCGACGGATCGCAGTGCGGACAAGATTGAGGCCGCACCGAATGTGCAAGTTGTACGATTTGAAAAGAATACCGGGCAGAGCGCCGCGTTGTATGCCGGTATTCACACCGCGCGCGGAGAAACGATCGTGATGATCGATAGCGATCTGCAAAATGATCCCGCCGACATTCCGCGCTTGCTTGCCGAGATCTCACGCGGTGCCGATTTGGTTTGCGGTTATCGGGCAAAGCGAAAGGACACAATTGCGAAACGTTTGACCAGCCGCGTCGCGAATTTTGTGCGCGGCCGGTTCACGAAGGATTATGTGTGCGATACCGGTTGCACGCTCAAGGCGATGCGGCGCGAATGCGCGGACGGGCTGGTTCCGTTTAAAGGAATGCACCGGTTTATTCCCGCGTTGATCCGCGGCGCGGGTTATCGGTTGGTTGAAATTCCAGTGAACCATCGGCCGCGGCGCTTTGGTCAGACCAAATATGGGTTCGGCAGTCGCGCGTTGCGGGCGACAATGGACATGTTTGGCGTCCGCTGGCTACTCTCACGGCGATTGAATTACAAAATCCGTAATTCGTGAGTCCGAAATGCGCTTGTCAACGCGAGCGTCACCGCTAAGCTTGCGCTCCCGAATCGCGCGTTCGCATGTCGTTGGGCAATCTACTTTCGGCTGAGCAAATCATCCCAGAGATGAAGGCGACCGAGCGCTGGCCGGCCATCGTTGAGCTAATCGATCTGCTGGTCGGTCTTAGCAAAATTAAACCGGAAGACCGGGACAGCATTCTCGCTTCGCTCAAACAACGCGAAGAAACGATGAGCACCGGCATTGGATTTGGAATTGCGATTCCGCATTGCTCGTCCGACCGGATCAACGATGTCGTTGCCGCGTTTGGAAGATCGACAACGGGTATCGAATTCGACGCGCTCGACAATGCGCCGGTGAAATTCGTTGTTCTGTTCATCGTGCCGAAGAACCAGTTCCAAACGCATCTCCGCACGCTGGCGTCGATCGCGAAATTTCTGAACGACCGCGGCACGCGCGAAAAGCTCGGCAACGGGAAATCGACGGAAGAACTGCTGTCGATCTTTCGCGACTCCGGACAAAAATAAATTGTAGCCGCGCCGCTTAGTCGGGGCGAATTATTCGCGACGAACCCGGCAACAGGAGCCGCGGCTACAAAGCGAATGGAAACCTTCCAGTCACTGCTCGCCAAGAGATTGGCGGATGCTTTGGCCAAGGCTCGCCTTCCAGACGCCGGTGAGCTGACGCAGGCGGCCGATCCGCACTTCGGCGATTATCAGACGAACGTTGCGCTCGTACTTGGAAAACGGCGCAGCGAAAATCCGAGAAATGTCGCCGAGAAAATCCTGAAGCGTCTCGACGTCGCCGATCTGTCCGAAGCGCCCACCGTCGCCGGCGCCGGTTTCATCAATTTCAAACTGCGCTCCGATGCAATTGCGAAAGAAACCGGTGAACTGTTTGTTGATGATCGTCTCGGCGTTGCCGAATCGACGTCTCCCAAAAAGATCGTAATCGACTTTGGGTCGCCGAATGTGGCTAAGCCGATGCACGTCGGCCACATTCGTAGCACCGCGCTTGGTGACGCGCTCGCCCGGATCGCGACATTTCTCGGACACGACGTTATTCGCGATAATCACATCGGCGATTGGGGCACGCAGTTTGGAATGGTGATCTGGGGCTGGAAGAATCTTCTCGATCGCGATGCGCTTCAGCGCGATCCGCTCGGAGAAATCGTGCGGATCTATAAAGAGACGAATGCGAGATCGACAGGCGATCCGTCGGTGCGCGAAGCTTGTCGCCAGGAACTGGTCAAACTCCAATCGGGGGACAAAGAGAATGTCGATATCTGGAACGAGTGCGTCGCTCTTTCAATGCAGGATTTCGAGCACGTTTATGAATTGCTCGATATTCATTACGACATCCAATGCGGCGAGAGTTTTTATAAGGATCGATTGCCGGGCGTGGTCGATCGCCTGCTCAAATCCAAAATCGCCGAAGTCAGCGAAGGCGCGGTTGTCGTTTTCTTCCGCGACAATCCTGAGCTTGCCCACAAGCCATGCATTATTCGAAAGAGGGACGGCGGATTTAATTACGCGACGAGCGATATCGCGACTGTCGAATATCGGATCGATGAGTTGAACCGGGACACGCTTTGGTATGTGGTCGGCGCGCCGCAGACGTTGCATTTCAAAGAGATTTTCGAGATCGCGCGGCGCGAAGGGCGCAACGCTGAGTTCCGGCACATCTCGTTTGGCAACGTTCTCGGCGAAGACGGCAAGCTGATGAAGACGCGCTCTGGGGAAAACGTGCCGCTGGGCCAGTTGTTAGAAGAGGCGTGCACCCGCGCGCGCAGAATTATTGAAGAAAAGAATCCAGATTTGACCGAAGAAGAGAAGACCGACATCGCCCGCACAATCGGCATTGGCGCGGTGAAATACGCCGATCTTGTGCAATATCGGATGACGGACTACGTTTTTTCGTGGAACAAAATGCTGGCGTTACAGGGCAACACCGCGCCGTATTTGCAGAACGCTTATGTGCGAATCTGCTCGATCTTTCGCAAGGCTGGCGAACGCGCGCCGAAGATTGATAATTTCACGCTCAAGGAACCGGCCGAAATCATATTGGCGAAGCGGCTCTGCCAATTCGCCGAGATCGTGCCGCAAGTGCTCAACGACTTTCGCCCAAATATTCTGGCCAATTACTTGTTCCAGCTCGCCAATGGCTTTCACGCTTTTTACGAAGCGTGCCCGGTGCTCAAATCTGAGGAACCGTTGCGCAGTTCACGCGTCGCATTGTGCGACCTGGCTGGCCGCGTCGTGCAGCGCGGCCTCGATTTGTTAGGCATTAAGGTTCCTGAGAAGATGTGACGTCCGTGAAAGGGCGCGCACGAATTAATCAGCGACTTCTTCCATTGCGCGTTGGCGCCGGCCACGCCGGAACTGTTGCGAAGGCGGGGTGAACGTCCGACGTTTTCTTTCCTGTGAACGTTGAACGTCCACGAATTCCGACTTGCACATACCGATTGCAATTAAATCGGTGGTTTAAGTTTTCGCAGGCTTGCGAGATGGCGGCGTATCTGAAAGCGCTCGGCGTGAGTGACGTTTACACCTCGCCCTATTTCCAGGCTGGTCCGGACAGTATGCACGCCTACGACATCACCGATCACAACAAACTTAACGCGGCGATCGGCTCGCAGGAAGATTACAACGCGTGGATCGCGGAATTGCACAAGTACGGCATGGGCCAGGTGCTCGACTTCGTTCCAAATCACATGGGCGTCACTCAGCCGGGCAACAAATGGTGGGCAGATGTCCTCGAAAACGGGTCGAGCTCGATCTACGCGCCCTATTTCGACATCGATTGGCACCCGCTGAAGGCCGATCTCCGTGACAAAGTGCTGTTGCCGATTCTGGCGGATCAATACGGACGCGTTCTTGAGCGCGGCGAGCTGCGACTCCATTTCGAAGAAGGCGCGTTCTATCTTTCGTACGTAAGTCAGAAATTGCCGATTGCGCCGGGCACTTATCGATTCGTGCTTGAAATGGCGCTCGAAAACCTGGCCGAATACAAAGACGAAGATTTTTACGCCGAGTTCCAGAGCATTCTGACCGCGCTCGAATATTTGCCGCGGCGTACGGAAACCGATCCGGAAAAAATTGCCGAGCGCGCGCGTGAAAAAGAGATCGTGAAGCGGCGGCTGGAGCGACGTTGTCAGGAAGCGCCGCAGGTCCAGCGCGCGATTGAAAAAGCGCTCGCGGAAATCAACGGCCGGCCGGGTGATCCGCGCAGCTTCGATAAGCTCGATGAGCTGCTCAACGCGCAGTCGTATCGACTAGCGTTTTGGCGCGTCGCTGCCGAGGAGATTAACTATCGTCGGTTTTTTGACGTGAATGATTTGGCGGCGATCCGGATGGAATTACCGGCAGTATTCGAGGCTGCGCATCGGCTGGTGGTCGATCTTGTCCGGCGCGACGCAGTGACTGGACTGCGGATCGATCATCCGGACGGTTTGTACTTGCCGAAGGAATATCTCGACGCGTTGCAACGGCGTTGCGCGAAAGCGTTGGGCAGGACCCTGCCGAAAGATGGTCGCGCCGTATACATGATCGCGGAGAAAATTTTGACCGGCTCGGAGAAATTGCGCGCGGATTGGCCCGTGCATGGAACGACCGGTTACGATTTCGCAAATCACGTCGCCGGAGTTTTGGTCGATTCGTCCGCGGAAGCTTCAATCACCAAGACGTTTCATCGCTTCATCGGTCACACGATGCACTTCGGACATCTTGTTTACGCGAAGAAGCGATTGGTGATGCGGATCGCCCTTGCGAACGAGGTCGAAGTGCTCGGCAACATGCTCGACCGATTGTCGGAGAAGAATCGCTGGTATCGCGATTTCACTTTCGAAGCGCTCGCGCGCGCGGTGCGGGAGACGATCGCATGCTTCCCCGTGTATCGAACTTATCTCGCGCCCGGCCAGCCGGTGAGCGAGGAAGATCGACAGGTCATTGATCGGGCGATCGCTGCGGCCAAACGGCGCAATCCGGCGATCGAGGAATCGATCTTCAATTTCCTCCGTGACATTCTGTTGTTCCGTTTCCCGGAGAATCTCGATGCGCAGGCGCGCGAAGAGCACATGCATTTCGTCCTCAAGTTTCAGCAGTTCACCGGCCCGATTATGGCGAAGGGACTCGAGGACACCGTGTTTTACATTTACAACCGATTGGCCGCCCTCAACGAAGTCGGCGGCGAGCCGCAGCTGTTCGGGCTCAGCGTCGATTCGTTTCATGAACGAAATCTGAACCGACATAGAAACCGGCCCGCGACATTGCTCGCGACTTCGACCCACGACACGAAACGAAGCGAAGACGTTCGTGCGCGCATGCTTGCCATCTCGGAGATTCCTGAGCTTTGGCGACGTTCGTTACAGAAATGGCGAACGGTAAATCGGCGTTGGAAAAAGGAAATTAGCGAGTCGGAAGCGCCGGACGCGAATGAGGAATATCTGCTCTATCAAACGTTGCTCGGCACCTGGCCGGTCGCGCCGGATGGAATACCGGAACGAAACGTGGGCGGAGAGTACATTGAGCGGATTCAAGACTACATGATCAAGGCGCTGAATGAAGCGAAGCTGAATACGAGTTGGATCCAGCCTAACGAACCGTGGCTAGCTGCGGCGCGCGATTTTGTCGCTAAAATTTTGCAGCCGAGTGCCAAGAACAAATTTTTATCGACGTTTTTGCCGGTCGCGAAAGAAATTGCGCGCCTAGGGGCGATCAATTCGCTCGCGCAGACGTTGCTCAAGCTGACTTCGCCGGGCGTGCCGGATATTTATCAGGGGAACGAGATCTGGGACTATTCCCTGGTTGATCCCGATAATCGGCGGCCGGTCGATTACAAATTTCGCGCGGAAATGCTTTCTTGCTTATCGAGCAAAACGCTGGAAGAGCTTTTGCAAAACTGGCCCGACGGCCGGATCAAACTGTTTCTCACTCAGCGCGCGCTCCAATTTCGGAATGAACATTTTGATCTTTTCCGAAGTGGAAATTATCTGCCACTGCGCGCGGCTGGAGAACACGCCGACTGTTGCATCGCATTCGCGCGCCAATTGGAGCGGCAAATTGCTGTCGTCATCGTGCCGCGGCTTTCGTCGCGCTTCGGGTTTCCGCCGATCAGCAAACAATGGGGAGATACCGCGATCGAGTTGCCGGAAGGTCTATCCTTCGAGTCCGGACACGAAGTCTTCAGCGGACGCGAGTTGCCGATTCAAAATCGTCAGGCTCGCCTGGCCGATGCGATGTCGATGCTGCCGTTCGCGATGATCGGGAATCAGTGATGCGCGCCTTGGACGAATTTGTCGGCTAGATCGCCGACCCATTGAGAAAAGTTGCCAAGGTTTTTTGCGAAATCGGCGCCAAAACCTGCGAAGGCAATGTGCGGCGATGCGATGATCAACATCACGCAGAGCAGCACGAGATTCATAAGGTAGATCACGATCAACGAGAAAAAAGTTCCGTGATCGCGCAGATCGGTTTGGTTTTTCGGGATCATCAAGCAGGTGAACGTGAGGTGGAACGCCCAGGTTGCACCAATCACCGCGTAAAGCAGCCCGCCGTAGAGCTGCATGTTGTAAAAAAGACTGAACGCGCCGTAGATGGCGATGGCAAGAATGCTATAGAGCGGGAAAAAATAGGGCGCGAGCGCGATCCAGAAATTGGTCCGATTGGTCACTACGTGACCGCCGTCGCGGCCAACGCGGAATCGACTGACGCGACCGCCCATCAACCAAATCCAAACTGCGTGTGTAAGTTCATGTCCGAAAACGTAAAGCAGGATTGGTCGCGGTAGCCCAACGAACGCGATCAGCCAGAGCAGCACCCCTAACGAGAAGAACCAGAATTCCTGTCCGGCCCACAAACGCTGCGTCATGGTAGCGCGCGCGAAGACCGTAAAGAATGTTTGAGTCAAAATCGCGCAGATGGGCAGGAGAAAAATCCCGAAAACAAATTTCACCCAGCGGGTCGGGATCATGAACGAAGTCATTGTGGCCGATCCGCGTTTTGTTGGGACCACGTAGGGCGGAACTTTTATGCCACCCCTTGGCCTACGTCCGCGAACCGTTGGCGATCTGCGATTCATCGCTGGATCTTATCGCAAATTCGAATGTGAAGAGGAAGAGACTACGCTCGGCCCATATAGGCGCCCGTGCGCGTGTCGATCTTGATCGTTTCGCCTTCCCTGATGAAAAGCGGAACGTTGATCGTTTTCCCGGTCTCTAGCTTGGCCGGCTTGGTCACGTTGCTGGCTGTGTCGCCGCGCACACCTTCAGCGGACTCGATCACTTTCAAACTGACGGACGCAGGCATTTCGACCTGGACTGGTTTGCCTTCGGCGTAAAGGACCTGAACGAGACAGTTTTCCACCAAGTAATCTTTCGAATCGCCGATCAACTTCTCCTGCAACGTAACGGTGTCGTAGGTCTCGGGATCCATGAAATGGTAGCCGTTCTGATCTTTGTAACTGAACTCGAGTTGCTTTCGCTCGATCTCGACCAGGTCGACCTTGTCAGTAGAACCGAGTCGAACATCGGCGCTGTTGCCTGTGCTGATGTAGCGAATAATCGCCTGGACGAACGCGCGTTTGTTTCCCGGAGTACGATGATGAACGTCGAGGACAATTGCGGTGTTACCGTTATATTTTATCGCCATACCGCGGCGAAGATCGTTTGCTAATGCTGCCATAAGAAGATTCGAAGTTGAGGGAAACGGAGCGCGGACTCTACACCCGCTTAGAGCAACTTCAAGCGCGTAAGATCTTGCGAATCGACAACGCCTACGGGCACTTTGTCGTCATCAACGACGACCAGGTCGTCGATTCGGTGGGTCTCGAGCAATTTCAATACTTCGACCGCGAGTTTATCTTTGTGCACAGTCACTGGATTCAACGTCATCAGATCGGCCACCAAGCGTTCGCCCACCTTCGGATCGGATTGAAAATGACGAGCGAAATCGCCGTGAGTGAAAATTCCGAGTAGTTGTCGATCTTCGCCGGCCACAACCGCAGCGCCGGCGCGCACACTCGTCATGGCTTTTAGCACATCGCGCACAGTCGCAGTCGGCTGGACGACCGCCATCGATTCGCGCGGTCGCATCACGTGGTGCACCTGCATCAGCAGACTACGTCCGATCTTTCCGCCGGGATGGAATTTTGCGAAATCCTCTTTGTTAAATCCGCGTGCTTCCAACAAAACCATCGCAATCGCATCGCCGAGCGCGAGCATCGCAGTGGTGCTGGAAGTCGGCGCGAGATTTAGCGGACAAGCCTCCTGCTCGATGTTCACATTCAGAACGACATGCGCGTTTTTGGCGAGGGTCGAATCGGTGTTCCCGCACATCGCAATAATTTTCACCTGAAACCGCGCAATGGCCGGCAAAATGCGAATCAGTTCTTCGGTCTCGCCGCTCGAGCTCAAGGCCAGGACCACATCGCCGTCGGCAACTACGCCAAGATCGCCGTGCATCGCGTTCAACGAATCGAGCACGACGGCCGGAGATCCCGTGCTGGTCAAGGTTGAAGCGATTTTGCCTCCGATATGACCCGATTTGCCGACGCCGAGAACGACCACTTTGCCGCGCGCGTCCACCGCATTCTTGATCAAAGCGACTGCCCGCGAAAAATCATCGCCCAGCCGCCGGCGGAGGCGCTGGAGCTCGAGAATTTCGACGTCAAAAACCCGCCTGGCTTTCTCCAGATAATCCAT
Organism: Chthoniobacterales bacterium; assembly: GCA_035538875.1. GTDB lineage: Bacteria > Verrucomicrobiota > Verrucomicrobiia > Chthoniobacterales > UBA10450 > AV40. The sequence continues at coordinate 15,587 of DATLJP010000018.1, read as the reverse complement.
TTGTCTTGACAATTCTGCGCCGGAGGAGTCTAACCGGCAAGAACCGACCTTAATCTTGGGGGGATAGTAAATGAAGAAGCTCGTGGTGTTGGGAATGTTGATGCTGGCCGCGAGCTTGGTTTTTGCGCAATCGCCGCAGCCGCACAAGAAAACGTTCGCTGCAAAGCGTGGTCGACGTCCGGCGCCAACTCCCACGCCGGTGCCGCTTAAGAAGGAAAACACCGATGGCGTGCTTCCACGCATGGCGCGAGGCGGCAATCCATTTGAAATGTTGAACCCGCAGGCGCCGCCGCAGTACGGAAGAGCGGAGGACAGCGTTGAGCTCGATCCCGACACTGGGAAGTGGAAAGGCATCAAGCTTTTCACAATTAATTTTTGATTTTGCGGTTCGATGTTCGCCGTTGGACGGACTCGTCCAGTGGCGAGTTTGACTTCAAACATTGAACGAGTCTTCTGATTTAAAGCCGGTCGTCGCATTTTACTGCGCGACCTTTCTCAAGCCGGAGATGTTCCACATCTATCGGCAGATCACCGCTCTCCGGCGCCTGACTCCAATCGTCATCGCGCAGAAACATGAAAATGCAGAGCGATTTCCGTTCGCCAAGATTGACATCGTTGCAAAGCCGACCACGCATTTTTGGCGGCGATTCTGGTTTCGGCAAATTTGCAACAAGCCGTGGCAGATTTCAGCGCACGAGTTGCGCGAAATTACGAGCGTGCTGAATCGCGAGCAGGCGAAGCTTCTCCACATTTTTTTCGGACACATCGCTGTTCATCTCCTTCCAGTGATTCGCGCCTGGTCAAAACCGAGTGTGGTTTCATTCCACGGCGCTGATGTCTTGGTCGACATGGAGAAACCCGCGTATCGAAGAGCGACCAGGGAAATGCTCGACGTTGTCACGCGAGCCTTTGTCCGGTCCGCGTCGTTGAAGCGTGCTGTGGTCGAGCTCGGCTGCGACGAAACCAAGATCGACATCGTGCGGACCGGCATTCCGTTACAAGAATTTCTGTTTTGCGAACGTGAGTTTCCCCAGAATGGCGAATGGCGTTTTCTTCAAGCGAGTCGTCTCGTCCAAAAAAAGGGCATCGTAACGACGCTGCACGCCTTCACCGCTTTTCTGCGCCACTATCCGCGAGCGACACTGACGATCGCCGGTGAAGGGCCGATGCTCGCGGAGCTCAAGGAACTAATGCGCAAGTTGAAGATCGCGGATCGCCTATCATTGCCGGGTTTCGTTGCTCCGGAGAAATTGCGCGAGATCTACTATGCCTCGCACATTTTTCTACATCCGAGCGAAACCGGCAGCGACGGGAATCAGGAAGGGATTCCGAATTCAATGTTGGAAGCGATGGCTACCGGTCTACCGGTTTTTGCGACCCAGCACGGGGGAATTCCCGAGGCAATTGAAAATGGCGTGAGCGGAATTCTTGTCCCGGAACGCGATTATGAAGCACTCTCGCACGCTTTACTTAAATCGGTCGAAGATCGACCTCTTCTCGTACGGCTGGCCCGCAACGGCGCGAATGTGATCGCGCAGAAATTCGATCAGAAGCAGCAAATCCGCCTGCTCGAAGAGACCTATTTGGGGATGCTCGGCAAATTGGGCTGAGTTCCAACCGGCTCAGTCGCCAGCCGGTTGAAAAAGAACGCAAGTTGATTTTGCCCGGACTGAAATGACATGCGCTCGGCCGCTCGCCGTTGCGTTTCGACAATCGCTTTCGCGCGTTGAGCGGTGTTCTTGAGCAACTCTAACGCAAGCGCCTTGATCTCCCCGGTTGTCCGGCCTTCGCCGCAGTAATTATCGAACACGAGGCGATCGATCGCGCCATCGCCACCGACACAAATTGTCCGGGCAAGGAGCGCATCGCCCGCGACTTGTCCTGGAACGCGGCTTCGATCGAGCTGCAGAACGATTTTGTGTTTCGCGATTTCGCGCAAATACTTGGCGAACGGTTCGCGCTGGCCGTGGATCCGCAATTTTCCGGGCGGGAAATTCAGTTCGCCCAAGAGTTTTTCGCCTTTGCGGCCGTCAAGGTTGAAGACGGTGACTGGCTCACCGCTGGCCACACAAATTTCCCGCGCGAGCAAAAGCCCAGCAAAATGATTTCGTGACGGCACGTCCCACTCGCGTGTGCCGATGAAGATGCCGCGCTGTTCGCCGGGCGGAACGGAGAATTTCCACGCTCCATCTGTAAGCGGATACGGCGTTGGGATGAATGCGACCGTGGCCGGATCGCGCTCCGGCCGCACTCGCCGAAAAATCTCTGCGGCTTCTGGCGTCGTTGCGATGCAGCCGTCGACGTGCGTGACAGTGCGTATGAATCGCGCAAGTCTTTTTGGGTCGCGCAGCTGTTCGGCGATCTGGTGGAGACCAGATTCCTTCAACGCAACGGCGACGGTCCGTTGCGCTGCTTTGCATTCAGTTAGCGCGCGCTCAGTCGTGCGAAAATTGCCGCGCAACACAAGAAGAATTGGCCGTTTTTCCTCAATCGCATTTTTCGTCGTGCGATGAAACGATCCGCCGGTACACGCCGCGAAGGCGTGAAGATTGGTCGGCGGATGACCGGGCGCTTCAGGACCAACCGGTTCGTCGAAATATTGCTCGAGGTCGCGTCCACCGGGATTGAGGACGCTTAGTCGAAAGTGAGCTGCGTCGGTCGACGCCATTCTACTCGTTGCCGGACTGGGTTGGAGATGGAGTGGCCGCTTTCAACAGCGCGCCTTCTTCCACTTCATCCATCGGGCCGACCGGAAGCGCGCGACGAATCTCAACCGGGCTTTCTTCCGGCTCCGGCTGAACCGGTATCGCTCGCAAAACTGGTTTGCTATCTTTGCCGGCGGTCACGGGACCGTTTTGTTGAGTTCGAATTTGGGCGCGCGTTTCGTTTGGCTGGGGATTATCGACCTTTTGCGCCGGTCGTTCTTCTGCAATTTGCTCTTCATCAGCGCTGTCAAACTTTACTGTCGGCTTCACCGAATCATACGGATCGTTTTCCGTCACCAACGTGGGACTCCTCAGTGCCACGGGTGTCAGTTCACTTACGTCGGCGGCGAGTTGGGCGCGGGGTGCTTCGGTAGACGGTAAATCGGCGATCACTCGCGTCCGCGGTTCGCCATGAACATTGCACAGCTCAGTCGGCATTTGCGTCGGCGTTGCAATTTCCATGTAAGTCGTGCGTTTTTGAACGGAATCGCCGATTGCGCTTTTCACTGCGTCGTAACATCTGTCCGTTGCAAGCAACCCTGAACGCGCGCAAATCTCGACATCCTTCAAGGTCGCCGGACGTTTGATTTCTTTCGGCGGATAATGTTCCGCCGCCGCGTTCATAACATCGACCCAGACCGGCAGTGCAATCTCACGCCCGAAGGCGCCGCGGTAAATTTTTTGCGGCTTATCGAACCCGGTCCAAACCGCGCAAGTGAAATTGCTATTGTAACCAGCGAACAGCGCGTCGGTAAAGTCGTAAGCGGTCCCGGTTTTCCCAGCGGCCGGGAATTTTTTCAGCCCAAACTCCGTGCGCGCGGTCTTGCCGGTGCCGGTTTCGAGGGCATCGACCAAACAGGAGTGCACTTCGTAGGCGGTTTCAGGTTTGATCACATTTTCTTTTCTGTATGAACGCTGTGCGACCCAAACCGTGCCGTCCTTTTCCTCGATCTTCTCCAAGATGTGAGGCGCGCTTGGACGCCAACCGCCATTCGGAAAAATTGTGTAGCCAAGCGCGAGCTCGGCCAACGTAACTTCGCTGCTACCGAGCAAGGTCGCGGGGTAGGGCCGGAGCGTGGAGTGAATTCCGGCAGCGCGCAGGAGTTGCAAGACGTCGTCGAGGCCGGCGTCCATTCCGATTCGCACCGACGCCCCATTCTTCGATTTCGCGAGCGCCTGGCGTGCGGTCATTGTTCCTTCGTAGCGATTGTCTGCGCTCTCCGGGCCCCATTCGCCGAGAATTCCCGTCATTCCGCCAATCATCACCGCGCGATTGTCGAGCGGTGAATCGTCCGCCGGCGTTCCAGGAAACATTCCCTGCTCGAACGCGGTCGCGTAAACGAAAGGAAGCATTGCGGTGCCGACGGGACGCTTTGCCTGAAGCGCACGATCGTATTGGTTGTGCTCGAAATCGCGCCCACCGACGAGCACCACAATTCCACCGGTTTCATTGTCGAGACCGATCAGAGCGCCCTGCAGATAATTGGGCGCCGGCTGGCTCAAGGCAGTGCCGCTTGATTTTGCTTTTTTGAAGCTCGCCGCGTACTCGGCATAAGTTTGATGATCGTAAGCCGTATGCTGTTCCGCTTTATCGAGACTTTGGCGGAGCGATTCCTCCGCGATTTTCTGGAGGTCGCCATCAATCGTCGTGTAAATGCGAAAGCCTTCGTTCATTGCGCGATCCCATCCGACTGTGTTGATCACTTGTTGCCGGATGTAATCGACGGCGTAATTTTGGCCCTTGGCGTTTTGTCGATTACCAATCGCCAAATCTTGCGATTGAGTGGCGACAAACTTTGAACTGTCGATGAAGCCAAGATCGCGCATGCGGCTGAGCACATAATTGCGGGCGTCGCGCGCGGCAGGCTTGTCGTTCCACGGTGAAAGCCGGTTCGGGCTTTTGATTATGCCTGCGAGCATCGCGCATTCGCTCAATGAAAGCTCACGTGCATTTTTGCCGAAATATCCGCGCGCAGCTGCCTCAGCGCCGTAGAGTCCGCCGCCGAAGTAAATCCGATTCAGATAAAGCTCCAGGATGTTCTCCTTGCTGAAATTGTTTTCGATCCGGCGCGCCACGAAAATTTCGAGCAACTTACGCCGATACGTTTTGCCTTTGAGCGCAAAACTGTTGCGTGCCAGCTGTTGCGTGATCGTGCTCGCGCCCTGACGCACCCGGCCAGACATTAGGTTTTTGAAAGTGGCGCGCAGGATTCCCGAAATCGCATAGCCGTGATGCTGGTAAAATTTCGCGTCCTCAGCTGCGACGACCGCATTGATCAAATCCTGCGGAAGTTCTCTGTACGGAATCGTCTCGCGATTTTCGACGTAGATTTGGCCAAAGATCTTGCCGTTTCGATCCAGAATCACGCTGGCCGATTCCATTTGTTCGAGCTTGCTCAGATCGAGCGTGGCGGCCTGGTTCTTCAAGTCGGACAGAAACATCGAGATATAAAACGCGAGGCCGCCTACCAGAAATGTCATGACGATGACCGGGACATAAAATTCCGGTCTGGTGTACCATGGCGACCGAAATCGATAGCCCGGTGGGGGAATCAGATACTTGTTGGCGGCGCGATTTCTCACAGCGGCATGGGCAAGAATCTAGGCAGCAAACGTCGTGCGCTCAATGCCCAACACGAATCCTGAGTCGCTGCATTTCCGCCATTGGACGTTAGGGCGTAGGACATTGAGAGTCTTCCGATTGCAAACTGAACTGATTCAACTCATTCGCGACGCGATCAGGAGTCGTGGTCCGCAACCTTTCGCCTGGTTCATGCAACAAACGCTTTATCATCCCGAACACGGCTATTATTCGAGCGACCGCGCGGCGATCGGGCGGCGCGGCGATTATTTCACCAACGTCAGCGTTGGTCCACTCTTTGGAGAATTACTCGCGGCGCAATTCGCGGAAATTTGGGAACGACTCGGCAAGATCCCCAACTTTATTATCGTTGAACAAGGCGCACATCATGGCGAATTCGCGCGCGACGTGCTCGAATCATCGCAGCGGCGATGTCTCGCATTTTTCTCAGCCCTGCGCTACCGGATCGTGGAGCCGCTCCCGAAATTGCGAGATCGACAATTACAAACGTTGGGGGAGTTCGGCGATCGCGTTCAATGGCGAAAATCGCTCGACCGAATGGAACCGTTCGTTGGGATTCATTTCTCGAACGAACTGCTCGACGCGATGCCGATTAATCTGCACAAAAAACTTGTCGATCTCGAGGGAAACGAATTCGTTTTCGTTGATTCGCCGACGGAACAAACAACAAACGAATCTCAGTTGAATTGGATCGATAACGTCGCGGCACGGTTGGAACGCGGCTTCATTCTGGCGATCGATTACGGATTTGCGCGGACCGAATTCCGCGAAGTCGTGCAAGTACGTGCGCGCCACCGACAGCTCGATTCTCCATTTGAAGAGATCGGCGAAGCGGACATCACGGCGCACGTTAACTGGACTGATATCGCTGAAGCTGCCGAGAAAAATGGACTGAGAGTAACGGGATTCACCGACCAACATCATTTTCTCACTGGAATCATTTCGGCATTGCCGGAGATCGTAAAGAGCGAAAAATCGAAGCGCGCTCTGCAAACGCTGCTTCATCCGGAAATGCTCGGTCGAAGCTTCCAAGTCCTTGCCATCACGAAGGATGTCGATCTTGGCACGCGACTGAGCGGCTTCAAGTTCGCGCGTGATGCGTCGAAAAGCCTGGGGCTTTAAGTTGCATCTTGGGCGTTTCCACCTAACTTCCCGCTCCGCGAGCGAAAAGTTATGGCTGACGCCGCCAACAAATATCCCGAGAACGCCCCCGGCAAGTTCTATGTCGACGAACAGTGCATCGACTGCGATTTGTGCCGCGAGACTGCGCCGGCCAATTTCAAACGCAATGACGACGGCGGTCACTCCTACGTTTACAAGCAACCTGAATCGCCGGACGAAGAGGCCCTTTGCAAGGAAGCGATGGAAGGTTGCCCGGTCGAAGCGATCGGTAACGACGGCGTTTAGGATCAACCGTCGCTAACGCCACGAACCCGCGTAAGTTCTTAGCGTGGGCTTCATCTTCACCATCATCGGATTCATGGTCGTGCTGGATATCCTCTGGTGGATCGTTTCCGCGCGGCTTGCGAATCACGGGATCGCTCGCGCCGTGATCTCGGTCTTCATCATTGCAATGATGCTCGGATTGATTGCCATCATTGCTGCTAGAATGTCGCGCGGTGATTGGGACCGATTGATTCCGAAGTTCGCGGTCTCGGCGATTTTTATCTGGCACTTCATCGGCCTCGGTCTACTCGCTTTGATCGGTATGGCGCTCATCCCGATTTTGTTTGGTCACAAAATCTTGTCTCGCAAAGCGCTAGCCAAAACTGAACATTCGGCCGACTCGAGTGGTTGGAGTCGCCGCGAATTTCTACGTTTTAGCGCGGCAATGTTGCCGCCGGTTTTCACTGTTAGTCTGACCGGCATCGCGATGGCACAGCTGAACAACGTGCGGGTCCGCCGTTTCGTTCTGCCGATCGCTGATCTGCCGAAGGAGCTCGATGGAGTGACGATCGCGCAGGTCAGCGATATGCACGTCGGACGATTTACAAAAGGCGAAGTTCTTCAGAAGACCGTTCGACTTGTGAATGAAATGCGTGCCGATCTGGTGTTGTTGACCGGTGATTTGATCAACGATGCGCTTGCCGATCTCGACGCCGGCCTGGAATTAGCCCGGGCGATGGAAGCGCGCTTCGGTTTAGCGATCATCGAAGGGAATCACGACTTGATCGAGAACCCGCGCGAATTCGAAACGCGAGTTAAAGCGTCCGGGCTGCCGTTTTTGCTCGATGAATCGACAAGTCTGAGTGTGCACGGATTTCCCGTTCAACTTCTGGGCCTGCGTTGGACGCGCGTTCGCGGCGAAGGACGCGACGCCGCGATCCGAGGCGAGGTTAGAAAATTACTCGACCTGCGGATCGCCGACGCATTTCCGATCTTGCTCGCGCATCATCCTCACGCGTTCGATGCCGCGGCCGACGCGGACTTGCCCCTCACACTTTCCGGTCACACACATGGCGGGCAATTGATGCTAAATGAACAGCTCGGCTTTGGACCCGCGCTTTTTCGTTATTGGTCGGGACTATATACGCGAGGCCGAAGCAAACTGATTGTTTCAAACGGCGTCGGCAATTGGTTCCCGCTTCGTGTCAACGCGCCTGCGGAAATCGTTCATTTAACTTTGCGTCGAGCTTGATGAGCTTTCCGGCGGCGCCGGCGTTGGGGCGGCCTGCGTAGCTACGGCTCCTTTCGCCGCCGCGGCTCTAGCAACCGCCTCGGCGGCTGCTTTCTTCTTCGCTTCCGCAGCTGCTGCCGCGTCCGCGAGATTTTTGTCTACTGCAGCCGCTTCGATCGGATGAATCTTGTGATAATACTCGTTCGACTTCGAAAGCTCTTCCTTTCGCTGCAGCAGATGATTGAATCGTTCGCGCTGACTCAATTCGAAATCCTTATCCATCTTGATCGCTTCGAACGGACAAACCTCAACGCAAATCTGACAACTCATGCAAACCGAGATGTCGATATCGAACACCGCCGGATAAAACTGCGGCTTCCCGACGTAGTCCGGTTTCTTGTCCTTGCTCTTAACAATATAGATGCACTGCGGCGGGCACTCCTTCTCGCAAATCTGGCAAGCGACGCAACGCAGACCGGCATGCGGATCGTTACCGTCATAAACCAAAAACGGGAAATTCCGATAGTTTTCCGGGAGAGGATTTCGCTCCTCTGGATACTGGACCGTGATCAGGCGGTCTCTTTCGAAATAACTCCCGGCAAAATTCCGGAGTGTTACCGCCATCCCTTTTAAAATCCCGGTGCCGATCATCGTTTTAATGTTGTCGAAACAGCATCATATTCACAGGGAAAACTTTGTTTCAATGCGTGCGCGCTTAGTCCTTTTCACGTTGGCCGTTACTTCTGCGGTCCAAGCTGGCGATCTGGTCTTCGAAACCGGACCGCAGAAAACGCATTTGCTCGAGCTCTTTACATCGCAAGGCTGCAGCAGTTGCCCGCCGGCTGAAGCGTGGTTGTCGAAGTTGAAGGCCGAACCGCGATTGTGGAAGGATTTCGTGCCACTGGCGTTTCATGTTGATTATTGGAACCGACTCGGGTGGCGCGATCCGTTCGCGGCGAAGGAATGGACCGCGCGGCAGTATCAATATTCCGCGAATTGGAAAAGCGAGAGCGTCTACACTCCAGGTTTTGTGCTTGATGGACGCGAATGGCTCGATCGCAACGTTCCAACATCATCGAGTGAAAAGCCGGGCGCGTTGAAGCTAACGATCGCCAACGGAAGAGTAGTCGCGGAGTTTGTGCCGATCGATGGCGCAAGGAAAGATGTCGATCTTCACGTCGCGACACTTGGCTTTGGTCTGGCCACGAAAGTTACCGCAGGTGAAAATAATGGCCGGAGTTTGCGTCAGGATTTTGTCGTTCTGTCGCTCGTGAACGAGAAAATGTCGGGCGGCCAAAGCGAAATGCCACTGACTACCGATTCGCGCGTCGGCGCGATTGCTGCCTGGATTACTGCGCCGAATCAGATCGAGCCTATTCAAGCTGTCGGCGGTTGGCTTCGCTAAAAGTCTCTAGCGATCGACTTCGCCCATGACAATGTCGACGCTGCCGAGAATGACCATTACGTCGGCGACAACGTGACCGAGACACATGTCTTCGAGAATCGTCAGATTGATGAAACTCGGCGGTCGCACTCGGTAACGGTACGGATTCGGTCCGCCGTCGCTGATCAGGTAAAATCCGAGCTCGCCCTTCGGCGCTTCGATTCGTCCATACGCTTCACCGACTGGAGGCCGAAACGACCGCACTTTGACTTTCGGATTCACAATCGGCCCGGGCTGAATTTGCGCTAATGCTTGTTTGAGGATTTCAACGCTCTCGCGCATCTCAAGCGCGCGCATCATCAGGCGATCGTAAGTATCGCCATGATCGCCTAGCGGGACCCGGAATTTGAACCGGGGATAAAATCCGTAGCAGTCCACTTTCCGAATGTCGTAATTCACACCCGACGCGCGCAGCATTGGACCCGTGATACCGGCGCTAATCGCGAGCTCGGGGGATAGCTTGCCGACGTTTTGCGTCCGCGCGATCACGATCTCGTTTTGCAAAATCAATTCTTCGAACTCGTCAAGAAACTTCGGAAAACGGTCGACAATCTGTTTCGCGCGTCCGAGCCATTCATCCTCGGCATCGACGCGGCAGCCGCCGAAGCGCATGTAGTCGCACATCATTCGTGAACCGGAGAGCGATTCAAACAGATCGAGAATCTTCTCGCGCTCGCGAAACGCGTACATTAAGGGCGTGCCCCACGCGCCCATGTCGCTCAGCAGAAATCCGAGAAGGGACGCGTGATTTTGGAGTCGCGTTAGCTCGGCGAGGATGATGCGCAAGTATTCGGCACGCTCGGGAACTTCGATGCCGGCGAGTTTTTCGACACTCAGCGCATAGGCCCAATTGTTCGTCATTGAGCAAAAGTAATCGAGCCGATCGGTGTATGGCATCGAGCCAAGATAAGTCGTGTGCTCTCCAATTTGTTCGTGGTTGCGATGCAAATAGCCAAACACCGGCTTCAGTTTGCGGACGATCTCGCCCTCGAGCGCGACGTTCATTCGAAAAACGCCGTGGGTCGACGGATGCTGCGGTCCCATCGACACTTCGAGCAACTCGCCCTCGAGTCGCGAGGTCATGGTTGTCGGTGGTCGCTCCATTGCTTCGACTGTCTCGAGCGTCGCAGTCATTGCGGTTTTGCAGTGATTTTTTCCGCACCGTCCAACTGCGGACGCGGCGTGTAATGCGCTTTCGCGCGGTGGAGCACCTGGTCGTGCGGCGTCGGCTCCCATTCGAAATCGTCCGGCTGCACGTAATCTTTCCGCATTGGATGATCTTTAAACTCATCCCACATCAAAATACGGCGGAGATCGGGGTGGCCGTCAAAATGAATGCCGTAAAGATCGAAAATTTCGCGTTCCTGAAGCTCGGCGCTGCGCCATACCGGTGTAAGAGAAGGCAACCGCGCGTCGTTGCGATTCGGTGCTCGCATACGAATGATCAGCGGCCCGTGTTTGAGCTTCATCGAATAAAGGTGATAAACCGCTTCGAGATAACCGGGGACCTTTTCCTCGGTCGCTTGATCGACTTCCTTCTCAGCGCCATCGACCAGTTGCTTCACCTTCGTTGTCTTCTTCACGGTGCGAGCGAGCCAATCGACGCCGGTCACGTTTGAGCAAAAATCGAAACTAAGCGCCGGATGATCGCGAAGAAATTGCGCAACCGCTGCCGCGTGGTCGTTGTCAATCAACAACGACGACTGTTGTGACGGACCCGGATTAACAACGATGTCGATCTTCGCGCCGCCTGCGGCCAGCTCCGCCCGGTTCTTGATTTGCTCCAACGTCTCCACTTTTCAGACGCGCTCGAGTTTCGGCGGATGATAAACGTTCGGATTTGCCGGCGGATTCAGATCGTGTTCGCCAAACGCCGGCACTGGAAATTCGCTAGGCTGTTCCGGTTTCAGAAATTCGGCTCTGTTTGCGCCGCTCAGCTGCTGATTGTCGATCTTGCGTTGCAATTCCATGAACGCGTGGAGCAATGCTTCCGGACGCGGCGGGCAACCGGGAATGTAAACGTCGACCGGAATGTAACGATCGATCCCTTTGAGCACGTTGTAGCCTTGTTTGAATGGCCCGCCGGAAATAGCGCATGCGCCCATCGAGATCACGTATTTCGGATCGGGCATCTGGTTGTAGAGCCGCACAATTTGCGGCGCCATTTTTTTCGTGACGGTGCCGGCGACGATCATGAGGTCGGCCTGGCGTGGTGATGGCCGGAAAACTTCGCCGCCAAAGCGCGCGATATCGTAACGCGACGCCGCAGTAGCGATCATTTCGATGGCGCAACACGCGAGCCCGAACTGGAGCGGCCAGATCGAATTCTTGCGGCCCCAGTTATAAAGGTCCTGCATCGAGGTGATCCAAACTCCCTGGCGTTGCAGTTCACTTCGCAAACCTTCGTCGATTTGTCCTTCGCTCATTTTACTTCGCCCAATTTAAACCACCTTTGCCCCACGCCCAAACGAGACCTTCGATCAAGAGAAGGAGAAAAACGAGAATCGCGATGAATGCGCCGAGTGGCAAACCGGTGAACGCGACGGCGAACGGCACTAGGAAAATCGCTTCCACATCGAAGATCAGAAAAATGATCGCGTAGAGATAATACTGCGACCGGAACTGGACATGCGCTTCACCGATTGATTCGACGCCGCACTCGTAGATTGCGTTCTTTTGCACGCCAGGTTTTGGCGGTTGAAAAAATCGTCGCCACATCCAGGCGAGCGCGAGCGGCAGCAACGGAAAGATCAGTGCGACGGCCCCGAAAACAGCGATGAACAAATACGGACTCGGAGTCATGCAAGATCGACAATCACGTTTACACTGAACGCTACAGCCTTTTCATTCCGGTTTCCATCTGTGTAAATCCGATCTGCATGGTCAAACGCGCGCCTGCGGTTCTTCCTTGATTAAATAATTGAGCACCGCTTTTCTTCATCGAACGTGAGCCAATCTCTCGACCAAATTTTCATCCACGCGAAACAATGGCTGCTCTCGTTTTTGAGCGGCCGCGCGTCAGATTTGCTGATTCAAATTGTTTCGAGTTTGCTCAACATCGTTGCGCTGCTCGGTGTGTTCCTCACACTGTTTGCGCTCATGTCCGTTCTTGAACGAAAGATTCTCGGACGGATGCAAAATCGCTACGGTCCGAACCGCGTCGGCCCTTTCGGGCTTTTTCAGCCGGTCGCCGATGGAATCAAAATGCTGATTAAGGAAGACATCGTGCCCGCGCGCGCGGACAAGATCGTTCATTTTCTCGCGCCGGTTTTGATTGCGGCCGCGGCAATTCTTTCTCTCGGCGTGATTCCTTATGGCCGAAACATGACGCCGTTCGTGATCGATGGTGGCATTCTGTTTTTCTTTGCCGTCGGATCGGCGACTGAGCTCACTGTGTTCATGGCGGGGTGGGGCAGCAACAACAAGTATTCGATGCTAGGAGCGATGCGTGCGATCGCGCAGATGATCAGCTACGAATTGCCGCTCATCATCACGGTTCTTCCCGTCGTGATGGTGGTCGGCTCGCTCAATCCCGACAAGATCGTATTCGCGCAAAAGTACTACTATTTTGGCTTCCTGCCGCATTGGTTCGTTCTGACGCCATGGGGCGCGACCGCTTTCGCTTTATTCTTTGTCTCCGGATTGGTGGAATCGAATCGCACGCCGTTCGATGTGCCGGAAGGTGAATCGGAAATCGTGGCCGGGCACATGACCGAATATTCGGGATTCAAATATGCCACCTTCTTCATGGCTGAATATCTCGGGATGTTCGCAGTCAGCGGCCTTGCCGTGACGCTCTTTCTTGGCGGATGGCATGCGCCGCTTCCGTGGCTCGCGTTCATTCCGTCTTACCTGTGGTTCTTCGCTAAATTGTCGGTGTTGCTTTTCGTTTTCATCTGGGTTCGCGGCACGCTGCCGCGCATTCGGATCGATCAAATGATGAATTTGGCCTGGAAATTCATGTTGCCGATGGCGTTCACCTGCGTCGTTGCAGCTGCGGTTTGGCATTATGCCGGCCATCGTCTGTTGGCCTGGCTTTGGTCGTTGGCGGTCATTGCCGTCGTTTACTTCGCGTTGTCGATTTTTCTCGACACTCGCAAAAAATTCACGCCGCGGCGTTATCGTTTCGTCGAATGAACATTTTCGTCTTTGGAATTATCGCGAGCTTTACCCTGATTGTCGCCCTGGCAGCGGCCACATTGCCGAAACTCATGCACGCCGCGCTCAGTTTCGCGGTCATGTTTCTCGGAATCTCGGCCTTCTTCTTTTTGCTCGGCGCTGAATTCGTCGGCCTTGTTCAAGTCTTCGTCTACATCGGCGCAGTCGCAGTTTTGATCGTGTTCACAATTCTGCTGACACCGCACGACGTTGGGAATGTTCGCGGCTTTGGCTGGAGCGGTGTCGTCGTCGCGATTGCCGTCTTCGGGGGTTTGATCTGGGCAATTGTTAAAACGAAGTCCGTTGCGATCGCGCCGTCGGTCGCGAAAGCGCTGACGGTAAAACAAATCGGCGAAGCGCTTATGATTTCGTACGTTTGGCCACTTCTCTGCGTCGGCGTTTTGCTGACTGCCGCCCTCATCGGTGCGCTCATTCTCGTGATGGAGGACAAACGTTCATGACGTTGTCGACCTTGCTTGTCGTTTCGGCAACGCTGTTTTGCCTGGGACTCTTGGCCGCGCTCAGCCGGCGTCACGCGATCTTTATTCTAATCGGGATCGAGATGATGCTCGCCGCGGCGAACATCAATTTCATTGCGTTTTGGCGATTTGGTCCGCACACGGCGCATCCAACTGGCGTGATTGTCGCGATTTTCGCAATCGCCATCGCCGCGGCTGAAGCCGCGGTCGGTCTCGCGATGGTTATCGCAGTCTATCGTCATTTCCGCACCACGAACGTTGACCAGTTCAATCAACTCAAAGGATGAATTCCTGGATCATGAACACCGTTTGGTTGATTCCAGCGACGCCGATCGTCGTCGCATTGTTGATCTTAAGCCTTGGAAAAACCGCGCCCGGCTTGAGCGCCGTTTTCGCCGTCATTGGTCAGATCGCGGCGCTGATCATGTCGTTTGTTGCTTTCTTCCCAACGCTCCACGCCCATGGCTTTCGCGGCGTTGAAAACTTCACCTGGTTTGTTTTCGGCAATCAGTCGTTGCGCATTGGATTCGTGCTCGACCCGCTCGCGGCGGCGATGATGATGATGATCACGCTCGTCGGCCTTTGCATTTTTGTTTTCAGCATCGGCTACATGGCTGACGACAAAAATCTCAGCCGTTTTTTCGCTTATCTCTCGTTCTTCTCCGGCGCGATGCTCGGCGTCGTGATCGCGAACAGTTTGCTCCTGCTCTTCATTTTCTGGGAACTGGTCGGACTCGCGTCGTATCTATTGATCGGCTTCTGGATTGAACGACCGAGCGCGGCGGCGGCGGCAAAAAAAGCATTCATCACCACGCGCGTTGGCGACATGGGATTTTTTCTCGGGATCCTCTGGCTCTATCACAACAGCGGCACTTTACTGTTCTATGACAACGGGCACGGCTGCCTCGAAAGCGCCGGGTTGGCGATGCTCGGCACCAGCGCGACGTTCATCGCCCTTCTGATTTTTTGCGGCGCAATCGGCAAGTCCGGACAATTTCCGCTTCACGTTTGGTTGCCGGACGCGATGGAGGGTCCAACACCGGTTAGCGCGTTGATCCACGCTGCAACCATGGTTGCGGCGGGTGTTTTTCTGGTCGCGCGCGTTTACCCGATCTTTTCTGTCGGCGCGATCAACGGCGTCACGTCGTCGCTGGCAGTCGTTGTTTGGATCGGCGTCATCACTGGTTTGATGGCAGCGCTCGTCGCGGTTGCGCAATCAGACATCAAACGAATCCTCGCTTACTCAACGGTTTCGCAGCTTGGATTAATGATGGTGTCGCTCGGCGTCGGCGGAGTCGCGGCGGGAATCATGCACCTGCTGGCGCACGGATTTTTTAAAGCGCTGCTCTTTCTCGGCGCTGGCTCGGTCATTCATGCTCTGCATCACGAGCAGGACATTCGGAAGATGGGCGGCCTGCGGCGAGCGATGCCTGTCACGTTTGCAACTTACGCGATCGGAATGATGGCGCTGAGCGGCGTGCCGTTCTTTTTCTCCGGCGGCTGGACCAAAGAGGAAGTGTTGCACGCGACTTCAAGTTGGCCGAGCTCGCACATCCCGCATTATCTCATGCTGGTCGGAGTC